>CAVWBV010000012.1:0-201830 GCA_963753355.1 uncultured Alphaproteobacteria bacterium
AGCGTGCTGAAGGAACTCGACGACTGCGGTGACGATCAGGATTTATTTACGCAGCTTGATTGCGAATTCCATCTCCAACTTGCCCTCTGTCGCGCAATCCCATGATTGTGCGGTTTTATCAGCAGGTGAACATGGTCCGTCTGCATGCTCAATGGGATCGGATGAAACGGCTTATCCTGACCCAAGACAAGATCTCCGCCTACAACGCCGAGCATCGAGCGATATTCGAAGCGCTGTTGCACCGCGACGGCCAGACTGCGATTGATCTAGTGAGGAGGCATCTTGAGCAGGCCCGCGTCGATCTGATCGGCGCGGACAGGATGTAACTGGCTGCGGGGTGGCGTAGTCTTGGAATGAAAAATGCAGTGTTAGGGGAGGCGATATGTGAGTCCCTCGCGTTCAAACTAAGATTGGGGGGAAGTCATGACAGTACCGGTTCCTTCAGCCGACCAATGGCGCCGAGTTGCCAAGCAGTGCGGCCTATCTCTGAGTGATGCCGACGTTAGTTCGTTCGCCGGCATTTTGGCCGGTTTTGTCGGCGCTTATGAGGTGGTGGACGGCCTGCCGGACGAACTACCTCCCGTGAAATATCCACGGACGTCGGGCGTCAAGCCGACTGCCGAAGAAAATAAATACAACGCCTGGTACCGCAAAGTTTCAATCAAAGGCGCACCCGGCGGAAAGCTCAGCGGCAAGCGCGTCGCCATCAAGGACAACGTTATGGTGGCCGGCGTGCCGATGATGAACGGCGCCGCGACGCTTGAAGGGTTTGTACCCGATTTTGATGCGACTGTCGTAACGCGCTTGCTCGATGCCGGCGCGGAGATTGTCGGAAAAGCGCATTGCGAATGTTTCTGCCTGTCCGGTGGCAGCCATACCGGAGCAGCGGGTCCGGTGCACAATCCGTGGAAAATGGGCTACTCGGCTGGTGGGTCTTCCTCCGGAAGCGCGGTCGCCGTCGCGGCGAAAGAAGTGGATATGGCGATTGGCGGCGACCAGGGCGGCTCGATCCGCATGCCGTCCTCTTGGTGCGGCATCTACGGCATGAAGCCGACTTGGGGGCTCGTGCCCTACACGGGCATTATGCCGATCGAGATTTTTGTCGATCACACCGGCCCGATGACCGCGACCGTCACCGATAATGCCCTGATGCTCGAGGTCATCGCCGGAGATGACGGCTACGACCCTCGCATCAAATCCCCGAAAGTGCAGCCTTATTCACAAATGCTCGGAAACGGCGTGAAAGGGCTGAAGATCGAAATCGTCCGCGAAGGGTTTGAGCAGGCGAACGCCGAGCCGGTCGTTGATGAGAAAGTGCGCGCGGCCGCGAAACGATTTGCCGACCTCGGCGCGACCGTTTCGGAGGTGTCAATTCCGTTGCACTTGACAGGCCCTGCCGTGTGGACGCCGATCGGCGCCGAAGGCCTTACTCAAACGATGATGTGGGGCGATGGTTACGGCTTAAGTCGATCCGATCTCTATTCGCTTGCTCTGATGGACTTCCACCGCGGTTGGCGCAAGCGAGCTAACGAGCTTTCCGAAACCACCAAGGTGCTGTTGATGCTCGGCACCTACATGAACAACGTTTATGGGCCACGCTATTACGGCAAGGCGGTCAACATTACGCGCCGTCTCACCGCAGCTTACGACGCGGCGCTCAAAGACTATGATCTGTTGCTGATGCCGACCACGCCAATGAAGGCGACGCTCTTGCCGGCTGCCGATGCCCCACGGGAAGAATATGTGCAGCGGGCGCTGGAGATGATTTCCAACACGGCGCCGTTCGATCTCACCCACCATCCGGCTATGTCGCTGCCGTGTGGATTGGCCGACGGACTGCCGATTGGCTTGATGCTTGTTGGCAAGCATTTCGATGAGCCGACCATCTATCGAGCCGCTTACGCGTTCGAGCAAGCCGGCGACTGGAAAGCGAATTAAGCGGACCGCAGCTCGCTGAAGTTGCGCCCACTATATTCAAGGTGGCGCGCAATTGGTCCATCATTGGTCAGAAATTGGGCTTGACAGGTTGACCAGCCTGCCCAAAGCTTCACCCCGTTACGTTATGTGATGCTGGGATGGGCAGATTGCTGTGCGCTGGGCGCCTTCTGCGGCATTCCTTTGTGAGGGTCTCGATGCTCGATCGTGCTGGCCATCGCGCGGTGCCAAGAGCCAATCGCCAGTCCCTCCAACCAGCAAATAGCATTCTTCTGAAAAAGCCTGCGCACTTCTGTGAACCAAATCGTCGGCTCGCTCTCAAGGATCCAAGCTCCGGCGGTACCGGGGGGTTCTAACCATTACACGGAGGGGTACTATGACTATGCGCGTTAATCGGCGAAAGTTTCTCAAAACCGCGGCTGCGGGCGGCGCTGCCGCCACCGGTCCCTTTTTTATTCCCAATCTCTACGCGGCAGACGACATCAAGATCGCCGGCATTCATGATGCTTCAGGCGGCCTCGACATCTACTGCACGCCGATGATCAACTGCCTCACCTTGGCGGTGGAAGATATCAACGCCAAAGGCGGATTGCTCGGCCGCAAGATCAGTCAGATCAACTACGACACGCAGTCGAACATCCAGCTCTACACCCAATACGCCACTGAGGCCGCCACCAAGGACCGCGTGGCAGTCGTAATGGGCGGCATCACGTCCGCGTCTCGGGAGGCGATGCGACCGGTGCTCGACCGGTTCAAGACGCTTTACTTCTACAACACGCTGTATGAAGGCGGCGTTTGTGACCGCAACATCTTTATCGTTGGCACGACTCCTGCACAGACGCTCGAGAAGATGATCCCCTATGTGATGAACAAGTGGGGAAAGAAGATCTACACGGTGGCGGCGGACTACATTTATGGACAGACGACCGCCAAATGGGTCAAAAAATACTGCGTCGACAATGGCGGCGAGGTGCTGTCGACCGACTTTTTCCCGCTCGACGTCACCAACTTCGGCCCGACCATTGCGAAGATTCAGGCGGCCAAACCGGACATCGTCATGTCGGTGTTGGTCGGCGGCGCTCACATTTCCTTCTATCGGCAATGGGCCGCCTCAGGCATGAAGAAGCAGATTCCGATGGCCTCGACGACGTTCGGCCTGGGCAACGAGCAGGCAGTGCTCACCCCGGAGGAAGGCGACGGCATCATTGCCACTTATGGGTACTTCCCGTCGATCCAGACGCCGGAAAACCTCGGCTTCATCAAACGCTACGAAGACCGCTTCGGCAAGAACGCGCCGGGCAATATCGAAATGTCGGCGATGACCTATCAGGGCTTCAATCTCTGGGCTGACGCCGTCACCAAAGCCGGCACCATCGATCGGATGAAGGTTATCCAGGCGCTCGAGACCGGAATGTCCTTCGTCGGTCCGGCGGGCAAAACCACGATCGATGCGCAAACTCACCACTGCATCATTGACGCGTACATCGCGGTGGCTGAAAATCAGAAGTGGAAGGTGCTGGAATCCTACTCGCAGCAGAAGCCGCTCGACACTTCGGCGGTCTGCAACCTGATCAAGAATCCGAACGATAACCAGCAATACATCATCGACGTGAAGACCTGAGGCTGGGCGTCTACGAGGCAGGCGATGGATCTAGCGGTCATTGTCATCGATCAGATTGTGACCTCCATCGCCAGCCTCCTTTTGATCTCCATCGGACTGGCGGTGATTTTCGGCATGATGCGAGTCATCAACCTCGCGCATGGCGAATTCATCATGCTCGGCGGCTACACCGTGGTCACCGCAGTGAATGCCGGCATCAACGTATGGGTGGCGTCTCTTGTCCTCGCGCCACTCATTGTTGGTGCGTTCGGCCTCGTGATCGAACGCACCATTATCCGGTTCCTGTACGGGCGTATGATCGACACCATGCTCGCCACTTGGGGACTGAGCCTGGCTCTGGTCGGCGCCGTCACCATGGTTTTCGGCAATACCACGAGCGGCGTTTCTACGCCGCTCGGTTCGATGCCGTTCGGCAGATACGAGCTCAGCAATTATAATTTCGCGATCATCGGGATCGCAGCGCTGACTACCCTCGCTTTGTTTTGCGCGTTGCGTTTCACCCGGTTCGGCATCATTGCGCGCGCGACCATGCAGAATGCGCAAATGGTCGGTTCGCTCGGTGTCAACTCCGCGCATGTCTATGCCGTGACTTTCGCCATCGGCGCGGCGCTGTCGGGGCTGGCCGGCGGGATGATAGCGCCGCTGTCGGGTGTCGTGCCGGCCATGGGCGGGCAATACGTGGCCAAAGCCTTCATCACCGTCATCAGCGGCGGCAGCGCGGTCGTTGCCGGCACGCTTTCCGCATCGACTGTGCTCGGTACGCTGGATACCGGCATGACGTTTCTGACAACGCCGGTGTTCGGGGAAGTGAGCCTCTTGGTCGGCGCCGTACTTCTGGTCAGAGCCTTGCCGCAGGGCATTACCGGGCGTTTGTTCAAGGGCGCAATATGACCGGTCGCAGAGCCGTCGCCTGGATCCTATTTTTGATCGCCGCTGCTGCGGTAATCGGCTTGTTTCCGCAGGTCTTTGAATTGTTCACGGTCATCAACGCGACGATCTACGCCAGCATGGGGATTCTCACGCTAAGCCTGGCGCTGATCTGGGGATATTGCGGCATCATCAGCTTCGGTCAGACCGCGTTCTTTGGTCTGGGCGGCTACACGTACGCGGTGGCGGCGATCAATTTCGGGGATTCCACTTGGGCGATTGTGCTTGGGCTATTGATTCCGACCATGTTCGCCGCTCTTCTCGGGTATTTCATGTTCTGGGGACGCGTTACGGACGTGTATCTCGGTGTTATTACGCTCACCGTGTCCCTCATTCTTTATAAGCTATTTAACGCTACGGCCGGCGACGCCTACCATATCGGCAAGGCGGCGCTCGGCGGCTTTAACGGTATTCGCGGTCTCCCGGGGAGCAAATTTCCCGGCAGCTCCGCTACTCCGCTGATCAATCTTCCGTGGGATCCGGACACGACGCTCGAGGTTGAAGATATCTGGTATGTGGCAGCATCGCTGTTGTGCGTCTCTTATATTTTTGTGCGATGGCTGCTCTCGACAAATCTTGGGCACTTGATGGTTGCGATCCGGGAGAATGAACAACGCACCGAACTACTCGGCTACGACCCGCGGCGGGTTAAACTCATCGCGTTCATCGTTGGCGGGGCCATGGCGGGCGCCGCGGGCATTCTTTTTGCCAACTGCGTGTTTGTCAGTCCGACAATGTTCAGCCTGCTCTACACGGCGCAGGTTATTGTTTGGGTTATTATCGGCGGGCTTGGCACGCTGGTCGGACCGGTTTTCGCCTGTTTTCTTCTACAAGGCATTACTGCCGAGCTGGGCAGGCTCAACTGGCTTAATCCGAACTTCGTCCTCGGTATCATTCTGATTGCATCGGTGCTGCTGATGCCAAGCGGTATCCTGCCCACCCTGCAGCGGATTTATAAGAACCTCTCGTGGCCGGTGCGGCCGCGGCTAACACGCCGGCAGCCGGCGCAATGACGGCTAAACCGATCATCGAAACGCAGGGCTTGGTCAAGCGTTTCGGCGGCGTCGAGGTTCTCTCAGGCATCGACTTCTCAATTGATTACGGTGAATTGCGCTGTCTCATTGGGCCGAATGGCGCCGGAAAGAGCACGTTCTTCAAATGCATCACGGGCCAATTGAAGCCGACAGCCGGAGCGATCAAGTTCAAGAACGAAACGGTTACCGCAGCGGACGCCGCGTCGATTGCGCAACGCGGCATGGGCATCAAAACTCAAGTGCCGTCGCTGTATGACGGCCTGACGGTTCGCGAGCACATCCGGCTCGCCGTTGCTCGCCGGTTATCGCGAAAGGAAGTGGCTGCGGCGGTCGACGAAGTACTGGAAAAGTTCGGCATCAAGCACCTTGCCGGCCAGATCGTCGGCCGGCTTGCCCACGGGCAGCGGCAACTCGTTGAAATCGCCATGGTCACCGGGTCGGATCCCGATCTGATCTTGTTGGACGAGCCGGCCGCCGGCATGACCAACCAGGAGGTCGACCTTCTGGCGAAATTGATTCACGAGCTCAAGGGCAATCACTCGCTGATCATTGTCGAACACGACATGCAGTTCATCCAGATGATCGCTCGCAATGTCACCGTGCTGCATCAGGGGCGCATTCTGCTTGAAGGCGATGTCCATACCGTGATGCGCGACGAGCGATTGCGCAACGTCTATTTGGGGCGCGAGGCCGGTGACTGAGCTTTTGCAAGTACGTGGCCTGCGGTCGGGCTACGGCCGCATTCCGATCCTGCAGGGCATCGATTTTTCGGTCGCACAGGGCGAATTTGTCGGTCTCTTCGGCCACAACGGTATGGGCAAGTCGACGCTGATGCGCACCCTGGCCGGGCAGTTGCGGGCCACGGCTGGACGAATTGCGTTTCGCGACGCCGACATAACCGCAGCACCGGCCCACGAGCGCGCCCGCGCCGGACTCGGCTACATCCCGCAGGGCCGCGAGATTTTTCCCCGGCTTAGCGTCGCCGAGAATCTTTGGATGGGCGCGCGGATGGCCGGCAAGTCCTGGGAAAAAGTTGACGACGTCATTGAGACGTTCCCGCGTCTGGCGCCGTTGCGGTTGCGCACGGCTGGCGTTTTGAGCGGCGGCGAGCAGCAAATCCTCGCCATTGCCCGATGTCTCTGCGGTGAACCAACTCTTGTACTGCTGGACGAGCCGACCGAAGGCATTCAACCATCCATCATCGACGAGATTGCCGACCATCTGCTCGAGCTCAAGCGGACGAATTCCGTGACGATGATTCTGGTCGAGCAATCGCTCGATTTCATTCGCAAACTGTCGGACCGCATTCTAGTCATTCAGAAAGGCATCCTGATCCGGCAAGTGCCAAAGGAAGAGATTGGCGAATTCGAGCACGAACTCATAAGCGACGCCGTCGGCGCGAACCGATGATCAGCGAAGCGGAAGGGTAGGGCCATATGCTGACGATCACCGCGATCATCCGGGCGAAAAAAGGCCACGAAGAAACCATGCGGCAAGCGCTGATAAAGGTCGCCGAGAACGTCAAGCTGAACGAGCCTGACACGGTCGGGTTCTTTATTTCGCAGGACGCATCGGATCCCTGCCTTTTTGCCACTTATGAACGCTTTACGGACAAAGCGGCCATGGATCGTCACAATGGTTCTGAGACTGTCGCGCGATTTTTCGACGTGGCCAAGCCGATCCTGGACGGTGGCGTCACGTTGATAACAGCCACTGAAATTTCAGCCAAGCCGGCAGCTTAGCTGGCGGAAGGCCGATCTGACGCGGCCATTCAAGGAGCAAGACATGCCGCATGCTGCCAACTTACCCAGTGTCCGGGAAATCCGCGCATTGGCCGACGAATTCGGCATTGAGATGTCTGACTCCGAGGCTCAATCGTACCAAAACTGCATGCAAGGGCCAATCGCTTCGTATCGGCGCCTGGAGGAATTCCCCGAGTTTCGTCCTCCGGTGAAATATCCGCGCGACCCAGGCTACCGGCCTGCGGCGAAGGACAATCCATTCAACGCCTGGTATTGGCGTTGCCACATCGAAGGCGCGCCATCCGGCAGCCTCAAGGGCTACGACGTCGGCATCAAGGATCCGATCTGCGTGGCCGGCGTTCCGCTTATCAACGGCTCGCGCATACTGGAAGGCTTCATCCCCGACATCGACGCGACAGTCGTTACGCGCGTGCTCGACGCCGGCGGCACGATTGTAGGCAAGACCAACACCGAAGACTGCTCCTTCTCCGGCGGCGGCCATACGTGCGTCGCCGGCCCCATGCGCAACCCGCACAAGCCGACGCACTCGCCCGGAGGATCATCGGGCGGCAGCGCCGCCGCCGTTGCGGCGGGAGATGTCAAAATGGCGCTCGGGGGCGATCAGGCAGGCTCGATTCGCATGCCCGCGTCGCGCTGCGGCGTGGTTGGTCACAAGCCGACTTTCGGCCTCGTTCCCTATACCGGCATCGTCATGATCGAGATGACGTTGGATCATGTCGGGCCGATATGTGACACGGTCGAGAACACCGCTCGACTGCTTTCCGTTGTCGCCGGACCCGACCCGCTCGATCCGCGCCAGCGCGGCGTCATTCCCGAGAACTACGTGCGCGACTATATGCCGGCAATTGGCCGGGGGGTGAAAGGCTTACGCGTCGGAATTCTCAAGGAAGGATTTGCCCGACCGCCCGGTCCTGGATTCCCCGGCGGCGCCGAGATTGTCGATCGCAAGTGTAAAGCCGCCGCCGCGGAGCTCGAACAACAAGGAGCGGTCGTCACCGAGGTTTCAGTGCCGATGCACCTTGACGGTCAAGACGTTTGGATGGGCATTGGCATCGAAGGGCCGGCGGAATTCATGCTCAAAGGCAACAACGTCGGCACCAACTGGCGCGGCTTCTACAATACGCGGTTACTCGATGCCGTCGGACGGGGCTTCGGTTCACGCCCCAGCGACCTACCGCCCCAGGCGGTCCTGGTGTTGCTGCTTGGTGAATACATGCATCGCAGATACCACGGTCGGTATTACGCCAAGGCGCAGAACGTGCGGCATCTGCTTAATGCTGCGTATGACAGTGCATTGGCACAGTGCGACGTGCTCGCGCTGCCGACAATACCCTTCGTTACGCCGCCGCTGGCGGCCGACGGCTGCTCGATTGAGGAGAACATGGGCGCCGCACTCGACATGCTGAGCAACACTTGTCCATTCGATGTCACCGGGCATCCCGCCGTTTCCGTGCCTTGCGGCCTCGCGGACGATCTGCCGATCGGCCTCATGCTGGTTGGGCGCCAATTCGACGACTTGACCGTGTTGCAGGCTGCGCATGCGGTCGAAACCTCGAAAAAGTGGCAGACCAGGTAGCTAGACCCAATTGTCGAAAATAGCTTGAGGCGCCGCCGAGTTAACTCCAAACGGCAAAGCGCCTCCGCGAATAATTTGCTTGGCGATCAGGTGCCCGCGAGCCCGACAGGCGCATACGCAGAATGGTGCGGGCTTTCAGCAGTCGAGCGTCGTTTCGCGCTCCCATTCGGTGAGGTGGCGTGTGTATTTGTTCCAGTCCTCGTACTTTAACTTCAGATACGTGCTTGAGAGCTCATCGCCGAGCCCTTCCCGCAGGACGACGCTCTGGTCGAAGGCCCGGATGAAACCGGGCCCTCTTTCTTGCCTAAATCTGCGAGCTTAAGGGCGGCGAAAAAGGGCGTAACTGCGTTACGCCGCGCTTGCCGAAGTTTGCGCTGCCGCTTTGGCGGCTTCCTTCGCCGCTTTTTCGCGCGCCTCATTGGCGCGCATTTGCGACATTGTGAGCTGCACGTTGCTGTCGAAAACGTACCGCGCCGGGCGCTGGTTGCTCATGTCGATTTCCGGCGCCATCGGGCCTTCGGTCTTTACGCCGCGACGAGACACCGCAAGGGCCTTGAGCGGGTGCTGGAAGATTGCTTCGGTCGCGGTCGCTTCATAGCCGCAATGCGCCATGCAGTTCGCGCACTTCTCGTAGCGGCCGGTGCCGTAAGAGTCCCAGTCGGTGGTCTCCATCAATTCCTTGAAGCTCTTGGCGTAGCCCTCGCCGAGCAGGTAGCAGGGCTTCTGCCAGCCGAAGATGTTGCGCGTCGGCATGCCCCACGGCGTGCAATGAAATTCCTGGTTGCCGGCAAGGAAGTCGAGAAACATGGTGGAATGCGTGATGTTCCACTTCCTGTCTTTGCCGAGCGCGAAGACCTGGCGAAACAATTCCTTGGTCTTGCGGCGATTGAGGAAGTGCTCTTGATCTGGCGCACGCTCATAGGCGTAGCCGGGCGAGATCGATACGCCGACGCCGAGCTCACTGGTCAGGTCGAGAAACTTGGC
This sequence comes from uncultured Alphaproteobacteria bacterium, assembly GCA_963753355.1. Taxonomy (GTDB): domain Bacteria; phylum Pseudomonadota; class Alphaproteobacteria; order Rhizobiales; family Xanthobacteraceae; genus BOG-931. The sequence goes on from CAVWBV010000012.1 coordinate 9,841, forward strand.
GACGTCTTCCGACGGGTGGCCGTCATAGACGGTGCAGTTGACGTTGACGGTGAAGCCTTTGGCTTTCGCGGCCTTGATGGCGGATACCGCCTTCTCGAAGCCGCCGGCCATGCACACTGATTTGTCGTGGTGTTCCTTCAAACCGTCGAGATGCACTGAGAAGAACAAATAGGGCGACGGCTCGAACAGGTGCAGCTTCTTTTCCAGAAGCAGCGCATTGGTGCAAAGCGAGACGTATTTCTTGCGCGCGACAATGCCTTTGACGATTTCGCCAATCTCTTTGTGGATCAGCGGCTCGCCGCCCGGAATGGCGACCATCGGAGCTCCGCATTCGTCAACGGCGTCGAGGCATTCCTGGACCGACAGGCGTTTGTTCAAGATCGCGTCGGGATAGTCGATTTTCCCGCATCCGAAGCAAGCGAGATTGCACCGGAACAACGGCTCAAGCATCAGCACGAGCGGATAACGCTTCTGCCCGGTGAGTTTCTGCCGCAACACATATGAGCCGACGGCAATTTGTTGTCGCAATGATACGGTCACTATCCTGTCCTTCTTCGTCTTGTTCTTCTTCGCACGCTGTTTGACGTTTCTTGCGGGCCGCTAAACCTTGGCTGTGGCCCGAACCGGTGAGCGGCCGTCGGTCAATTCCGGCGGCAAACGGAATTCGATGGTTTCCTGCCGGCCGGTGAGTTCCGAAACCTCGACCGGCCCGAGGCGGCGCAACGCGTCAATAACGTCCTCCACCAGCACCTCAGGAGCTGAAGCGCCGGCGGTAATTCCCACCGTCTGCGCCCCATTAAACCAAGCGGGCTCCACCTCGCTGCCATCGGCGATGAGATAGCAGGGGGTGCCCGCCTCGTGACCGATCTCGCGCAGCCGGTTGGAGTTTGAACTGTTCTTGGCGCCGACCACAAGAATAACGTCGACGAGGTTCGAGAGTTCGCGCACCGCGGTCTGGCGATTTTGCGTGGCGTAACAGATGTCTCGGGTTTCCGGACCGACGATGTCGGTGAACCGCTGGTGCAGAGCGGCAATAATGCCGCGCGTGTCGTCGACGCTCAGCGTCGTTTGCGTCACGTAGGCAACGGGCGTATCCGCCGGAATATCGAGCGAGGCGACGTCGTTTTCGGTTTGCACGAGCGTCACCGGCTCGGAAATCTGGCCCATGGTGCCTTCGACTTCGGGATGGCCGGCGTGTCCGATGAGAATGAGCCTTCGGCCCTGCGCGACGTAGCGCTTACCCTGGTTGTGGACCTTGGTCACCAACGGACAGGTTGCGTTCAATACCGGGAGCTCACGCGCCGCGGCTTCCTCTTCTACGCTCTTGGCGACTCCATGGGCGCTGAAGATCGTGACGGCGTGGGCCGGAACTTCCGACAAATCCTCGACAAAATGCGCGCCCTTGGCCTTCAGGCTCTCGACCACATGCTTGTTATGCACAATCTCGTGGCGCACATAGACCGGCGGCCCATATTTCTGCAGGGCCCGCTCAACTATCTCAATGGCACGCACCACACCGGCGCAGAAGCCACGCGGCTGAGCAAGTATCACTTTCATCCGTTAACCTCCGGGCCGTGCTGCAGTGCGGCGTTGCGCCGCAAGGGCACGTAGGCCGTATCCCGTCCAATGCCTTGGCCGCTCGCGAATAATTGGCCACAAGGCCGCGACAATCAAGCCTTCCGTGCCGCGGCCGATAGCCGAAATAGGGTTTCTGGAACCACGGTATGAGGCGGAAATGCACCCTTTGTCCAGCGTGGCTCCCCATCTGAACTAACGGCTTATGGGTGCCGACGGTTTCGCGTCGAATATAGGAAAATATTCACGATTTCCCTTTGGCGCGGTTTCAGGCACTAAGAGCCGGCCAACCCGCCTCGGGGGATGGCGACGACCGGCATGTCGGCGTGCATGGTGGTTGCGCGATCTGACGCGTCGCATATGTAGGCAAATCGATCTGCGTGCCTCCATTTTGCCGTCGTCATAACGCCTCAAAACGCCGGTTCGCCCACGCCCCATGAAGACGATCACCAATTCCGTCGTTCGCACGATCGCCGTCTGCATCCATTATCAGCGGTCGGTCATTGTCGCGTCGATCGTTTTGGCGATTTTGTGCGGCTGGTACGCGGCCACGCACTTCACAATGACTACCGACATTAATCAGCTGATTTCGAGCACCAGTCCGGCTCGGCAGCGGGAACTGGTGTTCGAGAAAGCATTCCCGCAATTCGATACGATTATAGCGGTCGTCAATGCGCCGACGCCCGAGCTCGCGCAGGCGGCGGCGGGGGCGCTGGCTGCGCGGCTGACTGAGCAGAAGGATCTTTACCGCTCGGTCGTGCAGCCGCAGGGCGGGGCGTTCTTTGCCCAGAGCGGTTTGTTGTTTCTCCCCGCCGATAAACTCGAACAGCAGATGAAGATGCTGACGCAGGCCCAGCGCCTGATCGGCACCATGGCGGCCGATCCCAGCTTGCGCGGCGTGATCCGCGCTCTGCAATTTGCGCTGCTCGGCGTGCAAAGCGACAAGCTCACGCTTGACGACATGAAATGGCCGCTGACACGCGCCGCCGATACGCTTGAGCTGGTCAATGCCGGTAAACCGGCGAGTTTCTCTTGGCAGGTGCTGGTGCAGGGCCATGAGGCACAAGCCAGCGACCTATTCCGATTTTTGCAAATCACGGCGGTTCTCGATTACTCGGAGCTGCAGCCTGGGCTGCGGGCCAGCGACGCGATCCGCAAAGCCGCAGCCGATCTCGATTTGGCGTCGAAGTATCAGGCCACAGTCCGCTTGACCGGCCCGGTGCCGATGAATGACGACGAGTTTGCCACCATCAAGGAGAATGCGGCGCTCAACGCGGTGCTGACCATCGCCGTCGTGCTGCTCATCCTGTGGCTGGCGTTGCGGTGGTGGCGAATTATTTTTGCCGTGTTCGTCAGCCTTGCCGTTGGCCTGTCGATAACCGCGGCGCTTGGCTTGCTGCTGGTTGGCGCGCTCAATCTGATCTCCGTTTACTTCGCTGTGCTGTTCGTCGGCCTCGGAGTTGATTTCGGCATTCAGTTCAGCGTTCGTTACCGGGCCGAGCGGCACGAAGTCGACGGCTTGCACGAGGCGCTGGTGCATGCGGGCCGGCGCGCCGGAGCACCGCTGACGCTCGCGGCTTTGGCCACCGCCGCCGGCTTCCTGGCGTTCCTGCCGACTGCGTATAAGGGATTGTCAGAGCTCGGCCTGATCGCCGGGTTCGGCATGCTGATCGCGTTTCTGACCAGCATCACGCTGTTGCCGGCGCTGTTAAGTCAGGTCAAGCCACGCAGCGAGCCTCATCAGCTCGGCTATACTTTCCTCGCTCCGGTCGACGACTTTCTGGAGCGCCATCGAACCCCGATCCTTATCGTTACCGCGATCGCCATTCTCGCTGCGAGCCCGCTGCTTTTCTGGCTGCGGTTCGATTTCAACCCGATGAACTTGCGCAATCGCAACGTTGAGTCGGTGGCTACCTACCTTCAACTGGAGAAGGAAGGAGCGGGCGGCTCCAACAATATCGAGGCGCTTGAGCCCACGCTTGTGCAGGCCGACGCGGTTGCGGCACGGCTCCGAGCGCTTCCCCAAGTCTCGCGGGTGACGACGCTTTCGACCTTCATCCCGGATCACCAGCAAGAAAAGCTGCCGCTGATCCAGAACGCGGCGGCGGCACTGAACAAGTCGCTTTATCCAGCCAAAATGGACCCGCCGCCGACCGATGCCGATAACGTAACGACGATTAACTCCACGGTCGAGATTCTCGACAAACTTGCTGAGGAAGCCCCAGCCGGCCCGGGCGTGGATGCAGCCAAACGTCTGTCTGCTGACATGACCGCGCTCGCCAAGGCTGATGCCTCGGCGCGCCAGCGGGCGACCGCGGCTTTCGTGCAGCCGTTGCAAACGGTGCTGACTGAATTGCGCAGCCTGTTGCAAGCCAAGGAAGTCACGCGCGAAACGCTGCCCCCCGATTTGGTGAAACAATGGATGACGCCGGACGGCCAGGCCCGGCTCGAAGTCGCGCCGAGCGGCAACGCCAACGACAACACGACGTTGCGCGCGTTCGCTCACGACGTGGTCGCCGTCGAGCCTAACGGTACCGAAGGGCCGATTTCCATTCTCGAGGCGCGCAAGACAATTCTTGCCGCATTCCTCGAAGCCGGTGCCTTTGCACTTCTTTCCATCGCCATCCTGTTGTGGATCACATTGCGGCGGCTCGGCGACGTCATGCTGACACTGATTCCGCTGCTGGTCGCCGGCGTGGTCACGCTCGAGATCTGCGTGGCCATCGACATGCCGCTGAATTTCGCCAACATCATCGCGCTGCCGCTGCTGCTCGGCGTCGGCGTGGCATTCAAGATCTATTACATCATGGCGTGGCGCGAAGGTCAGACCAAGTTGTTGCAATCGGTGCTGACCCGGGCGGTGACATTCAGCGCCTGCACCACGGCAACAGCCTTTGGCAGCCTTTATTTTTCCAGCGATCCCGGCACGTCGAGCATGGGCAAGCTCCTCTTCATCTCGCTGTTGACGACGATGACGGCGGCGGCACTGTTTCAGCCGGTGCTCATGGGCAAACCGCGCGAAGAGAGTACCCGTCACACCGGGCGCCCGGCCGCGACGGCTGCGGAATAGCCGGACATCGTTCCTTGGGCGGGTGTCAGTCTCCAGCATAGGGATTTGCGCTCCCGCGCCGGCGAGTTCGATCTACCGAGCCATTTGACCGATTTCGCGGCATGCTGCACACCATCGGCGGCGAAGGAGGAAACCAATCATGGCGAATAAAATTATCATCAGTTGCGCGATCACCGGCTCGATCCACACCCCCACTATGTCGGACGCGTTGCCGATCACGCCTGATCAGATCGCCACCCAGGCCGTCGATGCCGCCAAGGCCGGTGCCGCAATTCTGCATTTGCACGCGCGCGATCCGAAGGATGGCCGCCCTTCGCCCGATCCCAACGTCTTCATGCAGTTCCTGCCGCGGATCAAGCAAGCGTGCGATGCCGTGATCAACATCACCACCGGCGGTGCCGTTACCATGACGGTGGATCAACGCATTTCCGCCGCCGAAAAACTGTCGCCGGAAATGTGCTCGCTCAACATGGGGTCGATGAATTTCGCTCTCTATCCAATGGCGCGACGCTACAAGAACTGGAAGTACGACTGGGAGGAAGGCTACCTGACCAATTCAGACGCCTACATCTTCCCGAATACGTTCCGCGATATTGAAAAGATCGACAAAACGCTGGGCGAGGGACACGGCGTCAAATTCGAGCACGAATGCTACGACACCGGGCATCTTTACAATCTCGCCCATTGCATCGACCGCGGCTGGTTCAAGCCGCCGGTATTCGTGCAGCTGATTTTCGGCATTCTCGGCGGTATCGGTGCCGATCTCGATAATCTGTTGTTCATGAAGCGCACCGCCGACCGTTTGTTCGGCAACCAGTACTACTGGTCGGTGCTGGCCGGCGGCCGGCATCAAATGAACTTCGGAACCAATGCCGCGATGATGGGCGGCAATATTCGCGTCGGCCTCGAGGATTCGCTCTACATCGGACCCGGCAAGCTTGCCGCGAGCAATGCCGAGCAGGTGGCGAAAATCCGCCGCATCGTCGAGGAACTAGGCTTCGAGATCGCAACGCCGGCCGAGGCGCGCGCGACGCTCGGGCTCAAAGGCGCCGATCGCGTTAAATTTTAAGAGGGCCGGTAGTCTTGACCCTTCGGCGGGCCGGACGCTAAATCCGGCCATCGGAGAGGGCGGTTAGCTCAGCGGGAGAGCACTTCCTTGACATGGAAGGGGTCGCAGGTTCGATCCCTGCACCGCCCACCATCCCCGGCGGCGTCGCGGCGTAGATGCCGCAACGCGGCCGAAGATGAATAACTCACATCCCCTCGGCCTTCTTGCGCCCGTCGCACTCGTGCCAGAATTGCGGCCAATGCAATCCTTCCGGGCGCTTTCCCGACGCCTTGAGGGTTTTCCAGTCGGCGGAGCAGGCGTGGAGGCGGGCGAGATACGCTTGTCTGCCCGGCGAACCGGTTTTCGCGGCCGGTGCCCCCGGAGGCGGCGGTGCAGCCTTCTCCGCGGCCGGCGGAGGCGGCGGTGGTGCGCCCGCGGGCGCGGGCTCAGCGGCCGCATCGGCACCGCATTGCGCCTTGCGGAATTCATTCCACTTCATGCCGTTGAGCGTGCCGGCTTCCTTCGCCGCCTTGTACTTGGCGCTGCACTCTTTGCTGGACAGCGCTTGCGCTGAATTTGCCGCAAGGGCCGTGACGCCGAGCAGCATGGCCGCACAGATAGTCATTTGACGTATGAGCATGACAGGGGTCCGATCCTTGTTCGATGAGAACGCCTAGCTACCGGTCGCGTCGGACAGGCATTTTTTGGTAAAGCTCGTCTGCGCGGCGCCATGCAAGTTTTGCGCGGCAGCCTGATCGTTGCAGCACTTCGTGGCGAAGCTTGTCAGTGCCGCGCCATGTAGGTTCTTAGCGCCAGCCTGGACTTTGCAGCTATCGTCGGCGAGGGCTGCGGTGACCACGAAAAGCGACGCGACAACAATTGCAATGTGTTTCATTTTCCTTCCCCTCAAAAAGTGGCCTTGCCGCGAGCAAAAAAATGGATTGAGCGCGGATTGGCCTAAGACGATTTTAACACGCCGTTCGGTGAGGCCTTGTCGATGATGTCGGGCAAAAACTTCGCCAGCATCGCCAGCGTCTGATCGACCGGCAAGCCAAGATGGCGGGCGAATTCCTGCACTTGCTCGTTGCCGAGCACGGCTTTGAGCTGATCCTCAGTGATCGGAATATTGGCGCCGGGGCCGAGCCACGACTGGACTTGAGCGTTGAGGCCGCCACTCTGCAGCGCGGTGACCAGTCCGTTGAGGTCGTGATATTGCGTTTTCGCCAGCACGCCGTTGATTAGCGCCGGGAGGGCGGCTGCTTCAACTTGCCCCAACGCGCCTTTCAGTGCGTCGCCAAGGCCTAAACTATCCAACAAACCCATGACTATTCTCCTCAACTTTGCGGAATTCCGCAGCCCAGGCGTAAGTCATGTCAGCCCTGCAAATGAAGCCTACTCGAACATTGCGCTGCGCGGAAGGGCTCAGAGATGCGTTTCCCGCATAAGTGTCAGTTGAGCATTGGAAAACATCGGACAATTTTAATTGGCGCGGTTGCGTGCCGTGAATCCGAAAGCGGCGACCGCCGCGAGAGCAAGCGAGACGAGAACATTGTAGCCGGCAAGTGAAACCCCGAGAAACCGCCAGGCCGCTTCATCGCAGCGGACGACGCGGATCGACTGCAATTGATCGAGCAGCGGACCTTTAGTGGTGAAATCGGTGACCGGTCCTGAACAATCGGTGGGGCCAGCCCAAAACCGCCACTCGACGCCGGCGTGGTAAGCGCCGAGCGCCACGCTCACAAGCATGGCCACGACAAGGACGGCAAAGCCAGCGGCAACAAAGCTCCGCGGCGCGCGCAACAGCGCGGCGATGGCAACCAAGAGCGAAAGCGGAATGACGACGTAGTAAGGAATGCGCTGCTCCAGGCAAAGCGGGCACGGCGGCAGTTTGAGTACGAGTTGGAAAAACCAGACCCCGAGCAGCGTCGCCAGACTGACGACGAAAATAATCAGCGCCGCGATCGCAGCCGGTTTGCGGCTCAAGTTGTCGCCCAAAGTCGTTTTCATAATGAGTGCGGCGCAAAAGCGGTAGGGACGCCGGCACTGTGCCGATCTTTAGAGCGGAAGCAAGGCCATCGGCGGAAAGCCCGGCGCTAAAGCGGCTCTGGAGCACGGTCGGGAAAGGTGATACGCGGTTGCCGCCACAGGGGCCCGTGTGGCGGAACTGGTAGACGCGCACAACTCAAAATCGTGTTCCGCAAGGAGTGGGGGTTCGATTCCCTCCACGGGCACCACCATCAAAACACCGCGCTGCTGCGCCCACTTCAGTTCGGGATTGCCGTCGAGCCGTGCATTAGCGAACGCCGATGGTGCGCACAGCGAGCGCCGCGGCCGAAGCGCGGTTCTCAACTCCCAGCTTGGCGTAAATCTGTTCGAGATGCTTGTTGACGGTGCGTGGGCTGAGGTCGAGAATTTCGGCGATATCGCGATTGGATTTTCCGCGGGCAACCCATAGCAGGACCTCGGCTTCCCGCTCGGTCACCGCGAGCTTGCGCTTCAGCAATGTGCGGCCATCGTCGATCGAGCCTTCGACCAACCGCAGCAAATATTCGTCCGCTCCGATCTGCGCGATATAGATCAGCAGCATGCCGGCGGGGGCGTTGCGTTGACCGACGGTGAGCGGCACCGGCTCCGTCCCGGCTGGCGCGGCGGCGCACTGACTGAGCCAAAGCTGGACCTCGTCCGGCAGAACGTAATTCTCCCGATCGAAATCGCTAAAAGCCGTTCTGAGCAACTTCGCCGCCTGAGGCGTATACCAAAGCACATGCCCGCCGCGGCTCGTGGCCAGCAGAAAACGGCCGAATGCATCGAGAGCAATGTGAGCGCTTTGCGCGATGCGGGCGTTGGAAAGATGAACGCGAATTCTGGCCAGGAGTTCACCCGGCACAATCGGTTTGGTGATGTAATCGACGCCGCCGGCCTCCAGTCCTTCTATGATGTGTTCGGTGTCGCTCAGCCCGGTCATGAAGATAACCGGCACGTGGGCGAGCGAACGGGTCTGCTTGAGTTTGCGACAGGTCGCAAAGCCGTCGGTGCCTGGCATGACCGCGTCCATCAGGATGACGTCGGGAATGACTTTCTCCACGATCGATAGCGCATGCTCGCCGTCGCGCGCCACGAGCACGGTCATGCCCGCTTCTTCCAGCGCGTCGGTCAGCAGTCGCAACGTTCCGGGGGAATCATCAACCACGAGCACGAGCGTTCGCGTCTCGCGCTTATGCATGAGCGCCTCGAACCTGCTGCAAGGCGGATGCATAACGCTTAAAATCGAACACGTTGACGAACAGACGCATTCTGTTCGTGAACGCCAGGCAATCCGGAGCGCTCGCGTCGATTTCGTCGAGCTTGGCGAGAATCCCGGTCACGTGACCGATCTCGCCAAGCCGGAACAGCTCATCTAGATCGCCACTGTTTGGCAACGCGGATTCGGCCGGCGGAGCGGCCGTTGCCGGCTCGCCCGCCGCGGGTTGCGTTTCGTAAATCCATTCGATGTCAACCAGCGCATGGATTTTCTTCAGCAACTGGCGCAGATCGATCGGCTTCATCAACGTGTCGTCATACAGCCGCTCCGCATCCACCATGTGATGCGGGTCGATGGCGTTGGCTGAAAGCATAAGGATTGCGGTCCGCTTGCCGGGAAGACGGCGAATGCGCTGCGCCACCTCCCAGCCGTCCATCTCCGGCATCGCGATGTCGAGGAGAATGATGTCAGGGCTGACGTGTTCGACAACATTCAGGCATTCCCGTCCGCCAGCGGCGCCGATAACGATAAAGCCCAGCGGCTCCAACAAATCGCGGATCAAATTGCGCTGTATTTCATAATCATCGACGACGATAACCGTCCGGCGCCGCCCGGTGTAGCCGCGAACGTTAAATTCCATGGTCGAGGCGGTGCGCGGATTCGATACCTCCGACAGAAAGAGCTTGACGCGGAAGATGCTGCCCTTCGCGACTTCACTGCTCACCGTGATGTCGCCGCCCATGATCTTGGTCAGCAGGCTGGTAATCGTTAGTCCGAGGCCGGTTCCGGTAGTTACCAGTGACCCGCCGGTACTGGCGCGCTCGAATGGCTGGAAAATCCGCTCAAGGTCGCCCTGACGGATGCCGACGCCGGTGTCCTCAACGGTGAATTCGGCGATCTGGTGTTGATGGTGGACAGCGAATGTCACGTGTCCGTTCTCGGTGAATTTGATCGCGTTGGAGAGAAGATTGATCAAAATTTGCCGCAGCCGGTTTTCATCGGTCTGCACCGCAACCGGCAACCGCCCAGTGCGCACGTGACGAAACTCGATACCCTTAGCAACCGCTTGCAAACGGAACATCGCCACGATCTCATCAAGGAAATCCGCGATCTGGACCTCGTTGCGGCTTAGATGAAAGCGGCCTGCTTCGATCTTCGATATGTCGAGCAGGCCGTCGATCAAGCCGGAGAGGTGCTCGGCGCTCCGGCGCACCACCTTGATCGCGTTTCTTCGCGCCCTCGGTATCGCGTTGTCGCGCTCAAGGAGTTGGGCGTACCCGAGGATGGCGTTGAGCGGCGTGCGCAATTCGTGGCTCAACCCGACGACATGGCGGCTTTTGGCGTTATTTGCCGCTTCCGCCGCCTCCTTGGCTTTTTGCAGCTCGGCGTCGGTGCGCCTGTGGGCGTCGATTTCGTTCATCAACAAATCGGTCTGGCGGCGCGTTTCCTCCTCGGCGACGTGGCGGCTTTCCTGCGCCAATACGAAGAACCAGGCGACCACGCCGGCGATGATGGTAAGGATGAAAAAAACCGTCCACAGCGTTTCCCGGATCAGTTCTCGGGGTCCATTGATGTCGCGGGACACCAGCAAATAGACTAAGCAAAGAACGGCGCCGATCACGGCGGCGAAGACGCCAAGCACAGCTAGGTAGCGGCCGATTTGAGTATCGAGCAGGGAGATGAAGCGGGCGGGCAGCCTCTGCCCGAACCAGCCGACAAACTGATTGGAGATGCGGCCGTGCGGCTTGCAACAATCGCGGCAGCGGGTTTCCAGCGAGCAGCACAGCGAGCAAATCGCCCCGGAATAAGCGGGGCAATGCGCCATGTCCTCGCTCTCGAAATGATGTTCGCAGATCGAGCAGCAGATCACATGCTGGCCACCCCAGTTTTGCCGCGGCTGGCGAGCGACGTAGTAGCGCCCGCTCGTCGCCCAGGCGATGAGTGGCACCGTGACAAATGCGACTGCCAATGCCAGGAACGCGGACAGCGATTGCGCTACGGCGCCGAACACGCCGCAAAACGCCGCAATGCCGGCCGCAACCGCGGCAAGCATCGCGCCGACCCCGACCGGATTGATGTCGTAGAGGTGCGCGCGGCGGAACTCAATTCCGGGAGGACTGAGCCCAAGCGGTTTGTTGATGGTGAGGTCGGCCACCAGCGCGCCGACCCAGGAGACCGCGACGATCGAATAGAGACCAAGCGCGTGCTCGAGCATCTTGAAGATGCCGAGCTCCATCAACACGAGCGCAATAGTGACGTTGAAGACCAGCCAAACCACGCGGCCGGGATGGCTGTGCGTCAGACGCGAAAAGAAATTCGACCAGGCGATCGAACCTGCGTAGGCGTTGGTGACATTGATTTTGAGCTGCGAAATGACGACGAAAGTGCCGGTAAAAGCCAGTGCCATTTGCGGCGAGGAGAAGACATAGCCAAATGCCACGAGATACATCCGCGTCGGTTCGGTCGCCGCGGCCGGCGGCACGAAATGCTCAACCGCAAGAAACGCCAAGAACGAACCCGCGAGCAGTTTCAACATGCCGGGCACGATCCAGCCGGGACCTGCCGCCAGATAGGCGAACCACCAGCCGGCCCTGCGGCGACCTTCGCGCGCCGGCAAAAATCGGAGGAAGTCGACTTGCTCCCCGATTTGCGCGATGAGCGAGAACACCACCGTCGCGGCTGTTCCAAACAAGAAAAGATTAAAGGAGCCTCCTTCAGTCCCGACCATTCCGGAGAAATTCGTCCACCGTTCGAATGAGGCGGAGTCGGCGGCGGCGATGAACGCGAATGGAACGAGGTGGAGCACGATCCAAAACGGCTGCGTCCAGGATTGAAAGCGGCTGATAAAAGTAATGCCGTGAGTGACCAGCGGTATGACGATGAGCGCGCTCAGCAGGTATCCCAGGAATAGCGGTATGCCCAAGCACATTTCGAACGCGAGCGACATGATCGCCGCTTCGATGGCGAAGAACAGGAAAGTGAAAGAGGCGTAGATTAGCGACGTGATCGTCGAGCCGAGATAGCCAAAACCGGCGCCGCGCGTCAGCAGATCGATATCGACGCCGTGGGTCGAGGCGTAATACGCGATCGGCAGGCTGGTGAGCAGGATCAGGACGCCGACGACGAGAATGGCCGCGGTGCTGTTGACGAAGCCGTAATTGACGGTGATCGATCCGCCGATCGCCTCCAACGCAAGGAACGAAACCGCCCCGATCGCGGTGTTGGCGACGCGGAGGCTCGACCAGCGTCGGGCGGATATGGCGGTAAAGCGAAGGGCGTAGTCTTCCAGGGTCTGATTAGCGACCCACTTATTGTAATTACGGCGAACCCGAACGATGCGTTGCTGCGCTGTCATGGGCAGTTACCATGCCGACCGAGTTACCGCTGGCCCCCTCGAACTGCGTTTTCTCCCGGTGGCCGACGCCGCTTTGCTGCGCGCCGGGCACGTCCCTTTTTAAAGCGGGCCGGCCGGCCGGCGCTGAGTAAAGTGCAGGCAGTTTGCAGTGCAAAAGAATAAACTGCAGGCAACGTTCACGCTTTAGGCCGCCTCAGGCATTTCCCTTGTTAATTCGCATTCTGCTACGCCATTTTACGTAGGCATATACGTCAATCGACGTATGCTGCACTGCAATAATTCAGCTCAAGCTTCAATTCCAGGAGCCGGTCTCGCGGGCTCCGATGGGCAACAACTATTGCTGAATCGAGGCGTCTTATGTCTTCCCAAAAACTCCCCGGAAGTCTTCTCACCCCAACCCGCCGTGGTCTGCTGACCGGTGCGGCCGCCCTGACGGCCAGGGCTATGCTGCCGCCTTCGGCGCGCGCCGAGGCGCCGGCGACATCGGCAGTCAACACGACGGGACTGGCAGTCACCGACACCGAAGTCACCGTCGGCATCTTGCATTCCGTGACCGGCACGATGGCGATTAGCGAAACCGGTTCGGTGGAAGCCGAGAAGCTCGCCATCGATCAGATCAACGGGCAAGGCGGCGTGCTCGGCCGCAAGATCAAATTCATCCAGGAGGACGGCGCCAGCGATTGGCCGACTTTCGCCGAGAAAGCGAAGAAGCTTCTGGTGCAGGACAAGTGCGCCGCGGTGATGGGCTGCTGGACGTCGGCTTCGCGCAAAGCAGTGCTTCCCGTGTTCGAACAATATAACGGCATGCTCTACTATCCGACCTTTTACGAAGGCCTCGAGCAATCCAAGAACGTCATTTACACCGGCCAGGAAGCCACGCAGCAGATCCTCGCCGGTCTAAATTGGGTCACCAAAGAGAAGGGCGCCAAGACCTTCTATCTGCTCGGCTCCGACTACATTTGGCCGCGCACCTCGAACAAGATCGCCCGCAAGCACATCGAGAATGTCCTCAAGCTCAAAGTCGCCGGTGAGGAGTACTTTCCGCTCGGCAGCACGCAATTCAACTCAGTTATCAACAAGATGAAGCTGGTGAAGCCGGACGTGATCTACGCGATCATTGTTGGCGGCTCCAACGTCGCCTTCTACAAGCAACTAAAAGCGGCCGGCTTCGATCTCACCAAACAAACGTTGATGACCATCTCGGTCACGGAGGACGAAATCCTCGGCATCGGCGGCGAGAATATCGTGGGCGCGTATGCCTGCATGAAATATTTCGAATCGCTCGACAATCCCAACAACAAGGCATTCGTGCCGGCGTTCCAGAAAATGTGGGGAGCCAAGACGGTCATCGGCGACGTTACCCAAGCCGCTTATCTCGGGCCTTGGCTGTGGAAGCTCACAGCGGAAAAAGCCGGCAGCTTCGACATCGACAAGATCGCCGCGGCCTCGCCCGGCGTCGAATTCAAAGGCGCTCCGGAAGGCTACGTGCGCATCCACGAGAACCATCATCTTTGGAGCAAGACGCGTGTCGGCCGTGCCCGCGACGATGGTCAGTATGACGTGATCTACGAGACCGCCGAGCTTATGGAGCCGAATCCGTTTCCGAAAGGGTACCAGTAAAGGACAGTCGCACCCCGGCGGAAGGCCGGGGTGCGTTCGCTTCTGTTACGCCGCAGTCATTTTCCCTTTCCGGGGACCACGCAATGTTCGGCTATTCGCTCGGCGATCTCGGTTCGATCCTGGTGATGCAGGGTTTTTCCGGCCTCATCCTGTTCTCGGTCTACCTGCTGATGGCGCTCGGCCTTGCGATCATCTTCGGCCAGATGGGCGTGATCAACATGGCGCACGGCGAGTTCATGATCCTCGGCGCCTATATGACGTATTTCTGCTCGCACTTCTTCCAGAGTTACCTCCCGGGCCTTTACGCCGGCTATTTCTTCGTTGCGATGGTGGTGGCGTTCATCGCCTCCGGAATAGCTGGACTGTTTGTCGAATGGGCGTTGATCCAGCGCCTCTACGCGCGCCCGCTGGACACTTTGTTGGCGACTTGGGGGTTGAGCCTGATCATGCAGCAGGCATTCCGCTCCGGCTTTGGCGCCCGCGAGGTCGGCGTCGAACTGCCGAGCTGGATGATGGGCTCGCTGCAAGTTACTGACACGATCGAGGTCCAGATCAACGGCCTTTTCGTCATGGGACTTACGCTGCTCATCACCGCCGCAGTGGCTGTTCTTTTGTTTCGCTCGCGTTGGGGGCTGCAGGTGCGCAGCGTCGTCGCCAATCGTTCGATGGCCGGCGCGGTCGGTATCGATACGCGGCGCATCGACCGATACACGTTCGGTTTGGGCTGTGGGATCGCCGGCATCGCCGGCAGCGCCTTTACCATGATCGGGTCGACCGGTCCGACCGCCGGGCAGCTTTACATCGTCGACACATTCCTGGTCGTCGTGTTCGGCGGCGCGCAAAGCCTCCTCGGTACCATCGCTTCGGCCTTCACCATCTCCCAATCGCAATCGACGCTGGAGTTCTTTCTCACCGGATCGATGGCGAAAGTGCTCACGCTTCTCATCGTCATTGGCATCCTGATGCTGCGACCGCAGGGACTCTTCGCCCTAAAGGTCAGAAGGTAATAACAGATGTCCGCCGTATCCTCTTTTCGGGTCGACAACCGCCGGCTCGAACTCATCGGCTTCGCGCTGATCGCCCTCGTCATCCTCGTCTTGTTGCCGTCGGTTCTGGATATCTTCCGGCTTAATCTGTTCGGCAAATATCTGACCTACGCATTTGTCGCGATCGGTCTTGTGCTCTGCTGGGGCCACACCGGGATTCTCAGTCTGGGGCAAGGGCTGTTCTTCGGGCTCGGCGGCTACGCCATGGCTGCATTCCTCAAACTTGAGGCGTCGAGCGTCGCCAACACCAAAATTCAATCGACGCCGGGCATCCCCGATTTTATGGATTGGAATCAGATCACTGCGCTGCCGTTCTTCTGGGTACCCCTCAAGTCGCTTCCATTCGCGCTCTTCGCCGTGATTGCGGTCCCAACAATTTTATCGTTCATCCTCGGCGCCGCATTGTTCAAGCGCCGCGTCGGCGGCGTCTACTTCGCCATTATTACGCAAGCGCTGGCGGCGGTGATGACGATATTGATCGTCGGCCAGCAAGGCTACACCGGCGGCATCAACGGCATCACCGATCTACGCACGCTGCTTGGCTGGGATATCCGCACCGACAGCGCCAAGTACATCCTTTACTTCGCCTGTTGCTTGCTGCTGCTTGGCACGATGTTCGCCGCACGGTTCGTGCTCGCCAGCAAGCTCGGCCGCATCCTGGTCGCGGTCCGCGACAAGGAAGACCGCGTACGGTCTTCCGGCTACGATGTCGCCAACTACAAGATCTTCATTTTCTGCATGGCGTCGGCGATGGCGGGGATCGGCGGCGCCATGTTCACCCTGCAAGTCGGGTTTATGTCGCCGTCCTTTGTCGGCATCGTTCCTTCCATCGAGCTCGTCATCTTCTGCGCGGTCGGCGGCCGTCAATCGATTGTCGGCGCCGTCGCCGGAACGTTGCTGGTGAATTGGGCGAAAACTGTGTTCTCGGAGGCGTTTCCGGAACTATGGCTTTTCGCCATGGGCGGATTGTTCATCGCGGTGGTGGTCGCATTCCCGCGCGGGCTCGCTGGAATCATGACCGACCAAATCCTGCCAAGGCTTGGTTCGTGGGCGACGCTTGGCCGCAGCGCCGAGCCGAGCCCGGCGCCGACGCCGGCCGAGTGACGGAAGGACGGAAATTATGGCCTCGAATACCGACTTTCTGCTCGCGCTAGAGAGCGTGGCTGTGTCGTTCGACGGATTTCGCGCAGTCGATGGGCTCAACCTCTATGTCGACTACGGCGAACTGCGCGTCATCATCGGTCCCAACGGCGCCGGCAAAACAACGGTGCTGGACCTGATTTGCGGGCGCACACGGACCTCCGAGGGGTCGATCAAGTTCAAAAATCAAGAGATCACTTCCTGGAACGAGCAGGAGATCGTCCGCCGCGGTATTGGGCGCAAGTTTCAGACCCCGACCATCTACGAAGACCTCACCGTCTTCGAAAACCTCGAACTCTCCATTCCGCGCGGCCGCGATGTCTTCGGCGCGCTGATGTGGAAACGCACGCCCGAGGTGATCCAGCAGGTGCGCGAAGTAGCCGAAATGATTTTCCTTCGCGACCAGCTGGAGAGACCTGCCGAGACCTTGAGTCACGGCCAAAAGCAGTGGCTGGAGATCGGCATGCTCCTTATTCAGGATCCGGAGCTACTCATGCTCGACGAGCCGGTGGCTGGAATGAGCGTCGCGGAACGGGCCAAGACCGCAGCGCTGCTCAAGGAAATCATCAAAAACCGCTCTGTGATTGTTATCGAACATGACATGCAATTCGTCGAAAACATCGCCCACCGCGTCACCGTGATGCATCAGGGCAAGGTCCTCGCCGAGGGTGACATGCAGACGGTGCAGAATAATCCAAAGGTCAAGGAAGTTTATCTGGGGCATTAAGGGCGCATCCGATGTTGAAAATTCACAATCTTTCCGCCGCTTACGGACAAAGCGAGGTTCTTCACAACATCGACATTTCGGCCCAGGCCGGCGAAATCGTCGCGCTCGTCGGCCGCAACGGCATGGGAAAATCGACGCTGATGAAATCGTTGATCGGCGTGATGCCCGCGCGGTCGGGGCGGATCGTTATCGACGGCACGGATTTGAGTGGACTGCCGAGTTGCCAGCGTGTTGCGCGCGGCCTCGCTTATGTGCCGCAGGGCCGGCAAATATTCGGGACGATGACGGTCAAGGAAAATATCGAGACCGGTCGGATCGTCACCGGCAAGACCGATATCCCTGTCGAGATTTTCGAGCTATTCCCGATCTTGCGTGAGTTTGGCCGCCGCCGCGGCGGCAATCTTTCCGGCGGCCAGCAGCAGCAATTGGCCATCGCCCGCGCGCTGGCGAGCGAGCCCAAGGTGCTGCTGCTTGACGAGCCGACGGAGGGAATTCAACCGTCGATCATCAAGGATATCGCGCGGCTCTTGCGCCAAATCCGCGACCTCCACAACATCTGTATCTTGGTCTGCGAGCAGGTGCTGAGCTTCGTTCTCGACATCGCGGACCGCATTCTCGTCATGGAAGGTGGCCGGATCGTGCATACCGACTCCCGGGATCACGTCAACGAAGCGGAGATCGCCCGCTTTCTCGCCGTCTAAGCGGGCCAGATCAACTCATCAAACAATTTGCACGCTACTGCGCCTGCTTCAGCTCGGGATGCGCGTCGAGCCGTGCGGTATTGAGAGTGTGAATGGCGAAGCAGACAATCGCGCCGGCAGCGAACGGCAGCGCCGACCAAATGTAAAGCTTCTCGACCGAGAGGCCTACGAATAATGCGCCGAGCAGCGGGCCGATGATCGATCCCAAACGGCCGATGCCGAGCTCCCAGCCCGAGCCGTTGGCGCGCAGCGAGGTTGGATAGACCAGCGCGCCGGAGACGTTGATGCCGGACTGGATGCCGAGCACCAAAAAGCCGCCGAAGAATGTCGCCGCCAATAGAGCCGTGGCCGAAGTCAATCCGGCGTAGCCGATCGACGCAACCACCGGCACCGCGAGCACAAACAAGATCGCAATCGCGAAGAAGCGGTGCCGGTGCAGCCACCAGCACAGCACCAGCGCGCCGATGGTGCCGCCGATCTGCAGCGCGGCGCCGGCGAGCGCCGCCGTCGCCTGCGGCAGCTTGGCGGCTGCGAGCAAGGTCGGTGTCCAGCTGATAAGGAAGAAATAGCCCATCAGGTTGAGCGCGAAGAGGAGCCAGAGCAGCGGCGTGATCAGCCACAAACCGTTGCGGAACAAATAAACCGGATTGGAGGAGGGCGCCTGTTGCTCGTCCTCGATGACAAAACGCGCGTTGGCCGGCACGTCGAAGCCGGGGCGGATCGCGGCGACCAATTTTGCCATCTTTGCCCGGCCGCCTTCGTGCAAGGCCATGTATTTGATCGACTCCGGAAGCCCGATGGTCCCGCCAAGCGCCGCAATCACCGGAATGACACCGCCGATGTGAAATAAGACCGGCCAGCCGTAACGCGGGATCAGCGCGGCGCTGGCGAGGCCGGCGAGCGCTCCGCCGGCCGGGACAAAGCCGACGGCGATGATCGCGATGGTCGCGCGCAACCGGCGAGGCGCGGACTCCGCGTTGATCGCGACGATATTAGGAATGACACCGCCGATGCCGAAGCCGGCAAAAAACCGCAGCCAGAACATTTGCGTCAGATCGGTCGAGTAAGCGGCCGCGAAGGTCAGCACGCCGAACAGCAAATTTGACACGATCAGCGCCGTCTTGCGGCCGTAACGGTCGCCGACAAAGCCCATCAGCTGCGAACCGAACAGAACGCCGATATTGCTTGCGGTGAGCACCCACTTGAGATCGCTCGGTTGTAGATGCCAGTCGCGAACAAGATGCGGCGCGGCAAAGGCAATCGCGCCGATATCGTAGCCGTCGATCATGCCGAGGATGATCGTCCAGATGAGCATCCTGATCTGGAACGGGCCGAACCCGCGCTCATCGAGAAGACGCGAGACCTGAATCTCCGGATCGCCGGCCATCGTCCCTCTCCCGAATTGATGTCGTGTTTCGTTTTTTAGAGCGCGGCAGGAAAGTAGGAGACTCTCCACTGGAAGAAAAGTCTGAACTCTCCGCTGCGACCGTGCGTCACCGGAGGCTAGGTAGCGGCGGCGTCTTGAGACGAGCGGGGTTGATGCTGGAAATTCTGGGTTACGTGTGCCGGCAAAAATGCTGGGCGTTGAAGTTCCATTGCGGGGTAGCCCCCAGATGGGGGGGTACCCGTCGGCGGTCGGGTTGGTCCAACATGGAACGTACGAGGACACGGCGCGGAAAGCGGGTTGTCGTGCCACGGCGGTCGCGCCGTTGGCCCGCCACCGGTTTTTTCGTCACATCAGCTTCGCGTGAAAGCTTGTTGATGACTGCGTGCGGAACGGTCCGCGCGCTTGCGGGGGCCTGCGAAAGGGGCGACTATTTCCTTTCCCCTCCGGGCTTGGGCGTTTTAGTGATGACATTGGCCGCGGCCACGCTTCCAGTACCGAGCGCCGAGGACGGACCGCTTCTGGTCAACGACACCTCGCAGATCAACGGTTCCGTTTTCAACGACGTCATTGTGAAGCGGAACTGCGACCTGCGCGTGCGCGGAAATATCAAAGGCAGCCTCACCATTGAGCCGGGCGCCAGTGTCGTTGTCGAAGGTTCGGTCGACGGCAAGGTTTTCAACAAGGGTGGAAGGCTGGTCGTCAACAATCGGGGCGTTGCCGAATTTGCCCGGACCGAGGGGCCGCCGGATGCCGAAGCCGGCGGCATCCTGCGGATCGATTTGACGGCTATCGTCTCGAACTGGGAGTTGCTGGCAAAGCGGACGGACGCCGAGTGCGCTGCCGTCGTGAAGGCCGATGCCTATGGCTGCGGCATCGATCCGGTGACGGCAACGCTGAAGGAAGTTGGCTGCAAGACATTCTTTGTGTCCAATCTCGCGGAAGCCAAGCGGGTGCGGCTGGCCGCGCCGAATGCCGTCATTTACGTGCTCAATGGGTTCTACGCCGATACCGGGCCGGTCTTTGCCGAGATCGGCGCGCGGCCGGTCATCAACAACCTCATCGAGATGGCGGCCTGGGATGCGTTTGTCGCCGGAACCAGCTGGACCGGCGGCTTTGCCATCAATGTCGATACGGGAACGAGCCGGCTCGGGCTCAACATGGATGAGGCGGCAGGGATTGCCCAGCGCATCCGCTCCTCAAATCACGGCGTCAAGCTGTTGATGAGCCGGCTAGAGAACGCGGCGCAGGCCGATCATCCCCTGAACCATCGGCAAGTCGGTCATTTTCTCGAATTGCGCCGGCTCTACACCGACGTCCCGGCTTCGCTGGCGGATTGCCACGGTATCTTTCTTGGACAGAGGATGCATTATGACCTCGTGCGCGCCGGGCCGGCACTGTACGGCGCCAATCCGACGCCCAAGCTTGAAAATCCGATGCTGCCGGTTGTCGACCTGCAAGCGCGCATTGTGAATGTCTGTAACTGTTTGCCTGGCCAAACGCTCTGCGAGGGAGGCTGGACAGCGCAACGCCCGACGCGGCTTGCTTTTGTTGCGGTCGGCTATGCCGATGGCTTTGCCCGTGTGGCGGGAGTGGAGCATAATTTGCGGGCGGCGATCGGCGGCAGGCTTTGCCGGGTGGTCGGCCGCCCGGCAATGGATTTAACGGCGATCGACGTGACCGGCCTCTCGGATCAAAGAAACGCGCGCCATGGGGAAATGGTGACCTTGATCGGGGGCCAAATCGGCATCGATGACGTCGCAAGTGACATGGGTACGACGGCCGGCGAAGTGCTATGCAATCTCGGCCGCCGCTTTCACCGCGTCTACTACGCTAGCTGAGGAATGGGGAACTTCAGTCTCGATTCAGCAAACAGGAGGAGTACATGTTCAGTAAGAATAGCAGCTCGACCAGCGACCAAGAGCCCACAACGCCGTCCATGCCGAAGCCGCAGCCGGTGCAACGGCCGGCTGTCGTGTCCCCCGCCGTCCCGGCAGCGGCGGCGCAGGACATGAGCTCTTCGCTGAGCCCCGGCATGACCGTCATCGGAAAACTGGTCGGCGAGGGCGCGGTAAAAATCTATGGCCGTATCGAAGGCGAATTGCAGGCGTCCAGCATCGTCATCTGCGAAGGCGCACAGATCGACGGCGATGTGGTTGCTAAAGAACTGACGATTGCCGGCCGCGTCAAAGGCACGATCCACGCCGGCAAGGTCAAGCTGCAGAGCAGCGCAGTGGTCGAAGGCGATATCTTCCATCGCTCGCTCGCGATCGAAGAGAATGCCCGGTTCGAAGGCATGTCCCGTCGCGAGGAAGGTCAAAGCGAAAGGTCCGCGGACGCGGCGCCGGCTGCGGAGAAGCCGTACAGCGCTTCGACCAATGGTTCGAAGACGCCAAACGGCGGGTCGACGCACGCGTCTTACGCCCCGCCAGCGGCATAGAGGTCCTGCCGGAAACTAAGATGCTACGCCAGGCGAACGCGCGAACGGCTCGGAGCCGAGCGCGCGTTCGTGGTGCTTTCGGGTCATAGGCCAGCGTCCCCGACATCGCCGCGCCAGCCGCGGCTGGTTCGCCGTGGGCCTCCAGCACCGGATAAGCGACCGAGCAGATGTGCGAACTGAATGCGCTTGAGATCGCTGAGGATGTCGAGGTGCAGCGACGCCGTCTCGAGCGCAGCAACGTCACTCCGCCGAGGAGATCGAGCAGGACCAGGCTTCCCATTCGCCGGCGCTCCGAACAGACCATCACCGCGATGCCGCGCACCGCAAAACCAAAGCGCATTTAGGCCCGTGAACGAACGGGCACAACCCTCGCGGAGTTCCCGCTAGGCAGGCGATCAGGGCGTGAGGCCAAGAGAAGATATCGGACGGCCGCGGCGGCCAACGATCACGGATCGAGTTCGGTATCCCAGTAGAGATAGTCGAGCCAGCTCTCGTGCAAATAGTTCGGCGGGAATAGCCGGCCGTTGCGGTGCAGCTGCTGCACCGACGGCTGGAACGGCCGCTGCGACGGCCACATCTTCGACTCGTCCGGCGTCAGGTTGGCTTTTCTGAGATTGCACGGCGAGCAGGCGGCGACCACGTTGATCCAGGTCGTGTGCCCGCCGCGCGATCGCGGCACCAGATGATCGAACGTCAGGTCGTCGCGGGCGCCGCAATACTGGCAGGAGAAACGGTCGCGCAGGAAAACGTTGAACCTGGTGAAGGCCGGATGCGTCGACGGTTTGACGAAAGTTTTCAGCGAAACCACGCTCGGCAGCTTCATCTCCAGCGTGGGGCTGCGAACGGCGCGCTCGTAGTTGGCGACGATGTTCACGCGGTCGAGGAACACCGCCTTGATGGCGTCCTGCCAGGACCAGAGCGACAGCGGGTAATAGCTCAGCGGACGAAAATCCGCGTTGAGCACGAGCGCTGGCCAGCCGGATGGCGACACATGAGCGTTCAAGACGATACCTTACCTCGACTCAAAAAAGGCCCAGCACGGTCTTAGGCGCTAGTTTATAGGCAGCCGTGACAGGATTGTGAAGCCTGTCCCGTGGGTTATGCGAAAGCGGGGGCCGCGGGCGCCTCGGAGCAGCGCATCCGGATTTCCCCGAATGAAAGCTGGCGGTCGCGCCCCGGGAAGACGGGCGTTACATGCGGCCGCGAAAATTTCTTGCCAAAAATTCGCCGCCGTGACGCAGACCCTCTTGGTCGATGCCGTGGCCGACTCCGGCGGATAGGTGCCACTCCACCGGCACGCCGAGCTCCGCGAGGGCTTGCGTCGACTGAAACAAGGCTTGTGGCGGAATGAGCTCGTCTTGATCGCCGTGCACCATCAGCACTGGCGGCCGCGACTTGATCTCGGCGGCCAGCACCTCCGGGTTACCCTGATGCGGCAATACCAGCAGTCCCGAATAGCCGACGATTGCCGCCGGCGCGGTGGCACGGCGCAGACCCACATGCAGCGCCATCATGGTGCCCTGGCTGAAGCCCACGAGCGCGAGCGCCTGCGGTGGGAGCCAATGACGCGCAAGTTCGGCGTCGATGAAGCGATCCAGTAACGGCGCCGCCTTGTTGACGCCGACCCAGCGCTCATTTGGATCGCGGAAGGTCAAGGCGAACCACTGGCGCCCGACCGGCGCCTGTCCGCAGGGTTCCGGCGCGTGCGGCGAGACGAACGCCGCCTCCGGCAACAGCGGCTGCCAGGCACGGCCAATCTCGATCAGATCGTTACCATCGGCGCCATAGCCGTGCACAAAGATCACGAGCTGCCGCGCGTTCCCCGAACGCGGATTAAGCCGCGGGCCATCAAGCTCGACCGCCATCGACGCCTCTTCCATCGTGCCGCTGAGCGGATGATCAGCAATCGGCACTCCGCCAGCACCACCTTGCTTTAGCCAACGGAGCCGAGGCCTGTCTATTCGGCGCTCTAGCGGGCCGGCAAGATTTTGCGGATCGGGTCGAGGCGATGATTAGAATGTCGAATGAAAACGACCGGCGAAAACGTTCACGGGGCCGCGGTCGGCGTTGTAGTTGGGATTGGCGATGAACTGATAGTCGAAGCTGACCTTCATCGTCGGCGAGATTGCGTAGCTGTAGTAGGTCTCCAGAATCTGCTCGAGGCCGTAATTGGTTAGCGCGCCGTCGCCGACGAGAATGCCCAAACCCCCGGCTGCGAAATAAGCTTGGTGAGCCGGATCAAGCCCGTTGATGATGCCGGCAACGCCAATGGTGTCGTCCGGCCGGTTCCATGACTTGCCGCCGATGGAAACGCCGGCCTGGACGGTGCGATCGATGTCGGTGAAGTCCCATGGCTCTTTGGTGCCGTCCGCCCAGCCGGTACGGGCAAACACGCCCAAGCTGTCGTTGATTTGCTGTTCGAGATTGAGGCTCACACCCGGCCGGCTCTGATATTGCCGCACCGCCGCCAGCGCGTCCGTCGCATCGCCAAACAGCGGCCCCGGCATTTGCGAAAGCAGAATGGCGTTCGAAAAGGTCCCCATATTGCCGCGCTCGAGATAGCCGGTGACCTTGAGCTTGCCGGGCTGTCCCCACAACTCGTGCCGCTCCTCGATTTCGCCGACCAGCTCGAATTGCTGGAAGGTAGGGTCGAGGCCGTAGGCTTGCGCGTTGTTTCCGCCGCCCGCCGGGCTCGCCGAAAGATCGAATGCGCCGGCGCGGACGGTGAAATGACCCTGGTACCATTCGGCCGCCGCGCCATAGGTGTAGCCCCAGGCGTCGCCGGCATAATCGAAGGTGCCAGCGTTGATGAGCGCCCAGTTCATGAAATCGGTCTTCGGATTGTTGGCGTATTTGTTGGTGTCAAAAAGATCGACAATCGAGAATTTGCCGATCCACAACACCAAGCGGTTTTCAGTCGTCGACTGGGCCAATTGATTGACGTCGGCGTCGATCTTCTGTGTTTCTCCGCCGAGGTCGATGGTCTGCCGGATGAAATAGCGCTGTACGCGCGCGTATGGATAATCCGCGCCGAGCTTGTAGGCTTCGCCGCTGGGGAAACCGGCGACGCCGTGGGTTTCGGCAAGACCATGGCCTTGATCGATTTCCGGATCGACCCACAGCTCGGCGCCTCGCCACAATCGCGCGCCGGCAAAAAGCGTCAAGTCATAGGTCTCTCTACCCATACCGCCCGAAGGCAGACTGTTGGCGCCCTGAAATGGCGACCTGATTGCCGGATAGCCTTGCCACACAAATGTGTTCTGGCCGCTTAAGCTCAGCTGATCTGCACTCGGCGCCGCGGACGCTTTGGTCACGATGGGGGCAGCCGCCGCGTCAGGCGCATCGAACTGATAGTTCAAGCCAAGGCTGAGTTCATGCACCGAAAAGTCCGAGCTCACGGGCTGTGCGCTTGAGAAGAAGCGCACGGTGTGACTGCCGTAATCGGTGAACAGGTATTGAAAGCGCGCCGTCCAGTGCGGTGCAATCGGCACTTCGGCGCCGGCGCCCGCGGCCCAGCCCAGCCGCCAGACAAACGGCGAATCCGTCGCGCCGGTGGCGACTTGCGTCAGCGATTGCTGATTGTAGGTCCAGGCGAATCCGCCGGTTGCGTAAAACAGCCAATTCCCCGGTGCGTAACCGATACGGCCGCGCACCGTGCCGGAAGCCAGCATGGTCTCGGCGAAGCTCACCGCGCCGAGCGCCGGCGAGGTGAAGTTTGAGCTTCCGCCAATGGAGACGCCAAAAGGATTTGCGCCGCTCGGCAACGTCGGCCACGCCGGAAATGTCGTGTCAATCTCGGCGCCCAAAACGATTCGGTTCGGCAGCATGTAGTTGTAGCCGCCCTGCAGGCCGGCGAAGAAGCTGCCGCCTTCGTCGAACGTGTCGATCGTCTGGAAGAGATTGGTCGTCCCGCTGATGCCGGGCCCTGCGTTCCAGTTCGAGCTGCCCCAGGCGACGCCGAGATTGCCGCCGGCGTAAAACCCGGTCCAGTTGTAGGGAGCGCCGCTGACATAGGGCAGCGCGGGAGCCTTCGTCACCAGAGGTTCGTCGGCGAACGCGTGATTTGAAGATGCGATCGCGAGCACTGCGCACGCGGCGCCAATCGTGACGCGCGTCCGCAAGCGAGCCGCAATCACAAATCTGTCAGACATCCAGCCCCCACCAAATCACTCACGGCAACAAATAGGGGCGTGGCAACAGCGTCAACATTTATGTTTTAGAATTAAAGTAGATCAAAAGTAGAGGTCGAGGCCGGAGCAAATCGAGATTTGCATTACACATCGGCGGTTATTGAACATCCCGTGGATACGAGATTCCAGCGACCGTCATGGCCGCTGAGACGCGCACACGACAGCGGCGCCACATCGATTCGCCAGAACGATTGCGGCGTCGCTTCAATACGCATGAACAATGGCGGCGCGGATGACGGCGGGGTGCGTGACCACAATCGACTGACGGTGCTGGCTTATCTCTCCGGCGAGCCAGGCTGCCACGCGCTTTGAAAGCGCAAGAAGCGATTCGCCGCCATGCGGTGCCGCGGCGGGTTCACGCAGCCAAGTCGCGACGGCCTCCGGCTCTCGTGCTTGAATCTCCTCGAAGGAATGGCGCCGCCAATTGCCGTGGTCGCAGTCGCGCAGCAATGGCTGGATTTCCGCGTCGAGTAGGAGTGCCTCGGCAGTCTGTCGCGTTCGCAACTCGGGGCTGGTCCAACACTGCTCGGCGCGTGGCAGCTGAGCGGCCATCGCTGCGGCACGCGCGCGGCCTGATGCGTCAAGCGGCTCGTCGGCCGGGAACGCCGCTTTGCGGACAGCCTCAGTCGATGCGTGGCAGATAAAGATCAGCCTCGCAGTCATGCTCGAAGCGCTTTTGCGGGCATCCCGCTCCCTATGTGGCAGCGCGGCTGTGAACGTACGCGCGCTGCGTCAGACCGCCAAACAACAGGCCGAGTGTCGCCCATAGGATGACCTGCGACCCCAGTGAAGCGACGCGGAATTTCCAAAGCACGACCGCCGGAAACTCGTCCGGCACTTCGTTGACGGTGGGAAGGAGCAGCGCCGCGACGACCATCACAATCAGATAATATCCCGCCACCACGAGCGTCGCATTCCACGCGCCGTAACGCGCGGTCAGCATGCGCCGAAAGTTTACGGCTCCAACTATCGCAATGAGTGAAATTCCGATCATGCCGAAATAAAGCGCGGTCCGTGTGCCGATAGTGTCCGGATTGCCCACCGAGGGCGGGTTGGCCGGATATTTCAAGTTAGGCACCAGATAAATGGCGACAAAGCCAATCAAGGCCAGCAGTGCGGCCAAAGCTCGCGGACTGAGTTCGCCGGGCATGCGGCCCTGGGCGAAAGCGAAAGCCAGACCAAACAGTCCGCCGAACGCCGCGCTGTAGACCATGACCGCGACGAACAGGCCGAGACCAGCTTGTACCGGCCGGCTGACGAGTTCAGCCTGTTCTTCGGGCATAGGCATGCCGTGGCGTTTTGCGAACTCGGCTTTTTCCTCGTCCATCCGCTCCTCAAAAGCGATGGCGCGATCGATTTGCGGTTCGCCATAGACTTTCAAGAAGCCGAACGACAGGAGGCCCGCGACGATGCCGACCAGCATGCCGCGGACGAGAAGCGTCCTGACCATCGGGGGAGGCTCCTGTCAGTGACAGGGAAAGCCGAGAAGGTGGCGTCCGTCGTGCACGAACTCGTGCACGTACATGCCGCCGAAAATCGAGGTCGCCCCTTGCTCGGCGCCAACGAAGTAGATCGCCAGCAAGAGAATAAGGCCGCCGAAAATCGCCCACGGCAGCCATTCGCGAAGCGGAATGGTCGTTACGGGAAGTGTCGGGGCGAATGTTGCGTTTGTCATCTTGATCCTCCTGGGATTGCGCGTCCCGTTAGAACTCCTTCATCGCGAAGAGGGTCTGACTCTCGGCCCGCTAGCTGGCGGCCCGAATACAGTGGCGCGACCGTGCCGGATTCTCGCCGGCTTCCTCATCTCGCGACAACAAACCTACCATAAGAAAAGCCCCCCTTTACTGTCAACGCGCCGCCTCCGCCGACAGTGTATTTGGACTTGTCGGACTATAATTTGGCGTTTGCCATTTCATTGGTTTGGCGACGCTTTTTCCTTGTATTCGCCCACATGCGCCCTAGCTAGACTGCGTCGCCCACAATTTTGACGAGGGGCCGCCATGGCGAACACCTTCCAGGGCAATCACTCTCACGTCTTTCTCGGCGCGGGCCACGAACGCCACGAGCGCCGCACCTGGATGGTGATCGCGCTCTGCACCGTGATGATGATTGCGGAGATCGCGGGCGGATGGATCTTCGGTTCGATTGCGCTGATCGCCGACGGTCTGCATATGTCGACGCATGCCAGCGCGCTGTTGCTCGCGGCTCTGGCTTACCGCTATGCGCGAACGCACGCCGAGGACGAGCGCTTCAGCTTCGGCACCGGCAAGCTCGGCGATTTGGCGGGGTTCACCAGCGCTGTTGTGCTGGTGATGATCGCCATACTCATCGGCTACGAAGCGGTGTCGCGGCTGATGTGGCCGGTTCGCATCGACTTCAACGAGGCCATACCCATCGCGGTGCTCGGACTGGCGGTGAACGTCGCGAGCGTACTGCTGCTCAGTGGCGGCCGTCATGGCCACAGTCACGATCACGGCCATTCTCATGCCGCTCACGCCAAAGACCACGCACACGCGCACGACGGAGCGGGGGCGGAGCACGGCGACTTCCGAGGAGCACGAGCACGCACACGGTGCAGCGGCGCGCGATAACAACATGCGTTCCGCCGTCGTTCATGTCCTGGCGGATGCGGGGGTTTCAGTGCTGGTCATCGTCGCGCTGCTTTTTGGCCGCTTCCTTGGCTGGTCGTGGACGGATCCGGTCGTTGGTCTTGGCGGTGCCATCGTCATCGCCGCCTGGGCTTATAGTCTCATTCGCGACACCGGCGCCGTCCTGCTCGACATGACTCCGGATCGAAGCATGGCGAAGCGGATGCGCGAGATGATCGAGACCGACGGCGACCGCTTGACGGATCTGCATGTGTGGCGGCTCGGCCCCGGACATTTGGGGGCGATTCTTTGCGTCGCGACGCAGCGCCAGCGCGGGCCGGAATATTACCAGTCGCTGCTGCGCCGTTTCCGCGCGCTCTCGCACGTTACCGTGCAAGTCCAGAAGCAGTGAACGTGCAGACGATCGCGCGCAGCGCTCAGATTGTTTCCGTCGCCGTCATTAGATCAGAATGCGGTCATTAGATCAGAATTGGAATAATTCCACTCTTTGATTTTTCGAAGCTGTCTTGACGGCATTGTTGCTAGTGGCGCATCCATGCGTTCAAGCGTTCGATGCGACCGGGAGAAAACAATGAAGATGAGATTTTTAGCGATGGCCGCCGCGGTCGCCGCAGCCGGGTTTTGCGCCGGCAGTTTGTCCGCCGAGGAATCGGCCGCGGTTGCGATTTCCGTCAAGGGTCATCAATTCGATCCGGCCGAACTGCGCGCGCCAGCCAACAAGCCGCTGGCCATAAAGGTGAAGAATCTCGACACCACGCCCATGGAATTCGAGAGCAAGGCGCTGAAGGTGGAGAAGGTCATCTCGGCGGGCGGCGAGGGCGTGGTCAACGTCCGCGCTTTGGCGCCCGGCCGCTACGAGTTTTTCGACGACTTCCATCAGCAGACCCGCGGCTTTTTGGTCGTGCAGTAACGCGCGCCTTCGGACTGGCCGGTTTCGCCGGATCGACCACACCACGAGGCTCGGTCCGCTTCGCAGTGGCGGTGCGGTAGTAGCTCCACAAGATGCGTGCGGCCACGGCGCGCCATGGCCGCCATGGCTCCGCCAGCGCCAGCATCTCCTTGGCGCTCGGCCGCAGCGGCAAAGCAAACGCGACCCTTGCCGCTTCCTGCAAGGCGAGATCGCCCGCCGGCCAGGCGTCGGCGTGCCCCAGACATGACAACAGATAAATGTCAGCGGTCCATGGGCCGATGCCATGAATTGCGGTCAGCGCCGTGTATGCATCGTCAGCGGCGCCGTCGGCGAGCGCAGCGAGAGCAAGTTCGCCGCGGTCAACCGCTCGGGCGATGGCTTTCAGCGCCTTGATCTTCGGAGCCGACAGTCCAAGCCGGGCCAGCCGAGCCGGACGGGCGCGCAGAATAGCGGCAGGGTCGAGTGGATCGAGAGCGGCCGATAGCCGGCCCCAAATTGCAGCCGCGCTCGCCGTCGACAATTGTTGCGAGACAATTATGGCTGCCAGGCCCGCATATCCGCCTTCGCGCCGTCGTAGCGGGGGCCTTCCCGCCGCCGTAAGCAGTCCGGCGAATCGCGGGTCGGCGGCGGCGAGCGCCGCAAGCGCGGTATCAAGATCGGCTTCGGTATGGATATGTGTTTGTTGCATTGTTGGACCCGGGGCGCGGCCTGAGAAAAGCCGGGAGCCGCGCTTACTTGATTGCCGAAGCCAATTCGGTTTCGTCAACCCGCTTCCACGAATAATCAGGCGGTCATGCAGACCCGTGTCTTTCGCTTCGCGCCCAGCCCCAATGGCTATCTCCACCTGGGTCATGCGTATTCGGCGCTGCTCAACGCTGATATGGCGCGGGAGTGTGGCGGGCGCCTCCTTCTGCGCATCGAAGATATCGATACCGCGCGCTGCCGCGCCGACTACGAGACGGCGATTTACGAGGATTTGCAATGGCTCGGCTTGTCGTGGGAAGCCGACGTGCGCCGACAGAGCGAGCATTTCCACGATTACCGGGCGGCGTTGACAAAGCTCGAAACAGCAGGACTGATTTATCCAAGTTTCGAAAGTCGCAGCGAGATCAATGCGCTCGTCGCCGAACGCGAGCGAGCCGGCCCTTGGCCGCGCGATCCGGACGGCGTGCCGCTTTATCCGGGCAATGCACGCAAGCTCACAGCCGCGGAACGGGCGCGGCGACGAAGCGATGGCGCGCCCTATGCGCTGCGGCTGGCGACGGACGCGGCTTTGGCGCGGGCAGGGGTGCTCGACTGGACCGAAACGGGCAGCGGGCCGAAAGGCGAATCGGGTAGCGTAACTGCCGGGCCGCAAATGTGGGGTGATGTCGTGCTCGCGCGCAAGGAGGTGCCCACCAGTTATCACTTGGCGGTCGTGATCGACGATGCCCTTTGCGACGTGACTGACGTGGTCCGCGGGCAGGATCTGTTTTGGTCGACCAGCATTCACCGGCTGTTGCAGGCGATCCTTGGGCTGCCGGAACCGGCTTATCACCACCACCGGCTTATTCTCGATGCCGGCGGCCGTAAGCTTTCCAAATCGACATTGGCCACCAGTTTGCGTGATTTGCGTGCCGGCGGCGCGACCCCAAGAGACATCAAGCGCCTGGTTGGAATGGCAGCCTGAGGGCTTGGCGGAAATGACCCTTCACGAGCGAGATCCTCGCACTGAAATCCGCGGCGAAGCCGGTTTTCCGACACGATTCTGTTTCACATTGCCGGCCACAGGGGGAGTATGGCGCGGATAAGCTCCAAAAAGCCGGCCCGCAAAACGGCACCCACTAATGGCCGGCGCGATGGGCGCGCGCGGAAGTGCGGCACCGCGCTCGCGGCGTATGCCCACGATGTTCGCACCGCGCTTACCGGCATTCTCGCGCTAAGCGAACTGTTAGCCAGTTCCGATTTCGGCGAACGCGAGCGGCAGTGGGCACTAACCATCAAGAGCAGCGCCGAGCATCTTGTCGCGCTGTCGACATCGATCATCGAAACCGCCAAGGCCGATGCGGGCACGCTGACGCTGGCGGCGGCGGCTTTTGAGCCACGCCGCTTGATCGACGATCTAGCGGAGCTGCTTTCGGCGCGCGCACAAACCAAAGGTTTGTCCGCTGAGGTGACGATTGCGGATGATTTGCCGCAGAGTCTTGTCGGCGACGTCGTGCGCCTGCGCACAGCGCTCGAAAATCTCATCGACAATGCGGTGAAGTTCACGGCGCAGGGTGCCGTACGCCTCGATGTGCGCCCAGAGGGCGCGGCGCGCCGGCGCGTCCGGCTCATTTTCGATCTGACCGACAGTGGCATCGGACTAACGCCCGCCGAGATCAAGCATCTGTTCCGTCCCTTCCGGCAGCCCAACGCCGCGGTGGCGCAGCGCTTTGGCGGGGCGGGGCTCGGGCTTGCACTCGTCAAGCGCCTGGCAAAACTCATGGATGGCGACATTACCGTCACCAGCAGCCCTGGCCGCGGCGCCACGTTCCGTTTTTCAGTTGTGCTGCCCCTTGCTACCGCCGAACCGGCGGGCCGCGGCGAGCGGCCCCGGAAGGGCAAACCGGCGCGATCGCTGGCGATCCTCTGCGCTGAGCACAATCCTTACGGCCGCGTCATCCTCAATACAATTCTTGGCGAGCTCGGTCACCGCGCCGATTTTGTCGGCTCCGGCGAGGAAGCCGTCGCGGCGGTCGCTCGCGGTTACGACGCGGTGCTGATGGATGTTGGTCTTGCCGGCACGAATGGTGCGCATACCGTGGGCCGCATTCGCGCGCTGCCCGGCCTGGCCGCCCGCACGCCCATCATCGCGCTGTCGGGCCATCCCGACGCCGACGACGAAGGGGTGGCGCGCGCTGCCGGCATGGACTTCTATGTCCGCAAACCGGTCAGTCCGACGGAGCTCGCGGCCGCGCTGGCCGCGGCGGTGGCGAAATAGGGCATCGGCGCGCGGCCCCGATCTGGCATGTACCGCGAAGATGCGAGCGTGTTGGTGCTTACCGACAAAAAACCTTATTTTGCGCGGTTATCGACGCGCGATGTTTCAGCAGTCATTGTTGTCAGGAAATCTTTGGTCGATGTGCGGAATTGCGGGCGAATGGGACCGGGGCGGGGGGCCAAGCGTTGCGAACGTCATCACAATGATTGAGGCCATCGCGCATCGCGG
Source organism: uncultured Alphaproteobacteria bacterium (assembly GCA_963753355.1). GTDB lineage: Bacteria > Pseudomonadota > Alphaproteobacteria > Rhizobiales > Xanthobacteraceae > BOG-931. The sequence continues at coordinate 42,087 of CAVWBV010000012.1, forward strand.
TCCGGAAGGCCACACCTGCTGGCTCAGCCCGGACCGCAAGCTCGCTCTCGCCCACGCTCAGCTATCGTTCTTCAAGGGTGCTGAGACGCAGCCCGTCAGCAACTCCGCCGGTACGATATTCGCAGTCTGCAACGGTGAGACATCACCGAGAATTTTCTAAATTCGCTCTGGCACAGCGAGATTACAGTCATCAACACCCATGGTACCGCAAAATTTCGCCGCCACGCTCCCGACCGAGTTACTTACCGGAGATTGGGCCGGTAAATCTTTTATCAGGAAGGCATTTGCCAAGCGGCTGCCGTCGGCAACACTTGAGTCACAAAAGAAAATCTTTCTTTCGCCGCCAACTGTCATCGACGACATCCTCCGCTCGGATTGGGGGCGTCATCTGCTGTCGCGCTCGGTAACGGATGCGGTCGGCGTGTTCGACTGGCGGAAGCTCGCGCTGCTTCGCACCGCGCTGAAAGCCGTGCCGGCGCGGTCCGGAATTGGAACGTCTTTGCGTACAGCGATGACCATCATGATCTCGGTGCACGCCCTGCATCATCTGTTCATCGCAGGAGGCAGCCGTAACTAACGGACCTGGCGCGAAGATCGACTGCCGGTGGCACTGTTCGAACCAAAAGCACGCACTCAGCGCCAGGCATTAATCTCCGCAACCATCGTTTCAGTCAGCACCGTCTCAAACGAGCGCAAGGCGCGCGCGATAACGGCGCCATCGGTCACGCGGTGATCGTAAACGAACCGAACGTCGACGCTGCCGTCGGCAGCGAAGGGACCGTAGTTGAGCACCACCGTGCTCGGAAACAGCGGCCGCAGCGACTCGACGCCCAGCGCCGAATAAACCGACAGTGCAAACGTGCCGAAGAAATTAGCGCGCTGACGCCCGATATTGAGGGCAACCCGCATCAGCAGCCGGCGCAATGGTCCCGGCACGCGGCCAACAATGAGAACGCGCCGGAATTCCTTTATTTCCGCAAGCGGCGCTTCACCGAATCGGCGCACCATGGCGACCAGCTCGGGGAGCGGAAGATTTGCGGGTTCCTTTATTTTTCCGACAAAGACCGCCGGCCCCTGATCGGTCTCTCGCTCGAACGCAATCATCCCGACGCTTGCGGGATATTCGTAGAGGTGTGGGATCGGAAAGCCGATATACACGCGACGCAACTCCGGTACTTTCTGCGCCAAGATTGCAAACCCCTTGACGAAAAGAGCCGTCCAGGAGGGCCGGTGCGGACAGGATGCGCGCGCTTGGACCAGAGCTCCGAGTGCCATGCGCCGGTGCACCGGCAAGAGCGGAGCCTTGTTGGCAAAATAGAGCATGTCATTTCTGACGCAACTCGACGGCGATAATCTGATTACACGGCCGCGCATCGTGAAACCCGGTTGATCACGCTTTCCTTCGCCGCCGCCTGACGATCATCGGTCACACACCCCGTATATCGCACGTCAGGCGTCATTGGCGAAAGGTGCTGGGGCCATGACACGGCCGACATGCGGATTGCCTCTTGCGGCATTTGTGCTTGCCTAATCGCGCGGCGCCGTCGGCGCCGAGTCTTCGACGATGCGTACCAGATCGCTCATGATGCGGTTCAATTCAAAATCCTTCGGCGTGTAGACGGCGGCCACGCCGGCATCTTTCAGTGCGGTCGCATCCTCCGGCGGGATGATGCCGCCGACCACCACTGGAATGTCGTCGTTGGTAGCCTTACGCAGCCGGCTGACCACGTCTTTCACCAACGGCAGATGGCTGCCGGACAGGATCGAAAGCCCGACGACGTGCGCTTTCTTCTCGAGCGCCGCTTCGACGATCTCCTCCGGAGTAAGTCTGATCCCTTCGTAAACCACCTGCATGCCGGCGTCGCGGGCGCGCACCGCAATCTGCTCGGCGCCGTTGGAATGGCCATCGAGGCCGGGCTTGCCCACCAGGAATGTCAGGCGCCGCCCAAGCTTCCGCGACACGCGGTCGACTTCGCCGCGGATATCGTCGAGCCCTTCGACGTCGTTGCGCATGGCCTCGCCGACGCCGGTCGGCGCGCGGTATTCGCCGAACGCCTGGCGGAGAGTCCAGCCCCATTCGCCGGTGGTGACGCCGGCTTTGGCACACTCGATTGACGCCGGCATGATGTTGCTCCGGCCGGTCGCAGCACGGTTGAGCTCGGCCAGCGCCACTTTGGCTTTCGCATCGTCGCGCTGCGCGCGCCAGGCTTCGAGCCGCGCGATCTGATCTCGCTCGGCCTCCGCCGATACCGTCATGATGGCGTCGATACCGCCGGTCAGCGGCGAGGGCTCGGTCTCGACATACTTGTTGACGCCGACAACGATCTGCTCGGCGCGCTCGATCGCCTCGAACCGCGCGCTGGCCGAGGCGACGAGCTGCTGTTTCATGTAGCCGGTTTCCACCGCCTCGATCGCGCCGCCCATGTCCTCGATGCGCTTGAGCTCCTCTTTCGCCTCGCGCTTAAGCTCCTCGACCTTGGCGTCGATCACCATGGAGCCGTCGAACAGGTCGCCATATTCCAGGAGGTCGGTCTCGTAGGCGAGAATTTGCTGCATGCGCAGCGACCATTGCTGGTCCCAGGGCCGCGGCAGCCCAAGCGCTTCGTTCCAGGCCGGAAGCTGCACCGCCCTTGCGCGCGCTTTCTTTGACAGTGTCACTGCCAGCATTTCGATCAGGATGCGGGTGACGTTGTTCTCCGGCTGCGGTTCGGTCAGCCCCAGCGAGTTGACCTGCACGCCGTAGCGGAACAGCCGCTGCTTGGGATCGGTCACACCGTAGCGCTCGCGCGTGATCTCGTCCCAAAGATCGACGAAGGCGCGCATCTTGCAGATTTCGGTGACGAACCGCATGCCCGCGTTGACAAAGAACGAAATGCGCCCGACCACCTCGGCGAATTTCTCCTGGCTCACCTCGCCGGATTTCTTCACCGTGTCGAGCACGGCAATTGCCGTGGCGAGTGCGTAGGCCAGCTCCTGTACCGGCGTCGCGCCGGCCTCTTGCAGGTGATACGAGCAAATGTTCATCGGATTCCACTTCGGCAGCTCGCCGGTGGTGAAAATCGCGATGTCCTTGATCAGGCGCATCGACGGCGCCGGCGGGAACACGTAAGTGCCGCGCGACAGATACTCCTTGATGATGTCGTTCTGGATCGTGCCCTGCAGCGCCTCGCGCGGCACACCTTGCTCATCGGCGACCGCAATGTAGAGGGCCATCAGCCACGCAGCGGTGGCATTGATGGTCATTGAGGTGTTCATCTTGGCGAGCGGAATGCCGTCGAATAGCGCGCGCATGTCGCCGAGATGGCTGATCGGCACCCCGACCTTGCCGACTTCGCCGCGCGCGAGGACATGGTCGCTGTCGTAGCCGGTCTGTGTCGGCAGATCGAAAGCGACGGAAAGGCCGGTCTGGCCTTTGGCAAGATTCTTCCGGTAAAGCTCGTTCGATGCCGCGGCGGTCGAATGCCCGGCGTAGGTGCGGAAAATCCAGGGCTTATCGCGGCGCGGTGCGTCGCTCATCGGTCTCATCCGCATTCCGGCGCGGGCAATGTGACGCGTATTTTATTGCGGCGCAACAACTGATAGCGACTCGGATGCTGAGCGTGGGAATTAGCGTTTAATGCGTGGTGTCGCCCTCGGCCGCACCGCCTTTTTGCAGAAACATTTCGCCGAGGTGCGCGATAGTGTGCGCCAGAACGTTGGCCTGGTCGTCTTCCGGCACAAAAGTCAGGATCATGTCGGCCAGGCTTTCGGCCATGCGGGCTGCGATATCGGCGGCGTCCGCAGTGTCGGCCTTGTCGATGTATTTTTGCACAATTTCATTGATATCGCAGTGAAGACAGTCCGACATCCGGCCGCTCGCTTCTGGTGGCAAAAATCAAATATGGGGTTTCTAGCGGCAAAATCAGCAGCCGTGCCACGCGAACCGGCGGCGGCCGGGGGGGCAGCGAGCGGGGAACCCGCAGCGCGTCAGCCGCGCTGCGGGCGCTCGCTCGCAAGGATGAGCGCCCAAAACACTTTGTATTTCGAAGTTGGCGAGTAGACCGCGGCAATGCCCAGGCGCGTGACCGAGGCGTTGAGCATGTTGGCCCGGTGCGGCGGTGAATCGCGCCAGCCGGAAAACGCTTCCGCGAGCGTATGGTAGCCGGCTGAAATGTTCTCGACCGCGACGCTGCCGCGGAAGGGCGAGTCTTTGATGCGTTCCTGAAACGGGCGGCCGATATCGTGGTCCATCCGATCGTGCGCCGCCATGGCGTGGGCCTGCTCGCTGGCGAGCCGCATCAGTTCGGGATCGACAGTCAGCGAACCAAGACCGTTGTTGCTGCGGTACCCGGAAATCATCGAGGCGGCCGCCGCGGGGTCGACCGTCACGTTGGTTTGCGCAAGGTCCTGATAAAATGTCGGCTGCTCCGGCGGGGCTTCGCCGGCGCACGCCGCGAGTGCCACGCTCGCGACGATGGCGTGGAGGTGGAGCAAATAGGATGGGCGCTTCATCGATCGAGTGAGCGGCTGGCGATTTTCGGAGAGCGTAATGGCGCGTGGCAGCGCCGTCGTTCTACGCGCTCGCGCGCTGATCCGCAAATGACGGGATCGCGCGTCGCGCCACCAACGCGGCGACGACGAGAATTGCGGCGAAACCGACCGGCAGCTTTACGAACGGGAAGATGAAAATCAGGAAACAGGCGAGGCCAATACCGGTCATTTCATAGGACCAGAATCCGCGCGCACGGCCCATCCGGAAAAGGAAGGCGAGCGGAACCGCCAGGACGACCAGATCGTAGGTGTAGAGATAGGGCGTTGCCAGCATGGCCGCGGTGCCGAGCGCCGCCGCCTTGATTTCGTTATCGGCGCGGCTCCGCCACAACGCGGCGACCGCGATTGCCGCGGCGAGCGCGACCGCCGCCTGTACCCACCACGCCAAAGTTTCGCTGCCGCCGAGCGTGCGGACGGTGCCGAATGCCGTCTGCATTTTGCCGAGATCCGCCGCGCCTTCCGACAAGAACGCCTGTTCGGTGTGGCCGATATTGGCGAAGAACGCGATCCAGGTATCGGTGCCGAAGGCGAGCCAGCTCGCGACCGCCATCACGATCGCGACCACAGTCGCGGCAGCGAATGTTCGCCAATATCCGCCGGCCGCCAGCGCGAGCGGAAACAGAAAACCGAGATGGGGCTTGTAGCTCAAAAGTCCAATCAAAACGCCGGCAAGGATCGGCCGTCGTTCGAGCAGAAAGAGCGCGCCACCGAAGAGACCCGCGGTCAGGAATCCGTTTTGACCGACGATGAAGTTACTCAAGATCGCGGGGTACGCGGCGGCGAGCAGATATCCGGTGCGATCGCCGATGATGGCGCGAATGGCAGCGAGGTAAATAGGGAAGGTGGCGAACACCCAAACGGCATAAGCGGTCGCGAAGGACAGAAGCGCCAATCCCGCAGCGACGAACAGAAAAGGCGGCGGATAATGCCAGCCGAAATAACCGGCAAACGGGTGGCCGACCGCCGCCTCTTCGACGAGCTTGTGCGCCGGCCAATCGTATGCCGATGCTGGGTGGCCGTCGAGCACCATTCGTCCTGCGGCCCATACGTTGACGAAATCGGACTGCACGCCGGTGCCGTCGGGTGCGACGATCCAGATGCCATGCAGATAACACGCGGCGAGATACACCGCGTGTGCGACGACAAGCGCGAAGGCCACAAGCTCCAGCGGCCGCGCCAGCTTGGCGTCGGCGACATGTCCCGGCAAGGACGCGTAAAGGGCCATCGGGCTTCGGCCTTTCGTTGCGGGCATGAGCCGGAAGTCGAAAGGTCTCGACTTCCGGAAACATCACGCGCTGCGCAGGCGCAAAGCTAGGCCGGACGGCCTTGAAGAACCCTTAAGTCGTTTTGGCGCGAAAATGACCCGATCGGGCTTACGCGCGCCGAACCAGGCGAATGATGAGCAGCAGGATCACGGCGCCGATGAAGGCGTCGATGACGGCAGCGACGAAGCCACCGCCGATAAAGATGCCGAGCCGCGGCAATAACCAGCCGGCGATCACAGCGCCGATGATACCGACAACAATATCGCCGATCAGCCCGAAGCCACCGCCCTTGACCACCATGCCCGCGAGCCAGCCGGCGATCGCGCCTACGATCAACCAAATAATGATGCTTTCGACGCCCATGTGTATCCCCCCGATTACCGATGACTGTCCGAAAAATCGCCCGCGAATGCCGACGCCTGACCTTACGGGCTTAGGCCTACTCTGTCAGCACTCCGTGCGGCCGCCCTGTTGATGAAACTTTTCGCCCTCCTAAGTGCTTATTGCACTGCAACATGAACTGCGCCACACTCGCGGTGCTTGCGAGAGCTTAAGATCAGCCGGAGCCCGTCATGGCCGTCGCTCAACCGAAGAGGCCTTCAGCCGCGCCGCTCAAAGACCTTTATGAGGTCGGCGAAATTCCGCCGCTTGGGCATGTGCCGGAGAAAATGCACGCTTGGGCAATCCGCAAGGAGCGTCACGGCCCGCCGGAAAAATCCATGCAGCAGGAAGTACTGCCAACCTGGCCGATCGGCGAAGACGAGGCGTTGGTCTACGTCATGGCGGCCGGCGTCAACTATAATGGCGTGTGGGCTGGGCTGGGCGTTCCCGTTTCACCTCTCGACGGACATAAGCACCCGTTCCACATTGCCGGCTCCGATGCCTCCGGCGTCGTGTGGGCCGTAGGCTCCAAAGTCAAACGTTGGAAAGTCGGCGACGAAGTCATCGTTCACTGCAATCAGGACGATGGCGACGACGAAGACTGCAACGGCGGCGATCCGCTTCTCTCGCCGTCACAGCGCATTTGGGGTTACGAGACGCCTGACGGCTCATTTGCGCAGTTCTGCCGCGTGCAGTCACGCCAGCTCATGCAAAAACCGCCCCATCTGACCTGGGAAGAAGCAGCTTGCTACACGCTGACGCTGGCCACCGCCTATCGCATGCTGTTCGGCCATGCGCCGCACACGTTGAAGCCCGGCGACAACGTTCTGGTGTGGGGAGCCTCCGGCGGGCTCGGCGTTTTTGGCGTACAGCTCGTCGCCGCTTCCGGCGCCAACGCCATCGGCATCGTCTCCGATGAATCGAAATCCGAATATGTCTTCAACCTCGGCGCCAAGGGCGTCATCAACCGCAGCAAATTCAATTGCTGGGGCGCGATGCCGAAAGTCGGCACGCCGGAATACGACACATGGGTGAAAGAGGCGCGAAGCTTCGGCAAGGCGATCTGGGAAATCACCGGCAAGCGCGACGTCGACATCGTCTTCGAACACCCGGGCGAAGCGACGTTTCCGGTGTCGTGTCTGGTGGTCAAGCGCGGCGGCATGGTGGTGTTTTGCGCGGGCACGTCCGGTTACAACATCACCTTCGACGCCCGATATGTGTGGATGCGGCAGAAGCGGGTACAAGGCTCTCACTTCGCGCACCTGAAACAGGCGAGCGCCGCCAACCGTTTCGTCATGGACCGCCGTATCGATCCTTGCATGAGCGACGTGTTTCCGTGGGAGAAAATCCCCTTTGCGCACGAATTGATGCGCACCAACAAGCATAAGCCGGGCAACATGGCGGTGCTGGTCAATGCGCTGCGTCCGGGCCTGCGTAACTTCGACGACGCGCTGGAAGCGGCCTCGATGCCGGAGTTGGCTGCTCAAGTCATTCGCGCTTGATTGCGTCGGCGCCGGTCCGTTACGCCGGCTGCATTACGCGGGTTTTACGCCAGCGGATATGACGCAGCGTCATGCGTTCGGCCGCGGCTTTACATGACGACGCAAAGCCGAGCAACAGGAACGCCCCCCACAACAGCCAATTCGCCAAAGTCAGCGTGCTCGCGACGAGGATGATGGCGCCGCGGCCGAGTAGTTTGATGATGGCCCGCGTTTTGCCGCCTTTGACCGTCGCAAGCCGCGCGAAGCGCGAGACTTCTTCAGGTGTCTCGGCCACCTTCAGACTTTCGAGTGCGGCGCCGGTACCGGCTTTGCTTTCAACGCGGCCGACATTGCCGGCGAGCTCGGCGAGACCGCCCGCTTCTTCCACCTTAATCACGTCGCGCGCGACGCGCGTCACAAGCGCAGGATTGAGGCTGCCGGTGCGCCGCGCGACCTTGAAAAGTGTGGCGCCGGCGCGCGCCGGGGCGCCTGCGCCGAGCGTGGCGTAGGTCCCGGCAGTAATCGCAAGGCCGATGCCGGCGAGGCCGAGGATCCACGGATCGGCCTTCTGGCCGGTGAGATACCGCGTGCCCTCACGCGCCGCGTCGCGGATATCGCCAAAGACAAAGAGATCGCCAAAGGCTGTGCCGGCTAAACTCGCAACATCGACGGGTTCGCCGGTCCACAAGCCCTGCACGAAACGGCCGGCGGTGTGAGTAAGCGTGGCGTCTTTGACTTGCGCGGCCTTGACCCGATCGGCCAGCGCCGGATCGACGGCGACGCTGCGGTCCACCGCAAGTTCGACGAAGCTCTGCGCAAGATCGCTATCGTCGGCGGCAAGCGCGGCACCGATTTCACGTTCGGCGATTTCCTGATTGAAGCTGCGAGCAAGCGCCCGATCGGCGATTGCGGCGGGGTCGTCGGTGACGGCTGCGTCGTACGCCTTGATGACGGCAGGAACCGCGAAGGTTGCGGCCAGGGCGAACGCTGCGGCTCCCGCAAGCGCCAACAGCGGATGCTGTGCTGCCCGAATGATTCTCACTTGCCGTCCCCGGAGTTCCGTCGCACCGTTTCGGCGCCCGGTGTCCGAAGACGAAGCTTACGTTCGTGGCTTTTTGGCAGCGGGGTTAGTTCAGCTTGCCCTCGCGCACGCGTCCGATCGCGGCGTTGAGCTCGCCGCCATAGATGAAAATCCAGGCGCTGTAATAGAGAAACACTAGCGCAACCATGGCCGACGCGAGGCCGGCGTAATACGTGACGTAGGTGTAGGCGAAGCTCGCGAGGTAACGGCCGAAAACGGTTCCGCAGGCGATCCACAGCACCAGCGTCGCGGCAATGCCGGGCCACACCCGGCTGATGCTGCGGCGTCCCGCCGGCAGCCATATGTGCAGGACGAAGAGGGCGAAGGCGATCACCACGCCGCTAATGCCGAAACGCGCAATGTCGAAGTGGGATTCAAGCGGCGCGATCCACGGCACATATTTGAGCGCCGTCTGGAAAATAAGCGGCCCCAGCACCACCAGGAACGCCAGAGCCAGCATGGCAAAAGCGCTCACCAGCACGTAGCCGATCGACTCGAGCCGCAACAGCCACCAGCCTCGGCTCTCCTGCAGGCCATAAGCGCGATTGAGGCCGATGCGCAGGCTTTCCACGCCGCTCGAGGCAAAATAGACCGAGAAAACCGCGCCGAGGGTCAGCACGCCGCCGTGTGCTGTGGTGAGCACGTTGTGAATTTGCGCGGCAATCGGCGTCGCCACCTGCTGCGGCCAAACGGCGAACATCAGCCGCGCGACTTCGTCGGCAAGATTGACCGAGCCGACGAAACCGGCGATCGCGGTCACCACAATGAGAAACGGAAATACTGACAGCAGGACCGAGAGCGAAATGTGGCTTGCGATCGCCCAGCCGTCGTCGCGGTTGAAGCGATAAAAAGCCTCGACAAGCACGCGAAAGCTCAGGCGAAACGTCTGCAATGCGGGCATGGGCCGAACGGCGGTAAAATGCGGTTGCCTTCAGATATGCCATTCCGGCGCCTCTGCGAAGCCGTCACCCTTGCGGTGGGCGCGGGCTTCGCGTCTGGTCTCGGGCGCGGGGGAGCTTCTTTGACGCGGTAGGCGACCGGCCTAAGCGGCCTGAACGTCGGCAAGGAAGTGCCGCACTTCGTTTTCGAGGCTTTCCGCCTCGACGGCGAGCGCATCGGCCAGCGCCTTGACATCGGTGGCGGTCGCACGCGCGCCGACGGTGGCGCCGGCGACACGGCTGATTGAACTCGCCCCCGCCTTTGCCTCGGAAGCGGCCTGATTGACGCCTTTGGCGATTGCGGCAACCGCGGTGGTCTGCTGCTCCACCGTGGCGGCGACCGCCGTCGCGATGGTCGACATGTCGTCGATGACCGAAGACACCTGCTCGATCGCCAGCGCCGCGTCCGAGGTGGCCGACTGGATCGCCCCGATCTGGGCGGCGATATCCTCGGTCGCCCGCGCAGTCTGGGCAGCAAGCGTTTTGACTTCGGAAGCGACGACGGCAAATCCCCGTCCGGAATCGCCGGCGCGCGCGGCCTCGATGGTGGCGTTCAGGGCCAACAGGTTGGTCTGGCCGGCGATGGCTTTGATGAGCCCGATCACCTCGCCGATGCGCTCGGCGGCTTCGCCGAGCTGCGACATGGTGTTCGCAGTGCGTTTGGATTCGGCAACGGCGCGGGCCGCGACCTCGCTCGATTTCATGGCGTGGGAGGCGATTTCCTCGATCGACACTGCCAGTTCTTCGATCGAGCTTGCGACCGTAGCAACATTGGTCGACGCGGCGCCGACGCTTTGCTCGGCGTCGTGGGCCTGCGACGAAACCGAGTCGGCCGCGCTATTTAGTCCGTGCGATGCGCCACCGAGCCGCTCGCCCGACGATCGCAACCTTGCCAGCACTTGTTCGACGGACGCCCGGAACTGCCTGATCATTGTGGCGACCGCTTCAACGCGGTGCTCACGCATGGCGTTAGCCCGCATCTCGACCGCCGCGAGCCGTCCGCGTTCGATCATGTTGTCGCGAAATACGATAACGGTGCGCGCCATGGCGCCGATTTCATCACCGGCATTGATCGATGGAATGGCGGCGGACGTGTCGCCATCGGCGAGCCGCTTCATCGCCGAGCCCAAGCCCGCAAGCGGGGTGGTGATGCTGCGGCCGATGAGCCAGCTCAACACGAAGCTTATCAAGACGGCCAAGGACGCGATCAGCAGAATGAGATGCCGTATCTGCGCCCGCGAGGTCGTGAGCATGGTCACCGCATTATTGGCGCTGAACTCGGCGGTCTCGATGATGCGGTCCGCCTCCGGCAGCACATGCTCGGTTTCGGCGCCGATATTTCGAACCAGCGGTTCGATGGCGTCGGTGCTTGCGGCCCAGCGCGTGAAAGCCCGGTCGTAAGCGCGAACCGTCGTGCTCAGGCGCTGCTTCATCGCCGAGTCGCCATCGACGGCGTCCAGGAGCTCGTTGAATTTCTTGCTCTCCTCGACGAATCCCTGCCGCGCGGCAATGCCCTGCGAATCGGGCTCTACTTGCATGGAGAAACGCAGCCGATCGAGCCGATATTCGAGCTCGTAACGGCGCATGCGCAAAAGCGACATCGTCAGCTCGGTGGCATCGGCGCCGGCGAGAAACAAATCATCGTGGATGAGTTTGCCGGCGGCATCACTTGCAGCGACGAGTTCGCCGGTAAGTCCTTCATTTTCGCGAAAGCCCAGCGCTTTCTCTTCCTGCACCAGCACGCCAAAGCGCGTGTTCAGGTCTTCCACGGCCGACCGCAACGGAGCAATGCCTTCCCGCTCGGAAGCCGGACGCGTCGCCGCTATGTTGTCGAGCGCTTGCAGGGCCACGTCCTGCCCCTCGGAAAAATCCCGGATTTCCCGATCGGAGGGATGCGCCACAAAGCGCGTAGTGGCTGCGCGCATCATCAGGAGGCCGGCTTTGAGATCGCGGCTGGCGTCGGCCGCCGCGGTGTCCCGGTGCACGCTGGTAAAAGCGCGGCCTACCTCGTTATCGCCGATTGTGAAGGCAACGGCGATGGCGAGAAACGCCACCACGGGAATGGCAACGAGTGCAACAACGCGCGAGCGTACAGACAATCTTGGCAACATGCGAAAAAGAACCTGACGCGACGTTATGGAGGGCCGCACCTTCCCCACGCAATGCAGCAAGGAAGTAATCACAGATCGTTAAAAAATACCCGAACGGGCAGCCGGCAAGGATAGGGCGGCCGCGCGTCCGGCGAGCCCTAAGCACTTGTCATATATGTCGGTTACCTGGCTACCGAGCTTGCCGGTCGCACGCCACGCGGGAGCTTTTGCCGGGCGCCCGCGCAATGATGGGGGCGGTTATTTCGCCTTCTCGTAAGGGTAGATCGCGTCGCCGGTCTTCAGGTCCGGAGGATAAACGACGGTCTGATAGCTCATGCCCCGCCAGGTTTCGAGGTTCGCGGCATCGGTAAGGCCGTGATACTGGACTTGCATGAGCGCGGGCTTGGTCCACTCGCCCTCCGGGCCGAAACTGATGTCGCCGATAATGGTGTGGACTTCGTTGTGGTGCAGCCAGTCGGCAATCTTCGCGTCGTCGAGGCTCTTTGCACCCTCGACCCCGGCGGCAAGCACCTGGAAATCGGCGTAGCCCCAGCCGCCGAGATAGTAGCCGAGCGGGTCCACGCCTGCTTCCTTGGCGCGCGCCTGGTATTTGTCGAAGAACTCTTTGGCGCGGGCCAACAGCTTCGGCGACGGCACCCACGTTTCGTAATTGATAAAGCCGTTGAGCTTCGACTTGAGCCGGTCTTTGAATACGGTCGCCTGCAGGCCGACCATTTCGCCGCCGATCATTTTTGGTTTGTAGCCAATCTCGTTGACCGACTGCACAATTCCGACCGAGCTGAGCGGATAGGAGGCCACCACCACAATGTCGGGATTGGCGGCAGCGACCGCGCGAATAACCGGCGCGAAATCCGCCGTGCCGGGCGGAAAGCTTTTATTGTAGACGACATTCATGCCGCGCTTCTTGGCATTGATTTCGGCGCTGTCGGCGCCGTTGTGGCCGAACTCAAAGTCTTCCCAAATGATGCCGACCGTCTGCGGCTTTGGGTTTTGTGCGCCAGCTATTTCGAAAAAGCCTTCGGCAGAGGAGACCTTCGGATCCGGCCCGTACGGCACCATCGAGAAATAGTTCGGATAGTGAAAGTGGCTGTTCACCTCGAGTGCGAACAGACCGATCATCACCTTGCCCTTTGGCATGATCACGGGGAACGCCGGCGCCACGAGATTGGTGCCGTAGGGACCGATGATGAGATCGACTTTGTCGATGTCGAGAAGCTTGGCATAGATGCCCGGCACATTCGCCGGGCTCGATTGATCGTCATAGACAACCAATTGGACTTTGCGGCCGAGGAGGCCGCCCTTAGCGTTGACTTCCTCTTCCCAGATCCTGGCGCCAAGGAGCGCCTGCTTGCCGTTGGGAGCGAGCGGGCCGGTCTGCGAGAAGCCGAAGCCGATCTTGATCGGCTCGTCGGCGAGGGCGGGTCCGGCGGCCAAAAATCCGGCAATTAAAACGGCGCTCAATCCGCCGCAGACATACGCCGAAAATCTCCGCAGTTTCTCTCCCATCGTCTGCTCCCTAAAACGTTGTGTTGGTGGATACCGACGACGGCCGCCGCGGCGATAGGCGATCAGCGTATTCGCATTCGCCGAATTGGACCAGACCGGCGAAACAAGCGGTAATTGGCTTTTGTGCACTGCACGCGTAAGCTTGACGGCGCCGCCGGGGTAACACTGCCGAATCTCATCGGAGCCATCATGTCGCTTGCCGAATCTGCTCCCTTGGCGCGCCACGCAAATGAGCTGATTTCCACACTCGGCCAAGCCGTTAGCGCGGTGGAGGCCCTGTTCGAAGACGCCCGGCGTGCGGTCGCCGAGCGCGTCAAGAAGGGTGGGGCACGTGTGCTCGATCGCGAGCAGCGTGCGGCGCACGGGCTTGCCTGGCTTGCGACTTATGTTGAGGCGCTTCGCCAGATGCACGCGCTCGCGGAGCGGCTCACGGGTATCGGCCAGTTCGGCGAGACCGAAGAGCTTTTAGTGCGCATCGGCTGCGGCGAATATCTGGCCCAAATCGCCGGCGGCATTCCGATGAGCCAGGGCGAAATTGTTCGCCTCTCCGATCTCGGCCTTGCCGCGGCTGCGGTAGCAGCGCGCATCGATCCGGCGGTCGAGCGATTGATCGCCGAAGGCAACACGGCGTCTCACCGCGCCCGGCTTGTCGAACTGATGCGTGGCAGCAATCACGCGACGGTCGGTTGGTGCGGTCTCGATGACACGCTCGAATCAATTCGCGAGGAGATGCGCAAATTCGCCGACGATCGAGTCGTGCCTCATGCCCACGATTGGCACCGCCGCAACAGCTACATCCCTCTGAATATCATCGAGCAAATGTCGGAGCTCGGCGTCTTTTCGCTGACCCTCCCCGAAGAATACGGCGGCATGGCACTCGGCAAGGAATCGATGTGCGTCGTCTCCGAAGAGCTCTCTCGCGGCTATATCGGGGTCGGCTCGCTCGGAACGCGCTCAGAAATCGCCGCCGAACTCATTCTCGGCAGCGGTACCGAAGCGCAGAAGCGCAAGTGGCTGCCGAAAATCGCCTCGGGCGAAGTGCTGCCGACGGCGGTCTTCACCGAACCGAATACCGGCTCCGACCTGGCGTCGCTGAAAACCCGCGCGGTGCGTGAGGGCGACACCTATAAAGTCTTCGGCAACAAAACCTGGATCACCCATCCGGTGCGCGCCGACCTGATGACGCTTTTGGTGCGCACCAATCCGGCGGAGAAAGGCTATCGCGGCCTTTCCATGCTGCTCGCGGAAAAGCCGCGCGGCGGCGACGCCGATCCGTTCCCCGCGCCCGGCATGTCCGGCACCGAAATCGAAGTGCTCGGCTACCGCGGCATGAAGGAATACGAAATCGCCTTCGATGGTTTCGAGGTGAAGGCCGAAAACCTGCTGGGCGGCGTCGAAGGCCAGGGCTTTAAGCAGTTGATGGCGACCTTTGAATCGGCGCGCATTCAGACCGCGGCCCGCTCAATCGGCGTGGCGCAATCGGCGCTGGAGCAAGCGCTGGGCTACGCGCAGAGCCGTGTGCAATTCGCGGCTCCGATTGCCGATTTCCCGCGCGTCGCCGACAAGCTCGCGATGATGGCGGCCGAAATCATGATGGCTCGCCAGCTCACGTACTACGCCGCGCGGCAGAAGGATTCCGGGCGCCGCTGCGATCTTGAGGCCGGCATGGCCAAGCTCCTCGCAGCACGCGTAGCCTGGGCGGCGGCCGACAACGCGGTGCAGATCCACGGTGGTAACGGTTTCGCGCTCGAATTCCCGATCTCACGGATTCTCTGCGACGCGCGAATTCTCAGCATTTTTGAGGGCGCCGCGGAAATCCAGGCGCATGTCATTGCGCGCCGCCTGCTGGATGGCTCCAACTGACGCCGTGAGCTGGCCCGCAGCGGCTCGACCGCCACGGCCTTATGTGCGAGAGTCCGCGCATGTTCGGACTCTTTATTCTCATAGTCATAGTCTTGGTCTATCTGCTCGCTTCGATCCGGGTGCTGCGGCAATACGAGCGCGGCGTCGTATTCCTTCTCGGAAAGTTTGCCGGCGTTCGCGAAGCCGGGATTACGCTCGTCTTCTCCCCCTTTCAGCAAATGGTGCGCGTCTCCTTGCGCACCGTGACCATGCTGATTCCCTCACAAAAAATTATCACCAAGGACAACGTCTCGATCGATATCGCGGCGGTCGCCTACTATCACATCAGCGATCCGGAAAAGGCGGTGATCGCCATCGAGAACGTCTACAACGCCATCAATCAAATCAGCCAGACGACCGTACGCAATGTCGTCGGGCGTTTCAGCCTCGATCAGCTTCTGTCAGATACCGCGAGCATCAATGAGCAGATCAAGAATGTGATCGATGGACACACCGAGCCGTGGGGCACGCAGGTGACCGCAGTGGAGATCAAGGACATTACACTTCCGGACAACATGCAGCGCGCCATGGCGAAGGAAGCCGAAGCCGAGCGCGAGCGCCGGGCGAAGATCGTGGCCGCGGAAGGCGAATACCAGGCCTCGGTGAAGCTCGGTGAAGCCGCCGACATCATCACCCAGCATCCCGTGGCGCTTCAGTTGCGCACGCTGCAAACCATGGCGGAAATTGCGACCGAGAAGAATTCGACCATTATCTTCCCGGCGCAATTCATGACCACGGTGCAGGAAGCCATCGCCATGCTGGACAAGGATTCCACCACCAAGTAGCGGCGCGCTTTGTTCGCAAGCCGCGCGAGGCGGCAGGTCAAGCACGAAACGCCCCAACTCTCTGGCATGCTTGGCCGGGATTGGGCGCGCGCAAGTGGTATTGCGATTGAACCGGCGAGGGATGCGTTCTAAGTAGCACCGCATGGCAGGATTTCTCTCTCACGGCCTCGTTCCGATCGCCATTGGTGCCGTCGCGGTCGTCTTGCTGCTCGGCCTTGTCAACATGATGCGCGGCGGGTCGGGCAACACGTCGCAGAAACTGATGCGGTTGCGCGTGCTCCTGCAATTCGTGGCGATCGTGATTATCATGTTCACGATCTGGATCATGGCGAAATGAACGGGTAGCCGACATGGTCGTGCTCAACAAAATCTACACCCGCACCGGCGATGACGGCACGACCGCGCTCGGGACCGGCGCGCGACGCAAGAAATACGATCTGCGCATTGCGGCCTACGGGACGCTGGACGAGACCAACGCTGTCATCGGCATTGCGCGCCTGCACACGTCCGGCGACCACGCCGTCCACGCCGCGCTATCCCACATCCAGAACGATTTGTTTGACGTCGGGGCCGATCTCGCCACGCCCGGTCAGGGCAAAGGGCCGGACGGCGCGCGGCTCACCGTGACGGCGGCGCAAGTCACGTGGCTCGAGGATCAGATTGACCGGCTGAATGAAGATCTAAGGCCGCTGCGCTCGTTTGTACTGCCGGGCGGCTTCCCGGCGGCGACGTACTTGCATCTTGCCCGCACCGTATGCCGCCGGGCGGAGCGATTGATTGCCGAATTGATGGACAAGCCGGACGAAAGCGTTACGCCGGAGGCGCTGCAATACGTCAATCGCCTGTCGGATTACCTTTTCGTCGCGGCGCGCTACGTCAACGACAAGGGCGCTGCCGACGTGCTCTGGCGTCCGGGCGAGCACCGGTAAACCTGCGAAGCGGAGGCAAGGAGAGGAGCCCATGGGCCGGCTCGACGGCAAAGTCGCAATCGTGACTGGAGCGGCAAGCGGCATCGGCCGCGCCAGCGCGATCTTGTTCGCACGCGAGGGCGCTCGCGTTCTCGCCGTAGACAAGAATACCGAAGGACTGCGCGAGACCGCGGATTCGATCGTGGAAGCCGGCGGCACGGCGGAGACTCGCGCGGCTGACGCCTCGAGCGAAGATGATGTCAAAGCCTTCGTCGATCGGGCGCTCGCCGCTTTCGGCGCTCTCGACGTCGTGTATGCCAATGCCGGCATCAGCGGCGGACTGATCCCGCCGCCGTTGCTCGAACAAACGGTCGACAATTGGCTGCAAGTGCTGCGGGTTAATTTGATCGGACCGTTTCTCGCGATCAAACACGCCGCCCCGCATATGATGAAAAAAGGCAGCGGGTCCATCGTTCTCACCGCTTCGGTTGCCGGCCTGCGCGCCAATGCCGGCGGCTCGCCGTATAGTGCCAGCAAGGCTGGCGTCGTCAGCCTCGCGCAAACGGCGGCGAACTCGCTGCTCGGCAGCGGTGTCCGGGTCAACGCGATTTGTCCCGGCCTGATCGAAACTGGAATGACGCGGGAACTATTCGATGCGGCGCGGCAACGCGGCAGCGATCGAAAGATCGGCCAGCTCAATCCGCTGCAACGCGCCGGGGCTCCGGCCGAAATTGCGGCCATGGCGCTGTTTCTGGCGAGCGACGAGTCGTCCTACGTCAACGGCCAAGCCTTCCCGGTTGACGGTGGGCTGTCCAGCACGCTTCCCTTCACCCGTCCGATCCGTTGACCGCAGGCGCCGCCGCCGGTACTTTGCCGCGCCGCAACATTGTCAGAATTGCGCGCCGGAACCTAAAAGCAACAAACCGAAACACCTCATGAAGATCCTGGTGCCCGTCAAACGGGCGGTCGACAAAGACGTAAAAATCCGGGTCAAGGCCGACGGGTCGGGAGTCGAACTCGGCAACGTCAAAATGTCGATGAACCCGTTCGACGAGATCGCCGTCGAAGAGGCGTTGCGGCTGAAGGAGGCCGGCAAGGCCACCGAAGTCATCGCTGTCTCGATCGGTCCGCAGCAGGCTGCAGAGACGATCCGCACGGCGCTGGCCATGGGTGCCGATCGTGGCATCCTGGTGAAGACGGAAGTCCCGCCTGAGCCGCTGGCGGTGGCCAAGATTCTCAAGGCGGTTGCGGACGCGGAACAGCCCGGCCTCATCATCATGGGTAAGCAGGCGATCGACGACGATTCCAATCAGACCGGTCAGATGCTCGCAGCGCTGCTCGGCTGGCCGCAAGGTACGTTCGCTTCGAAAGTGGCTATCGAGGGCGAGGCGCTCACCGTCACGCGCGAGGTCGACGGCGGCCTGCAAACAGTGAAGCTCAAAATGCCCGCGGTCGTGACCACGGATTTGCGGTTGAACGAGCCGCGTTATGCGTCCTTGCCCAATATCATGAAGGCGAAGAAAAAGCCGATCGATGACAGGACCGCCGCTGATTATGGCGTCGATACCAAACCGCGTCTGGAAGTGGTGAAAACCGCCGAGCCGCCGGTGCGCAAAGCCGGCGTGAAAGTCAAAACCGTCGCCGAGCTTGTCGATCAACTCAAGGGCGCAGGGGCGATTTGATGCGGCAGCTTTACAGCTAATTGGACACGCTGATGCCCACGCTCCTTCTCGCCGAACACGACAACAAGTCGCTCAAGGACGCGACCAACAAGGCGTTGACAGCGGCCAAGGTAATCGGTGCCGAGGTCGACATCCTCGTCGCCGGTCACAATTGCCGCCCCGTGGCTGAAGCCGCGGCCAAGCTCGAGGGCGTCGCCAAGGTCTTGCTCGCAGATGCGCCGGCCTACGAGCACATGCTGGCGGAGCCGACTGCCGCGCTCATTGTATCGCTCGCCGGCCCGTACGAAACCATCGCAGCGCCGGCGACGACGAGCGGAAAGAACATCATGCCGCGCGTCGCGGCCTTGCTCGACGTGATGCAGATTTCCGAAATCAGCAAAGTCGTTGCACCGGACACGTTCGAGCGCCCGATTTACGCCGGCAACGCCGTCCAGACGGTGCGCTCCCTCGATGCCAAGCGCGTCATCACCATCCGCACCGCGGCATTCCAGGCGGCGGCAGAGGCAGAGGGTGGCAATGCGCCTATCGAGACCGTCGCTGCCGCCGCGGACCCGAGCATTTCCGGCTTCGTCGGCGAGGAGCTGTCCCGCTCGGAGCGCCCGGAGCTGACATCGGCAAAGATCATCATCTCCGGCGGACGCGCGATGCAAAATCGCGAGAACTTCACCAAATACATCGAGCCGGTTGCCGACAAGCTCGGCGCGGCGGTGGGTGCGTCGCGGGCCGCGGTCGACGCCGGCTATGCACCGAACGACTGGCAGGTCGGCCAGACCGGCAAGGTCGTGGCGCCAGACCTCTACATCGCGGTCGGCATTTCCGGCGCCATCCAGCACCTCGCCGGCATGAAGGATTCCAAGGTCATTGTTGCCATCAACAAGGACGAGGAGGCGCCGATTTTTCAGGTCGCCGACTTCGGCTTGGTAGCGGACCTCTACCAGGCGTTGCCGGAACTGGCCCAGGAACTGGAAAAGCGCGGCCGTTAAGCACGCCACGAGGCGACCGCATGACCGGTGCGAGATATGCTAAATGTGCGATGAATCCGGTGAAAGTGTAGTGTTGCCGCATGGGGTTGCGGACAACTCACTCGCGACACTAGATCATCCTGGAAGGTGAAAAGATGGTCGATGTGAAAGAACGGCCGAAAACGCGTGGCGAGCACGCTGCGGCGGCGCACGCCATCCGCAAGGTCGGCGTGATCGGCGCGGGGCAAATGGGCAGCGGCATCGCCCACGTGTGCGCGCTCGCGGGTTTTCACGTGCTGCTCAACGACATTGCCGCTAAGCGCATTACTGAGGGCCTGGAGACCATCAGCGGCAACCTGGCGCGG
Organism: uncultured Alphaproteobacteria bacterium; assembly: GCA_963753355.1. GTDB lineage: Bacteria > Pseudomonadota > Alphaproteobacteria > Rhizobiales > Xanthobacteraceae > BOG-931. The sequence continues at coordinate 61,984 of CAVWBV010000012.1, forward strand.
CAGGTCAGCCGCCAGCGGATCAGCGACGAAGACCGCGAAGCAGCGCTCAAGCGCATCGCGCCGGCGGAGACGCTCGATGCGTTGGCCGATTGCGATCTGGTGATCGAGGCCGCGACCGAGAAGGAAGAGACCAAGCGCAAAATCTTCACCGCGCTGTGCGCGCACCTCAAGCCCGGCGCGATTGTCGCCACCGGCACCTCCTCGATTTCGATCACGCGGCTCGCTGCCGCGACCGACCGGCCGGAACGGTTCATTGGCATTCATTTCATGAATCCGGTGCCGCTTATGGAGCTGGTCGAGATCATTCGCGGCATTGCCACCGACGACGCGACGTTCGAAAGCGCCAAGCAATTCGTTGCCAAGCTTCACAAGCAGATCGCGGTCTCGGAAGATTTTCCCGCCTTCATCGTCAACCGCATCCTGTTGCCGATGATCAATGAGGCGATCTACACGCTCTATGAGGGCGTCGGTAATGTCGAGGCCATCGACACCGCCATGCGGCTCGGCGCGCATCATCCCATGGGACCTCTGGAGCTTGCCGACTTTATCGGGCTCGACACCTGCCTGTCGGTGATGCAAGTGCTGCACGAGGGCTTGGCGGATTCGAAATACCGGCCGTGTCCGCTGCTGGTGAAATACGTCGAGGCCGGGTGGCTCGGCCGCAAGACGCAGCGCGGCTTCTACGATTATCGCGGCGAGAAGCCGGTTCCGACGCGCTGATTTTCCCTGCTACTCTTCGATAGGCTCCGGGCGGGATACGCCCGGGAAGCTGTTTGCTTGCGCGGCGAGGGCGCGGCCGGCCTCACGATTCCAGGCGGGGAGGGCGATAATGTTCACGGTTGAAGAGTTGCAATCGTTGCTTCAGTACGAGCGCTGGCAGGACGTGGTGCTGGCGGCCGGCAACGTTTTCTTCTGTTTCACCCTCATCCCAATGCTCCGCCACCCAGTGAGGCCGCCGCTGTTAACCTGCGTCCCAACCGGGCTGGCTTTGCTTATCGGCGGAGCGGTGTTCGCCACTTTGCATTTGTGGCTTACGGCCTTGACGCAAATCGTCACCGGGCTTCAGTGGCTCGCTTTGATTTTCAAAAAGCCGTTGCTAAAAATCGGCTAAGCCGCAAAGCGAGCCCTTGAAGCGCCTTTGGTTCGGTCAGCTACTTGATCACTTCGACGAACAACCCAATCACGCAGATCCATCCCAGCACGAAGAGGATGGTGCGGATGAAAGGGATGGCGGCGAGGAACACAACCGCATGGGCGACGCGTATCCAGAAAAAACTCATTGTCCAGAACGCGGTCATGGCGTCGTTCTTGCCGGCAAGCTGGACCGCGATCACCAGCGCCGCAAATGGCGCGAATGTCTCGACGGCGTTGAGATAGGTGCGGTGCGCGCGCTGACCCCAGAACGGCACCGGGCGCGATGTCGGGTCGACGTAATTTTGCGCGCTTAACGGACCGTTGGTCATGACTTGCGCCACGACGTAAGGAATCCACAGCGAGGCGGTGAGTAGCGCGGTTAGCGCCAGATACTTCAGTTCGGCCGACATTTTTCCCCCCTTGAGTTTGGTTGTTGGTTCAATCGCAACAGGTATCCGACTTGTTCGGTTCTTTGTACGAGGCTTTCGGATCGGTGATCGCGCCGTCATAGCGGTCGTGATGGCGGACCCAGGCCATGCCGTAGGCGAGATCCTCCTCGTCGCGGCCTTTCGGCGCCACGTCGAGGAAGTTGTAGGCGCCGATGAAGATGTCGAGGCCGCGTCCGTAGGTCGAATAGGTGTGAAAGGCTTCGCCGGCATCGTTCCTGAAGAACACGCTGGCGCCTGGACGCTCCTCGCTCGGGAAGGTGGTGACCGCGTAATTGTAGGTCACTTTCCCGCTTTCCTTTTCCTCTGGCGACGCCGAGACCTGATAATCAAAGTTGAAGTCGCTGCCGGACGACGACACCCACTTGAACTTCCAGCCCATGCGGTTCTTAAATTTCTCGATTTCGGCGAGTGGGGCCCGCGATACGACGACCAAGGAAACATCGCGCTGTGCAAGATGGATGGCCATGCCGTCGAAATGATCGGCCAGAAGCGAGCAGCTCGGACATCCGGCTTCCCACCCGGGGCCGAGCATGAAGTGATAGACGATCAACTGGCTCTTGCCGCCGAATAGGTCCGCCAGCGTTTCCTTGCCTTCCGGACCGTCGAACAAATAATGCTTCTCGACTTTCTCCCAGGGCAGTTCACGCCGCTTTTTGCTCAGCGCGTCGCGGGCGCGGGTAAACGCCTTCTCGTCGGCGAGGTGCGCCTTGCGCGCGGCGAGCCATTCCTCGTGCGAGACGATTTTGTGCGGTTGCATGTTCAAACTCCTCGTGCCGCCCGCACTCGCTTCGTCATTGCGGGCGAATGCGAAGAAATCCAGTCGTCGCAACAACGCCTATTGATCAGCCGGCGTCATCCAGCCGACGCCGGCGCCGCCCGGCTCCTCCAAGATCACAATGCGGCCGACACCAGGCACGTCAAATGCGGGCTTCATGACCTTGGCGCCGGCTTTGGTTGCCCTCTTTACGCGCTCGTCCACATTGTCGACGGCGATGTAGGGCATCCAGCTTTCCGGTACGTCTTTGTAGTCGGGGCCGCTGATGTCGAAAATGCCGGCCACCGGCATGTCGCCGGACATTGCCAGCGTGTAGGTGCCGCCCTCCGGCATCGCCATCGCATCGTAGGTCCATCCGATGGTCTCGGCATAAAACTTCTTTGCCTTCTCGACGTTGCGGGTCATCAATTCGTTCCAGTGAAATTGGCCGTGTGACCAAGGCATGAGACTACTCCAATTTTGCTTCCGATTTACAGTTTCGTCCGTCAGCGTTTGTATCACTCGGCTGTGACGAATTTTTCCAGCTTATCGAGCGCGCCATCCCAACCCTGCCGGTGGCCGTCGCGCGCTTCTTCGTTGGCGAACTGCTCGTGGGTGACCGTGAGTAGGGTGCCGTCCCCGTCGGGTATGAAGAGGACGGTTACCACCGATTCCTGTTCCGGTGTGGTCTTCCACGCCCAGGTGAAGACAAGCTTCTCGTTTGTCACCACCTCGCGGTAGACGCCGCCGACGTCGTGATCCTTGCCCTCCGGCGATTGCATATGCCAGCGGTAGCGGCCGCCGGGGCGTGCATCGGTGTGCGCCTCGACGACGCGGACGGGGTCGGGACCCATCCAGCGTTTCACTTTTTCCGGGTCGGTCCAGGCGGCGAAGACCTTGGTGGGGGACGCTTTGAAGCGCCGCTTGATGGTGAGACTTGGCTTGATTGGGGCTCGGACGTCCATGACTCTTCCTCCTCGAGGAACGTAGCAAGGCGTTGCAGGGCTTCGGACCAGAAGCGTTCGTAGCGATTGAGCCACGCCACTGCGCTTTCGAGCGGCGCGGCATTGAGACGGCAGGCGACGGTGCGGCCGGCCTTGCTGCGCGCAATCAATCCGGCGTCGGACAGTACGTCGAGATGCTTCATGATCGCGGGCAGCGACATGCGAAACGGTTCGGCGAGCGAACTCACCGAAATCCCGGGCTCGTCCGCTAGGCGCGCGACGAGCGCCCGTCGCGTCGGATCGGCGAGCGCGGCAAAGGTGCGATCGAGAGGCTCGCTGCTATACTTAACCATATAGTTAAGCATAGGACCGAGCGCTTACCGGTGTCAAGCGCGCCAGCGCTTGGGGAGAACGCCCACTCGCGTCGCTTAGTTGTGCGGTGCTTCCCGCGTTTTCCTTGACACTTCCCGGTTCCATTGCCACGCTTACGGGAACAAAACTAGCCTGCATCGGCCGGCACAACGGCCGTCATTAAGCGCGAGGGAGGATCTCCAATGACACGGATCGGGACGATGTCGCTATTGCTTGCTGGGGCGATGGCGCTGCCGCTGTCTGCCTATGCGGCCGGACAGGAAACCGGCGGCGGGGGAGCTGCGGGCAACGCCGCTGCGCCGGCGATCCCCAACGTCAGCCAGTCGATGCTGAACAACGCCGGCAAGGATTCAAAAAACTTCCTGCACACCAACGGCAATTACGATCAGACGCGCTTTTATCCCGGCGACCAGATCAACGCCAAGAACGTCAAGGGTCTGCATGTGGCGTGGATCTTCCAGACCGACGTGCGCGAGTCGATGGAAACCTCGCCGATCATCGTCGACGGCGTGATGTACGTCACGACCTCGTTCGACCATGTCTATGCGCTCAATGCCAAGACCGGCGAGCAGATTTGGCACTACAAGCACGACATGGGACCGATCACGGTCTATTGCTGCGGCCCCAACAACCGGGGCGCTGCCGTCTACGGCGACAAGGTTTATATCGGCACGCTCGACGACAAGCTCGTCGCGCTCGATGCCAAGACCGGCAAGGTCGCGTGGTCGAAGGACATCGCCGATGGATCGCTCGGCTATAGCGAAACCATGGCGCCGACCGTCGTCGACGGCAAAGTCCTGATCGGCACCAACGGCGGAGAGTACGGCATCCGCGGCTTTGTCAAAGCCTTCGACGCCAACAGCGGCGACCTGTTATGGACGTTCAACACTGTTCCTGAGAACTCGGTCGGCGTGTGGGCGACCAAGGACGCCACCGGCCGTGACCTACACCGCGACATCGCCGCGGAGAAGGAGGCGCTCGGCAAAAACGGCGATCCCTACAAAACGCTCGGCGGCGGTGTGTGGCAGAATCCGTCGGTCGATCTCGCCACCAAGCGCCTCTATTTCGTGGTCGGCAATCCCTCGCCCGATCTCGACGGTTCGCTGCGGCCCGGTGACAATCTCTACACCGACTCGCTGGTTTCGGTCGACCTCGATACCGGCAAGCTCGCGTGCTACTTCCAGTACATTGCTCACGACCTGTGGGACCTCGACGACACGAGCCCGACGGTCCTGGTCGATGTGAAAGACAAGAGCGGCAAGACCGTTCCGGGTGTACTGCATGCCGGCAAGACCGGGTACATCTATGTAAATGACCGCAAGGACTGCAGTCTGATCCGCTACTCGGACCCGATGGTCTCGCAGAAGGATCGCTGGACCCTGCCGTCGCCGACACAGCCGCTCGATCCGAAGGCGGCGAAAATGTTCCCCGGGGCCAATGGCGGCGTCGAGTGGTCGCCGATCGCGACCGATCCGGGCGCTGGAATGGCCTATGCGATCAATCTCGAGCAGGAAATGACCTATACGGTCGACAGCGCGCCATATCCCAACGGCAAGCTGTGGCTCGGCGGCGCGTTCACTAACGTTCCGGGGGGCGTCCAGGCCGGCAACGTCACCGCGGTCGACTACAACACCGGCAAGATCAAGTGGCAGGCGAAGACGCCGCAGCCGATGATCGGTGGCATTCTCGCCACGGCCGGCGGGCTGGTGTTTACCGGCGAGGCCAACGGCTGGTTCAAGGCCTATGACTCCAAGTCCGGCAAGGTGTTGTGGTCATTCCAGGCCGGCGCCGGCGTCAATGCGCCGCCGTCCTCCTACATGGTCGGCGGCAAGCAATATGTCGTCGTCGGTGCGGGCGGCAACGTGCAGATCAATTCCAAGCGCGGTGACAGCATCATCGCCTTCACGGTAGAGTGAGCTAAAGCCCGATCCATCGGGACGATTATGACGGACGGGACCGGAAACGGCCCCGTCCGCTTTTTGTGTACTCGGCGAAGAGCGTATGCGAACCGCAAAAAAAGCTGCCGCGACTATTTTGTTCTTGGCATTGGCGCATTCGGCAGGACACGCACAAACGATCGAGGAAAAGGCGCAAATCTGTTCAGCGTGCCATGGCGAGAACGGCGTGCCGGTGAAACAGGATTTTCCGGTACCGGTGATTTGGGGCCAGAACGCCGGGTACCTGTTTTTCCAGCTACGCGATTTTAAATCCGGCGTACGCAAGAGCGAACAGATGGCGCCGATCGTGGAATCGCTGGACCGAAATGATTTGCTGCCGTTTGCGCAGTATTTTGCAAAAAAGTCCTGGCCGAACCTGGAGCAACCCCATCCGCCGGACGATGTCGCCGCGACGGCGAAGCGCGTTAACGCTTCGGTCGTCTGCACCAGCTGTCACTTAGAGGGCTTTAAAGGCGACAGCACCCAGCCGCGGCTCGCCGGTCAGGTGGAAAGCTATCTGCAAAAAACCATGACCGACTTCGGCAGCGGCGCCCGCGGCAACAATCCGGGCATGAGCGGCTTCATGAAGGGCCTCACCGCGCAGGAAATTGCCGCCATGGCGGCCTGGCTTGCAGGGATGTGACGAAGTTCACTTCGCCCCAAGCTTGGCGCGCACGTCGGCGTTCGCCGCAAGATCGAGGGCGCTCTTGCCGTCCTTGTCTTTCACGCTCCGATCGGCGCCGCGTTTAAGGAGCAATTCGACCGTGGCGGCATCGCCGACCGAAGCAGCGATCATGAGCGCGGTGCGGCCGCGGTTATCGGCAGCGTTGATCTCGGCGCCGTGTGCCAGCAAGAGATCGATGACGCGCGCGGCCGCCGCCGCGCCGACGCCGTCCTCGTGCCCGGCCGCCCACATTAGCGCGGTGAGATCGTTGCCGTAACGCGCGCGCGGATCGACACCGGACTCGATCAAGCGCTTGACTATGTCGTCAAAGCCGCGCGCCGCCGCGTAGACCATGGCCGACTTCCCGGTCTCGTCGCTGGCCTTGGGATCGGCGCCGCGCGCCAGCAGCATTTCGAACACGCGCGCGTTGCCTTTGAACGCGGCCGCGATCAATGGTGTGACGCCTTTGCGGCCCGAAATATTCGGATCGGCGCCTTTGTCGAGCAGCAGAGCGACGGTGGTGTGCTTCTGACCTTCGGCGGCGGCAAAGAGCGCGGTCGTGCCCTCGACGTTGCGGGCGTCGATCGGCGCGCCTCGCGCCAGAAAAAACTCGACCAGTTTGACGTGACCCTCGCGTGCGGCGTGTGCCAGCGGCGACGCGCCGCGCCGGTCGCGGGCAAGCAACGAAGCGCCTGCGTCAAGGAGCTTCTTCGCCAGCGCGTCGCACCCCCGGTCGGCGGCCTTGAACAACAGCGTGTTGATCTGGACCGAGACCGCATCGGCCTTGATCAGTTCAAAATTGCGCGCGATCTCACCGCAATCCTCGTCCGGGTGCGGCTGTGCCGGCTGCGCGCAAAGACGCGTTGCGGCGAGCGCCGAGAAAACGAGCACGCAGGCGAGGGTAGAGCGAAGGTTTCGGTGCATCAGCCGCAGTTTATCGCGCGCGGCACTTAAGTCATCCCGCGACGGAGTGTTGCCGCGCCGATGAAATTAAAAGGTGAACTTGTAATTTAGCCCGGCGCGGACCAGGCTTTCGTTGAATTTCACCGCGATGTCGGGAATGGTCGGCGGTGTCCGAGGGTGCTGGATGGCGCAGTCGGCCATACACAAACCGTCGCCCAGATCGACAAACAAATATTCCGCTTTGGCTGTCCAATTCTTCGCCAACGCGACCTCGACGCCGGCCCCGACGGTCCAGCCGGCCTTGCTCGCGCTGCTGACGGGATCGTTGGAGAAATTGGCGCGGACGTCGCCGAACGCCGCGCCGCCGGTGCCGTAGACAAGAACCGGGTCGAGCGCATAGCCGGCGCGGCCGCGCACCGTAGCAAGCCAGTTGTTGTGGGTCAGGCAGCCGCCGGCGCAAAAGTTCGCCGCGGTGAAAGTGCCGAAACCGTTTGCGTCGGTCCAGTCGCCGTCGGCCTCGACGCCGACAACGAACCGTCCGACTTGATAATTGGCGCCGACCGTTCCACCGAACGCCAGACCTGAAGTGCCGAAATTGCCGCTCGTGGCGCCGCTGACAACACGCGTCCAGTCGCTGCTGCCGAAGCTGTAGGCGCCATTCACTCCAAGATAGATGCCGGTCCAACTGAACGGGGGTGCGGGAGGCGGCGGTGCTTTCACGGGAATCGGCGCGTACGACTTGGTGGCGATGGCCGCGACGGGCTGGGCGCTGCTCGGCAGCGTTCCGCGCACGCCGACATAGGCGGCGAACGGCATGCCGGGAACGAACGTGCGCGGGTCGGTCAAGTTCAAATACGGAAACGAGTCGGTTTCGAACAGCGTGCCGTAAACGTAATAATGCTGATCGAACAGATTGCGAATGAGGCCGAACACTTCGACGTTATCGGTGATCTTGTATGAGGAATGCAGGTTCACCACCCAGTAGGGGGGCATTTTTGGCAATTGGTTCAACTCGTCGCCGACGATCCACTGACTGCCAATGACGTTAAGGTCGGCGCCGATCTTCCACGGTTTCGTGACCTGATACTCGGCTCCCAGCTTGAAGCGGAAATCCGGAATTCCGGTCAGGTGGTCGCCCGGAACGACGAAAATGTTGCCGTTGGCGTCGGCGAACGGATTGTTAGGCGATGACAGAATGAGAGAGTTGAGAAATGTCGCGTCGACGTAGGTGAAATTGGCATAAACGTTCCAGCGATCCCATGCGTAGTTCGCGTTGGCTTCGACGCCTTGGCGTAGCGTGTTGCCGGCGTTCTGAAAGTATTCGTGTCCGGGTATCGGGCTCGCGACGTTGATGATGTCGTCGGTGTTGAGGGCGTGGTAAACGCCGGCAGACCAATTCAATCGTCCCGAGCCGACGTTGAAACGCCCGCGCAGGCCGGTCTCAAAGGTGTAGGTAACGACCTGATTGAGGTTGGGATCGCCGACCAGCGCATTGTCGATCAGGCAGGGCTGCATCGGGTTCGCACAGCCGAGTTCCAGCGGCGTCGGCGCCCGGTTCGCCACCGCGAAATCGCCGTAGGCCGTGAAATTCGGCGTGATCTTGTATGTCGCGCCGATCATCGGATTGAAATGGCTGTAATCGTGGCTGCCATTGAGCAACGGGTCGTTGCCGAGCTGGTCGGTCAAGGTGATTTGGGCAAAGTTGAAGCGCGCGCCGCCGGTGACCGACAGCCGCGGCGTGACGTCGAATGTGTCCGTTGCGTAAACTCCGCTGTAGAGAGTTGTCGCGCCCAGCCCGACCGGCGCTACGTCGCCCGATGGCTGATCGATGAACAGTCCGACGCCCTGCACGACCGGAAACTGGTTGGCGTTCACCGTGCCGAGTTCGCTGGTGGTGGAGAACTGCACCAGGCCGCGATCGACGCTGACGCCAACGACAAAATTGTTGTCGTGACCGAACAGCTTCTCGGAGGAGGCGGCCTGCACCGAGCCGCCGAAGCTGTTGGTGTTCGTCCAGGTGCGGTCGATCTCACCGAGAATGCTCGATCCGAGGAAACCGGCGTTGGGGACGGTTTGGCCTGCGGTCGTTCTCAGGTTCGAGAAGGTGCCGTTGAGGTTCGGAAAACAGATCAGCGCCGGATTTGGACAGTCGCCCGGGGTATTATCGGCGTCGGTGCCGTTGGCGTCGACGTGGGCCTGGTTGAAATTGCGAAAGTAGAAGTTCGCCTGATAGGTCCAGGTATCGGTCGGCTTCCAGCTGGCGCTGGCGGTGAGAAACGCGAGCTGGTTCTCGGTCGTCTGTGGGACGGTGTAGATGCTCGACCAGTCCTGCGCGAGCATTTGGACCGGAGTCGCGGCGGCGGCGCCAAACGAGTTGTTGGCGCCGGTGAAGGTGACGTGAAACTCGGTCTGATCGCCGCGGGCGCCGAGGTCCATGTAGACCCGCCGCACGGACGAGGGCGAGTCGGTGCGCCAGCCGGCATCGTCGATGGCGTCGGCGGCAATGTAGCCGGAGAGATTGCCGACCTGGCCGCCGGCTTGTACTGACGTGCCGATCCGCCCGTAAGAGCCGCCGTTCACTTCGCCTTGGAGGCCCTGATAGGTGAAGCCGTTTTTCATCTCCACTGAAAGCGCGCCGCCGATGGCGTTGAGGCCGAAGACCGGATTGCTGGGCACGAGCGTCATCCGGCTGATGGCGTTCTCGGGGATGAAGTCCCAGTTGACCACGTCGCCGAACGTTTCGTTGATGCGCACGCCGTTCTGATAGACGGCAATCCCCTGCGGCGTGCCGATGACCGGCGAGGCGATGAAGCCGCGGTAATTAAGATCGAGCTGAAACTGATTGCCGGTCTGGTCGCTGAGCGCGACACCGGGCAATGCCCGCAGCATGGACTGCAGCAAATCCGGCGTCACCGTATGGCTGAAATCCGATGCGGAAAGGACCTGGACGTTGGATGGAATCTTGTCCCGATCGACGGCGCCCGGCACGGCGGCCTGAGCTGCTGTTTCGGCGGCCGTTGCGCTTGCGCCAGCCGTAATCGGCGGCCCTGCTGCCGGACGTGCCGGAGGCACTGGCGAGGTGCTGATCACGCGGATTTCCGGAAGGGTGACCGCGCTGGCGTCTTGTGCGCTGTTGGATTGCTGGGCGGTTGCCGTGCCGGGCATTAGCACAACGGCGATCGCGGCGCCGACCAGCAGCGGCAGGCGCGATGCTAGCCGCTCGGCCAAACCGGCAAGCTTAAGGACATTTGCAACTCCCCGCACGCGCACCGCTCCCCCGGCAATTCTGTCACGGCAGCGGAGCGGGCTTTAGGGAGTTTCTTTCAAAACAACCCGGGAACTTTTGGCAATCGTCGTGGCGGCGATCGGAGGATCAGTTAGTCGCCGAGAGCAATTGCACTGCGAGGCGGATCAGCTCAGACAAATTGCGGGCGTCGAGCTTTTGTTTGAGCTGATAGCTGACGTTGACGACGGTTTTGTAGCTGATGCCGAGCTCTTCGGCGATGCGTGTGTACGCCTTGCCCTGGGCGAGAAGCGACAACGTCTGCAACTCCCGTGGGGTGAGATCGGCAAGCGGATTTTGACGCGCGGGCGTGTGCACCAGGGCGACTTGCATGGCGAGATCGTGGCTGAGGTAGGGGGAGCCGGACTGCACCGAATTGAAGGCTTTGAGCAGGTCCTCGGACGAGCTGTCCTTAAGCACGTAGCCGGTGGCGCCGGCCTCAAGCGCGCGGGTGACGATGATCGGATCGGCGTGCATGCTGAAGACGAGGATGCGCGTGCGTGGGTTGTGGGCGCTGATGCGGCGGATCAGCGGCAGGCCGCCGAGCCCGCTGCCCTGGATCGCAAGGTCGACAATGACAACGTCCGGCCGGTGCCGCCGGTAGAGCCGGTAGCCCGAGGGCGCATCGCGCGCTTCGAGCACCGCGGCGACACCGGCATCTTCTAGCATGCGACGGCAGCCTTGCAGCACAATCGGATGGTCGTCGATAACGAGGACGCTGGTCATGCGCCGTCTCCTGCGCGCCCCGCGCTGATGTTTTCGGCGGTTTCGATCAGAGGGAGGCTGATGTTGACGCTGGTGCCGTGGCTGGACGCGCTTTCGACATGGTGGCGGCCGCCCAACCCTTCGACGCGCTCCTGCATGCCGCGAAGGCCGAAGCCAGCGGGTGCGCCCGCCGCCATGCCCCGGCCGTCGTCGCGCACGATGAGATCTAGTCCTGCGGCGGCTTCGGCAAGCTCGATGTTGATGTGCTTGGCCTGCGCGTGCCGCACCGCGTTGGTCAGGCTTTCCTGCACGCAGCGATAAACCGTCAAGTCGATTGAATCGCCGTAGCTGCGTTTGAGCGCGCCTGGGGCAAACGAAAACGAAGTCTCCGGATGTTGCCGCGCGCGCTCGTGCACCAACTGGCCGAGAAGTTCCGCAAGCGGAACATGACCCAGCGCCATCGGCCGCAACCGATCGAGCATCGAACGATTGATGGTTTGCAGGTGCTCGATGATGCCGCGTATGTCCTGCAAACGCTCCGACACCATTAGTCTGGTTTTATCCGGAAGGTCCGCTGCCGCACCGGCGATGGAAGACGCATTGGCCTTGAGCCCGAACAGACAAGGGCCGACCTCGTCGTGAAGTTCGAGCGCGGTGCGCCGCCGTTCGTCGTCCTGCGCCGTAATCAGCCGGCGATTGAGATTCAAATTTTCGGCGCGCGCCGTGGCGAGTGCCGCGGCAAGAGCGTTGAAGTGATCGGTGATGACCGAGAGTTCGCGGGCTCGCGGTGTCGGCAAGCGCACATTATAGCTTTGATGCTCGAGATCAGAGAGGCCGGCCGCCAGCACCGTCAGCGGATCGAGCACGCGGCCGAATACCACGTAGAGGAGCGCGATCATGGCGGCATTCAGAAGGATGCCGATGGTTCCAATGGCGACGAGGTTGTCCCAGACCTCGGCGATTTCGTCGGCCGGCTCGCCTGAAATCTCGACGCGGCCGATGGTGCGGCCATCGACCGCGACCGGCACGTCGCGCGAGGCCACCGGCGGCGCGACCAGCGCCTCGAACCAAGCCGGCGCCGGCGACCGCGCAGCATCGAGCCGCGTGTCGGCCTTGTCGGGGGGCGGGCTCGCGGCAATGGCCGCGCCCGCCGCGTCCTTCACTTGAAGATGCACGTGCCGGATCGATTGCAACTGGGCGGGCAGCGCCTCGAGGAATTGCTCCGCGGGCACCGCCTGGCGCGCGAGACTGACCGCATCGCTCACCAGTAATTCGGCAAGACGGATTGATGCCGTCATTTCTATTCGGGTCTGCACGCGCGCCCGCACTATGGCAACGCTCCCACCGACGAGCGCCGCCACGACATCGATGAGCACAAAGACCATCAGGAGCTGCGCGCGCACCGAGCGCCCGCGCCAAAGCACGTCGAGCGCGCGCCGGTGCGGCGCCGAAAACGTCATTGTCGCAAGGGAGGCTGCCGGCTGAACGCTCATGGTCTTCTCCCTTGGCCTGATTTTGCTTGCCCGCGCATCATGTTAGCCGAGCGGCCGCGGGGTTGTCACGGATCGGAAAGTGCGGGTTTCAGGCCGCTTGCGGCGCCCGTCGCAGCATGCCGCGCTGCGGGTCGTAGCCAAAAGCCGCCAGCAGAAAAAACACCAGGGTGGCGGCAACCACGACAAGCGCGGCGACCGGTTCGAACATGCCGTAAAGCGCGAAACGAATGAGCTCGACCGCGTAGGTGAACGGATTGACGAGCGACACGTAATAAAGAAACGCCGAGCCGCCTTCGCGCAGCCGCCACAGCGGATAAAGCGCCGAAGAAAAAAAGAACATCGGGAACATGACGAAGTTCATGGCGCCGGCGAAATTCTCGACCTGGCGGATATAGACCGAGAGAAACAGCCAGAGCGCGCCCAACATCAATCCGCAAATGATCAGCGCCGGAAGCACGCAAAGCCAGGCGGTCCATTCGAATGTCACGTCGAAGGCGATGCACACGGCGAGAAACGCATAACAAGTGATGACTGCGAGCGCCGTGCCGGCCAGCAGCTTGCACGCCAGCAACAGCCACCGCGGCAGCGGCGCGGTGAGCAACAGCCGCATCACGCCCATCTCGCGATCGTACACCATCGACAGCGACGACTGCATGGCATGGAACAGAAGGATCATCCCGAGCAGGCCGGGAACGATGTAGACCTGATAGGTGATGTAGGTCTTGTAGGGCGGAATGATCGAGACCCCGAAGACGTTGTAGAAGCCGGCGGCGAACACGGCGAGCCAGATCAGTGGCCGCACCAGCGCCGAGAGGAGCCGGCCGCGCTGCTGCACGAATTTCGTCACCTCCCGCACCGTGATGGCGCGCAGCGCGCGGAGAATGTGGCTTAGCTGCATTCCGAAACTCCCCGTGTCAGTTCAGATGTTAACACGGCGCTCGCCGACGGATTTTAGTCGGGTCGAAGCGGAAACCGGGCTACTTCGCCAAGTGGCAAGGCGATTCCGGCTCGTCGTCGCCGAGCGTATCGAGCTGGTTGCTGGCGTGCAGAAATCCTTCGATCGGCGCGTCGGCGACCACCTCGTAGGGTGCCGCCAGCAAGATGGCTTGGCGCACTTGGTGATCCCAAGGCCGCACGCTCACGGCGAGGCCTTTGTCGCCGTCGAAACTGCCGTCGGTGAAAATGAAAGCGCGCTGTTTGGCAAAGTCGGCTGAACTCGTGCGCAGCGCCGCTTGCGCAATCATTTTCACCGCAAGCCACGCCGCCCAATCCGGCCCTTCCATGTGACGGCCGCCGGATTTTCTCTCAAAGCGGGAGTTGACCTGCGCGGCGCCGTTGCGCTCCCAGGTCCAGTGCCACGCCGCCGGCTCTAGATCGATGCTGCCGATGACCGGGCGCGGCCGTGCGAGATGGTACGGGACGCCGCGGGCGAAATCGAACGCTTCGTCGGCGACAAAGACCGCATCGAAATCGCGGTTGACGGCGGAAAGAAGTGCCGGGTCGTTCTGTTCGCGATCGCGCGGATCGGTGCCCGGCTTGAAGTGCTGGTCGGCGACAATGCGCGCGCCGAATTTCTGCGCCGAATGAGTGAACGCCGCGGTCACGATGGCGTCGGTCGCGGACGGGCCTTGGAACACCAAGATATCGCGCCATTTGCGCGACACCGCAAACTGGGCAAGCCCGTCCATAAGCTGCGCCCGGCTTGGATAGACATGCACGACTTCCGGCGAGCAAACATCGCGGCGAAGCGCGTCATCCGGTTCCGAGACATTGAAGAGGAGCGCACTTTGGCGGCGCACCGCCTCGGCGAGAGGCTTGAAGGCCTCGGTAGGCGCGTCGATCAGAAAAAAATGCGTACCGGCCGCAAGCGCCGCACTCACCGCCGGGGCGATATCAGCCGACGATTTCACCGTGATGCGATCCAGCACGAAATCGATTGGCAGCATCCGGGAAAATATCGCGGCATCGTCGATGCCGATTTGGGCGCCGGTAAAGGGATGTGCGCGCGTTTTGAGGACGATGCGCTCGTAACCGCGGATCGGCTGATAGCGGGGATCGCCGTCAATGTCGACGAACGCGATCCTGATCTGCTGCCGGGGTTGCACGTCATCGGCAGCGACGGCAAGCGGCAAAAATCCGCCGGCGAAGATCAGCGCAATTAACAGGTGACGGGTCGCGCTAATCATCGACCAGTACGCCATAAGGAATGCGGCCGACCGGCACCGAGATTTTTGCCTTGCGGGTCTTGGTGTCGATGATCGTGATGTCGTCGCCAAGACCGTTGGCGACGTAGAGCGTTTTCTCGTCCCGGGAAAGCGCGACGCCCCAGGCGCGCTTGCCGACCAGAATGTAGCCGGTGACTTTCCGCGCCGGCACGTCGACTACCGCCACATGCGCGGCGTGGCCGAGCGTCACGTAGGCGGTTTTACCGTCGCGCGTCATGACCAGGCCGACCGGCGTCACATCCGCCTTGCGCATGCCCGGCGGCAGAAAGCTGACGGTGCTGGTGACGACGAACCGAGCGCGGTCGATGATATAGACCTCGCCGGAAAGCTCCGCGGTCACCCACAATTCCTTGCCGTCGGGAGGGGCCGCCAGGCGCCGCGGCCGCAGTCCGACGACGACATCGCGAAGCGCTTTACCGGAATCGGCATCAATCGCATGCACGAGGTCGCCAGCCTCGGAGGTGACATAGACGATCTTGCCGTCCTCGCTTTGCAGCACGCCTTCCGGTTCGGAGCCGGTCGGCACCTCCTTCACAACGACATTGCGCTTCATGTCTATGATGGAAAGCGAGGAAGCTTCTTCG
The DNA here is from genome assembly GCA_963753355.1 of uncultured Alphaproteobacteria bacterium. Lineage (GTDB taxonomy): Bacteria > Pseudomonadota > Alphaproteobacteria > Rhizobiales > Xanthobacteraceae > BOG-931. The sequence continues at coordinate 77,431 of CAVWBV010000012.1, forward strand.
TCGGAGACGTAGATGCGCTGGCGCTTCTCGTCCATGGCGAACGCTTCCGGGCTCGGCCCGGTGGCGAGCTTGCCGACCACCTGCAATTTTGCAACGTCGAGGATGTCGATAACGTCGTCGTCGCCGCAAGCGACGTAGAGCAGCGTATGGTCGGCGTTGAAGTGCATGTCGCGCGGCCGGTGCGCTACCTTGATGTCGGCGGTTACTTTGTAGGTTTTTGGATCGATGACGATGATGTTGTTGGTCTTCTCGTTGCTGACAAAAATCAGCCCGGTGTCTTTGGCGGTGGCGGGGGCGCACGCGAGCAGGCAGAACAGCAGCGGAATTGGTTTACGCATCGTCTCGTCTTCGTTGCTTGGCGGCCAAGCTAAAGCGTATGAAGGTGCGCGGGCAAGCTGGTGGGTGCGATTCTAACATTCGCGTTCAGTCTCGGCACGTTCTCATGCGAACGCTAAAATCGGACCACTAGTGCGTAAGAGCCGAGCCGGGGGATGAAGTGACACAGGGCGAACCGACGCCGGCGCTCGTTCTCGAGGATGTGGTCAAGACCTATGGGCCGATCCGGGCGCTGGATGGCGTTAGTTTTTCCGCCTCCGCCGGCGAATTCGTCGCCCTTTTAGGCCCCAACGGCGCCGGCAAGACGACGTTGTTTCAGCTCCTGTCCGGGTTATTCGTTCCCGTTTCCGGCCGCATCGGGGTCATGGGGCACGACATGCGGCGCGATCCCGTGCCCGCGTTGGCGATGCTTGGCATTGTCTTTCAGCAGCCGACGCTCGATCTCGAATTGTCGGTGACCGCGAACTTGTTGTTCCACGCCGGCCTTCACGGCATTCCGCGGACGGTCGCCAAGGAGCGTATTGCGGCGGCGCTGTCGCGCGCGGGCTTAGGCGACCGTGCGCACGAGCGGGCCGGACAGTTGAGCGGCGGCAATCGTCGACGGGTCGAACTCGTACGTGCGCTGCTGCACGAACCGCGCGTTTTGCTCATGGACGAGCCGACCATCGGGCTCGACCCGGCGAGCCGCGGAGAGCTCCGCCGGCTGATGCTGAGAATGCGCGCCGAGCGCGCGGTAGCGGTGTTGTGGGCGACGCATTTGTGCGACGAAGTTGCCGACGCCGATCGGGTCATTGTGCTCCATCACGGCAAAGTCCTGGCCGACGTCTCGCCCGCGGAGCTTTTAGCGCGCACCGGCAAAGCTACGGTCGAAGAGGCGTTCCTGGCGCTGACCGGACCGCCAGGCGCCGATTAGGGCGCGAGCCAACAAACAGCGCAGCGATGTGGTTGAGCCGAGTGCTTCAGGGCTTGGGCAGTTTTTGATCGATGTTGGTCTTGTCGACGAGCACGTGTTTGATGAAAACCCGCGGCTCGACCTTGTCGCCTTTCAGATAGGTCGCGAGCACGTCGACGCCAAGGCGGCCCCACAGGAACGGATTGAGCTCGACAGTCATCGCCATCTTGCCGTCTTTGATGGCGTGCAGCGCCGGCGGCACGCCATTCATGCCGGTGACGATTGTCTTGTCCGCGCGGCCGGCCGCTTCCACCGCCTGCGCGGCGCCGAGCGCGACATCGTCATTGGCGCAGTAGATCGCTTTCAGATCGGGGTTGGCGACCATGGCGTCTTCGGCCTGTTTGACGCCGCGCTCGCGCGTCATCGGTCCGTCGGCACGAAACGCAATCTGAATTTTCGGGTGCTTGGCCATGGCCTCGGTGAAGCCTTCGGCCAAATTGCGGAACGTGGGCGCGCCACTCGGACCGAGCAGCATCGCCACTTTACCTTCGTCGCCGATGGCGTTGGCCGTCCATTCGGCGATGTCGCGGCCGATCTGCTTTTCGTCCATCGCGACGTGGATGGTCTGATTGGGCGAAGTCGAGCCGCGCGCGATCGACACGATCGGAATGTTGGCCGCTTTTGCCGCGTCATAGGCGGCATTGACGCCGACTGCGTCAATTGGTGAGATCAATATGCCCTTGACCCCGCGGGCAACGAGATCCTGCACGCCGTTGATCTGTTTGACTTTGTCCTCATTGGCCGAGACCGTGACGACGTCGAAGCCAAGCTCGGCCGCGCGCGCGCGAATGCCCTTGAGCATCACGATGTAAAAAGGATTGTCGTCCTGCGCCAGCGAGACGCCGATTGTGGTCTTTTCCTGGGCCGAGGCGGAGCCGAGGCCGAGCGCCCCCGCCACCAGCGCGATCGCCATTACAGTCGAGCGAAGGTTTGGCATGCAGTCCTCCTAATGGCGGGAGCGTAGCCGATCTGCCGCGGCGGCGGCAATGATCACCACTCCAATCGCGACCCGCTGCCAATAGGAATCGACATTGAGGAGATTAAGGCTGTTGCCGAGCACGACCATGATGAACACGCCGATAATGCTCTTGTAGAGCGTGCCTTCGCCGCCTTGCAGGCTCGCGCCGCCGAGCACGACGGCCGCGATGGCGGTGAGTTCGTAGAATTCGCCTGCGGTCGGCTGGCCGGATTGCAGCCGCGCCGCCAGCATCACGCCGGCCAATCCGGCCAGCCCTCCGCACCACACGTAGGTCGAAGCGATGACGCGGCCGACCGGCACGCCGGACAAATAGGCCGCTTCCCGATTGCCGCCGGTTGCGTAGACGCGCCGGCCATACGGCGTCGCCGCCATGACCCAGGACAGAATGATCAGGAGAATGGCGGGCACCCAGACCAGGTAGTGAACGCCCAGAAGCCGTCCGGAGCCGAACGCCAGAAAACCCGCCGGCAGCTGTTCATCTCCGACCGGCGCGCCACCCGTGACCAGATAAACCAGCCCGCGCACCAGCACCATTGTGCCAAGCGTGGTGATGAACGGATTGACGCCGAGATAAGCGATGATGACGCCATTGATCAGCCCGATCACAATGCCGGTTGCGACGCCGGCGACGACGCCGGCGAACAGGCCGAACTGAACCATGGTCATGGCGGCAAAGCATCCGCCCAGCGCGACCGTCGATCCCACCGAAAGATCGAAGCCGCCGCCGATGATCACAAAGGTCATGCCAATGGCGATGACCGCCATGATCGAGGACTGCACCAGAATGTTGCTGAGATTGAGCGGCGAAAGGAAGCGATGCGTCAAAAGCGCCGTGACCAGACACAAAACCAACAGCGCGATCAGGGCGCCCTGTCCGGAAAGGGTGAAGCGCTTGAGCGGCGGCGTCATGGTCATCCGCCGATTGCCGCGTGCAGTTGCTTTTCGTCGAAACCGTCCCCGCGTTGCACGCGTTCGGTGATGCGTCCGTGGTGAACCGCCAGAATGGCGTCACAGACATGCGTGAGCTCGGCGAAATCGCTGGAGCGAACAAGCACGCCGCCGCCGCGCTCGGCAAAGGCGCGGATCAAGCGGTGGATCTGCGCTTTCGCTGCGACGTCGACACCCTGGGTCGGCTCTTCGAGCAGGAGCACGCCCACTTCGCGCGCGAGCCACTTGGCGAGGATGATCTTCTGCTGATTGCCGCCGGAAAATGCCGCCGCCGGAAGCCAAGCCTGGCGAGGGCGGATATCGAGCAATTCCATCAACTGCGTGACCAGCCGGTTGGCACGGTCGCGGTCAATGCCGCCGCCGCCCCGGCCGCGAGCCAGCCGGTCGAGACTCGGCAGCAAAATGTTGTCCCGTGCCGAGAGATTCATAATGAGGCCCAGCCGGCGCTCGCCGGGCACAAAGCCAATACCAGCGCGGACCGCGTCCGCCGGAGCGGCGATCCGCCGCGCTATTCCATCGCGGCGAATCTGGCTCGGCTCGCCGCCGATGCCGAAAATCCGCCGCAGAACCTGGCTGGCCCCGCTGCCGAGAAGACCGGCGAGCCCGGTGACTTCGCCTGGGCGCAGCCGGATCGCATCGGGCCGGTCGGCGGCGTCTTCAAGCAGCGCAGTGCCCGGCGTCTGCTCCAGTTGATCGGGCGTTTGCAAAAACTGCGCAGTGGGGAGACCCTCGACCGCCGCCGCAGCGCCGCCGGTCATGGCCGCAACCAGGTCGGTAACGTTGAAACCACCGCGCCGGCTCGTTGCCGCGACGCGTCCATCGCGCAGCACGGTGCAGCGGTCGGCTAATGCGACCACCTCATCAAGCCGATGCGAAACGTAGATGATCGCCGTCCCCTGACTCTTCATGCGCGCGAGCACGGCGAACAGGCGTTCGATCTCGCGCGTCTCCAGCGCGGCCGTGGGCTCGTCGAGGATCAGCACGCGGCATTGCCGGCGAAGCGCCCGGGCGATGGCGACCAGCTGCCGTTCGGCAAAGCTCAGGCGATCGACCCGGACGTCGGGATCAGGTGCGAAGTCGAGTTGCGCCAACTCATCGCGGGCCGCTTTGCGCATGCGCGCACGATCGATGGTCTTAACACCCGCGACACGCCGCAGCGGTGGATCGCCGAGCGTGAGGTTTTCAGCGACGGACAGCGCCGGGACCAGCCGCAATTCTTGGGGAATCGTGACGATGCCGGCGGCGATGGCGTCGCGCGGACCGCTGAACCGGCGGATTTCTCCGTCCACCGCGATTTCGCCCCGGTCAGGTTGGTGCACACCCGAAAGCACGCGCACCAGCGTCGATTTGCCGGCGCCGTTCTCGCCGACGAGCGCATGCACCTCGGCCGGCTGCACGTCGAAGTCCACGCCCTTGAGTGCGTGCGTCGCGCCGAATTGCTTGGTGAGGCCGCGCGCAACGACCGCCGATGCGTTCATGCCTGCCGCGCCGCGGTGATGGCTTCCCAACATAGCGCAGCACCCTAAAGGTTCGTCGATCCGACCGCAAATCCTAGCAAAGATTGGCAGTGATGATAGCGGCCACATGTCCCCGGAAACGGCGAGGGTCGTTCATACCGCTTGGCCTGCCGCCGAGCCCAACGCCGGACAAACGTAATTTTGCCGCGGCCGAAAAGCTGGTCGGTTCTGCGCAATAATTGTTCGTAGTTGGATTAAGTGCGGAAGTGATTTGCGCACGCTCGATATGACATGATTAACCCATCTGCGACATCGACTGGTGTTTTCCGGCTGTGGACGAGACGATGGCTTCGACGGCGTGATCACGCGGCGAGGCCGCTTCTTGAGCCAACGCGGCAAAGCTGCTACGGCAAATGACATGGGCTGCCGGACTACGATAGCCGCGCCGAGACGCGGCCGGCCGACCGTCGGCCGGCTGATGCGGGTGCTGCTTGGATCAGCCAGCCTTGTGGCTTTTTGCCTGCCGGCCTCCGCGCAGCAGGGTGGCGGTAAATTCCTCGACGCCAAATTCTGCAGCGACAACCTCAATCTCAACCCCGGATCGGACTTCGACAACGGGTCTTGCCAACTGTGGAAACTCGTTCCCGACGCCGACGGCTGGTCGCGGCTGCAGCTCAAGCGCAATGGCAAGTTTCTCGACGCCAAGAAATGCACCGATGAGCTACAGATGCATGGAGACTCGAATTTCGATAACGGCTCCTGCCAGTTGTGGAAATTCGTTCCCGATTCCGATGGCTGGTCACGCGTCGCGCTCAAGCGCAACGGCAAGTATTTGGATGCGGACCATTGCTCCGATGACGTCCATCTGAACGAGATATCGACGGCGGCCGGTGGCGCCTGTCAGCTGTGGCGGCTCGTTCCCGTCCAGGGAAGCGAGGGCTGGTCACGGCTGCAGCTCAAATTCAGCGGTGGCGGCGGAGCGGGCGCGCCTTCGGCTCAAGGCGGCGACGAAGAAAATAGCTTCGAGGGCGAAAGCTACGGTTGGTACGACGATGGCTGGGACGGACCGGGCTGGTACATCGTGGGCTACGAATTCCGCCGCGGCTTCGGTTTTGGCGGCCGCGAGGGTTGGCACGGTTGGCATCATCACGGCAGCCACTCGCATGGAGGCCACCACGGCGGCGAACATCACGACGGCGGTCATCATGACGGCGGTCACGATGGTGGTCATCACGACGGCGGTCATCACGGCGGTGGCGGTCACCATGGCGGCGGCCATCATGGCGGTGGCGGTGGCGGCGCCGGCCATCATGGTGGCGGCGGTCACCACGGCGGCGGTGGAGGTCATCATGGTGGCGGCGGTCACCACGGCGGCGGTGGAGGTCATCACGGCGGTGGCCATCGCTCCGATATCCGGCTGAAGCATGACATCGTCGCGCTCGGTCGTCTCGATAATGGCCTCGGTTTTTACCGCTTCAGCTACAATGGCAGTGACAAGGCCTATGTCGGTGTGATGGCGCAGGAAGTCCAAGCGGTCATACCCGAGGCTGTCGTGCGCGGCAGCGACGGCTACCTACGGGTTTATTATGACCGGCTCGGGCTGCGCATGCAGAGCTACGACTCGTGGGTAGCTTCGGGCAAAAAAATTCCCGTCACCGCACCTGTTCAACACTGACGGCCACACTGGCCGCGTCGGCTTTCTCTTCACGCCAGGAGGTCCATGGTGAGCAATCCGCTCGCTGTCTTGCCGGTCGCGGCTTTGGGCGTGACGCTGGTGCTCGCGCCAGCGCTTGCACAAACCAAGCCGGCGGCGGCTGACGCCGCTGAAGCGCCGAGCGCGCCCACGGAAGCGTCCCTCACCGTCGGCGCTTTGCAGATCGCATCAGTTCCCAATCTCGAGGTGGCCGGCTTCGACATTGCCGTGGCGACCAACGGCGTTACGTATTCCTATTATTTCAGGAATGCGGCCACAGCGGACCTTGCCGTTACGGCAACGGTGTCGTTGCCCGAACTTCAAGCAAGCGCAGACGGCAGCGAGACCTGGACGCTCCCTGCCGCCGACCCGGACAATTTCATCGGCCTGACGATAGCTGTGGCAGGAGCGCAGTTGCCGACCAAAGCAGAGATCCATGCCTACGCGCTGGGTGTCGATCGCCTTGCCGAGCTCAAGGCGGACCATTTGCCGGTGATTCCGTTCGGCGCCGACGTCGACAAGGCGCTTGGCGCACTTTCGCCGGAGGCCGCCGGCCGGCTTGCCGCGCTTGGCATTATTTCGCCACGTGATCCGGAGAAGCCCAAGCTACCGCCAAGGCCGGACTGGACGCTCAGCGTCGTGCGGAGCTGGCGCCAGATCCTGCCGCCGGGCAAGACCACGGCGATCGTCGTTAAATTCGTTCCGGTTAATGCGCATTACCGAATGGCGAAGGGCGACGAGCAGGACCTTAACGACATGAAGGATGAAGTCTGTCTGAAGCCGCAAGCGCTTGGAATTTTGCAGTCTCGTCTCAAAGGCAATGGCGCGTGGAACGTAACCGATGTGTCGCTGGCCGCCGACGCCCCCGCCCACTGGATCGACAGTCCGCCGGCGACGCTTTCCGTGCAGAAGCCGAAGCCGGACGCGATCGTCGCCTTCTGCGGCATGGACGATAAGACCGCGAGCAAACCGGCAGTGCTCGGCGCCGCCCCCAACGACAACGATAAAATTCGCATCGTAATTTTTGAAGCCGCAAAATAGCGAGTTCGTTTGGGCACTCGGCGGACCGCGGCGCTAATTCGTCCCGCGCCGGCTTTCTGGAGCTAAGCTGATATTCCGAATTTATGAGTACGCGCCCCGGCCGATCATTCAGGTCGATCTGCCGCGGCGCTGACAAGCTTGATGCCGTCGGCGCTGGCCCATTCCGCTGGGCCCGCCATTTCGCCGATTTCGCAGCCGGAGGGATCGACCAAAAGCGTCGTCGGCATGCCGAAGGCTTTGCCGGCGGCTTTTAGCTCCTGAAATACCTTGGCGCTATCGTCGGAGTAATAAGCGAGGTGGCTCACACCGATGTCTTTCAGAAAGTTCAGCGGCTTTTGCGGATCGCGGGTGTCGATGTTGACCGCGACCACGTCAAACTTGCCGCCGCCGAGATCAGATTGCAGGGTATCGAGCGCCGGCATTTCCTTGCGGCAGGGCACGCACCAGGTAGCCCAAAGGTTAAGAAGCACGGTACGGCCGCGCCAATCGTTAAGCGTCCGCTCGCGCCCGGCGCTGTCCTTGAAGCTCAAGTCGGGAAGGCGAAACGGCGTGCGTGCCACCGCAAGCGCCGCGACCTCGCCGCGGGCCAGCGGCGCAATCCGGCTCGCCGTCGCGATTGCGGGTGCACATTCGGCGGTTGCCGGATTGCTTCGCAGACGCCCAATCCCGTATACCCCCGCCAGCACGGCCAGAACGGCCACGGTGCCACACGCCGCAGCCAGTAGACGCCGCCGGTTCTTGTTTGGGGAGTCGGCGGAGGGCTCGGTCATCGAACGGTTACTTCGGCGGACTTGATCATGAGCAACAAAATGTGGGGTGGGCGGTTCGGCTCAAAACCCCATCCTCTTATGGAGGAGATCAACGTTTCGATCGATTTCGACCGCCACCTCTACCGGCAGGACATTGCCGCAAGCAAGGCTCACGTGGCGATGCTGGCAAAAACCGGCATTATCGGCGGGCAAGATGCAAAGCGGATCGCTCACGGTCTAGACACGATCCTGTCAGAGATCGAGACGGGAAAATTCAAGTTCCGGCGCGCGCTTGAGGACATTCATATGAATGTCGAGGGCCGGCTCGAAGAGCTGATTGGGCCGGCGGCCGGACGGCTGCACACGGCGCGCTCGCGCAACGACCAAGTCGCGACCGACTTCCGGCTGTGGGTGCGCGACGCCATCGATGATATCGACGCCGCGCTGGAAGATTATCAACGCGCGCTTGCCGAGAAGGCGCTTGGGCACGCGGCGACCGTGATGCCCGGCTTCACCCATTTGCAGACGGCGCAGCCGGTCACCTACGGGCATCATCTTCTCGCCTATGTCGAGATGGCGGAGCGCGACCGCGGACGTTTCGCCGACGCGCGCAAACGCCTCAATGAAAGCCCGCTAGGCGCCGCCGCGCTTGCCGGTACTTCGTTTCCGATTGATCGCGGCATGACCGCGAAGGCGCTGGGGTTTGACCGGCCGGCGGCGAACTCGCTCGATGCCGTCGCCGATCGCGATTTCGTTCTGGAGACGCTGTCGGCTGCGGCGATCTGCGCCACGCATCTGTCGCGTTTCGCCGAAGAGATCGTGTTCTGGTCTTCGCCGCTCGCGGGTCTCATCAGTCTGTCGGACAAATTCACCACCGGCTCCTCGATTATGCCGCAGAAGCGTAATCCCGATGCGGCGGAGCTCGTGCGCGCGCGGACCGGCCGTATCATCGGCGCGCTCACGGCCCTGATGGTGGTGATGAAGGGACTGCCGCTCGCCTATCAGAAGGACATGCAAGAAGACAAAGAAGGGACCTTCGACGCGCTCGGCGCACTTTCGCTTTCGATCAACGCCATGGCCGGCATGGTGGGCGACATAAAGGTCAACGTCGCGGGCATGCGCGAAGCTGCGGGCGAAGGCTTTGCCACCGCCACCGATCTTGCCGATTGGCTGACGCGGACGCTGAAACTGCCATTCCGCGAGGCGCACCACATAACCGGCCGCATTGTCGCGAAGGCCGCCGAAGCCGGGCTTGCGCTCGAGCGGCTGCCGCTTGCGGCCATGCAAGCGGTCGAGCCGCGGATCACGCAAGCGGTTTTCGGCGTCCTTTCTGTCGAAGCTTCGGTAAAAAGCCGCCGCACTTACGGCGGCACCGCGCCGGATAACGTGCGGAAGGAAGCCAAGCGCTGGCTCAAACGGCTCAACGGAAAGGCTTAATTGCTCTGGGCGGATCGCGAATAACCGCCCGGCAAGTTATCGCCGCCAAAATGCCATGCGGTCTGCTATGATCGCGGCGTTCGCGGCGGGCTGGGAGAATTCTTTGGTGCACAATCGATTGCGGATCGGCTTGGCGGCTTTAACGCTTGGCGCCGCCGCTTTGGTGCTTGCCGGGTGTGGGCGCGCTGGAGCGCCCGAGCCGCCGCCACCGGGATCGGGAGGGCTGGGTTGGGCGTTTGGGCTGCCCTCGTTCGGCGCCGCACCGTCGCCCCAACCCGGTGATATCGCGCCGAACCCGTCTGTTGCCGGCGCCAACACGCCGGGTCAGGCGGCTGCGTCGAAAACCGGTTTTGACGCCAACGGCAACCCGGTTGCGCCGACGGGTCAGAAGAAATCGTTTTTGCTCGATCCCATCCTTCAATAACCATCGTCCGCGTTACCGCGCCTGTTGCGTCGCCCTGGCGACCGCCGGGGGTGGCATTTTTCCGATCATGCTCTAAACACACGCGCATGCATCACTTCGCTTACCGCAATCGCGTGCTGCACGCTGAAGAAGTGGATCTGACCGCGTTAGCCGATGCGGTCGGTACGCCGTTTTATTGCTATTCGACGGCAACGCTCGAGCGGCATTATCGCGTATTTGCGCAAGCATTCGCCGACGTGGACGCGCTCGTCTGCTACGCGATGAAAGCGAATTCCAACCAAGCAGTGATTGCGACGCTCGCGCGTCTCGGCGCCGGTGCCGACGTCGTCTCCGGCGGCGAACTCCTGCGCGCGCGCGGAGCCGGCATTCCGCCGGGAAAGATCATGTTCTCCGGCGTCGGCAAGACCGAGGACGAGCTCGCGCTTGCGGTCGAGCACGGCATTCTCTGCGTCAACATTGAATCAGAGCCGGAGCTTGAGCTTCTTGCCGCCATCGCCGCCAACAAAAATCGCCGCGCCGACGTGTCGATCCGCGTCAATCCGGACATCGATGCAAAGACCCACGCCAAGATCGCGACTGGCAAGGCAGAGAACAAATTCGGCATACCTATCAGCCGAGCGCGGGCGGTTTATGCGCGCGCCGCCAAGCTCGATGGCATTCGCATCGTCGGCGTCGACATGCATATCGGCAGTCAGATTACGGCGCTCGAGCCCTTTAACGATGCCTTCGCGCTGCTCGCTGATTTTGTCGAAACGCTGCGCGGCGACGGTCACCGCATCGAGCACCTCGATCTCGGCGGCGGGCTCGGCATTCCCTACCGCGACGACAACGAGCCGCCGCCGGACCCGGCGGCTTACGCGGCGATGGTCAAGCGTGCGACGCGCGGCCTCGGTTGTCGGCTGATTTTCGAGCCCGGCCGGTTGATTGTCGGCAACGCCGGCATCCTTCTAACGCGCGTGGTTTATTTGAAGCGCGGTGAGGCCAAAACCTTCGTGATCGTGGACGCAGGCATGAACGACCTCGTTCGCCCGACATTATATGAGGCCTATCACGACATCTGGCCGGTGCGTGAAGCTCCCGCCGGGGCGCCGCGAATCTTCGCCGATGTCGTCGGCCCGGTCTGCGAATCAGGCGATTTCCTCGCGCTTGATCGATCGCTGGTGCCATCAAAGCCCGGCGATCTTCTTGCCGTCATGAGCGCGGGGGCCTATGGCGCGGTCCAGGCCTCGACCTACAACACCCGCCCGCTGATTCCCGAAGTCCTTGTCAGACATAGCGAATGGGCCGTCGTGCGGCCGCGGCTGTCTGCCGAAGAATTGATCGCGCTCGACCGCCTGCCGGGTTGGCTCTGATTTGGCGCTGAAATTGCTTGTTATTTTCTGCATGACAGGCTTCCTGCCCTGCGGGCCGCCTTCGAACGGCCCCGATGCTACAGTGTTGTCGTGTAAGCTTTCTCCACGGAGAACGTGGTGACGGAGACGAGGACGCAGCAAAATCAGTCCACGCCGCACGGGCGTTCGGCGCTCGGTGCCAAGTCGCCGCTCGGTACGGCGCTGCGCCGCGCCCGCTGGACGATTTTCTGGGAGCGCGTTTGGCCGGCGCTGGCGCGGATCGCAACCGTCGTCGGCATTTTCTTGACGCTGTCTTGGCTCGGACTGTGGCTCTACCTACCGCCGCTCGGCCGCGCGATCGTGCTGTTCGCGTTTGCCATACTCGCCGTCGCTTCACTCGTACCGCTGGTGCGCTTGCGCGTACCGGCCGCCGCGGAGGGTTTGAGCCGGCTCGATCGCGGCAGCGGATTGCGCCACCGGCCGGCGACGGCGATTGCCGACGAGCTCGCGGTCACGCCGCAAGATCCGTATTCGCTGGCGCTCTGGAAAAATCATCTCGAGCGCACATTGGCGGCGGCGCGCTCGTTCAAGGCCGGCTGGCCGTCGCCGCGCCTGTCCGCGACCGACCCTTACGCGCTACGCGGTCTCGTGCTCATCGCCGTCATAGCCACCTTTGTCGCCGCCGACGGCGAGCATTGGAAACGCATCGCGGCGGCATTCGACTGGCAGGGCGTAGTACTGCCGGCGAATTTCCGCGTCGACGCCTGGGTCACTCCACCCGCTTACACCGGTAAGCCGCCGGTCATTCTCGCCGGACTGCATCCCGGCGAGGCGTCGCGGCAGGATGCGCAAGCGGCACAGGTGATTGCGGTGCCGGCCGGAAGCACGCTCGTCGTGCGCACCACCGGCAAGGTCAATCTCGATGTCGCCGGCAAAGGCGGCGTCACTCCAGCGAAGGAAGACGTGCGCTCACCGGCCGGTACGCAGGAGTACCGTTTCAAAATCACCGGCACTGGGACCGCGACGTTACGCGGCGCGGGCGACGATCTTGTCTGGGCGTTCAACGCCATTCCCGACAAGCCGCCGATCATTGCGCTGACCAAAGACCCCGAGCCGCAGAACCACGGATCGCTGCTTCTGTCCTACCGCGTGGAAGACGATTACGGAGTGATCGAAGCGCACGCGACGTTCGCCCGCAAGGATGAGCCGGGAGCGGGTCAGCAAAGCGCGCGCCCGCTGTTCGGACCGCCCGAATTCGCGCTTATTTTGCCGCAGGCGCGCGCCAAAAGCGGCGTCGGCCAGACCATCAAGGACCTGACGGATCATCCGTGGGCCGGCGCCGAGGTGGTGATGACGCTCGTCGCCCGCGATGAAGGCGACAACCAGGGCCGCAGCGAACCGGTCACTTTCCGCCTGCCGGAACGCACATTCACCAAGCCGTTGGCGCGCGCGCTCATCGAACAGCGGCGCAACCTTGCGCTTGATGCGGGCGCGCGGCCGCTGGTGACCACCGCGCTCGATGCGCTCGCGCTCGCGCCGGACAAGTTCGGCACCGACGCCGGCGTTTATCTCGGACTGCGTTCGATATTCTGGTCGCTGGTTCGCGCCAAGACCGACGACGATCTGCGCGAGGTGACCGCGCGGCTGTGGCAGATGGCTGTCGGCATTGAAGATGGCGACATGTCCGACGCCGAGGCCAGTCTGCGCAATGCCGAAGAGGCGCTCCGTCAGGCGCTTGAGCGCGGCGCGAGCGATCAGGAAATCAAGCAGCTGATGGATCAGCTGCGGGCGGCCATGGATCGCTATGTGCAGGCGATGCAGGACCAGATGAAGAATTCCCAGCAGTTGTCGAGGCCGCTCGACCGCAACGCCCGCTCGTTGAGTCAGAGAGACCTCAAGAGCATGCTCGACCGGCTCGAAAACCTTGCGCGCAGCGGCGCCAAGGATGCGGCGCGACAATTGCTGCAGGAGCTCCAGCAAATGATGGAGAACCTGCAAATGGCGACGCCGGGCCAAAGCGGCGACGACATGGACGAGATGATGTCGCAACTCGACGAGCTCGGCGACATGATCGGTAAGCAGCAGGACCTGCGCGACCGCACTTTCCGCCAGGGCCAGGATCGGCGCCGGCAAAACGGCCAGCGCGGTCAACAGGCGAAGCCCGGTCAACAAGGCGATCAGCAGGCGCCGTCAATGGACGAACTGCGCAAGAACCAGCAGGCGTTGCGCGATCGCCTCAACAAGCTGCTCGACGAATTGAAGAAGCGCGGCATGGGCCAAAATCAGCAGCAAGGTCAGCAGGGGCAGCAGGGCGAAAAGGGTCAAGGCCAGAACGGCCTCGATCAGCTGGGCGATGCCGGCGAGGCCATGGGTGAAGCCGAAGGCGAACTCGGCGAAGGCAATGCCGAGGGTGCCGTCGATTCACAAGGCCGCGCGCTCGATGCGATGCGCAAAGGGGCGCAGGGGCTTGCGCAATCCATGCAGCAGCAGATGGGGCAGGGACCGGGGCAGGGCCAAAACGGCCGCACAGGATTGCCACGCGCGCAGCGCGACACCGATCCGCTGGGCCGCCCGCTGCGCGGGCGCGATTATGGCGACGATTTCACCGTGAAAGTTCCCGGCGAGATCGACGTGCAGCGCGCGCGCCGCATCATCGAGGAATTGCGCCGCCGCTTCGGCGACGTTCTGCGCCCGCAAGAGGAACTCGATTACATCGAGCGGCTGCTCAAGGATTATTGAGCAAGCCCGTCGTTAACCGCCTGGCGCCGGGCGCGGCCGCATCCCGCCGTAATTGTTAATTTCTTCCAACTGGATGTTAACGCTTCGTTGCTAATGATGGCCCCTCTTGTCCGCCGCCCGCCTACGGTGGCGCAGAGGTCATTGTGGCATCAATTGGTTCCGAACAAGCGCCGCGTTGGCAGTGGCGCGCGTCGTCGTGGCGGGCAGCGCTCGGCGGCAGCGTCGCCCGCGTTCATGCGCTGTTTGCCGACGGCAGCGAGTCCTCGCTGGCGCGCCGGCTGGCGGGCGCGGCCTTTCTTATCCGCGTCGTCAGTGCGGCCATCGCCTTTGTCTCGCAGATTCTGCTGGCGCGATGGATGGGCGTCTTCGAATTCGGCGTTTACGTCTATACCTGGACGTGGGTGCTGTTGATCGGCGGCATGGTCGATCTCGGCCTCGGCTCGGCCGCGCAGCGCTTCATTCCTGAGTACACCGAGCACGGCAAGTTCGCTCTGTTGCGCGGCTATCTCGGCGGCAGCCGCTGGCTCGCGACCGGCATCGCCACCGGCATCGCTGTTCTCGGCGCAGCCGCGGTGTTTCTGTTGTCGCCGCACATTGGTCGCGAAACCGTCATTCCTCTCTATCTCGCCTGCGCGGCGTTGCCGCTTTGCGGCTTGGCGCAGGTCCAGAGCGGCATCGCGCGCTCTTACAACTGGGTCAATCTCGGCCTCGCACCGGTCTATATCCAGCGCCAGCTCGCATTGCTTGCGCTGATGGGAATTTTTTATACGCTCGGCCTGCCGACTGACGCGACGACCGCGACGCTTGCGGGTGTCGTCAGCTTGTGGGGCGTCACCATCGGCCAGTTCCTGGTGCTCAATCGGCGGCTGACGCGCGTCGTCGAACGCGGCGCGAAAGTCCATGCGGTTGGTTCCTGGCTCGCCACCTCGACGCCGATCTTCGTTGTCGAAGCATTTTATCTGCTGCTCACTTATGCCGACGTCATTGTCCTCCAGCAATATCGCTCGCCGAACGAAGTCGCGATCTATTACGCCGCGGTCAAGACCATGGCGCTCGTCGCCTTCATCTATTTCTCGGTGGCGCAGACAATCGCGCACAAGTTCGCGCAATATCACGTTACCGGTGACCGCAAACGCTTAGCCTCCTTCCTCCGTCAGTCGGTTCGCCTGACCTTCTGGCCGTCGCTCGGGTCGATTGTTGTTCTTTTGATTCTCGGGCGCCCGCTGCTGCGCTTGTACGGACCCGACTTCGTCTCCGGCTATTATCTGATGTTCATCATCGCCATCGGCCTTTTAGCCCGCGCTTCGGTCGGCCCGGCGGAGCGGCTCCTCAACATGCTCGGTGAACGGCGTTCATGCGCGCTGATCTATGCCGGTTCTTTTGCGTTGAACCTCGTCTTGCTGATGGCGCTGATCCCGCCGCTCGGGCTTCTCGGCGCCGCCATTGCCGGCGCTGTGGCGTTGGTGTTCGAATCGGCCAGTCTGTTTGCCTTGGCGAAATTTCGTCTCGGCCTCCACTGTCTGATTTTCGGTGCGCCCCGAGAAAGCTGAAGGGCGAGCATGACCGTCGGAGTCTCGAACGATCCGGCGCCGGTTGTCGCTCTGGGAGACGCAGCGTCGGCCATTGCCACCGCCCGCCGCGCCGCGCTCGCGGACCGCTACGCCGCCAATTCCTTCACGGTCGAGTGGCGCCCGCTGGCCCGGCTCGAGCCGATAACCACGCAATGGCGCGCGCTAGCCGCGCGCGCGCTTGAGCCGAATGTGTTTTACGAACCGGCCTTTGCGCTTGCGGCGGCGCCGGTCTTCGGGGCCGATGTTGGCGCAGTCTTGATCTGGTCGGCGGGGAAGTCGCGGCGGCTCCTCGGGTTTTTCCCGGCGCGAATTGAGCGCCGTCGCTACGGGTTCAATTGCCGGTTTTGGTCGGCTGGACCCATCCCTATGCGCCACTCGGCCTGCCGCTGGTCGAGCGCGAAGCCGCTGAGCCCATCATCGGCGCGTTTCTTTCACATCTCGCCGACAACTCCGCGCTGCCGGGATTGGTGCTGTTGCCTTTTCTACCGGAGGACGGGCTCCTCGCCGGCGCGCTCGACGCCGTTCTGCGGCGCGCGGATATGCCGTCCGCCGCATTCAGCCGCCATCGCCGCGCGCAACTCGCGCCGACAGGCGACCGCGCGCATTATCTGGAAGGCGCCATGAGCGGCCACCAGCGCAAGGAATTGCGCCGGCAGTGGCGGCGTCTTGCCGAAACCGGCGCCATCGCGATCACCATTGCGACCGAGCCGGCCGCGGTCGACCGCGCGCTCGAGGACTTTTTTACCCTGGAAGCGCTCGGATGGAAGGGCAAAGCCGGGACGGCGGCGGCCGCCGACGAGAAGGTGCAGCATTTCGTGCGCACCGCATTGTTCAAACTCGCCGCCGAGCAGAAGGTGTCGATTAACCGCCTTCTGGTCGATGGCCGGTCCATTGCCGCGACCGTGGCGCTGCGCAGCGGCCACGGCGCCTGGTTCTGGAAAATCGCCTACAACGAAGACTTTGCGCGCTTCTCGCCCGGAGTGATGCTGAGCGTCGAATTGACCGGCGAATTGCTCGACGACACCACGATGCTGCGCGCCAATTCCTGCGCCACGGCCAATCATCCCATGATCGATCACCTCTGGCGCGAGCGGCTTTCGCTAGCCGATCGGTTGATCGGGGTCCGCGGCGACACCGCGTTTGTGGCCGCGCGCCGGCTCGAAGCCTTGCGCATCGCCGCCATAGTTGGGGCGAAACGGCTCCGCGGGCTGCTCCCGGGCCACTGAGTATTTCGTTAACCTTAGAACAAGGCTTATGCGCGTAATCTATGGGAGCGCGCATCGGACGCATGTCCATGTTTTCAAGCAAGGTCCAGCCGGGCCCATTGCCCATTCGCACTTGGCCGTCCGCGTTGCCGGCTTTGCGGCATGCATTGAGTACTTCGCCGATGTTGGACGCGACGCGGTCGTCCCCATGCTGACTGAGCTATCCGGCACCGCCGCAGCCGCTCTGTGGGCCGCGGTGCTCGCGCTCGCCGTATTGTCGGTAGTGGCCCTCGCGGCTTTCGTCCGGGAGCGGCAGCGAAATGCCTTGTTCAATCTCGCGCTCGACAATCTGGTCCAGGGCGTAAGCATGTACGACGGCAGGGCGCGGCTGTTGCTCTGCAACAAGCGCTATATCGAAATGTCCATCCTGCCCCCCGAGAATTTTCGCAAAGGCACGCCGCTGCGGGACATTCTGGTGCGCCGCGCCAAAATCGGCGCCTTTGCCGGTAATCCCGATGAATATGTCGCAAGAGCATTGAAGCAGGCGGCCAGCGGCGGCACCGAGGAAAAAATCTTTGAGCTCGAAGATGGCCGGACCATCTCGGTGATCACTCGCCCGGTGCCGGACGGGGGCTGGGTTTCCACCCACATGGACGTCACGCAACAGCGCGCGGCCGAGAAGGAACGCAACTCATTGCGGCAAGGCGAACAGCGTCGGGGCGCGATCGAGACGGCGATCGCCGCGTTTCGTGCCCGTGTCGAGTCCATGCTGATGACGGTGGGGCAGAGCGCGCTCGAGATGAAGTCGGCCGCGAAATCGCTGCTGACCACGTCGGACCATACCATGCACCGCGCCGAGACCGCGCTGCATGGTTCGAACGAGGCCTCGGTCAATATCGAAACGACCGCCGCGGCCGCGGAAGAAATGTCCGCATCGATCAAAGAAATCAGTCGCCGGCTCTCGCAGGCGAGCGAAGTGGTGCGGGGCGCTGCCACCGATGCCACCGCGACCAACTCGGATATCGCGGGCCTGGCGCGGATTGCGCAAAGGATCGGCGATGTCGTCAAACTCATTCAGGACATTGCCGAACAGACCAACCTCCTGGCGTTGAACGCGACCATCGAAGCGGCGCGCGCCGGCGACGCCGGCCGCGGCTTTGCCGTCGTCGCCTCGGAAGTGAAGTCGCTCGCGGTGCAGACGGCGAGGGCTACGGAAGAAATCACGCGCGAGATTTCTTCCGTCCAGGGCGCGACCAGCGAGGCCGTCTCCGCTATTCGCGCCATCACCGAGCGTATGCAGGACATCAGCATGCATACGTCCGAGGTCGCTGGTGCCATCGAGCAGCAAGAAATGGCGACCGGGGAAATCTCACACAACGTCGCCGGCGCTGCCGCAAGCAGCAAGGCAGTGGTCGCCGCTTTGGGCGAGGTCGCCGGCGGCATCACGCAGACACGCAGCTCGGCGCAGACCGTGCTTGCCGCCTCCGTAGAGGTAGAACAAGCCACCGTTACGCTTCGCGCCGAGGTCGAACGTTTCCTCGGCGAAGTCGCGGCCTAGAGCAGGAACGTCATCCCGCTGTAACTGAAAACCGGCTTCCACCCGCGGATCGAGTCCAAGGGCAAGCTTTTCGGGATCATGCTCTAACGCCCTGCCGCGTAACCTTGCATGCCGCGCGGGTTCGCGGCAGCACGGCGCTTGCGGCCGTCGCGCGAAGCCGCGGCGAGCCGGCCTTCCGACCACTCCGCTCCGACCTCGACGATGTGTCCGCGGCGTCTCAGTTCGGCGGTCGTGTCTTTCGCGATGCGGCCTTCGAGGACTAGAACGCCGGGACGCGCCGCGCGTGGCCAGAACGAGGACGGGAAATGCTCGGAATGCCAGGCCGGAGCGTCGATCGCTTCCTGCAAGTTCATGCCGGCATGCACGTGGCGCAGGAAGAACTGGGTGATCCACTGGTCTTGTTGATCGCCGCCCGGCGTACCCCAGCCAAGATACGGCTCACCCTCGCGTAGCGCGAGCGTCGGCGTCAGCGTCGTGCGCGGCCGCTTTCCCGGCGCAAGCGCCGCCGGATGGCCTTCATCCAGCCAGAACATCTGGGCGCGGGTGCCGAGTGGAAAACCAAGCTCTGGAATGACCGGCGAAGATTGCAGCCAGCCGCCCGAGGGCGTGGCCGACACCATGTTGCCCGCCTGGTCGATGATATCGAAATGCACCGTGTCGCCGGCGCCGGCTAATTCACCAACGGTGGGTTCTCCCGCGCCGGCGGCCGCGGCGAAGTCGGTTCTCTGTCGAAGCCGCGCGCTTCCTTTTCCGCCAAAGCCGGGGATCGATCCCGGTCGCATTTCCAACGAAGCGGAATTATCGACGAGCTTGCGGCGCTCGACGTTGTAGGCGTCGGACAAAAGCCGCGCCATCGGCACCTCGACGAAATCGGGATCGCCGTAAAACTCCTCGCGGTCGGCGTATGCGAGCTTGGCGCACTCGACCTGCAAATGGATGAAGTCCGCGCCCGCCGGATCCAAGCTGTCGAGATCAAAACCCTTGAGCAGCGCCAATTGCTGCAGCATGACCGGGCCTTGGCCCCACGGCCCGGTCTTGCATACGGTGTAACGGCCGTAGTCGTAGGTGAGCGGCGCTTCGACGCGCGGCGCCCAGCGGGCCATGTCGTCTCCGGTGAGGACGCCCCGGTGCCGCGTTCCGGTCGAGTCGAAGACGTCCTGCGTGCGGCAGAAACGATCCACCGCTTCTGCAACGAAGCCTTGCGACCACGATTTGCGCGCCGCTTCGATCTGGGCGACGCGTTCTCCGCCGGCGTGTTCGGCTTCGGCGAGAATGCGTTGGTAGGTAGCGGCAAGCGCGCGGTTGGCGAACAGCGTTCCGGTAGCCGGGACCGAACCATTCGGCAGGAACACCGCCGCCGACGTCGGCCAATGATCACGAAAGAGCTGCGCGACGGAGGCGATGGTGGCGTTGGCGCGCTCCACCAGCGGATAGCCATTCTGTGCGTAAGCGATGGCGGGCGACAAAACTTCGCGCAACGAGACGGTGCCGTAATCGCGCAGCAGCAGCATCCAGGTCTCGAATGTGCCGGGCACGCAGGCGGCAAGCAGCCCGGTGCCGGGCACGAGATCGAGGCCCAAGCCGCGATAGTGCGCAATCGTCGCGCCGGCGGGCGCCGGACCCTGGCCGCAGATCACTTCCGGCTTGCCGCGGCGGGTATCGTAGACAATGACCGGAACATCGCCGCCCGGACCATTTAGATGCGGCTCGACCACTTGCAAGGTGAAAGCAGTCGCGACCGCGGCGTCAAACGCGTTGCCGCCTTTCTCCAGCATCGCCATCCCCACGGCCGTGGCGATCCAGTGCGTCGAGGTGACGACGCCGAACGTGCCTTCGATTTCCGGCCGGGTGGTGAACGCGTTGGGGTTGATGACGCTCATGCCAGACTCTAGCCCGGATTGAGCTAAAGCTTAATGGCCTGATCGACGTAGAGCTTCCAGGCGCTCTTTTGCTTTGGTTTTGCACGCAGCCAGTTCGCGGTGTCCGGCCGCCCTTTGAATTCCACCGGCAACAGCATGCCGCGCAGAAAGTGCACGGGCGTATCGCCGACAGGAGTGGAGATCACAGCTTCGGTTCCGGTTTCCCACCACGGATCGCCGGGATAGGCGCCGCCCCCATTCTCCGACGTCTGCCGAATGACGAATTCGCCCGAAAGCAGCGCGCGAATCCCGGGTCCTGGATGGGTGTGGCAATCAGCCGGGTCGGGAGGGATATGCACAATGCTGTCGAGACGAAACAGCCACTCGCTTCCACCGGCAATGGCGATTGTCCAGCACTCGCGCGTCATGCGCAGCATGGATTCGATATTGGCGGGTACTTTGCCGGCGAAGGTGCCCAGTTCCCACCGGAATACCCGTGCGCCGCCGCCGGATCCGGTTACCGTGCTGGCGCCACGACGGTAAACCGCTTCGTCCTCCGGCAGTGTCTTGCCGTCGATGGTCGCGTTTCCTCGATGCACATAAAAGATTCGATGAACGCCATCGTCGGGAAATGTCAGTGACACGCCGTCCGCCAGCGTGTCGTTATAGTAGCTAAGGTAGTAGGTCATCAGTAAGTGATCTCAGTTGCGACTTGGCGCTGAGATCATATCATCTGCAGATATTTCGGCCGCAAAATTGCGCGGCCGACGGCGGCGGCGCCAGTCAGCTTGAACTCGCCGGCTGCGGTGTGAATTTGAGCGCGACGCCGTTCATGCAATAGCGCAGCCCGGTGGGCTTGGGTCCGTCATCGAACACGTGGCCGAGATGGCCGCCGCAGCGCCGGCAGGCAATCGCCGTGCGCACCATACCGTAGGTGCGATCCTTAATCTCATCGACCGCTTTGTCGAGCGGCGCCCAAAAACTCGGCCAGCCGGTGCCGCTGTCGAATTTGGTCTTCGACGAGAACAGCGGCAAGTCGCAGCCGGCGCAGGCGAACGTTCCGGTGCGGTGTTCTTCGAGCAGCTTACTCGTGAACGGCCGTTCCGTGCCTTCATGCCGGAGAACCTGGTAGGCATCCGGGGAAAGAAGTTTCCGCCACTCTTCATCGGTGTGGGTAACTTCGTAAGCGGTAGCCGCCCGCGCGTCGCCGGGCCGCGTCAGCCGCCAGGCGCCGAGTGCGGCAAAGGCCGTACCGGCCAAAAACACATGTCTGCGGGTGAGCATGTTGCGTCCTCCTGCGCGTTTCATAGCGCTATAAACTAGGGCGGGTCTTCCGTCACGCTTAAGTCCGGTAACGCGCGCGCCAACATTTGGTGAACACGGCAACGGCCGCGCTGACGGGCCGGCGAGCGCCTCGCCATGGACCGGGCACTTTCAAATCTTGCGGCTATCGTACGCCCAGTGCAGCAGCGCCTGGCGCTGCCTCGGCCGACACATAACGTCGCCCGGCTCGCAGTTGCGCTGAACTTGCCGCACATGCCGGCGGATGGCCTTCCAGCGCCTGATCTGGCGGGCGTCCTCGTCGGGAAGCCGCCGGCCGAGATAGTAGCGGCAATACCACTGGAACCAGCCGCGAGGATCGTCGCGATAAATCCAACCCTTCTTGCGCCACACCGAGAGCGGCTGGCTCGCATCGACGCCAAAATAGTTGAGGTTGTGATCTCGGCCACGCTTCGCGAGCTTGGCGCGCGAAAACCAGCTGCGCGGAAATTCCCTGGTACAGTCCGTCATGTATTTGCCGCCGAACACGCCAAGACGAAGCATTTGCGCCGGCGTCAATTGGGGCCGGAATTCGGGATCGAAATTCCGGCCGGGCGGCGCGGTTAGCGTGTACCGGTAGCCGCTTTGCATTTTGTCTTTGACGACGATGGTTTTCTTGCGCACCGCACGACGTCCGGCTTGCTGCGTCGATCGACGTAATTGATTTTATACGCGCTAGCGGGCGATACAGCGAGAAACGGCGGGCGCAGCGGACTTAAAATCTTGCCGCACAAAAAACCGGGCCCTTGCGGGCCCGGCTTGGGGATCGCCGGCGTGGGGGCGCCGGCGATCGTCTTCCCAGGGAGGAGCTGCTGGCGGGCATGCACCACTCGCTGCCAACCGGAATGCAGTCCGCAAGTACTATGCAAAGCTTGGCACGGAGGTACAACGCAATCACCGGCATGCCAGCCATGCGCTGACGGCAAAATTGTATGCGGGTCTGAGGACTAGTAATTCCAGCGCTGCGCGTTGGCGACGAGGAAGTCGCGGAACGCTTGCACGCGCGCGACGGTTTTGAGTTCTTCCGGATATACAAAATAAGCATCGAGCGCGATCGGATCGGCATCGCCGAATAGCTGCACCAAGTTGCCGTCGCCCTCGACCAGGTAATCCGGCAGCATGGCGATGCCGATGCCGCGCTGGCAGGCGCGCAAAATGCCGAGAATGTTATTGATGACGAGATGCGGCGTGCGTGGTCCCTTGCCGTCGCGCGCTACTTCGGTCAGCAACAATGAACGCTGCAAATAGCTGGGCACGTTGCCGCCAAGCATCAGCACGCGATGATTGTCGAGATCTTCGAACGTACGCGGCGTGCCGAACCGCTTGAGATATTCGGGCGAAGCGTAAACGTGGAAGTGTACGGAAAAAAGCTTTCGCTGAATGAGGTCCGGCTGTGTCGGCTGGCGCAGCCGGATGGCGACATCGGCCTCGCGCATGGCGAGATCGAGCTCCTCTTCGGTGGTCAGGAGCGTGACGCGGACTTCCGGGTAAAGATCGATGAATTCGCCCAGCCGCGGCGTGAGCCAGTGTACGCCAATTCCCGGCGTCGTCGTCACTTTCAAATCGCCGTTCGGACGCTCGCGGCTGTCGGTAAGCTTGGCACGCGCCGCTTCGAGCTTCATGAACACATCGTGCGCGGTGCGAAACAGCAGGTCGCCCTGTTCGGTGAGGATCAGGCCGCGCGCGTGGCGATGGAAGAGCGACACGGCGAGTTCTTGCTCAAGCGCGCTCACTTGCCGCGACACTGCGGATTGCGAGAGCCCGAGCTGCTCGCCGGCATGAGTGAAGCTGCCGGCTTCGGCCGCAGCATGAAAGACTTTGAGTTTATCCCAATCCATCTCAGGCACCTTCTCCCTCTCCTCGCTGCGGGGAGAGGAGAGAGGTTGGAAAAAATTTTACTCAGCGGCCACGCGCGGTTCGGCTTCGCCGTGAGCGGCAAGGAATTTTTCGGCTTCGAGCGCCGCCATGCAGCCGAGACCTGCGGCCGTCACCGCTTGGCGGTAGATGTCGTCGGCGACGTCGCCGGCCGCGAACAAGCCGGGTACTGACGTCGCGGTCGAGTGCGGTGCGGTCTTGATGTAGCCCGACGGCTTCATTTCAACTTGCCCGGTGACCAGTGCGGTCGCCGGCGTGTGACCGATGGCGATGAAGATTCCGTCGATCGGGCGCTTCTCGATCTCGTTGGTCTTTACGTTCCGCAGGACGGCCGCCTTGACCTTCAGCGGTGCATCATCTCCGACCACGTCTTCGAGGACCGTGTGCCAGAGCACCGAGATTTTCGGATTTTGATAGAGCCGCTCCTGCAAAATGCGTTCGGCGCGGAAACTGTCGCGCCGGTGCACGACAGTGACCGTCTTGGCGAAATTGGTCAGAAATAGCGCTTCTTCGACCGCGGTATTGCCGCCGCCGATCACCAGCACTTCCTTGTCGCGGTAGAAGAATCCGTCGCACGTGGCACAGGCCGAAACGCCGTAGCCGCGGAACTTCTGCTCCGACGGCAAGTCGAGCCAGCGCGCTTGTGCGCCGGTCGCGAGCACTAAAGTGTCGGCGAGATAAACGTCGCCGGAGTCGCAGATGATGTGGAAGGGACGCCGTCCAAGCTCGATCTTGTTGACGTAATCGGCGACCATTTTGGTGCCGACGTGTTCGGCTTGCCTCTGCATCTGCTCCATCAGCCAGGGGCCCTGAATGACGTCGGCAAAGCCGGGATAGTTTTCGACATCGGTTGTCGTGGTCAGTTGTCCGCCGGTCTCGAGTTCCTGGATCAGGATGGGATCGAGCATGGCGCGCGCAGCATAAATGGCCGCCGTGTAACCGGCCGGTCCAGAGCCGACGATGACGATCTTGGCGTGGGTCGGTGTGCTCACGTTCTCCGATCCGTCAGTCGGGCATAATCCGGAAGGGGCGGGCGCGGGTTTTGCGGCTCATCCGCTTGGAATCTAGGAGCTTTCGCGAGCTATGCAAGAGACGCAACCCAATACAGCTAAAGAGCTGTGGGTAACGGAAAGATCAGTTTTTTCAATTATTTACATAGGCGAAACGGCGACCAAGATATGCCCGGCGCGGCTGCGCAACCCCAACCAGCCTTAGCCGGAGCCGCGCATCGATTCGCCCCAACGCCAGCGCGAATTCGATTTCGCCTCGGTAAAGTCCTTGACGGCGAAGGGGCTACTTCCACTCGACCTTGACGATCTCGTAGGCCTTGGCGCCGCCAGGGGTCACGACCTCGACCTGCACGCCCTTCTTCTTTCCGACCAGGGCGCGGGCGAGTGGCGAGGTGATGGAAATTCTGCCCTTCTTGGCATCGGCTTCAGGCTCGCCGACAATCTGCCAGACGGCTTTTTTCTCGGTGTCCTCATCGATCAAAGTGACGGTCGCACCAAAGGTAATGGTGTCGCCGGAAAGCTTCGACACATCAATAATTTCGGCGCGCGCAAGCTTGTCCTCGAGCTCTGCAATGCGGCCCTCGTTGAGAGACTGCAATTCCTTGGCGGCATGATATTCGGCGTTTTCCGACAGGTCGCCGTGGGTGCGCGCGTCGGTAATCTGCTGGATGATGCGGGGCCGCTCGATCTGCTGGCAATGCTTGAGCTCGGTCTCAAGCGCCGTATAGCCCGCCGCGGTCATCGGAATCTTATCCATCGGTCTCAAACCTCCATACTCATAGGGACAAAATTCAAGTCGCGGACCGAAGAGTCCTCCGGCCTCGCGACCAAAAACCTGTCCCTACACGGGCTGCCGCTCAGGCTGCCCCGACCTTATGATCGGAGCTCGCCGCAAAATAATTTTGCAGCGCACACACCTCGAGGTCGCCCCCGAGATAGGCCTTGATGCCCTGCGCTGCAGCGACAGCCCCTGAGAGAGTGGTGTAGTACGGCACTTTATGCAAGAGGGCCGCGCGCCGCAGTGAGCGGCTGTCGGCGAGTGCGGTGGCGCCTTCCGTGGTGTTAAAAACCAACTGAACTTCGCCGTTTTTTATGGCGTCGACGATGTGCGGGCGCCCTTGGGCGACTTTATTGACCCGTTCCGCAGCGATGCCCTCGCCGGCGAGATAAGTCTGTGTGCCCGAGGTCGCGAGCACGCGGAATCCAAGCGCTGCCATCAGCCGGATCGTACCGAGGATGCGCGGCTTGTCGGCATCCTTGACCGAGACGAATACGGTTCCGCTTTTTGGCAGCCGCGAGCCGCCGCCGAGCTGGCTTTTGACGAACGCGACATTGTAGTCGCGGTCGATGCCCATGACCTCGCCGGTCGATTTCATCTCCGGCCCGAGCACGGTATCGACCGCCGGCCCGAAGCGCGCGAACGGGAACACCGCTTCTTTGACGCCGACATGGGTGGCGTGCGCGAATTCGAAACTCTGCGGCTTCAAGTGAAAACTCTTAAGCGCTTCACCGGCCATGACGCGTGCCGCGATTTTGGCGACCGGGACTCCGGTTACCTTGGCGACAAATGGCACCGTCCGCGACGCGCGCGGATTAACTTCCAGCACATAAACGTCGCCGTCTTTGATGGCATATTGCACGTTCATGAGACCACCGACCTTCAGCGCCAGCGCAAGCGCTGTGGTTTGGCGCATAAGTTCGCCGATCAAAGCAGCGGAGAGATTATGCGGCGGCAACGAGCAGGCTGAATCCCCGGAATGGATGCCGGCCTCCTCGATGTGCTCCATGATTCCGGCGATGTAGCTGTCGGTTCCGTCTGACAAGCAATCGACGTCGACTTCCACCGCGTCGGTCAAATAGCTGTCGATCAGGAGCGGGCGCTTCTGCGACACCGCCAATTCCGAAGGGCGATCGAGATCGGCGGCAAGCCGCACCACGTACCGGTCGAGCTGGCCCGGGTCGCGCACGATTTCCATAGCGCGCCCGCCAAGGACGTAAGAGGGACGGATCACAATCGGATAGCCGATCTCGTCGGCAATTGCCTGCGCGCGTTCGAGGCTTGTGGCGATGCCGCTTCTTGGCTGGCGCAGGCCCAATCGATCGAGCAACACGCGAAACCGCTCGCGATCTTCGGCAAGATCGATGGCATCCGGCGACGTGCCGAGAATGGGCACGTTCGCCTTGGCAAGCGGCTCGGCAAGTTTGAGCGGGGTCTGGCCGCCGAATTGTACGATGACGCCGTGCAGCGTTCCGGCGCTGCGCTCGGTGTCGATGATCTCCATCACGTCTTCGGCCGTCAGCGGCTCGAAATAAAGCCGGTCAGACGTGTCGTAATCGGTCGACACCGTCTCCGGATTGCAATTGATCATGATGGTTTGATAACCGGCGTCCTTGAGCGCGAACGCGGCATGGCAGCAGCAATAGTCGAACTCAATGCCCTGGCCGATGCGGTTCGGGCCGCCGCCCAGGATGATGACTTTGCGCTTGTCCGAAGGCGCGGCCTCGTCGGCGCTTTCGCCGGCGAAGAGCGCTTCGTAGGTCGAATACATGTAAGCGGTCGGCGAAGCGAATTCGGCGGCGCAGGTGTCGATGCGTTTGAATGCCGGGCGGACGCCGAGCTCTCTGCGGCGGGCGGACACTTGTTCGACACCAAGGCCGGTGAGTTTGGCGAGCCGTGCATCGGAGAAGCCCATTCGCTTCAGCTTGCGCAACGGGCGGCCGGTGTCGGGCAGGCCTTTGGCGCGGACCTCGGCCTCCATGTCAATGACGCCGCGGATTTGCGCGAGAAACCACGGATCGATGCGGCAGGCTGAGTGGATTTCGGCGTCGGAAAGCCCGAGCCGCATCGCCTGCGCGACCTTGAGCAGGCCGTCGGGCGACGGTGTGCCGAGTGCCGCGCGGATGGCGTTCTTGTCGTCGCCTTGGCCGAGGCCGGCAATCGCCACCTCGTCGAGCCCGGTCAAGCCGGTTTCCAGCGAGCGCAACGCTTTTTGCAGACTTTCCTGAAAGGTGCGGCCGATCGCCATGGCTTCGCCGACCGATTTCATCGACGTGGTCAGCACCGCTTCCGCGCCGGGAAATTTCTCGAAGGCGAAACGCGGAATCTTGGTGACGACGTAATCGATGGTCGGCTCGAACGATGCCGGAGTGGCGCCGCCGGTGATGTCATTTTGGATCTCGTCGAGCGTATAGCCGACTGCGAGTTTGGCGGCGACTTTGGCAATCGGAAAACCTGTCGCTTTCGAAGCGAGCGCGGACGAACGCGACACCCGCGGATTCATTTCAATGACGACAAGGCGGCCATCTTCGGGGTTGATCGCGAACTGGACATTGGAGCCCCCGGTCTCAACTCCGATCTCGCGCAACACCGCGATCGAGGCATCGCGCAGGCGCTGGTACTCCTTGTCGGTCAGCGTAAGCGCCGGCGCCACCGTGATCGAGTCGCCGGTGTGAATGCCCATCGGATCGACGTTCTCGATCGAACAGACGATGATGCAGTTGTCGTTTTTGTCACGCACCACCTCCATCTCGAATTCTTTCCAGCCCAGCACCGACTCTTCGATCAGCACTTCGGCGGTCGGCGAGGCGTCGATCCCGCGCTCGACAATCTCGATGAACTCCGCCTTGTTGTAAGCGATGCCGCCGCCGGTGCCGCCGAGCGTGAATGAGGGGCGGATGATGGCGGGCAACCCGATGTCGTCGAGTGCCTCCAGCGCGCCGATCAGCGTCTTGACCTGGTGCGAGCGCGGCGTCGCAAGTCCGATCCGCGTCATTGCTTCGCGAAACAGCTTGCGGTCCTCGGCCTTGTCGATGGCGTCGGCGGTGGCGCCGATCATTTTGACGCCGAACTTGTCCAGTACGCCCATCTTGCGTAGCGACAGCGCGGTGTTGAGCGCGGTCTGGCCGCCCATGGTCGGCAACAGCGCGTCCGGGCGCTCCTTGGCGATGATTTGCGCGACGATCTCGGGCGTGATCGGCTCGATGTAAGTGGCGTCGGCTAAATCCGGATCGGTCATGATCGTCGCCGGATTGGAGTTGACGAGAATGACCCGATAGCCTTCGGCCTTGAGCGCCTTACAAGCCTGCGTGCCGGAATAGTCGAACTCGCAAGCCTGACCGATGACGATCGGTCCGGCGCCAATGATCAGGATCGAGGAGATGTCGGTTCGCTTGGGCATATTCGCGAGCTTATATAAGGGCACAAAAAAAGGGCGCGCGACTGCGCGTCCTTCAAGCATGATCCGGAAAAGTGGCTACCGGTTTTCCGGAAAGATCATGCTCCGCCAACAAGGCCTAAGCGCCGGAGCTTAAGCCCCGCGCGGGCGCTGTTTAGACCAGAAATGGCGGGCAGGGAAGGGATCGGCAAGCCCAATCTAACAATTGGGCACAGCCTAAAATGAGCAGCGCCGGCACGTCGCAGTTTTCGGGCTGCAACCGTTTGGCCTGCATCGTCGTTGTTCCCGATCTCGGGAATCTCTGGAATGCTGCCCAAGCGCTCTGACTTGCCATTCTTGCTCAGTCTCGGCGCTACCGCGCTGTTGACGCTGGCCATGCCGTTGCATGACCGCATCGGGGCGAAACGCCGCCGGGCGCGCGCCACCACCAAAGCGGCGCGGCCGTTCGGCGAGCCGCGCAGCTCTGAAGAACCACGCGAGATCGAGCTCAAGCGCGCCCACGAAAACGGCCGCGGCCGCCATGCGACGCACCCGCTGCAAATCCCTTGGCGGGGATGGAAGGACATTCTTTGGCGCACGTACGCCGAAATGCAGTCGGACCGGCTTTTATCGATCGCCGGCGGCGTCGCGTTCTTTATTCTGCTCGCGATTTTTCCCGCCATCACCGCCCTGGTCTCGGCCTACGGGCTTTACTTCGACGCCTCCACCATCACCAACAATCTTTCGCTGCTGGCCGACATCGTGCCGGCCAATGTGCTGAGCATTGTGCACGAGCAAGCGCAGCGCATTGCCGCAAACAGTGGCCGTACCTTGAGCCTCGGCATTGTGGTCGGCATTCTGGTGTCGCTGTGGAGCGCGATGAGCGGCGTCAAGGCAATGATCGACGCCCTCAACGTCATTTACGAGCAGCAGGAAGGGCGCAATTTTTTCAAGCTCAGTCTGGTGGCGCTCGTTTTCACGCTCGGCGGCTTTGCCGCCTTGCTGCTTGCTATTGCCGGAGTGATCGTGCTGCCGCTGGTTCTCGCCCCTATCGGGCTTGGCAGCGCCGCCGGAACGCTCACGCGGTTCGGGCGCTGGCCGGCCCTTTTGCTGGTTCTTTTGATCGGGCTCGCCGTTCTTTACCGCTACGGCCCGTACCGGCGGGCCGCGCGCTGGCAGTGGGTGAGCGTCGGCAGTGTGTTCGCCGCGGTGACCTGGATCATCGCATCGTATTTGTTCTCCTGGTATCTGGCGAGCTTCGCCAATTACAACGCGACCTACGGTTCGCTGGGCGCGGTGGTGGGTTTGATGATGTGGCTATGGATTTCCACCATCGTCGTGCTGCTCGGCGCCGAGCTCAATGCCGAGATCGAACATCAGACCGCGCGCGATTCGACTGTCGGCGGCGAGAAGCCGCTCGGTGAGCGCGGCGCGGTGATGGCCGATACCGTCGGCGCCAAGCAGAGCTAGCGCCGTCCCCGCGCTTACTGCTCAAGCTATTCGCGCCTGCCAGGTACGCCCGATTTGCCGTTCAAAGTGTTGATCGCGCGAAAGGCGTTGGCAAGTCCGGCGCCGAAATCCGCATGTTGGCCACCGCTTGCGCCCATCGGCTTGGCCGAAGTCATCAGGATGGTGCGGACTTCGGCAGGCGTGAGCGACGGTTTCAGCTCGAGCAGGAGCGCGGCAATGCCACTCACCTCGGCTGCGGCAACTGATGTTCCTGTCGTGACCTGATAGGATTCCCCCGGCGCCAGCGCCAGCACATCAACGCCCGGTGCGGCGACCGCAATAAACTTGCCTCGATTGGCCATCTTGTAGATGCCGTCGCTCATGTCGGTTGCGGTCACCGCGATCACATCGGCATCAGCCGCCGGGTACAGCGGCGCGGAATTCGGTCCGGCATTGCCGGCAGCCGCGATCAGCACGATGCCCTTTTCGTAAGCCGCCGCGAGCATGCGATGCAGCAGCGGGTCAATCGGTCCGGCGAAGCTCATGTTCACGACGCGGGCCGAGTTGTCCGCCGCCCATTGCAGACTCTTGTAAATGGCGAATGACGTGCCCTTGGCTTCGCCGGGGGTGTCATCAAAGGCGCGCGCGGCCAGGAGCTGCGGTCCGAGCGCGACACCGACGAGCTTACCGTGCGCGGCAATGGCGCCTGCCATCGCGGTGCCGTGCTGGTGCGGCTTTGACTCGCCGCCGAGCGCATCGAAGCTTTTCATCGCCGTTCCGGCGAGATCCGGATGTTTGGAGTCGATTTCTGAATCGATCACGGCGATCGGGACATTTTTCCCGGTCGCGAGGCGATGGGCTTGGTCGATTTGCAGCTTGCCAAGAACGTATTGGGCTGCGTCATCGCCAGAGCGCGACGAATCCTTGGCGGCGTCTTCCTGCAATCCGAAAACGTAGTTGGGTTGCGCGCTGGCGATGACCGCGTGCTGGTCTTCGATCGTGCCAATAATGTCAGCCACCGAACGGCGGCCGCCAACGCGCCAGCGATAAACCGTGCTGCCGATGAGCGGCAGATTGATCGAATCGAGGCGCGTCAAGTTATAGCGTCGCGCCATCGACTCGAGTGCTTGCGGCGTAACGCTCGCGGAAATTTCGGTGACGATTTCGTCAGCAACAAAGCGTCGTTCGCCCGCCGGCGGCACGCCGCTGCCGCTGGCGCGTCCACCTCCGATAGGCAGTTGCGCGGCAAGCGGCGGCCCGAGCGCGGGAGGCCCGCCGGTGCCGACGATCGGGTGCCGTGGGCCTCTGGGGTAGTTACCGCCCCCGCCGATCGGCCGGCCGCCGCCAACAACGCGGCCGGGATATTGGCGAGGCGCGAAGCGCATCGGGGCATTAGCGGGCGGTCCGCGGAAGCCGCCCATGCGGCCGAAACCGCCCATGCGGCCAAACCCGCCCATGCCGAATGCATCTGCTGGACTTGATTCGCCCAAGGATGCCGCGGCCACCAGCACGCCACAGAAGATGAGGGCCGAGAGCGATCCTGGCAGTTTTACTTTCGTTCGCATGCCAACCCCCTTGCGTCGATCATTGTGTAGCGGCGATGAAACTCACGGCCTTGTCCGTCTGCAGCATCGCGACGAGGCGATCGCGGTCAACTTTCGCGAGCTTGGCCGGTGCGATGCGCACACGAAACAATCCGCCCGCCGACGGACCGTCCGCGATAGCGAGCTTGTTGGCTTCGAGGAAGCGGGTGATGTCGGCGGCGCTCACTTGCGGTTGAAAGCGGATCAAGGCGTACGTTCCTTCGCCGGAGATCGCCGAGGGTGCCGAAGCGGTCTCGTAACCACCAGCGTTATTCTCCTTCAACATGACGACGCCGATCACGCCGGCCTGCAATACAATAGCGAGCGCTGCCGCGGCGGCGGACCAGGCGACCGTGCGCGGAGAAAGGGCGGCGAAGAAGTCACGGATGCGCGCCCCGAGATTCGCGGAGATCGCCGGCGTTCGTGCCGGCTCAGCGTCGATCTTGGCAAACAGCGCTTCCATGGCGCGCGCCGACGGTGCGCCGAGCGTTTCATTGAGATGAATGGTCTGGGCCAATTCGTCACGCACCAGCTCATAGCGCCGGGCGAGTTCGGGATCTTCAGTGAGCGCGGTTTCGACACGCTGCATATCGCGGGAGCTCAGCGTGCCTGCCGCATGCCAAGGTAGCAGGTCTTCGATATCGCCGCGTCCGCTCTCGTTCGCCGTTGTCATGGCCAGCCTCGATCGATTCCCCGCTCCTTCAGGAGTTCGGATAATTTCTTCCGCGCGTAGAACATGCGCGTCTTCACTGTTGCCTCCGGCACGCCGACGATGGTTGCCGCCTCATCCACCGATTTCTCGTGGTAGTAGACGAGATCGATGACCTCTCGATGCTCGGCCGACAATTTGGTCAGGCATTGCCGCAACGCTTCACCTTTGTCTTTCTTGGCCATCGCGATTTCCGGATCGTCCGCGTGATCCTCGATCGCGCCGGCCAGTTCGTCATCTAGTTCCACCTCGCCGCGCTGCCGCAGCACTGACAGCGCCTTGAAGCGGGCAATGCCCAGGAGCCACGTCGAGACGGCAGACCGCCCCTCGAACTTTCCGGCTTGTCGCCAGACGTCGAGGAAAACATCGCTCAACAAATCCTCGGCCGTCGTCTCGTTGCGCACCAGGCGCAGCATGAACCGATAGACCCGCACATGGTGACGCGCATACAGCACTTGCATCGCGAGCCGATCGCCGTTGCCGATCCGTCCGATCAGGTTCTCGTCCGAAGTCGTCTGCATCGGCAGGCCGTCGGCTCGTTACTTTAGTCGCGGACGCGGGCGCGGCGGTTCAATCGCAATCGAGAAAAATTTTGCGCAGTCTTTTGGCAGCCGGGCGGACCTAGTGTCCCTGTTCGGCCTGCGCCCGGCAAGTCGGCGGCGGCGGGGTCGTTTCCTCGCCCAGAACCACTAGTAAGCGTTTGATGTGGCTGCCAAAACCGGCCCCCGGCGCCGCGCGGTGCGCCAGTTACCCACGAGGGCGCGCGCGACGCCGCGCATTTTTTTTCGTCTGGGTGTGAACCTTTTCCCGGCTGCTCCGACCCATGGGCATTGGAACTGAATTTGACCCAACCCCAACACTCGGAGAACGACCATGTCACGCAAACTCACCCTCACCTTCGCTCTCGCGGCCGCGGCTACCATCGCGGCGGCGACCCTCGCCTCCAGCACTGCTGACGCCCGGGGAGGATTTGGCGGCGGCTTCGGCGGCGGCCACATGGGCGGCGGTTTCGGCGGTGCCCGTATGGGTAACGGCGGACGGACGCTGACCCCGATCCTCGGCCGCGGCGGCAATCCCGGCCGTACGGGTAATCCCGGTCGCATCGGCGATCCGCGCGATCCGCGCTTCCCGCGCTGGCCCGGCCATCCTGGCCGCGTGTGGGCCCACCATCCTCATGGACACCTGATCTTCCGCGGTGGCCGCTGGATCATGATCGACGACGTCGTCGATGCAGGGGTTGATGTCGCTCCGGTCGTTGCGGCACCTGGACCGTGCACCTGCCTGACCAAGACCTATACACCGGACGGGCTCGTGGTGTTCGCCGACGTGTGCACCAAGGAAGCAGCTAGCGCCCGCGTCGACGGCGGTCCTGCTGCGGCCACACCGGTTCCGCCCGCCGACAAGTCCTCGGACGCGACCGAAGCGCAGCCGCCGGTGACCGCTGCACCGACCTCCCAGAACTACGCCGGCCGCACGTATCAAGATTTCCTGGCCGCGAATGGGCAGGCGGGTTCGCAAGCGAACCTGAAAAACTGAGAACGGCCACGAGCGTCCCGAGCACAACATCGTGGAGCAAACATCTTGAGGTCGCCTGCGAGATCATCGCAGGCGACCATTTTGTTTTTGATGAGGAGCGAGCCGCGTGTTTTTGCCTGATCAGCGCGGGCGTGCGTAATAAGCGGCGCGGGATGGATTGTAACCGACATTCGTGGGTGCGCGTGCCGCCGAAAATCCGGCGGCCGAAAGCTTTTCGATCATGTCCGGCTCGGAATAAGCGGTAAGGCCAAGGCGTGAACGAAGCCGCGAATAATCCGATAACAACGTGCGCAGAAGTCCCCACATGGCGGCCAGGAAAAACCCGTCGGCTTTGCCGAGTTTAAGAAGCGCTGCGGTGTCCGCGAGGGTCGAGCCGCCCTCTGGCACGACGTCGCTGACGACAAGGAGGCCGTCCGCTTTCAGCAGCCCGCGGAACAACGTGAACAAAGCGCCTGTGCCCGCCGGCGTAAGGTATTGCACCACCGAATGCAGAATAACGAGATCGAGCGAGTGTTCCTTTAGCCGGGCAATCTCATGGGGCGCGAGCACGCGGATATTGGCGTGTGATGCGAACCGCTCTTCCAATGCCGCGCGGACGCCGGGCGCCGCTTCGCAAAGGACAAGCTCGCCGGCGGCTTCGGCGACAATGTCGGCATGCAACGCTTCGCCGCAGCCGTAGTCGAGAACGCGCGCATCGGGAGCCGGAACGAGCGCGGCGATCTCCTTGGCGATCAGCCGATAGTGCACATCCTTGTGCCGCGCGTTGACGTAAAGGAAATGCCGGCTGTCGAAGAATGCGAGCCAATCGGTGATCGTTCGCCCCACGGCGCTAGCTCTCGGCTCGCGTTACGCGCGCTTTGCGTCGCGCATCATGCCGACGAAGCGCTTGAACAAGCCGTGAGAGTCCTGCGGGCCGGGCGAAGCCTCGGGATGGTATTGCACCGAAAATACCGGCCGGTCCTTGAGCTTAAGCCCGCAATTCGAGCCGTCGAACAGCGAGACATGCGTCTCGACGACATTGTTTTTCAGGCTCGCGCGATCGACGGCAAAGCCGTGGTTCATCGAGGTGATTTCGACCTTTCCGGTCGCGAGATCTTTGACCGGATGGTTGGCGCCGTGATGGCCCTGGTGCATTTTCATGGTGCGGGCGCCGGTGGCGAGCGCCAGCATCTGATGGCCGAGGCAGATACCGAAGACGGGCTTTTGCTCGATCAACGTGCGGATCACCGGAACCGCATACTCGCCGGTCGCCGCCGGATCGCCCGGTCCGTTGGACAGAAAAATTCCGTCAGGCTTGAGCGAGAGGATGTCGGCTGCGGACGTTTGCGCCGGCACCACCGTCACTTTGCAGCTATTGCCGGCAAGCTGGCGCAGGATGTTGCGCTTGATGCCGTAGTCGATGGCGACGACGTGGAATTCAGCTTCGCGCAATTCGCCGTAGCCGCCGTCCCATTGCCACGGCGTTTCCTGCCAAGTGAAGCGCTGCCCGGTCGTGACCATGGGAACGAGGTCCATGCCGACCAGGCCCGGCCAGGCTTTGGCTTCGGCTTTGAGCGCGTCGAGGTCGAACCGCCCGGACGGCTCGTGCGCGATCACCGCGTTGGGCATGCCGCGTTCGCGGATCAGCCTCGTGAGCGCGCGGGTATCGATACCGCCGAGCCCGATAACGCCGCGGCTTTTCAGCCATTGGTCGAGGCCGCGCGTCGCGCGGTAGTTCGACGGCGCGGTGATGGCCGAGTGCAAAATGACGCCGCGCGCGCCCGGCGTTGCCGCAAGGTTGACGGTTTCAATGTCGTCTTCGTTAGTGCCGACGTTGCCGATATGCGGAAAGGTGAAGGTAATGATCTGGCCGGCGTACGAGGGATCGGTGAGAATTTCTTCGTAGCCGGTCATGGCGGTATTGAAACAGACTTCACCGACCGCGCGGCCCGTTGCGCCGAAGCCAAAGCCTTCGAGCACCGTCCCGTCCGCCAGAATTAGGAGCGCGGTCGGTTCGGGATCGTCCCAGGTTGGCCGTGTCGGTCGCGGTTGTGTCGGCATCGGCAAAGTCTTAGATCATATGGCGTGCCCGCTGCTTCCAGCGGGCGATTTTGCAGGTGGCCATAGCCGTGTTGCGCGACGAGATCAACAATGCCCTCAAGGAGGCCATGAAGGCCGGCGACAAGCGACGTACTTCGACGCTGCGCCTCATCAACGCCGAGATATTGAAGCGCGAAACCAGCGCCGCCGAGCGGGTCACGCTGACCGACGCCGAAATTCTCGACGTCATGGGCAAAATGATCAAGCAGCGTCAGGAATCGCTCGAGATTTATGAAAAGGCCGGCCGCGCCGACCTCGCGGCGCAGGAGCGCGAAGAGATCGAAATCATTTCGGCTTATCTGCCGCAGCAGCTCTCCGACCTCGAAGCCGGCCACGCGATTTCCGAACTGATAAAGGAACTCGAGGCGGCGACTTTGAAAGACATGGGCCGCACCATGGCGGCGCTGAAAGATCGCTATGCCGGGCGAATGGATTTTTCCAAAGCAAGCGCGCTGGTGAAGAAGCTGCTCGCGGGGTAGCGAGCGCGCCCGATCGCGGCTGTCCAGATCAAGCCGCGCTTCGATCAAAAATCGGCAGAAATCGGGTGTCATGATGCCGCGAAAGGCGTCACCATCAGCGCATCGCAATTTGCGGAAGGGCGCGCATGACAACAAAAGCCACGCTTCGTCTTGTCGGCGAACAAACATACAAGTCCGGCGTCCAGGCGGATTGGGATCGCGTCGGTTCAAGCTTGAACGATCATGGCAACGCGGTCCTGGAAAAGCTCCTGACGCAAACCGACTGCGAGCGCCTTGCCGCGCGCTATGGGGATGACGACGGCTTTCGCAGCCGCATTGTCATGAGCCGGCATGGTTTCGGCAGAGGCGAATACAAATACTTTTCCTATCCGCTGCCCGAACCGATCGCGAGCTTGCGCACCTCGCTCTATCCGCCGCTTGCCGCCATCGCCAACGACTGGAACGCGCGCTTAGGAATCGAAATGCGCTACCCGCCGGCTCACGCCGACTTTCTTGTCCGGTGCCACAAAGCCGGGCAGTCGCGTCCGACACCACTGCTGCTGCAATACGGTCCTGACGACTACAATTGCCTGCACCAGGATGTTTACGGCGACCTCGTCTTTCCGCTGCAAGTCGCCATTCTTCTTTCGGAGCCCGCACGCGATTTCACCGGCGGCGAATTCGTCATCACCGAGCAGCGGCCGCGCATGCAGTCGCGCGCCGAGGTCGTGCCGCTCCGCCAGGGTGACGCGGTGATTTTCGCGGTCCATCACCGGCCGGTGAAAGGCGCGCGCGGCGATTACCGGGTCAATCTGCGGCACGGCGTGAGCCGCATCCGTTCCGGACACCGGCACACCGTCGGGATCATTTTCCACGACGCGAAGTGACGGAGGGGACAGAAGCAGCTTCCCGTTGACGGAGCTTGCTCGGCGGCTGTGGCCGATTCCCTGTGGATAACCGGGACAAGGGCGGTCCTGGCTCGTGCGCCGGGCCGCTATGCCGCCGTAAATCGAGCAGTCTTCCGCGCTATCCTCCCGAATCACCATGCGATTTTCGCCGCAATTCCTCGACGATCTGCGAACGCGGCTTCCGGTCTCGGAAGTCGTCGGCAAGCGCGTCAAATTGCGCAAGGCCGGACGCGAGTGGAGAGGGCTCTCGCCATTCAACAAGGAGAACACGCCGTCGTTCTTCGTCAATGACCAGAAGGGGATGTGGTTCGACTTTTCGTCGCAGAAGAACGGCAACATTTTCGACTTCGTGATGCAGACCGAGGGCGTGAGCTTCCCGGAAGCCGTCGAACGCCTTGCCGGGATTGCCGGCGTACCGCTGCCGGTGATGACGCGCGAGGCTCAGGCGCAGGAGGAGCGGCGAAAGACGCTGCACGACATTGTCGAACTCGCCGCGAAATTTTTTGAGACCAATTTGGCGTCGCGCGCCGGCGCCCGCGGCCGCGGCTATCTTGCCGACCGCGGCATTCCTCCGGCCACCCAGGTAAAATTCCGGCTCGGTTACGCGTCGCCCGATCAATACGCGCTGAAAGAACATCTCGGCGCGCAGAAAATTCCGGTCGAAGACATGATCGAGGCCGGGCTTCTGGTCGGCGGCGAGGATATCGCCGTTCCCTACGACCGCTTTCGCGACCGGGTGATGTTTCCGATTGCCGATTGGCGCGGACGCGTCATCGCCTTCGGCGGCCGCGCGCTCGATAAGGAAGCCGCGGCCAAGTACCTGAACTCGCCGGAGACGCCGCTCTTCCACAAGGGCGCGACCCTTTACAATATCGCCGCCGCGCGAAAGGCCGCGCATGAGGGTGGCAGCGTGGTGGCGGTCGAAGGTTATGTCGACGCCATCGCCATGGTCATGGCCGGTTTTGAGGCGACCGTAGCCCCGCTTGGCACTGCTCTGACTGCTGAGCAGCTTCTGTTGATGTGGCGAATGGCCGACGAGCCAATTCTATGCTTCGACGGCGACAGTGCGGGCCGGCGCGCGGCTTTCCGCGCCATTGATGTGGCGCTGCCACTGGTCAAGCCCGGCAAGAGCCTGAAATTTGCGGCCCTGCCGGAGGGGCAGGATCCCGACGATCTGGTGCGTTCGGGTGGCCGCGATGCGGTCGAGGATGTGCTGGCCGCGGCGCGGCCGCTCGCCGAAATGCTTTGGGCAAGAGAAATCGAAGCAGGTTCCTTCACCACGCCGGAACGCCGCGCCGCGCTCGAAGCGCGGCTGCGCGAGGTGACCGCAAGCGTCGGCGACGAAACCGTGCGCCGCTACTACCAGGCGGATTTGTCAGAGCGCTTGCGCCGTTTGTTCATGCCCGTCGAAATCGCGCCGCGGCGCAATTGGCAAGAACGCGGCCGCGGCCGGCGCCAAGCTCCGGACTTCGCCGGCTTCGTGGCGCAACGACAGTTATGTCGCGGCAAGTCCCGATCTCGCGACCAGCCCGGTGCATCGCGGCCATCGGACGACGATACCGCGGCGTGAAGCGCTGATCTTGCAGGCGGTGCTCAATCACCCCTGGCTGGTGCACGATCACATGGAGGAATTGGCCGAAACCGAGTTTCGCCATTCGGACGCACGAAAGCTCAAGGATGCGCTGATTGACGTTCTCGCCCACCATTCGGGCGAGGTGGCCTTCGATGCTGCCCCTGAAGATGGCCTTGAGCGCGCCGAACTTGCCGCGGCGCTCGGCCGCCGCGGTTTTGCCGAACTTATCACACGGATCGAGCGCACTATCACCACGCCTTCGGTCTGGGGCGCGCGGCCGGACGCTGCTATTGGCGATGTTTTGCACACCTGGAAGCAGCTTATGTCCTTGCATCGGCAATGGCATTCCCTAACTAGGGAACTTAAGGACGCCGAAATGGCGCTCGGAGCGGACAACAGCGAGGCGAACTACGAGCGTCTGCGCGACGTTAAGTCCCGGCTTTCGGCCATCGATGGAACCGAGGCCCTGATCGAGGGCTTTGGCGATCAGTCCGGACGGCCGACGCGAGCGTTTTAGGTGCGCACTAGCGCTGGAAGGCCCGGCGGCGGTTGGAATAAGAGGTTTTTTTCGCGCGGTGGACAGGGTTAGTCGGAGCTTAACGGAGTTCCGGGAAGACTGACGGTTCGATTCGGGCGGCGTTGTCTCTTTGGCGCCGCCTCTTTTTGGCCGTCGGCAGGCTTTGCGGGGGGCGTTCCGGCCGACAGCGGGAACTTTCCCATCCGGCCGGGGGATTATTAGGGTAAGGCGCTCGCAAAGCCGCGCTTTGGTAAGGGACAGGCGTTCGTGGAGACGTACATGGCAAGCAAGAGCGCGAGCATCAAAGCGGTCGTGACCAAGGCCAAGGTCGCCCCGCCAAAGGAAGGCGAGACGCCGGAGAAAGAAGGCGCCGAGACGCCCGATGCGCCGCTGCCGCTGCTCGACCTGTCCGATGCCGCCGTCAAGAAAATGATCAAGCGCGCCAAGAAGCGCGGCTACGTCACCTACGAACAGCTCAATTCGGTCATGCCGTCGGAAGAAGTCACCTCCGAGCAGATCGAAGACGTGCTCGCCATGATGAGCGAGATGGGCATCAACGTCGTCGAGACCGAGGAAGCCGACGCCGATGAGGAAGAAGGCGCCCGCGAGGAGCCTGAAGAGGAAGAGAGCGAGGGCGGCGACCTCGTCGAAGTTACACCGAAGACGCCGGCGAAATCCGAAGCCAAGGAGCCGAGCGAGCGCACCGACGATCCCGTGCGGATGTACTTGCGCGAAATGGGTTCGGTCGAACTCCTCTCGCGCGAGGGCGAAATCGCCATCGCCAAGCGCATCGAGGCCGGTCGCGAAGCGATGATCGCGGGCCTGTGCGAGAGCCCGCTGACCTTCCAGGCGGTGATTATTTGGCGCGACGAGTTGAACGAAGGCAAAGTTTTCCTGCGCGACATCATTGATCTTGAAGCGACCTATGCCGGCCCCGACGCCAAGCAGGTGGCGCCGCCGGTCCAAGGCGCTGAGGGAGCCCGGGCGCCGGCGCGCCCGCATTCGGCGCGCCCGCATTTGCGGCCGCTGTGCCGCCGCAAGCCGTAGCGCCGCCTTCGGCGCCGCCCGCGCCTACGCCGTTCAAGCCGCAGGCCGGTAACGGCCACATCGCCGGCGGCGCCGAAGGCGTCGAAGCGGCGATCGGCGAGCCTGATCTCGACGAGGACGATATGGAAAACTCCATGTCGCTCGCCGCGATCGAGGCGGAGCTCAAGCCGAAAGTGCTCGAGACCTTCGACAACATCGCCGACACGTTCAAGCGGCTCCGCCGCCTGCAAGAGCTCGACATTCAGAACAAGCTCAAGAACGAGACGCTGTCGCCGGCCCAGGAGCGCAAGTCGAAGAAGCTGAAGGAAGAGATCATCCAGGAAGTAAAGTCGCTTCGGCTCAACCAGGCCAAGATCGACGGGCTCGTGGAAATTCTCTACGGCATCAACAAGCAGCTGGTGAGCCACGAGGGCCGCCTGATGCGGCTCTCCGAGAGCCACGGCGTCGCCCGCGAAGACTTCTTGAAGAACTATCAGGGCCAGGAGCTCAATCCGCAGTGGCTTAACCGCGTGTCGAAGCTCTCGGCCAAGGGCTGGAAGAGCTTCGTGTCCCGCGACAAGGACCGCATCAAGGAATTGCGCACGCAGATCCATACGCTCGCGGCCGAGACCGGGCTCGAGATCGGCGAATTCCGCAAGATCGTGCACATGGTGCAGAAGGGCGAGCGCGAGGCCCGCCAGGCAAAGAAGGAAATGGTGGAGGCGAACCTGCGCCTCGTCATCTCCATCGCCAAGAAATACACCAACCGCGGCCTGCAATTCCTCGATCTCATCCAGGAAGGCAACATCGGCCTGATGAAGGCGGTCGATAAATTCGAGTACCGCCGCGGCTACAAGTTTTCGACCTACGCCACGTGGTGGATCAGGCAGGCGATCACGCGTTCGATCGCCGACCAGGCGCGCACCATCCGCATTCCCGTGCACATGATCGAGACCATCAACAAGATCGTGCGCACCTCGCGGCAGATGCTCAACGAAATCGGCCGCGAGCCGACGCCGGAGGAGCTTGCCGAAAAGCTCGGCATGCCGCTCGAGAAGGTGCGCAAGGTCTTAAAGATCGCCAAGGAGCCGCTGTCGCTCGAGACTCCGATCGGCGATGAAGAGGATTCGCATCTCGGCGATTTCATCGAGGACAAGAACGCGATCCTGCCGATCGACGCCGCCATCCAGTCGAACCTGCGCGAAACCACGACGCGGGTGCTGGCGTCGCTGACGCCGCGCGAAGAACGCGTGCTGCGCATGCGTTTCGGCATCGGCATGAACACCGACCACACGCTGGAAGAAGTCGGCCAGCAGTTCTCGGTCACCCGCGAGCGCATCCGGCAGATCGAGGCCAAGGCGCTGCGGAAGCTGAAGCACCCGTCGCGCTCGCGAAAATTGCGCTCCTTCCTCGACAACTAGGAACGCTTTGCCACTCCCCATTGGGGAGAGGCCGCGAGCGCTTCAGGGAGCTCCTGCCGAAAAACTCATCCCGCCGCAGTCGGTGGTGCCGGCGCCGGCGTGAGCTGTCCGTAAATCACCGACCAAAGCTGCCGCAGCCGCCGGGTGTGGAGGTTGTCGCCCATGACGACAACCGCGCGCCGGACGCTCACGACATCGGGCGTTCCCGGCACATTCGGATCGGCCCCGGCGGAGACGATGAACTTGCGCACGTCCGGATTGGCGTCGGCGTAAAGCAGCGCACCGATCATCCGCGTCAGCCCGTCGGTGCCGTCGCCGGTCACGGCGTTTTCCAGGTCGAAGATGGTGCGCACCTTGTATTTCTTCAGTTCCAGAAACGTCTTCGGCCCGACCGCGAGACAAAGCTGCGCCTGCAACACCCAATCGAACGCCTCGTAAAGTCCGTATGGCGTTTCCACGAACAGCAGGATCGGATTGTAGGTGGCGAGGTTCTGGATATCGACAATGTTGGTTTCCTCGAGACGATAACGCACGTCGTAATCGATGCCGTCGACAATCTCGATCGGGATGATGGCGACGCTTTTCATCACGTCGTCATCGACGTTTTTCAAGTATGTGATGTGCAGGTAGCGCACCAGCGTCGACAGCCCGAAGTCCGGCACGTAGCCGGCGACGAACGCGACCGCGAGCCACAGCCGCAGCGGCGAACCGTCGGGTTGGACGGTGATTTGCAGCACGTCGCTGAGATACGGCGTCCCGCCGAGCGTGCGGTAAAGCAGCAGCGCGACAATAGAACCGCTGAGCAGATGCACCGCCGCGCGCAGCCAGGTGATCGGGCTCAATTCGAAATTCATCACCGCGCGCAGCAGCGTGCGCAGCGTGAACAGATAGCCGCCGAGAAACGCCGCGCCGACGACGGCGGCGGCTTCGAGCAGCCTCGGGCCGGCGTCGACCGCGCTGCCCGGATGTTCGATCCAGATCAGCGCTTGCACGATCAGGTTGCCGAAGCAGGCGTCGGTCGAGATCAGCGCACAGATCGGCTCGATCAAAATGAGAAAGCCGATGATGGAGAGGAGCAGATACGGAATGGCGGAAATCAGCAGCGCATAGGGCCGCGTCAGCGTTCGCGCCGCCGCCTTGTCCTCACGGCTCTGGTCGGCCGGGATTGCCGTCGGCCGGGCGCCGTATTTGTTGCGGGCAAACTCCAGCGTCGGGACGTTTTCCTTGCCCTTGAACAGGGTGTCGAGCAGTTCGCCCAACAGCGCGCTGCGCCGCCGGCGGATCACTTCGCGCATCAGCAGCAAGGTCAGCGGCGTGATGACCGCGAAGATCGCGGCAAAAATCCCCCAGCCCACGGCGTTCATGAGCACCCCAGTGCCATTAGCTGCTGCCGTTATAGATAGAAATATATTGTGATGCAATTCTTAGTTGTATACGCGCACGGCCGAAAATCCCGGCATCTCTGCGACAGCCTCGTAGCCTGGGTTGAGCGAAGCGAAACCCGGGAGAGCGGGTGAAGGGTCTCGTCATGCCCGCGCTTGTCGCGGGCATCGACGTCTTCGCTTCGGGCAAGTAAGTCGTGGATGGCCGGAACAAGTCCGGCCATGACGAAGGGCCGGTGCTTGCTTCCGCGCCCTCGCACTTGCCGCTTACGACAGC
The DNA here is from genome assembly GCA_963753355.1 of uncultured Alphaproteobacteria bacterium. Lineage (GTDB taxonomy): Bacteria > Pseudomonadota > Alphaproteobacteria > Rhizobiales > Xanthobacteraceae > BOG-931. Next base: position 120,987 of record CAVWBV010000012.1, read on the forward strand.
AAAAAATCCGGCAGCCGGTCGGGCGTGTAGTCGCGCGGGGCGTTGTTGAGCGCGGTGCGGTAAAACTTCCAGCACGCGTAAGCCGCGAGCGCCAGCAGAATGAGGCCGCGCGGCTCGCCGAGATGGAGGAACACGTAAAGCCCGAGCGTGGCCGAGACCAGCGCAACGAGCGCAGACAGCGCCAGCATCGCCTGGCATCGCCACAGGCTCCAGCCTTCGGTGAAGCGGATGCCGGGATAACGCGCCGCAGGGAGCCGGCTGTGCAGGTCGCGCACAAAATCCCGATAAAGCTCCTTTCTCTCGGCGCTGGAATAGCCGCCCGGATCGGTATTGACGATCTGCAAGGCGCGGCCGTCGGCGAGCGTGATGGTGCAGCGGTCGGCAATGACTTTCAGCCCGGCTGAATCGAGATGCACAGCGGCAATGTCGCCATACGCCGCGTCGCTTTCTTCGCCGTCCATCGTCCAGGTCATGACGTCTCGTCCGAGCGTCACCCCATGATTGCGGTTGCGCCAATAAAGCCGCCGCCCCGCGATGTTGATGCAGAGATCGTACGTCCTGGAGTTTTCCGCCGCCGGCGCCAGCATGCGCGGCAGTCTGGCGCGGCGGCGTTAAGGACGAGTTGCGCCGATTTGATAATTCCCCTCTCCCCGGTGGGGAGAGGGAGCCGAGCACCAAAGGTGCGAGGCGGGAGAGGGGGCCATTCGTCATGCCCGGCCTAGTGCCGGGCATCCACGTCTTCGTTTTTGAGCAAGCAAGTCGTGGATGGCCGGGCAAAAGGGCGTTCACGCCCGTCTTCGACGGGCTATGCCCGGCCATGACGCATGGTGGTGAGTCCAGCGCGGAACCCGGCGGCGTGATAGAAGGTTCTCAAGCGACACTTGAACCGAAAGGGTCGCGCCATGCCGGCCGGGAACGATACGCGCAGCGGCGACGACGCCGAGCTGAGCGACCACGAGGTTTCGCTCCTTTGCGATGTTGGCGATACATTTCCGGCGACGCTGTCCGCCGAAAAACAGGCGCGGCTCGAGAGCCTGATCGCGCGCGGCTTCATCGAACCCGCGCCTGCCGACAAGGCGCCGGCGAAATATCAGCTCACTGCGAAGGCGATGCACATCCTGACTGCGCGCGGCGTCGGGCTGAACGAGGCGTAGTTCTTCTCAGTCGTCATTGCCGGGCTTGACCCGGCAATCCATGCGGAAGTGAAGCACGATTGACGGTGAGGTTTGCACGCGGCTCTTCAGCATGGACCACCGGGTCAAGCCCGGTGGTGACGAACGTAAGGGCCGCACGCTCCCGGCTCCCCAACTACCACCCCGCCGCGGCGGCGGCTTCCGGTCGCATCGTCGCGCCATTGCGCGGCGACAAAGCGCTTGCCGGTGACGCCGTCGGATTTGGTGCTGGCGAGCCACAGAAGCGGCGGCACCATCACCGCCGGATCGAGCAGCTTGCTGCGCGCGTCATCGGGGAAGCTTTTGGGAATCATCCCGGTCGCCGTCGCGCCGCCGGGCAACAGCGCGTTGACGGTCACGCCGCTGCCGGCGAGGTCCTGCGCCCAGATGATGGTCTCGGATTCGAGCGCGGCCTTGGACGGGCCGTAAGGCGAGAAGCCGCGGCGCCGCATGGTCTCGGCGTTCATGGAGATATTGACAATGCGGCCCCATCCCGCCGCGAGCATGGTCGGCGCCGCGGCGCGCGCCATCAGAAACGGGCCGACGACGTTGGTGTCGATGATCAGGCGCCAGGTGTCCGGCGGCGTTTCCCAAAAGCGCGTCGGCTCGGTCATGAAATCTTCGCTGACATATTTCATGCCGCGGCCGGCATTGTTGACCAGGATGTCGAGGCGGCCGAAGCGCTCGAGCGCGGTGGCGACGGCGCGCGCGCAATCCTCGTCCCTCGTCACGTCGGCGATGACGGGCAAGATCCGGCCTTCCGGCGCTGCGGCGGACAGGCTTTCGATTTCGGAAGGCTCGCGCGCCGCCGTCGCCACCACCGCCGCGCCGGCTTTGGCAAGGCCGAGCGTCATGGCGCGGCCAAGCCCGCGGCCGCCGCCGGTGACAATGGCGACCCGTCCGGCAAGCGGTGTTTGCTCGCTCACGGAAAAATCCGTTTAGGCCGCCAGCAGGCGTTTGACGTCCGGCCAGCTTTGAGTGCCGAAGGTTTTCAGATCGGCGGTGAGGTCAGGCGGACACATGTCGAGCAACGACGGCTTGAAACTTTCCCGCGCTTTCACCCGCTCGAACCATTCAGTCACGCGCGGCCGGCTGCCGACCCACATTTCCGACATGCCGAGCATGTCGAGGCGGTTGACGTAGGGCGCCATGGCAATATCGGCGAGCGAGAAAGTATCGCCGGCGAGCCACTGCCGCCGTTCAAGCGCGTCCTCCATTTTCTGCAGGTAGCTGTCGTAAAGCCGAAAGGTGCGGCCGACCCGCGGCGCGTCCATGCCCTGGCGGACGATTTCCTTCTTGCGCGCGTGCCAGTCCGCGGTCACCGACAGTGGCGGCGTGCTTTCGAGAAATTCATTGAATTTCTCCGGGGACAACCGGCCGATGATGAAGCGATGACACGACGCAAAAGTAAGCTCCGCGCACGCGGGGTGCAGGAACTCATCGACCGCCTTGGTCCACAGCCGCATGGCGGCGCGGTCCGCCGCTGCGGCGGGCTTGAGCGGCGGATCGGGAAAAACTTCGTCGAGATATTCGCAAATAACACTCGACTCGACGATGACCTTGCCGTCGTCGACCAGCGTCGGCACCACGGCCTTGGGATTAAGCTTCACGTATGCCGGGTCGAACTGGTCGCCGCGCAGGATGTCGATATAGACGCCGTCCCACGGCACCGACTTTTCGGCGAGCACGAGCCGCACCTTGCCGGCGCAGACCGACGAACCATGATGGTAAAGCGTGATCATTTGCAGTGCCGCTTGCGCAGGTGGGCCGGTTCGTCGATGGATATCGACGATAAATTTAAAAAGCGATGTTTGCCGATCGGCCGATGTTGACTCCGGCCTGATGCAATATCAATCGCGGGCGACAAAAGCAATTTTGCAAACGGGAGGCGGGGCGTGATTGTCACTGCAACGAACAACAGCGTGACCGAGCTTAAAGGCCTGCACCTTTATCACGCCGACATGTCGAATTGCTCGATGCGCGTTCGCATGGTGCTCAAGGAAAAGAATTTGCCGTGGACCAGTCACCATCTCGACCTGCGAAAGAAAGAGGCGGTGACGCCGGAATATTTCGGCATTCACCCCAAGGGCCTGGTGCCGGCACTGGTGCATGACGGCGTCGTGCACATCGAGTCGAACGACATTATCGAATATCTCGATGAGACTTTTCCAGACCCGCCGCTACAGCCGGATGCCCCGAAAGAGCGCGACGTGATGCGCGACTGGCTGCGCACGGCGACCGAAATTCACCTGCCGGCGGTCAAGACCGTAATCTACACCCGCAAGATCGGCAAGGTGCTGCGCAAGAACGAAGATGAAGACGCCAAATACCGTGCGTTGCAGCGCGATCCCGAGCTGCTGGCGTTTCACGCCGCGGCCACCAGCGGCAACGGCTTGCCGCAGGAGAATATCGACAAGGCGGAAGCGACGCTCTATCGCCTGTTCGACAAAGTCGAGGCGGAGCTCTCCGCCCACGAATGGCTGGTCGGCGACAAATTTTCGCTCGCCGACATTTCCTGGGTGCCGCTGCATTTTACCTTGATCGGCGTCGCGTTTCCGTTCGAAGAACGCTATCCGCGGGTCACCGCGTGGGCGGATAAAATCCGCGAGCGGCCGAGTTTCCAGGAAGGCATTTTGCGCTGGTGCGCGAAATTCTAGCGCTGCTTATATCGCTGCTTTGCTCGCGTCGCATGCAGGTGCTTTCATTCGGGCGATCAATGTGGACGGCGGCGGCGTTAGCTATTAGCGTAACGGCTTAACGATCTGCCGGCGAGACGAACGGCGTAACAAAACACTCTTAGGGAGGCGTCATGGACGTGCGGAACCGGCCGGATGAGTTGCGCAGAGCAAGTAATCCGCTGTTCAACGACCGCAAGCTTAAGCTCGGCACCTTCTGCTCGAACCTGTCCGGTGGCGCCACCATGTCGTCGATCGACGGCACCTTGCAGGTGAAGTGGGAAAGCACGACGGTGCTGGCCCGGCTCGCGGACGAAATGGAGTTCGAGGGCATCGTTCCGGTCGGACGCTGGAAGGGCTTTGGCGGCAGCACGAATTTCAACGGCGAAGGCTTCGAATGCTTCACCTGGGCGGCCGCCATGGGCGTGGTCACCAAATACCCCGCGGTATTCGCCACCTGCCACGTCCCGACCATGCATCCGGTGATGGCGGCGAAGCAGGCGACCACCATCGATCACGTTTCCAGCGGGCGCTTTACGCTTAACATCGTCACCGGCTGGTACCGGCCGGAGATCGAAATGTTCGGCGTGCCGCTGATGGAGCACGATACGCGCTACGAGATGGCCGCGGAGTGGATCGAGATCATCAAGCGGCTGTGGACCAGCGAGGAAGAGTTCGACTTCGAGGGAAAGTTCTACAACCTCAAGCGCGCCGTCATTGCGCCGCTGCCGCTGCAAAAACCGTATCCAGTGGTCATGAGCGCCGGCGTCTCGCCCAAGGGCCGTGAGTTTGCCGCGAAACACGCCGATGTGAATTTCGTCAATCTCGACGCCCACGACTTCGACAGCGTGCGCGCCCGCGTCGATGCCTCGCGCAAGACCGCGTGGGACGACGCCAAACGGGAGATTCAAGTCTGGACCAACGCCTACATCTTCCAGGGCGACACCGAAGCCGAGGCCCGCGCGTTCTACGATTATTGCGTATTCAAGAACGGCGACTGGGAAGGCGTGGAGAACCTGGTCAACATCATGGGGCTCAATTCGCTGTCGATCCCGGTGCCGGCGCTACAGAATTTGAAGGAGCATTTCATCGCCGGCTGGGCGGGCTACGGCATCATCGGCACCAAGGAGCAAGTGGTGGATAAGCTCGCGCTGCTCGAACGCGCCGGTTTCGACGGTATCGTGCTGACCTGGCCGCGCTACATCGAGGACATGGCGCGTTTCAAGGCCGAGACCTACCCGCTGCTACAGCAGGCCGGCTTGCGCTGACGGTGTTCGGGATCGCGCTGTCGGCTTTAGTTTGCGGCTATGGCTTCGATCTCGATTAAGAAATCCGGCCCATAGAGCCGCGAAACCTCAACCAGCGTAACCGCCGGCGCGGCAGGCGGCGTCACGGTCGCGAAAAACCGGTCGCGTGCCTGCCGGTAGGCAGCGAGGTTGTCCATATCGCGCAAGAGTACCGTGAGCTTGATCAAGTTTGCCGCCGTGCAGCCGGCAGCAGTTAGTGCGGTCGCGAGGTTGCGAAATACCTGCTCCGCTTGCAAAGGGAAATCGTTCTTACCGACGACGTTGCCGTCACGGTCGGTCGCCGTTTGCCCGGCGATGAAGACGAGGTGACTAGCGCTGACGTCAACGATCTGGGAGTAGCCGGGCGGCGTGCCGAGCTCGGGCGGATTTATGCGCTTGATTTGCGGCGCGGGGTCGTTCGCCATGGCATGAACATCGATGCTGAAATTTTAAGTCGCTGCCGGGAGTGCGTTGTCCTTGGCGAGTTCGCGCATCGCCTTCAGCGTGGCCGCGACCGCCATCAGGTAGCCTTGCTCCATATTGGCGGCGAATTCGCTTTCGGCGGCGCTGCCGGCGGCGAGGCCTTCGACGGTCAGCGTAAAGGTGAAGCGCAACGCCAGTTCGCCGTCATCGTCCTCGATGATCTCGTTGAGGATGGTGCCAAGCACGCGGCCCGACACGCGTTCGAATTTGACCATGCGCTGCGGATAAAACGTGACGTTCTCGACAATGGTGTCGCCCTTGTCGACGATCTCGCGCACCAGCCGGTTGTCGCCGCGCTCGCGCACGGTGCATTTGCTGATGACGGGAACGAACGGCAGCGGGTTCTCGGCCTTCATCACCAACCCGCGCCAGACCAGCTCGCGCGTCAGCTTCGGCTTGGCGGGATCGCCGTTCACTTTGATGGTTCGCGATGCGTGTACCATGTGTTGACTCACTTATTATTTCTGAAGACTCAGGAGCGTGTAATTCTAAACGGCTTGAATTCAGCGTTCACTCCTTGCCCGAACAAACAACGCTGGTAAAGGGGATCGAGGCCAGGAATTTTCCCGCCGTCGCCGCTGCCGTGGCGCTCGTTGTAGAGATCGCCGAACATCGTGAACAATCCTCCGCCGATTTTGAGGCCGTCGATCTTGACAATCGGCGCCTTTTCGCCAGGCGGCGCCCCGATCGACGCGCGCTCGGCGACGACTTCGCCGTCGACCCGCCATTCCGCCCGGTCGTGCGCGCGGTCATAGGTGATGGCGTAGCGATGCCATTGAGCGGGCGCGGTCGATGTGCCGATCGGGATCAATTCGGTGAAAGCCGGGTAGGGGTTATCTTTGCTCTGCGCGAACGGCAGCCGTTCATAGAGCGGAACGATTTGGCCGTTGCTGACCAAAAAATCGAACACCATGAAAGTACGCGTGTCGATGGTATTGAAGGCGCCGCAGCCGAGCCGCACATCGCCCGCTTCGGCGCCGAAAGGATTGCGCTCGGTGCCGAAGGTCGTCACCCGCATCTCGGTTTCGACGGTCAGCAAGGCGCGCTCCCCGGGGCTGACTTCCGCGGTCGAATAAATCAGCGCCTTGACGTTGTCGTGGGCGTCACGGCACGTGAGCGTAAACGGCTTGGCTTCGAGCGTCAGCGAGCCGCCGCCGCAGGTGACGCGCGTCACCGGGTCCCAAATACCCGGCGCCGGCAAATGCCGGTACCATTTTTCGCCCGGCCAGTCCGAGGCTGTGAAATCGTCGTAAACCGCCACGCCGCTCGCCAACGCCCCCTCCATTTATCGAAACGTCTTGTTGCTGGAAGTGTAGCCGGGCGCGAAAACGCCGGCGGGACGAAAACGCTCAAGGACAAAAGTAATCGATGCGGACCGGCTGATCGAATCTTCCGTCGTGAGCGGCGAATTTCTCGGCGAAACGTTGACGGACGGCAGGCGCAAGCACGGCTTCCTTTGTGTAACCATTGAATCGCATATTGGCGATCATCCGGCCGGCAAAATCGTCGAAATCCGCAAAGCGCCGCGCGTCGATGTAGCGCGCAACATGATCCGCGGCAAAGCGCGGTTTGGCGGAACGCAAAAGCGCGTCCGCTGCCGCCCTTCGTACCGCAGTCTCGTCGTGGAACAGCTCCATCACGTATTGATGCGGGCCTTCGGCCACCGGATCGGCGACATAGAGGCGCCCGGACGGCCGTAGCACGCGCCGCGCTTCGGCAATCGCGGCGTCGAGCTTGGCGGCCGGGACGTGATGCAATGAAAAGACAAACAGCACCAGATCGGCGGTCGCGTCCGCCATCGGCAGCGCATCGGCGCTCGCTTTGACCAGGCGATAGCTGCCGCCTTTATGCGCGGTCCAGCCGGTTTCCGGCATGAACGGATCACAGCCGGTTACCCGAGCGCCGAGCGCTGCGAGAGCGCGGGTCAAATGTCCTTCGCCGCAGCCGACGTCCACCACATCCAGCCCCGACACTTGGCCGGCGGTTTCCAGCAAGGCGTCGAGATGCGATTTTGCGCCGAGGTCGCGCGCCGAAGCTTCAGGCATTGTCGACTTCACTCCTTGGGGACCGCCGGGCGGTTCAAGCGTGGGCGCGGGCGCCGCGGTGCGCGGAGAGTTCGACGGCGCGGTCGGGAATAGTGAAGCGCAGCGTCGCGCCGATGGTGCCTTCAACCAAGCGAATGTCACCGCCGTGAGCGCGCACCAGCTCGGCGGCAATGGCCAAGCCGAGCCCGGCGCCGCCGGCGCGTGTCGAACCCTGAAATGCCTCGAACAAATGCGCTTGCGCTTTCTCGGAAAATCCTGGGCCGGTATCGGACACTTCAATGACGACCACCGCGCCCTCGCGGCGGCCGGTGATGCGAATCTGATCACGGCCCGGATCGCGCGCGGCGCGACTTTCCAGCGCCTGTAAAGCGTTGCGGGAGAGATTGAGCAGGATCCGGAACAGCTGGTCGTGGTCGGCCTCGACGACCAGGTCGCGTTCGACCGCGGTAATCCAGCGGATCGGCGCGTCGGGGCCAAGTCCCAGCGTCTCGTGGACTTCCTCCACCAGCGGCTCGAGCAATATCGGCTTTCGCTCGGGCGGCGGTTCCTGCGCCCGCCCATAGGACAGCGTGGATTGGCAAAACGCGATGGCGCGTTCGAGCGCACGCATCAGTTTCGGCGCAAATCGCTGCACGCCTGGATCGGGCAAGCTCGAGAGCCGGTCGGAAATCAGCTGCGCGGAGCCGAGCAAATTCCGCAGGTCATGATTGATCTTCGAAACTGCGAGCCCGAGGGCTGCGAGCCGGCTTTTCTGGTGCAGCATCGAGACGAGGTCGCTTTGCATGGACGCGAGCTCGCGCTCGGCGACGCCGATTTCATCCGTCCGGGCCGAAGCGGGAATGATGCGGGCCGGATTCTCCGGATCGGCGCGGAACGCCATCATATTCGCAGTGAGCCGGCGCATCGGACGCACGAACAGGTAATGCAGCGTCAAATAAACCAGCACTGCGGTGAGGCCGGAGATCAACAGCGACATCAACAGCAGGTCGACCGAATAACGCAGCAGCCCCTTTTGCAGCGGCGCCTCGTCCATGACGATTTCGATGTAGTCGCCGCCCATCGGCGCCGGGCCGACGACGCGCATCATCTTTTTGCCGGCGGCGCCGTCGAACATCAGCATGAACGCATCGACAATCGAGTCGAAGGTCATGACGTTGCGCATGTCATAGTCGTTGTTGATCGGCGGCGGCTTATCTCCGACCGCAAGCATGCGGCGCTGCTTGCCCATTTTCATCGCCACCGCGCGGGCGCCAACTGAATCGAGGATTTGCTTGGCGAGGCTGTCGGACACCATGCCGTTGGGCGCGGCCTCGAGCACCAGAGCCGCGGTGTAGGCGCTGGCCAAGCGATCATTCAGCCAATTCACGCGGTAATTGGCGACCAGCGGGACATAGATCAGCACTTCCGCGATCATCACGAATAAAATCGTGAGGACGAGGAGCTTGCCGGAAAGCCCAAGACGCGGCGCCCGGAGCGGCACCGGCCGTGCGGTGTCTTCGCTCATCTGTGAGCCCTATGGCCCGCTGTAATTAACCAATGCGACGCACTGCCCATGATGCGGCGCGTACAGCGCACCGTCAAATCCCCTGTAAAATAGGTAATTGCTACCCGGTTTCCTAGTTCGAGCGCATAAAGGTAAAAGCGGGCGGATGCCGTAACTATCGGTTCCGTCAGACGCATTTGCACACCTTCACAATGCGGCGCGCCCTGATTGCATTGACGCGCCGGGAGGGCTCTCGTATAAGCCGCGCCGATCGCGCAAATTCTTTGGTACTGCCTCGACGGCGGGCGCGCGCTGGCGCGCGGCGGAGAAAAACCCGTGAAACGGACCTATCAGCCGAGCAAATTGGTGCGCAAGCGGCGGCACGGCTTCCGGTCGCGCATGGCGACAAATGGCGGCCGTAAAGTGCTTGCCAGTCGCCGCGCGCGCGGGCGCAAGCGGCTCAGTGCCTGATCGGGGCAGCATTGCCGTTGTCATCGAGCGGCTAAGGCGCCGGGGTGATTTTCGGGCGGCGGCCAGCGGTGCGCGATCCGCAAACCGGGCATTTGTCGTCCAAGGGCGCTATCGGGGAGATCAGGGCGCGGTACGCGTCGGCTTCACTGTGACGCGACAGGTCGGCGGCGCTGTCGAACGCAACCGGATTCGCCGCCGTCTTCGTGAGGCCGTGAGGCTTTCGGCCGCCGGGGGCGCCATGTGTCAGGGTCATGATTATGTGCTGATTGGGCGCCGGCCGGCTCTGGCAGTAACTTTCATGGAAATGACGCAAGCTCTTCATACCGCGCTTACGCGAATCCATGCCGAACTTGAGGGCCAAAAAGCTCATCCCGGGAGCCGTGGAACTGGAAGCACACCTTCCGAGGCCTTACATGGGTCTGGTCCGCAGGCACCCTCGAAAGGGCGCGGCCACCAAGGGCGATTAAAGCCGATGAAGACCCCGCCGCGAGGGCGCTAAATGCTGCAACACAAGAACACGATCATCGCCATCGTCCTGTCACTTGTCGTGGTGATCGGGTGGCAATACTTCATTGGCTATCCGCAAATGGAGAAGCAGCGCCGCGAAGCGCTGGCCAAACAGCAGGAGCAGGCGCAGCTCAATCCGCCCGCGGCGGTTCAGCCGGCCCCGGCGCAGCCCGGCACAGCGGCAACGCCGGGTACTCAGCCGGGCGTCCCCGCGCCGGCAAATCCTGCTGAATCGCCGGGGCATTCCCGCGACGCCGTTATTGCGGCAGCGCCGCATGTCGCCATCAATACCGAGCGGCTCAACGGCAGCATCGATCTTAAAGGCGCGCGTATCGACAATCTTTCACTCGAACAGTATCGGGAAACGGTCGATCCCCATTCGCCGCCGATCGTGCTGTTTTCGCCCTCCGGAGCACCGGATGCGTATTACGCCGAATTCGGCTGGGTGCCGTCAGGCGGCGGCAAAGAAAAGGTGCCGGGACCGGACACGGTCTGGACGCAGGAAGGCAGCGGTGCGCTCGGCGTCGATCATCCGGTTACGCTGACTTACGACAACGGAGAAGGGCTGGTTTTCCGCCGGAGCATCGCCGTCGACGACCACTATCTTTTCACCATTAAGGATGAGGTGGCGAACAAGAGCGGCGGCCCTGTCAGTTTGTTTCCCTACGCCCTGATCTCGCGTCATGGCACGCCGAAGACGCTCGGTTATTACATCCTGCATGAAGGTTTGATCGGCGTCATGGGCAGCGACGGCGAGCAGACTGAGACTTACAAAAAGATTGCCGGCAAGAAAGAAGAAAACTGGAACGTCACCAATGCCTGGCTCGGTTTCACCGACAAGTATTGGGCGGCCGCGTTGTTGCCCAATACCGACGCCAGGGTTCACGCGCGCTTTTCCGCGGCGCAGGTTGGCGGCGAGCAAACCTATCAGACCGACTACCTGCTCGATGCGGTGACGGTGGCGCCGGGCGCGACTGGCTCCGCCGATGCGCGATTATTCGCCGGCGCCAAGGAAGTGTCGGTAGTGGGCATCAATTTCCCGCTGTCGACGCTCGGCGGCTACAATCAGGCGCTCCAGCTCAACCATTTCGATCTGCTGATCGACTGGGGCTGGTTCTACTTCATCACCAAGCCGATGTTCCTGGCGATCGACTTCTTCTTCCGCCTGGTCGGTAATTTCGGCATCGCCATTCTTATTGTCACGGTGCTGGTCAAGGGCCTGTTCTTCCCGCTCGCCAACAAGTCTTACGCCTCGATGGCAAAGATGAAGGCGGTGCAGCCCGAGCTCACCATGATCCGCGAGCGCTACGGCGACGACAAGGTGAAGCAGCAGCAAGCGATGATGGAGCTGTACAAAAAGGAGAAGATCAATCCGGTTGCGGGCTGCCTGCCGATCGCAATCCAAATTCCGGTCTTCTTCTCGCTGTACAAGGTGTTGTTCATCACGCTGGAGATGCGGCACGCGCCATTCTACGGCTGGATCCACGACCTCTCGGCGCCCGATCCGACCAATGTTTTCACCCTGTTCGGCCTCATTCCCTGGGATCCCACGGTGTTGCCGCTGGTGGGCGGATTCATGCACCTTGGGCTTTGGGCGGTGATCATGGGCATCACCATGTGGGTGCAGATGAAGCTTAACCCGGCGCCGCCGGATCCGACCCAGCAGATGATCTTCAACTGGATGCCGATCATCTTCACTTTCATGCTGGCAAATTTCCCGGCCGGGCTGGTGATCTACTGGGCCTGGAACAACACGCTTTCGGTGATCCAGCAGTCTACGATCATGCACAGGAACGGCGCCAAGATTGAATTGTGGGACAATCTCAAGCGCACGTTCATCAAGCCCAAGCCGAAACAGCCGGCGGAATAGCTGGCCGCGGCTTTCCTTCGCCGTCCTGTCCGCTAGGATTGCCGCCAATAGAAATGGCGGGAGGGGACGGCGATGAACGTCAAGATCGGCGAAACCGAAATCGAGAAGAAGATCCTCTTTGAGATCAGGGAGGACTGGCTCGCCTCGCACCGCGAGGCGCCGATCGATCCGGCGATGCCGATCATCGATCCGCATCACCATCTATGGGATCGCGGCGCCCGCTATCTGCTCGAAGACATCAAGGGCGACATCGACGCGGGCGGCCACAACGTGCGGGCCACCGTCTTCTCGCAGTGCGACTCGATGTACCGCGCCGACGGCGACCCCAAGTTCGCACCAATCGGCGAGACCGAGTTCGTCAACGGCGTGGCGGCAATGAGCGCGAGCAATGTCTACGGACCGGCCCGCATTTGCGCCGGCATTGTCGGCTTTGCTGATCTTTTGCTCGGCACCGAGGTCGATGCCGTGCTGGAGGCGCATCTGCGCGCCGCAGGCGAACGTTTCAAGGGCGTGCGGCATTGCTCAGTCTGGGACGCGGATCGTTCGATCAAATCGACGCCGTTCGATTATCCGCCGCAGCTTTTGCTCGACGCCAAATTCCGCTCGGGCTTCGCGCGGTTGGGGCGCTACGGCCTGTCGTTCAATTCGTTGATCTACCATACCCAAATCCCCGAACTCACCGACCTCGCCAAGAGTTTTCCGGACACGCTCATCGTGCTCGATCACGTCGGCATCCCGCTTGGCATCGGCGCCTATGCCGGTCGCCACGACGAAGTATTCAAAACCTGGACAAACAACATCCGCGAGCTCGCCAAATGTCCGAACACCCGGGTCAAGCTCGGCGGCATGGGCATGCACCCGTTCGGCTTCGGATTCGAGAAGCAGCCGAAGCCGCCAACGTCCGAGGAGCTTGCCAAGGCGTGGCGGCCTTACGTCGAAATCTGCGTGGAGGCGTTCGGCCCGCAGCGGGCGATGTTCGAGAGCAACTTCCCGGTGGACAAGCGCTATTACAGCTACGGCGTGATGTGGAATGCGTTCAAGCGGCTGGCCGCCGGCTATAGCGCCGACGAAAAGGCCGCGCTGTTTTTCGGCGCCGCGCGGCAAACATATCGGCTGCCCGTGTAGCGGCGAGTGGGCGCTTACTTGCCGACGTGGACCAGGACCTTGCCGAAGTTTTTCCCCTGAAGCATGCCCATGAACGCGGCGGGTGCGTTCTCGAGCCCTTCGGTGATGTCCTCGCGGTAGCGGATGCGGCCGTCGGCGATGCCGGCGCCGACCGTTTTCAGGAAATCTCCGTAATGATCGGCGGCAAATTCGTAGTTGATGAATCCGCGCAGCGTCAGGCTCTTGGTCAGGATTGCGCGCATGGTGGCGGGAAGAAGATTCGGTCCGGCCGGCGGTCCGCTCGCACTATATTGCGCGATCAAGCCGCAGACCGGCACGCGCGCAAAGGTGTTGAGCAAAGGCAGCACCGCCTGCCAAACGGCGCCGCCGACGTTTTCAAAATAGACGTCGATGCCCTTGGGACACGCGGCCGCGAGCTTTTCGGCAAAATCGCCGGCACGATGATCGATAGCGGCGTCGAAGCGCAGCTCCTCGGTAAGATACCGGCATTTATCGGCGCCGCCGGCGATACCGACCGCCCGCGCCCCGGCCATCTTGGCGAGTTGGCCGACCAGCGAGCCGACCGGGCCGCTCGCCGCCGCCACGACTACCGTCTCGCCGGGCTTGGGCTTGCCGATGAGATAGAGACCCGCATAGGCAGTGAACCCCGGCATTCCAAGCACGCCGAGCCCGGTGGTGATCGGCGCGACTTTTGGATCGAGCTTGCGCAGCGCCGGTCCGCTCCACGCGGCATGCGTGCGCCAGCCGGTGTGCGCGAGCACGATATCACCTGGTGAATAGCCGGCGCGGTCGGACTCGATAACTTCGCACGCGCTCTCTCCAGTCATGACGTCGCCGACGTCGACGGACTTCGCGTACGATTTCGCGTCGTCCATGCGGCCGCGCATGTAAGGATCGAGGGAAAGATAGAGCACGCGAAGCAGCAGGCCGCCGGCCGGCAGTTTCGGCATAGGAGTTTCCTCCAAGCGAAAATCCGTGGCCGTGGGCGAACCTTTCGGGCGCGCGGCAAGCACGATCTGTCTGGCGGAAGGCGTGGCCATTGATTTTCTCCTGCTAGCGGGTCGCGAACGCGTAGCTTGGGCCAGGCGCAGGCGCAGCACGCAGCTTCGTAGCTTGTGCGCGAGCTTCGCGCCTTGCAATAGCGGGTTCTTTAGAGGGAAGGAATTTAGGCGGCGCGCACGCGCTTAAAGAACGTCTCGACCTTGGTTTCCAGGTCTTTTGCCCGGGCGGACAGCCGTTCGGTCCATTTGGTGATTTCGTCTACGGCCGCTACTCCGCGGGCCACCGCAATATCAACCGAGTTGATTTCGGTGGAGGCGCGCGCCGTATGGGCGGCCGCGGTGTGGATGCTTTCGGCAATGCTTTGCGTCGTCATGCTCTGCTGCTGCACGGCCGAAGCGATGCTGGTCGACACATTGGTCAGTTTGCCGATAGTCCGCGCGATTGCGGAGATCTCCTCGACCGATCGCTTGGTCGCCTCCTGAATTGCAGCGACCTGCTTGGAAATGTCTTCGGTCGCGCGAGAGGTCTGATTGGCGAGCGTTTTCACTTCGGCCGCGACTACCGCAAAACCTTTGCCGGCATCGCCGGCGCGGGCCGCTTCGATGGTGGCGTTGAGCGCCAAGAGGTTGGTTTGCGCCGCAATCGCCGAAATGGTGCCGACGACCGAACCGATCCGCTCCGCGCCCTCGTTCAAAGAACCGATGACCTTTTGCGTGCGCTCGGCGTCGGCGACGGCGGATTGTGCGATGTCGAGACCGTTGGTCGCCTGTTGGCCGATCTCCTGGATGGATCCGGAGAGTTCTTCAGTCGCTGTGACGGTCGCTTCCATCCGCTGGGTCGTGCCGGCCGAAGCCGATGAGGCCGAGGACATGCGGTTGAGCGTGTCGTCGGCAGCCTGACGCATAGTCGCACCGGTTTCGCTAAGCGTTGCCGAGGTTTCCTTGATGGCTGAGATCACTTCGCCAATGGCGCTGTCAAAATCCGCGATTGCTGCATCGATAGCGCTGCGTCTAACGCGGGCCGCCTCTTCGGCAGATCGCCGATGCAGCGTCATCGCGTTCGACACGTCAAAGCTGATAATTTTCGAGATCGTCTTGGCGCGCTGCGCGAGCTTCAGCGACGAGAGGCGATGTTTGCGCGCCAGCACGTCGAGCGACATCTGCACGACGATGCTGCCGGATGTGCTGCGGACCCGTGCGTCGAGCCCCATCTCGGCTTCCTTCTCGACCGTGCGCCGGCACGATTCGGCATAGCGATCGTCCAAATTTCCCCCCAGCAGGGCGCGAAAATGCGCCGCTTCCAGGGTCTTTAAAGTCTCGGTGTGCTCGGCGACGATCTTGCCTATGCGAGGCAAGTCCTGAAGGGCGATGAGCACGTCATCGATGGCCTGCTCCAAATGCGGTTCGAGCAACGGCCAAGTCTCGGCCAAGATCTTTCGCGTTTCGTTATCGATGCGATGCATCGACAAACGGGCGTCGAATGACGGAATGAGTTCGGTCGGCGCCATATTCCCCCGGAGACCTCCCAATAACCGGGCATGTTGGCCGACAATGGTTGCTTGAGTGTGAAGCGGCCCCCTAGTGGAGCGGATTTGACATTCGCGACCTACCGGGTGCCGAACCGGGATGCGAATGTTAGAATCGGACCACTAGGCAAGAAAAAGGGAGGCCGCTGGCCTCCCCCAAAAAAGGAAGTGAAATGGATCTTCCTTGCCTCAGCGCCCGACCACGTCGAGCGTCACCTTCGTCAGGCCGGAAAAGCCGAGCGCGCGCGCCCCAGCGGGCGTAAGATCAATGATCCGCCCGCTCACGAACGGGCCGCGGTCATTGATGCGCACCACGACCGAACGGCCGGTGCTCTGGTTGGTGACTCGCACCATTGTGCCAAACGGCAGCGTCTTGTGGGCGGCCGTCAAACCGGACGCAGACGCGTGCTCGCCGTTGGCAGTCAGGCCTCCCGAGTAAATCGATGCCACGCCGCTTTGCGCGGACGCGACCATCGGCACCCCGACGAGAACGGCGGCGAGAACGATTGAAGCAAGCGTAAATTTTGTCTGGGTATTACCAGGCATGATCTTCCTTATTAGTTGTTAAAGGGAAGGTTGATCGACTGTACTCCGACAGACGATGTGGTTAGTGACCGGTAAAATGTGGAGATTGTGCGACACAACTTAAGTATTGCGTAGCCATGTCCGATTGTAACAATTTGTGAAGATTTGGAAAACGGCCGCGGCCGGACTCAATCGGCACGAAAGCTTGCCGTTACTTAGGCAATATTGGGGCTTGTACTGCGCTGCTTCACGCAGCCGCGATTTTTAACCGTTTAGAGGCCTGAAATTCGCGATGAAACGCTATTCGGCGGCAATTGCCGTCGGCAGCACGTGGTCCTTAAATTGATCGCGCAGCGCGGTCTTAAGGATTTTGCCGGTCGCCGTGTGCGGGATCGAGTTGACGAATACCACGTCGTCCGGCATCCACCATTTGGCGATCTTGCCCCCCAGGAAGCCAAGTATCTCTTCGCTGGTTGCGGTTTGACCTTCCTTCAGGACCACAACAAGCAAGGGACGTTCATCCCACTTGGGATGGCGCACGCCGATCACCGCCGCTTCCGCCACTTTCGGATGCCCGACGGCGAGATTCTCCAGATCGATGGAGGAGATCCATTCGCCGCCCGACTTGATCACGTCCTTGGATCGGTCGGTAATTTGCATATAGCCCTGCTCGTCCATGGTGCCGACGTCGCCGGTGTCGAAGAAACCGTCGGCGTCGAGAATGGGGCCGTCGAGCTTGTAATAGTTCTTGGCGACGGCGAATCCGCGAACCTTGATGCGGCCGAATGTTTTGCCGTTCCAGGGAACGTCCTTTCCGGCATCGTCGGTGATCTTCATTTCGACGCCGAACGGGGTGTAGCCTTGCTTGGTTTTGATATCGAAAATCGCTTCCTGGTCGAGTGCGGCGTATTTGGGTTTCAGCGTGCCGACGGTGCCGAGCGGGCTCATTTCCGTCATGCCCCAGGCGTGGAAGACCTCGACGCCATACTTCTCCCAGAACGTCTTGATCATGGCGCGTGGCACGGCGGAGCCGCCGATGATAACGCGCTTGAGATCGGGAAGCGTGGCGCCGGTTTTCTCGAGGTATTGCAGGAGCAGCAGCCAGACGGTGGGAACCGCAGCGCTACAGGTGACCTTAAATTCGGTGAGCAGCTCGTAAACCGACGGGCCGTCGAGCTTGGCGCCCGGCATGACCAGCGCGCATCCCGCCATCGGCGCGCTAAAGGCGAGCCCCCAGCCGTTGGCATGGAATAGGGGCACGATCGGCAGCACGATATCCTGCGAGGAAACGCCCATCGCGTCCGGCTGCAGCGCCAGCATGGTGTGCAGCACATTCGACCGGTGCGAATAAAGGACGCCTTTGGGGTTGCCGGTAGTGCCCGACGTGTAGCACATGCCCGCGGCGGTATTTTCGTCGAACGACTTCCAGGTAAAATCGCCATCCGTCTCCTTAAGCCACTCCTCATAGGCCACGGCATTGCGCAACGATGTCTGTGGCATATGGGCGGCGTCGGTGAAGACGACGTAGCGCTCAATGGTCGGCAGTTTGTCGGCGAGTTTCTCCAAAAGCGGCAAGAAGGTGAGATCGGTCATCATCACCCGGTCTTCCGCGTGATTGACAATCCAGACGATCTGCTCGGCGAACAGCCGTGGATTAATGGTGTGATAGATGGCGCCGATACCGAGAATTCCGTACCAGCTTTCCAGGTGCCGCCAGGTGTTCCAGGCCAGCGTTGCGACGCGGTCGCCGAACTTAATGCCGTCGCGTTCCAGCCGCTGCGCGACGCGCAGCGCGCGGGCGCGGATTTCGGCGTAGTCGGTGCGGTGCAAAGGCCCTTCGATGGAGCGGGTAATCACGGGGCGGTCGCCGTGATTGATCGCAGCATGGTCGATGACCCGGTGGCAAAGCAGCGGCCAGTCCTGCATGAGCCCGAGCATGAAATCCTCCGGAGAATGGGCGGTTTTCTTCTTTGCGCGGCGGCCGGTAAGGGCCGCCCCTCGCTGCCCAATCTAGCCGGATGAAGCTACGATGAAAATGCCACTTCGCGTCGCGGCCAAGGCAATTTCGGATATTGAAGGTAAATGGGTTTACCGTCTAAGCAGTGCTGCAAGTGAACTGCTATAGGAAGAAGGATTACCAAAGGGATTCTCATGGCTCCGCTGAGCAATCTTGCCGCCCGCGACGTCGAAACGTTGGTGCATCCGTACACCAATCTCGCGACGTTTCGCGACAACGGCCCGATGGTGATCGAGCGCGGCGAAGGCGTTTATGTCTATGACACCCACGGCAAGCGTTATCTCGAAGGCATGGCTGGTCTCTGGTGCACGGCACTCGGCTACGGCAATCAGGAGCTGATCGAGACCGCAGCGGCACAAATGCGCAAGCTTTCTTTCGCGCATCTGTTCACCGGCAAGAGCCACGATCCGGGCATCGAACTTGCCGAGAAGCTCAAGGAGATCGCACCGGTACCGATCTCGAAGGTGTTCTTTTGCAATTCTGGCTCGGAAGCAAACGACACCCAGGTGAAGCTCGTCTGGTATCTCAACAATGCCCGCGGGCTTCCGCTCAAAAAGAAAATCATCAGCCGCCTGAAGGCCTATCACGGCGTTACTGTCGCGGCCGCCTCGCTGACCGGCCTCGAAGGCAATCATCGCGATTTCGACATTCCGCTGAGCGGCTTTCTGCACACCGGCTGTCCGCATTATTACCGCTTCGCCGAAGACGGCGAGACCGAGGAAGACTTCGCCTCGCGGCTCGCCACCGAATTTGACGCACTGATTGTCCAGGAAGGGCCGGATACGGTCGCTGCGTTCATTGCTGAGCCGGTAATGGGTGCGGGCGGCGTCATCGTGCCGCCGCGGACCTATTTCCCGAAGATCATGGCGGTGTGCGCCAAACACGATTTGTATGTCATCAGCGACGAGGTGATTTGCGGTTTTGGGCGGTTGGGGACGTGGTTCGGCTGCGAAAAGCTCGACTTCAAGCCGCAAGCCCTCTCTGTCGCCAAGGCGTTATCGTCGGCCTACTTGCCGATCGCCGGCGTGATGGTGCCCGAGTTGATGTACGAAGCGCTCATCGCGGAGAGCAACAAGATCGGAGCATTCGGTCACGGCTTTACTTACGGCGGCCACCCGGTCGCCGCGGCG
The DNA here is from genome assembly GCA_963753355.1 of uncultured Alphaproteobacteria bacterium. Taxonomy (GTDB): domain Bacteria; phylum Pseudomonadota; class Alphaproteobacteria; order Rhizobiales; family Xanthobacteraceae; genus BOG-931. The sequence continues at coordinate 140,303 of CAVWBV010000012.1, forward strand.
GTCGCGCTCAAGGCGATCGAGATTTATGGCCGCGACCGCATTGTGGAAAATACCGCCAAGCGCGCGCCTTTATTTCAGGGCCGGCTCAGGCTGTTGGGTCAGCATCCTCTCGTCGGCGAAGCGCGCGGATTGGGGTTGATCGGCGGGGTCGAGCTTGTCGCCGACAAGTCGACCAAGCGGGCGTTCAATCCCCGCCATGGCGTCGGCCCGCGCGCCGTGCGGTTCGCCGAAGAGGAAGGGTTGCTGGTGCGCGCCGTTGGCGGCGACGTGCTTACCCTTTCCCCACCGCTTGTGATTAAGGCGCCGCAAATCGAAGAACTTTTCGAGAAGCTCCATCGTGCGCTCGACAAAACGCTCGATTGGGTGACGCGCGAAAAGTTGGCCGAACCGTAACGCCTCCGTCCGGTCTTCGAAAATGCTCCGGAAATTGCACGCCGCGGTGAACGCTATGTTCACTTCTTGCGAGCTAGGAGGCCGGCCATGAAGCCGGACATGCCAGCAGACGCCGCAGAGCGATCTCATTCTTCGACGAGAGCGTTAGTAACGCGGCGGCGCCTCCTCGCCGGTGCTGGCGGCGTGCTCGGATCGTCTGCGGTGGGAACGGCGGCCTATGCGGGCGGGGTTGAAGCGCAAAGCCTGAAAGTGACTCGTTATGCGCCTCAGCCGGCGGCTTGGCCGAAGGGTCAACGCCTGTCCATCACGGTCATTGCCGACATCCATGCCGGCGGCCCGAACATGACCGTCTCGCGTGTTCGCCGGGTGGTCGACACGGCGAACGAGCTGAAGTCCGATCTTGTCGTTCTGCTCGGGGACTATATCGCCACGTATCGCTTCGTGAACGCGCGCATGCCCAACAGAATCTGGTCGGCGGAATTGGCGCGGCTCACGGCCCCCCTTGGCACCTGGGCCGTGCTGGGCAATCACGATTGGTGGCAGGACGCCATCGGTATCCGCACGTCGCTCAACGCCGTTGGCATACCGGTGCTTGAAAACGATGCCGTGTCGCTCGGACCGCACGGTGCACAGTTCTGGCTCGCCGGGCTCGGCGATCAGCGCGCCTATCGTCTTGGGCATGGGCGCTTTCGTGGCGTCGATGATCTGCCGCGAACGCTGGCGCAAGTCCACACCGACGATCCCGTCGTGCTGCTTGCGCATGAGCCCGATATCTTTGCCCGCATGCCGGCTCGCGTGGCTTTGACGCTTGCCGGCCACACGCACGGTGGCCAAATTCGGCTACCCTTGATTTGGCCGGCATTCGTTCCATCCATATATGGCGCGCGCTATGCTTACGGGCACATCGTCGAGGACGGCGGGCACATGATCGTGTCTGGAGGGCTCGGCACGAGCTTTATTCCCGCGCGGCTCGGTGTGCCGCCGGAAGTCGTGCAGGTCGTACTCGGCGCTTGAAGTAAAGGCCGCGTGACGGTCAGTTGTGAGCGGTCGACGGGACGCTCGCCATGCGAGGGCTGAACGGCGAGTCGCCCTGATGCGGCCCGAGAACAATCACGGGCGTTCCGACCTTCACCCGGTTGTAGAGGTCGATCACGTCCTCGTTCGTCATGCGGATGCAGCCCGAAGAAACGGCGGAGCCGATATATTCAGGCTGATTGGTGCCGTGAATCCGGTACAGCGTGTCCCTGTTCGACGAATAGAGGTACATGCCGCGAGCGCCCATCGGGTTATGCGGGCCGCCGGTGACATACTCCGGGAGCGGTCCGAGCCGTTGCTGTTCGCCGGGGGTGGGGTGCCACGCGGGCCATTCTTCCATGCGGCCGACCTTGGCTAAGCCACTCCAGGCCTGCGCCTCTTCGCCGACGGCGATTCCGTAGCGGACCGCCTTGCCCTGTGGCAGGACGTAATAGAGAAACTTGTTGTCGCTATCGATGAGAATGGTGCCGGGCGCTTCCTTGCGCTGATAATCGACGAAATGCCGACGGTAGGCCTCCCCAACTTGGGACTGGTTGTACGGCAGATTGGACATCAAGTCCTTGTCGCGCTGCTTCCAGTTGGCATCGGTCACCGGATCGAGGGTGCCGTTGTCCTGAACGCAGCCGCCCAACGCAATGGCAGCTATTACAAATGCCAGCACACGCATTGTCATCAGTGACCTACTTTTTCGCCTGTCCCAGCCTTGAATCAGCGAAAGCCGTACCCCGCATTCCAAATAGCGAAATAGCCGCATGGACGCCAGCACTCGCGAAGCTCGACGCGGATGTCGCCCGCGAGTGTTGCAGGAATGTCGCACTAGCCTCCGCCGATTGTGGATTTGCTCTAGCTCGACGTTCTTACCAACCTCTTTTTTGCACATTAACCAACGGTTTACCACGCCGGTTGTCCTCTTGGAGGACGCAAGGGAATCGCAAGCTGATGTCATGTAGCTGAACGGTTCCTCGCCTAATTCGGCCGCACTGCCGATTTAGGGGCACGCCGCCAACTGCAAGACAGGGAACGGGGTTCGTTACATGGAAAACGTCAAGACCGAAAAAGCAGAAAACACCGCCGAAACGGGGAAACCGTCAGCCGAAATCGTGGCGTTGCACTTGCGCTACCGCAAAATCGGCATTTCCGCGGTCGCCGCCGCCGCCCGCTATCAAGGCGGCGGAAAAAATCAGGCTTATGCGCCGGGTACCGGACCGGACCACGATCCAGCCGCGGCCTGACCGAGCGCTCACGGATTTGTGCTGCGAAAATTGGGGACGAAAGTCCCCTTTTTCATTTCTGCGGGATGTGACATTCGTCGCCCATGAACACCGCGATGGGCAAGGCGGCCGACTTTTCCAACGCCGAAATCGAAGCCGGGCGGCGGCTCTTTGCAAGTGAGTGGAGCTTTATTTCAGCCGCCGCCAGCGTTCAAGCGTTGCCGCGCGCAGGCGAAGTGGAAGTGGCGTTTGCGGGCCGCTCCAATGTTGGCAAATCGAGCCTTATCAATGCGCTCACCGGGAGGCGGGCGCTGGCGCGCGCATCGAGCACACCCGGCCGTACCCAACAGCTGATCTTCTTTGCCGGCTCGAGCCCGCTCGTGCTGGTAGATCTGCCGGGCTACGGCTATGCCGCCGCCGGCAAGAGCAAGGCCGCAGCCTGGGGCAAAGTGGTCGAGGCGTACCTGCGCAAAGGCAAAAAGCTGGCGCGAGTTTATTTGCTGATCGACGCCCGCCACGGCATCAAGCGCAATGACGAGGAGGCCCTCAAGGCGCTCGGCCAGTCCGCTGTCAGCCATGAGGTCGTGCTCACCAAATGTGATGAGCTTGGGGAAGCCGACCTGACGCAACGCCGCGAGGGGGTCGAACTCGCCATACGCAAGCGTCCGGCGGCGTTCCCGCGCGTGATCGCCACCTCGGCGAGCACCGGCCAAGGCGTGCCGGAACTTCGCGCCGCCATCGCGCGCCTCCTGCGCGAGCGCACCTCCGCAGCCTCGAGATAAAAGTCGCCGCGGTTCTTTCCCGCTTCGCTTTTGCCCGCTAAAAGCGGCGCGTCACCAACCGATAGGGCCGCCCATGAGCGTTTCCGAGCATGAAATTGCCCGCGTCCTCTCCGAAGCGCTGCCGTACATGCAGCGCTACGACGAGGCGAATGTCGTTATCAAGTATGGCGGGCATGCCATGGGTGACGAGCATTTGGCGCGCGAATTCGCTCGCGACATCGTGTTGCTCGAACAGACCGCCATCAATCCGATTGTGGTCCACGGCGGCGGACCGCAAATCGAAGCCATGCTCAAGCGGGTCGGCGTCGAGTCGCATTACGAAGCGGGGTTGCGCATCACCGACGAGAAGACGCTCGAAATTGTCGAAATGGTGCTGTCGGGGCTGATCAACAAGCAGATGGTCGGTTACATCAACGCGGCCGGCGGCAAGGCGATCGGACTCTGCGGCAAGGACGGCAACATGCTGACTGCGCGCAAGCTGACGCGTACGGTCGTCGATCCTGACTCGCACATCGAGAAGATGGTCGACCTCGGTTTTGTCGGCGAGCCGGACAAAGTCGATGTCACTGTGCTCACGCAGATTCTCGGCCGCGAACTTATTCCGGTTTTGGCGCCCGTTGCCGCGGCGGCAAATGGCGGCACCTTCAACGTCAACGCCGACACTTTCGCCGGCGCCATCGCCGGCGCGCTCAAGGCGAAGCGGCTTCTTCTTCTCACCGACGTTCCCGGTGTCCTCGACAAATCGAAAAACCTGATCAAACAACTCTCGGCCAACGACGCGCGCCGCCTCATCGCCGACGGCACGATTTCCGGCGGAATGATTCCCAAAGTCGAGACCTGCATTGAAGCTCTCGATCGCGGTGTCGAGGGCGTCGCTATTTTAGACGGCAAAGTGCCGCACGCCGTTCTGCTCGAATTGTTCACCGAACTCGGGGCCGGCACGCTCATTCATAACTAAAGCGACAGTCGCCGGCGCGTCCTGCGGACTTGTTTGGTTTACCTGCCATTAACCGCATAGAGCTTGCCGGCAAAACGCGGCCTTTACCAATCCCGGCTAAGTGAAAGTCTCATTCACTCTGCTCACGGAGGCGGGCTTGGATTTTTGGCCAGGCATCTCGTATTTTTTGAGTCAGCTGTACAAGGCGCTGCTGGCGCCGGGTTCGCATTTCTCGATTTTTTCCTTGTTCTGTGCGTTCACCATCGGGCTCGTGGTGCTCGCGGGGCGCCGCTATCGCAAGGGCCGCCGCATCCGCCTTAAGCCGCTGCTGCGGGCGATGTTTCCCAGGCAGCTTTTGACCAGCCGATCGAACGTCGCCGACATCGGATATTTCTACTTTAATCTGTTCGTGTTCGGCATCGTGTTCGGCTGGGCGATACTGTCCTACAGCGCGCTTAGCCGGGGCGTGACTGACGGTTTGACTTCGTTGTTCGGTCCGATGCCGCCTGCGCCGTTCCCGGCATACGTGTCGCGGGCGATCATCACCGTGATGATATTCCTGGCGTATGAGCTCGGCTATTGGGTCAATCACTATTTGTCGCACCGCATTCCGTTTCTCTGGGAATTCCACAAGGTGCATCATTCGGCGACGGTGCTGACGCCACTGACCAATTTTCGCGTGCACCCGGTCTACATGTGCGTCTTCCTTAATATTCTGGCCCTCACGATCGGAACGACGAACGGCCTCGGCGATTACCTTCTTGGACAGCCGATGCCGCAATATGTGCTGTCCGACAGCAACGTGATCCTGGTTTTTTTCATCTACCTCTATGTGCATCTGCAACATTCGCAAATCTGGATTTCGTTCACTGGCTGGCTTGGACGTCTGTTTATGAGCCCGGCGCATCATCAAATTCATCACTCGCGCAATCCGATGCACTTCAACAAGAATCTCGGCAGTTGCCTGGCGGTGTGGGATTGGATGTTCGGCACCCTCTACATTCCCGCAGCCGAGAACGAGCGCCTCGAGTTTGGTGTCGAGCCGGATCGTGAGTATGCCCACACCATCAGGGGAGAGCTGATCGCCCCCTTCATCCGCGCGGCGCAGATGCTCAAGTGGCCTTTCGGCGGCCGTCCGCGGCGGGCTCCGCTGGCGAGCGAACGCAAGCAGGCCTACTAGGCAGTTGCGCTTCCCGTCGCTGCCGCGTATTTGCGGCATCTATCCATCATCTCAGAGCTCTCGCCGCGTGGCTTCCCGCCCTCTTTTTTCTTCCGCCCCAGGATTGGCTGCGGCAATCGCGCTCGGCGTGTCGGATGTGCTCGCCAAGATCATTATCGCGTCGCGCTGCGATGTGCTCACGATGCTGTCTTTTCGCAGCGTCGTCGGGCTTGCCTTCATGTCGGTGTGGCTGCGGGCCGGACCGAAGGCCGCCGCGGACGCGCGCGTGCGTTGGATTTCGATTGCCATCGGGCTGCTTTTCGCGGGGCTAATTTTCTGTCTGTTCAAGGCAATTGAATTTAACGACGTGCCGACGGCGGTGCTGACCTATTTCGTCTATCCGTTGCTGACCGGGCTTGTTGCCTCCGCGACCGGGCTGGAACGCTTGCACTGGCAGGGGGTGGTTTGCGCGCTGGTCGCGTTTCTCGGCCTGGGCATCATGATCGGCGCGCATCCGGCCGGACTTTCACTTATTGGCGTCGCCTACGCGATCGGAGCGGCTTGCTGCCGTACCGGCGTTCTCATTGCCACCCGCGCTTTCCTCGTCGGCGCCGACGCGCGGTTGACGACCTGGTATTCGGTGGCCGCGCAAGTTGTCGTTTTTGTCGGCATCTCATTGGCATCACAAACGTGGAGCCCGCCGCAAACCAATATCGGCTGGGTTGCCCTGATCGCCATGAGTTTCGCGACCACGGCGGGCATTCTTTTCGTATTTGTTTCGACGATGCGCATCGGAGCGTTTCGCACCGCGCTGATTATGAACCTCGAGCCGCTGACGGCTACGGTACTGAGCGCGGTCGCGCTTTCCGAAATTATGTCACCGCTTCAGGCGGTGGGCGGCGCCACCATGCTTGCCGCGCTGGTCGCTTTCCAGCTCTGGAAATAGCGGCCTATGCGGCTGCCGCATGGCAACTGCCGGCTCGCGCGGTCACAACTCGGCCAACTTGGTGGCCGATGTTTCACGGTTCAGTAAAGCGGGGGCCTTAACGAGATGGTGAGGCCGGACCATGCGCGGGTTCCAGAGCTCTTCGTTTGATCCGCAGACGCTGGTCGTACTGGAGACGGCATTTGACGAGGCGTGGTTGACGCTCAAGGCCATCGGCAACACGACAGTGCGCGCGGACGAGCTGGCGCGTTCGGTGTTGCGGCTGGCGACGGAAGGCGAGCGCGACCCGGTACGGCTCCACGACGGCGCTCTCCAGGGCCTAGTGCCCTCGGTGGCTTGGCGCGAGGCAAGTTAACCGGGCGAGACCGATGACGGCGCTGCCGCTTCGGCGTTTCTTCGAACCCACATCAAGTCTCGGCCCGCGAAACGGCCGGCCATCATTGTCAAGACGCACGCCCGCGGATAGATCACGTCTCGTCGCCCCTATGCATGGCCACGAGCAGCCGCAGATGATTGACCGCAACGCTGCTACCCGCATTCGCGGCTTTGCCGACGTCGAAACCTGGGTGTTCGACCTCGACAACACCCTCTATCCGCATCATCTGAATCTTTGGCATCAGGTGGATGAGCGGATCCGCGATTACATCGCCAATTTCCTGAAGGTCACGCGCGACGAAGCATTTCGCGTGCAGAAGGATTATTATCGCCGCTACGGCACGAGCTTGCGCGGACTGATGGAAGAACACGGGCTCGTGCCGGACGAGTTTCTGGAGATGGTGCACGAGATCGATCACTCGCTGCTCACGCCCAATCCGGAGCTCGGCGCCGCCATTTCCCGGCTGTCCGGCCGCAAGCTTATTCTGACCAACGGCACGCGCCGTCACGCCGAGACCGTGATGCGGCGGCTCGAAATCTTCGAGCACTTCGAGGACGTGTTCGATATTGCCGCGGCCGAACTTGAGCCGAAGCCGCGCGCCGTGGTCTACGACCGTTTTCTCTCCCGTCATCGGGTCGATCCTGCCAAGGCGGCGATTTTCGAAGATTTGGCCCGCAATCTGGTGGTGCCGCACGCGCGCGGCATGACGACTGTGCTGGTCGTGCCCAGTGGTACGCGCGAAGTATTTCGCGAGGACTGGGAGCTCGCCGGACGTGACGACCCGCACGTCGATCACGTCACCGACGATTTGACCGCCTTTCTGAGCGCCATCCACGCAAACTTGACATCGCCCGGCTGCACTCCGACAAACCGCCCCAGCAGGGGATAGAGATTTCATGGCCGCCGATGTCGCCCAAGCTGAATCCGGAACCCGATCCGATGCGCTTGCGAAAGTGATCGATGCCGCGTTCGACCGGCGCGATGAGATCGGGCCGACCACCCAAGGAGACGTGCGCCAGGCGGTGGAAGCCGCGCTCGATCTTCTTGATCGCGGCGCCGCGCGCGTAGCGGAAAAGGCTGCCGGCGGCCGCTGGCGCGTCAATCAATGGCTCAAGAAGGCGGTGCTGCTGTCGTTTCGATTAAACGACATGAGCGTGTTTCCCGGCGGTCCTGGCCGCGCAGTATGGTGGGACAAGGTGCCGTCCAAATTTGACGGCTGGGACGCCGAGCGCTTTCGCGCCGCCGGATTTCGCGCCGTACCCGGATGCGTGGTGCGCCGCTCCGCTTACGTTGCACCCGGTGTCGTGCTGATGCCGTCGTTCGTCAATCTCGGTGCCTATGTCGATAGCGGCAGCATGATCGATACCTGGGCCACGGTCGGATCGTGCGCGCAGATCGGCAAGAATTGCCATGTCTCCGGCGGCGCCGGCATCGGCGGCGTGCTAGAGCCCTTGCAGGCGGAGCCGGTGATTGTCGAGGACAATTGCTTTATCGGTGCGCGTTCGGAAATTGCCGAAGGCGTCATTGTCCGCGAAGGCGCGGTGCTCTCGATGGGCGTGTTCATCGGCGCCTCCACCAAAATCGTCGACCGCAATAGCGGTGAGATTTTCCAGGGTGAGGTGCCGCCTTATGCGGTCGTGGTACCCGGCAGCCTTCCCGGAAAGCCGCGTCCCGACGGCGCGCCGACGCCGAGCCTTGCCTGCGCGGTCATCGTCAAGCGCGTCGACGAGAAAACCCGCGCCAAGACCAGCATCAACGAATTGCTGCGGGATTAGCCCCGCGTAGTGCAGATGAATTGGGTTTATCTGTTCAATGGGTTCCACGGCCGCATCGGCCGCCAGACGTTCTGGCTGGCAATGGGCGTATTGGCGCTCGCCGAATTGGTCGCGCATCTCTTCGCCGAACAAATCCAGGGCGATCGGCTCAGTGCTATTGTCGATCTTGCTTTCACCTATCCGGAATTCGCGGTGGCGGTGAAGCGCATCCACGACCGAAATCTGCCGGTCTGGCTCCTGGTGTTCTTTTTCGGCGCCGGCGCGTTGCTTGATCTGCTTGCCGTGCTCGACGTCGGCGGCAGCGACGAGACGCCGAGCATGCTGTCGCTCGCGATTGCCATTCCGTTCACGGTTTTGGGACTAGCGTTGCTGGTGGAGCTTGGCTTCCGCCGCGGTACTATCGGCCCCAACCCGAATGGGCCCGATCCGCTGGCGAGGACTTAAAACGAACGACGCCATGGAGGTATTTCATGAGTGATGAACGTTCGATCGGAGTCGCACAGGCGGCACAAGGTCCGATGTCGAGGGACGCGCGCACGCTGCTGCTTTATGACGCCAACCGCAAAAGCGCGGTGATCGCCTATATCCTTTGGTTTTTTCTGGGCTGGTTTGGCGCGCACAATTTCTATCTTGGACGAAAGGGCGTTGGCATCGCGCAAGTGCTGCTTACTATTTCCGTGATTGGATGGTTCATCACCGTCGTCTGGGTTGTGGTGGACGCTTTCCTGATCCCCGGCTGGGTGCGCCGGGACAACAATCTGTTGCTGATGCAGCTTGGCGCGTAACGCGCTTATTGGGACTGCCGCTGTGAACGCCGATCCGGTCGCCATCGCCCGCGATCTCATCCGCTGCCGCTCCATCACGCCGGAGGAGGGCGGGGCGCTCGCCTATCTCGAGCGCGTGCTGACGGATGCCGGGTTCTCAGTCCACCGAAAGATATTTACCGAAAGCGGTGCCGCACCAGTCGAGAATCTTTTCGCGCGTTTTGGTGACACCGCGCCCAATCTTGCCTTTGCCGGCCACACCGACGTCGTGCCGCCGGGCAACGAAGCGACATGGCATCACCCGCCGTTTGCCGGCGAAATCGCCGGCGACAAACTTTTCGGACGCGGCGCGACCGACATGAAGGGCGGCATCGCCGCCTTTGTCGCCGCCGCGCTCGATTACCTCGCCGCCAATGGCGGCCGGCCGAAGCGCGGATCGATCTCGTTACTCATTACCGGCGACGAGGAGGGGATCGCGGTCAACGGCACGGTCAAGCTTTTGCAATGGGCCGCCGCGCGCGGCGAAAAATTCGACCATTGCGTTCTCGGTGAGCCGAGCAATGTCGAGAGCATCGGCGATACCGTCAAGGCCGGGCGGCGCGGCTCGCTGAACGGCACGCTCATTGTCGATGGCCGCCAGGGTCATGTCGCCTATCCCGACCGCGCCGACAATCCGATTCGGGAACTCGTTATGTTGATCGCCGACTTGCAGGCGCCGCTCGATCAGGGAAGCGAACTATTCGATCCCTCGCATCTCGAATTTACTTCGGTCGACGTCGGCAACCAAACAGTCAACCTTATTCCCGGACAGGCGCAGGCGCGCTTCAACATCCGCTACAACGACCGCCACACACTGGCGAAGCTGAAAGCGTTGATCGAAGAACGGACAAAGACTGCCGCCGGCGGCCGCATCCGCTATGCTTTTGAATGGCAGCCTTCAAACGCCGATGTGTTTGTCACCAAGCCGGGCCCGTTCACCGAGCTTGCCGTCGCCGCTATTGCCGAGATCACAGGAAGAAAGCCGAAGCTTTCAACGTCGGGCGGCACGTCAGATGCGCGTTTCATCAAGGATTACTGTCCGGTGCTTGAATTCGGCCTGGTCGGGGCGACCATGCACCAGGTCGACGAATGCACACCGCTTTCGGATCTGCGGACGCTGACTGCGATTTATAGGCGGATTATCGAGAAGTATTTCGGCTAGCGGTTATTCGAGAGGGGCCGCCGGTCTAAGCCGGGAATCCTAAATCCGCTCGACCCCCGCCCCCGCGACGAGCTTTGCCGAGATTTTAACGGCAGGGAGCTACACTTGCGCATTTATCGGTTTTGGAGAGCGTCATGCTCCGCCGTTATTTATCGACGTTTTCCAGCAAGGTATTTCTTTGCCTAATTGTATTTCTCGCATTGGAGTATTTTCCGCTAACCGGACTTTATCTGATGTTCCTGGGCGGCGCGATTTTCGCGGGCCTCCTCGTTCATCTGTTCCTTGCAAGCCTGTTCGTCGAAGCCCTGGTGGCTCGCATCCCGCGGGCGTTTATCCTCGTCCCGCTCATCGTTTATGGCGCTTATTACGCGGTTTATTTTCGTGAGGGCTGGCAAGTCTCGCAACTGTCTCAGCAGCTTCGAGCCACCAACCCCGGCAAAATCTACGATTTCGATCCGGCCGCGGACTCCCTCGTCATGGGCGAGGCGCAGCAGTTCGTGGAGAAGCACGATGTCCCGGTCGTCTACGAGCCCAACAAGAATTTTCCGGAGGCGTACCTGTCCGAGCGGCTCATTACCCGGACCCAATGTAAAGGGATCAAAAAAGACACACAGAATCGCGTCACCACATTCGGTGTACATTTCAACGACGTTTTTCAACAACAGATCTGCTTGTTGAGGTTCCCCGAGCGTCCAACAAATAAAGCCGTGAAAGTGACGTTGGTTGGAGACCCACAGATATGGGCACGACGCGCGGGGATACGCCAGCAAACGACAGAGATCAGCGTCGATGACAAGACGATCGGTTCCTTTACGAGGGGGTTCATTTGGAGATTGCCGGCCTTTCCCTACCTCCTCATCGGCTGTGGACTCGTTGATCAACCTCCCAGCTGGAGCTGTATTGCCGATTTCAACCGCCATCTCAGGACGATCGATGGAATCCCCGAAACCGTCGACCGAACCAAATTTGACGACCCGGTCAGTGTCATGCTCGGCATCCGAAAATATGTTGCCGCGGACCTCTCAAATTTTGCCGGCTTCGCCAGCAATTTGCCGGCGCTTGATGCCGTCCACGCGGAACCCGAGAAGGTCGAGAACAGTGTTTTCGATGATTTGAATGCCATTATCGACGGAAAGAATCCCAAGGTCCCTTTCAATCTTGGCTATTCGCTCTCAACCAACCCTGATCGCCTGGTGCCGCTCGCAGACGGCATGGCCCGCCGCCTTTTGGCTCTGGTCCATGCCGATGTGAGGGCTACGCCAAATTGGCGGGAGCAGCTTGAGGCGCTTGCGGGAGGTATCGGCGCATTGCCGCACGACCCTTTCGTGAATGTCGCGGGTACTCTATTCGAGGCGGTCAAGGCAAATCCGGACTTGGCGATACGCAAGTACCCGATGATTTACGTGCGCATGGGGGAAGCCGGCACAATGGCGCTTCCGTTTTATCGCGACCAGTTCATGGAGAACGACATTAAAGGCTGGCAGCGAATGTTTCCCGTGCTCGCCCTATGCCGAATTGGCGAGGCGGACACGGATCTCATCGAGGAAATGAAGAGGCGGTACAACTCCGTCGATCTTCAAGGCGGGGGTGATCCGGTCAACTACAAGACGGCGCTATTTGTGACGCTGTTGAAACTCGGACAGGGATCCTTTCTGCGCGAAAATCATCCCGACAAGGGTGACCGCGACCAGTGGTATGGGGATGTATTGTCCGGCAAGGGGCTCACCAGGATCGGCCCAAACAATTGCATGCCGGAAGAATGGCCGTTGACCATCCATGCAACACCGGAAGTCGCATCAGCGTTAAAATGGTCGCGAAACGGATGGGAAGTCCGCAGCAATTAGCGCTTCAAAATGTGTCATTGGGATAGCCGCTGACACGCGATCGATGTATCTCGGAACGATAGCTGAACTTCAGGTTTGGTGGGGCGGCAAGCCACCGCAGGTATCAGCGCTTATAGTATTTAGCCTGACCGGGCGCGACAAAATCGAGCTAAGGAGCTTTGTCATGAGATTTGAAGAACCGGCCTGATCGTCGATGAATTATCCACCAACGCTTGGCGTCGTGCTGTCCGGTGGGCGCGCGCGGCGCATGGGTGGCAGCGACAAATATCGGATACAAATCGGCGGCAGCATAATTCTCGACCGAATCCTTGAGCGCCTTCGGCCGCAATGCAGTGGTGTCATTTTTAATTCCAACTCCGATCCGGAAACTGCTCCGGCAGGATTGACGGCCGTTCCGGACAGCGTGCCGGGGTACCCGGGTCCGCTCGCCGGCATTCTGGCCGGCCTCGATTGGGCGGCTCGGAATGAGCCGGAGATTTCCTGGCTCGTCAGCGTGCCAAGCGATTGCCCTTTCCTGCCGCGTGACTTGGTCGCGCGCCTGCATCAAGCGCGAAGCGATGGTCATGCGATGCTGGCTTGTGCCGAGTCGGCTGGCCGCCGGCATCCGACCGTCGCGCTCTGGCCAATCCGGTTGCGGGAGGATTTGCGGCTCGCTATCACCACCGAGCAGATGCACGTAGTGCACGAATGGACCGCGCGTTACCCGCTTGCCGTCGCCGCGTGGGCTGATGCGCCCGTCGATCCGTTCTTCAACGTCAATACGCCCGACGACGTGGCCGCAGCCGCAGCGCTGGCCGCGCGCTATCCGACGGCGTGACGATCAATACTCCACCCGGACCAGATAAAGTCCTTGCGGCGGCGCGACCTGGCCGCAGCGGGCGCGGTCGCGCGCTGCGAGCGCCGCGGTGAGATCGTCGGCGCTCCATTTGCCTTCGCCGACGTGAACGAGCGAGCCGACTATTGAGCGTACCTGGTGGTGCAGGAATGAGCGCGCCACGGCGGTGACGTACAACTCTTCGCCGCTGCGCGTGACGTCGAGGCGATCGAGCGTCTTCACCGGCGACTTTGCCTGGCATTCGGCAGCGCGAAACGTCGTGAAATCGTGCTTGCCGATAAGTCTTTGCGCGGCGCCGTGCATCGCCTCGGCATCGAGCGGCCGTCCGATGCGCCACGCGCGATTGACGTCGAGCGCGAGATCGGCGCGGCGGTTCGCAACGCGATAAAGATAATGCCGCTTGGTTGCGGAAAAGCGTGCGTCGAAGTCTGCGGCGACGCGCTCTGCCGCAAGCACCGCGATCGGCTGCGGCCGCAGATGAAAATTCAGCGCGTCGCGGATGTTGTCGACGTTCCAGGCTTTGGTCAGATCGACGTGAGCGACCTGTCCGAGCGCGTGCACGCCGGCGTCCGTGCGCCCCGCCCCCTGCACCGAGACGGTTTCCCCACTGAAGGCAGCAACCGCCGCGGCGATGGCCCCCTGCACCGAAACACCTTTGTCCTGCACCTGCCAGCCCACAAAGGGCGCGCCGTCATATTCGATGATGAGCTTAAAGCGGGGCATGACGCCTCAGGTCAGAACGCTGTCGCGTCCGATCGGCGTCCCGCGCAAAAATTCTTCCGCGCGCATCGGCTGCTTTCCGGCGCGCTGAACTTCGACGAGCCGCACAGAACCTCCGCCGCAGGCGACCGTCAGGCGATCGTCCAGTATTTGGCCAGGCTTCGCCGCGCCTTCGCCCTTGGTGGTGCGCAAAACCTTGACGCGGCCGACCCCGGCAGCCTCGAACCACGCGCCGGGAAAAGGCGACAGGCCGCGAATGTGATTGTGCACTTCGTTCCAGGGCCTCGCCCAGTCGATGCGGGTTTCGCTTTTCTCGATCTTGTTGGCGTAAGTCACGCCTTCGCTTGCCTGCGGCGTCAGTTGCAGCGTGCCGCTTTCAAGCGCGGCAAGCGCGACGTTGGTCAATTTGGCGCCGCGCCGCGCCAGTTCATCGTGGAGTGCGCCCGCGGTCAGATCGGGCCCGATCGACAAACGCTCCGCCATGGCAATGGGTCCGGTGTCGAGGTTTTCCTCCATCTTCATCACCATCACGCCGGTTTCCTTGTCGCCGGCCATGATCGCTCGCTGAATGGGCGCTGCGCCGCGCCAGCGCGGCAAGAGCGAAGCGTGCAGGTTGAAGCATCCAAGCGGGAAAACATCGAGGATGGATTTCGGCAGAATAAGCCCATAGGCGACTACTACTGCTGCATCGGCGCCAAGCTCACCGATTGCGGGCGCGGCCGCTGCATCTTTCAGCGTCTTCGGCGTGAAGACCGGAATATTAAAGCGCGCTGCTTCCCGTGCGACCGGAGTTTCTTGCGCCGCCATGCCCCGCCCCGCCGGGCGCGGAGCGCGTGTGTAGACGGCGACAATTTCGTGCCGGCCGACAATTTCGAGCAGCGCGGGCACGGCGAAGTCCGGCGTGCCCATGAAGACGAGGCGAAGCGGCAATCACGCCTCCACTTTGCTCTTCGCTGCCGTTTTCGCTGCCTTGATGAATTTCTTGACGACGCGGTCGCGCTTGAGCTTGGAGATGTGATCGATAAACAGCACGCCGTTGGTGTGGTCGACCTCGTGCTGAATGCATGTGGCGAGGAGGCCGCTCGCTTCGAGCTCCCGCTGTTTGCCTTCGAGGTCTCGGTATTTGACCGTGATTGTGATCGGCCGCTCGACCTCCTCGTAAAATTCCGGGATCGACAGGCAGCCTTCCTCGTGCGTGGATTTTTCCGGCGATGACCAAGTGATTTCGGGATTGATCAGGACAAGCGGCTGTTGTTCTTCTTCCTTCTTCGACAGGTCCATGGTCACGACGCGCTTGGCGACGCCGATCTGGATTCCGGCAAGCCCAATGCCCGGCGCCGCGTACATGGTGTCGAACATATCCTCGACCAGTGCGCGGACTCCCGCATCGATGCGATTGACCGGCGCGGAAACGAGCCGCAGCCGTTTGTCGGGAAGTTTTATGATTTCTCGCACCGCCATGATCGCGATGTAAGCGGTGCAAATACGGCGGTCAATGCGCGCGGCCTGTTGCGCCGGACGGGCGAGTCGCGTTATGGTGTTCTCGCTTTGTTCCATTGCCGGAGGGCCGGCACCGCTCCTCCCGGCGCGAATCACGTAAAGACAAACGCATGAGCGAAACCGCCTGGATTGCCGCGCTGGCCGTAGCTCTCGTCGCTTGCGTCGTTTGCGCCGCCATTGCGGTTCTCCTTTGGCGCTCGCGGCGCGGCGGGCGTGACGAAGAGGCCGCGATGGCCGAACTCACGCGCATGCAGGCCGATGCTGCATCCCGGCTCGAGGCGATGATCGGAATGCTGGCGAAGGGGCAGTCGCAGCTTGCGCACAGCGTCAACGAGCGGCTGGATTCGGTTTCGCATCGTCTCGGCAACTCGCTGGAAAAGACGAAGCAATCGACCACCGAAAATCTGCAAAAGCTCAACGAACGGCTCGCGGTGATAGATCGCGCGCAGAAGAACATCACCGAGTTATCCGGCCAAGTCACCTCGCTGCAAAACGTGCTCGCCAATAAGCAGGAGCGCGGCGCCTTCGGTCAGGGCCGCATGGAATTGATCGTGCGCGACGGCCTGCCAAAGGAATGCTACGAATTCCAATATACGCTTTCCAACAGGCTGCGGCCGGATTGCGCGGTATTCCTGCCGGACCAGCGCCCGCTGGTCATCGATTCAAAGTTTCCGCTGGAATCCATTACCGCTTACCGCGACGCCCAGGGTGATGACGCGCGGCGGCAAGCAGCGGCGCGGGTGCGCGCCGATATCGGCAAGCACGTCGCCGACATCGCGCAAAAATATCTCATTCCCGGCGAGACCCAGGAGTTGGCGCTGATGTTCGTGCCGTCGGAATCCGTCTATGCGGAACTGCACGATGGCTTTGACGATGTCGTGCAAAAGGCGTTTCGCGCTAACGTCATCATTGTTTCGCCGTCGCTGTTGATGATCGCCATTCACGTCATCC
This sequence comes from uncultured Alphaproteobacteria bacterium, assembly GCA_963753355.1. Taxonomy (GTDB): domain Bacteria; phylum Pseudomonadota; class Alphaproteobacteria; order Rhizobiales; family Xanthobacteraceae; genus BOG-931. Next base: position 156,732 of record CAVWBV010000012.1, read on the forward strand.
AGCAGATCCAGAAGGACGCGCGTATGCGCGAGGCGGCAGGACGCATCCAGGCGGAAGTCGCGTACTTGGTCGATGACGTGAGACGGATGAGCGAGCGCGTCGCCAAGCTTGGTCAGCATTTCGGCCAGGCCAGCGAGGATGTGCGGCAGATTCTGATTTCCACGCAGAAGATCGAGAACCGCGGCACGCGCATCAAGGACGTCGAGTTCAGCGACGAGGCGGCTTCCGCCGCCGTGATCCCCGCGCCGATGCTGCGCAAGCTCGAGGCCGGGGAATAGGCCGTTTGCGCCCCTCTTTTACCGAGGCGCTCGCCGTCTATCTGCAGCGGCGGGTGCTCGTCGTATTGCTGCTCGGCTTTTCCAGCGGCCTGCCGATCGTGCTCGTCGGCGCGACCTTGCAAGCGTGGATGAAGACGAGCGGCATCGACGTCAAAACCATCGGCCTTTTCGCGGCGGTGGCAATTCCCTACAACATCAAATTTTTATGGGCGCCGCTGGTCGACGCACTCGATGTTCCATTCCTCGCGAAAGCGTTCGGCCGGCGCCGCGCCTGGTTGTTGCTATCTCAAGCCTGGCTGATCGCGGCGATTGCGCTGCTTGCGTGTTGCGATCCGGTTGCCTCGGCCTTTCTGGTCGCGGTCGCGGCTTTCATTGTTGCTGCGGCCTCGGCGACGCAGGACATCGTGGTCGACGCCTTTCGCGTTGAGAGCCTGCCGGAGAACGAGCAAGCCGCCGGCATGGCTTCGTATGTCGCCGCCTACAGAGTAGGCGCACTGACCTCCGGCGCGGGCGCGCTCCTTCTGGTGACGGCGTTTCACGCATTGTCGCTCGGCGATCGTGTGGCCTGGACCAGCTGTTATCTGGTGATGGCCGCGCTTGTTCTCGTCGGCGTGCTGGGCACGCTGCTTGCGATCGAGCCCGCATCTTCGGCGACCGCCGAAGCCGAGCACGCACTCCCGTCGCGCCGCAACTCGGTCAAGCGGGCGCTGCAATCGGCGCTCGACAGTTTTCGCGATTTTCTGTCGCGCGATCTTGCAGTGGCGGCCTTGGCGTTCGTTGCCTTGTTCAAGCTCGCCGATGCGCTCGCCTTCGCGCTATTGACGCCGTTTGTCCTGGACATCGGATTTTCGCTGCCGCAGCTCGCCGCCATCCGAAATGGCGTCGGTTTTATTGTCGCGGTGCTGGGCGGTTTTGTCGGAGGGCTTGTTGCGCGCACCCTGCCGCTGGCGGCGAGCCTCTGGGTCGGGGGCATCTTGCAGACGGCGATGATCCTCGCCTTTTCCTTGCAGGCCGTTGCCGGCAACAGCGTGCCGATGCTGACCTTCACGACGACCATTGAATTTTTCACCGACGCGGTGGGCACCGTCATCTTCGTCGCCTACCTGTCGGCGCTATGTAACAATCCGCTCTATACGGCCACGCAATATGCGCTGCTGACCGCGCTTGCCGCGCTTGGTCGCAACGTCTTTGCGCTCGGCACCGGATACGTCGCGCATGCGGTCGGATGGGCCTGGTTTTTCGTGGTTTGCGCGCTCTGTGGCCTGCCGGCGCTGGTGCTTCTGGCGTGGCTGCAGCGCAAGGGCCATTTCGCGGGATTAGCGGCGAGAAAGAGGTGACGAAACGGCATCATCGCGGAAGCGGCGCTTTTGAGTTTCCCGGTCAATAGGATATCGAAGGCTGGCGGCGGCTCACGATGGAGTGATAGGGAATTGCGTCATCGAAGCGCAACGCGGACATGTGCAAGATTCGTAAAAAAGTCTTTTTGTAAGGATCGGATAGCTATACTCCGCGTTTCGGCTTGTAACGCTCTTCAAAAACGGTTGCCTCGCGTCCCACATGGACATCCTTCTGGTTAAAATATTTGCGACTGCGCTGGCTCTCAGTGAGGTCATGACCCAGCCGCAGGCGGTAAAAACGCATTTTGACCCGGCGCAGGATCGCGACGAGGTCGTGCAGATTTTGCGCAACGGCTGCGCGCACATGCGCGCGGCGTTCGATATCGAGTCCATCAACCTCGACGATTTGATTTCGACCGCGCTCGACGACCCCAAGGCGCTGGGTGCCAGCGCCAAGGCGTTTCACGGTATCAATTTCGCCGACCTCAACACCGCCTACCGGCAATTCTGCAAGAACGAGACCGTCGATAATCCGGTTGTCGACATGGGCCAGGTCATCGAATTCTTCAACGGCGCGGCGACCGACCTTCCCGACCAGACGCCGCTGAAGGGAAGAAAGCTGCCGAGCATGAGCGTGGTGCTCGACGGCAAGGGCGCAAAATTTGCCGAGCTGTTCGCGCCCAGCAACCGGCGCGTTTGGGTTTCGCTCGCCGATATTCCCGAAAACGTCCAGAAGGCCTTCGTCGCCGCCGAAGACCGGCGATTTTTCCAGCATCATGGCGTGGACGAACGCGGCATCATCCGCGCCTTCATTGGCAACTTGGGCGGTCCGGGGCGCCCGCAAGGCGGCTCGACCATTACGCAGCAGGTCGTCAAAAACCTCCTGGTTGGCGACGACGTGACCTACGAGCGCAAAATCCGCGAAATGATCGTGGCCTCGCGGGTCGAAAATACGCTGAGCAAGCAGGAAATTCTCGAGCTCTACCTGAACTCCGCCTATCTCGGCCGCGGCTCCTGGGGCGTCGAGATGGCGGCGCGCAGCTATTTCGGCAAACCGGCGAGAAACCTATCGATAGCTGAGGGCGCTTTGCTGGCCGGTCTGCTCAAGGGACCGAGCTACTTCAATCCGGATCGGCATCCGGATCGGGCCAACGAGCGGCTGACCTACGTGCTTGGGCGGATGCAGGAGGACGGCGCCATCACCGCCGAGCAGAAGGACCAGGCGCTGGCAAACCCGCCGAAGCTCGTCGCATTCGAGCGGCCGCATCGCGACAGCGGCTTTCATTTTGTCGATTTTCTCGGCCGCGAAGCAAAAGCCGACGGTGTCGCCAACCTGACCGCCGAACCGTACACGGTGCACTCCACCATCGACGCCAAGTTGCAGCGCGAGACCGAGGTCGCGTTGCAGGAAGGGCTGGCGCATTACGAATTGTCGGCCGGTCGGGCTCAATTCCGTGGCGCTGAAACCAATATCGCCGACGCGGTGCAAAAGCTGGGCGGGGGACGGCAAGGCGCTGCGTCCTCTTCAGGTTCGCCGACTCCGGGCGCGCCGGCTGCGGGTTCGTCGGCTTCAAGTTCACCGGCAAGTACAATGCCGGCGTGGCAACAAGCACTGACGGCACTTCATCTGCCGCTTTATGACGTCCATTGGGACGCGGCCGTGGTCCTGGATAAAGGCGGCGGAAAACGCGGCGACGGGCTTATTAAGGTCGGCCTTGCCGATGGCCGTGTGCTGCCGCTGACCGGCGCGTTCGGGCAGATTTGGCGGAAGCTTAGCCTTTACGACGTCATTTACGTTCACGTCGTCGAAAACAAGTCGGCAAAGGGCAAAAGCCTGGGCGGTCAGGCGCAATTGCGCGTGCGTCCGACCGTGCAAGGTGCAGCGCTCGTCCTTGAGAACAAGACCGGGCGTATTCTCGCCATGGCGGGAAGCTTCTCCTATCCGCTGAGCCAGCTCAACCGCGCGGTGCAGACCGAGCGTCAACCGGGTTCGGCGATGAAGCCGCTGACCTATCTCACGGCGCTGCAGAAAGGTTTGCAGCCGAACACGTTGGTGCCGGACGACCAGATTACGCTGCCGCCGATCGGCGCCGGCGGCCGCTATGTCATCGCCCGCGAACAGGGCGGCTACGCGCGGCCTGAAGATTTTTGGACGCCGCGCAACGCCGATAATAGTTCCGGCGGCCTTTACACTATGCGGCGTGGGCTGGAGAACTCCGTCAATATGGTGACGGCTCATTTGCTCGAGGGCGGCATCGACCGCGATCCGGTGCAAAGCCTCGATGATGTCTGCGCCACCGCGGTCTCGGCGAAAATCTACCCCGACTGCATTCGTTACTATCCCTTCGTGCTCGGCGCGCAGCCGGTGCACATGATCAATCTCGCGGCGTTTTACGCCGCCGTCGCCAACGAGGGCGCCCGGCCGGAGCCGCACGGCATCGACTCCATCGAAGTCGGCGGCCGCACCGTTTATGAATATCCCAAGACCCCGCTGCCTTACATCGGCGCTGCCGATCGCACGTCGTTCTATCAGCTCAAGACCATTTTGCAGGGCGTGGTTGCGCGCGGAACCGCCCGGGCCATCGGCGCGCTCTCGCCGTATGTTGCGGGTAAGACCGGCACGACCGAGGATGCCGTCGACGGCTGGTTCATCGGTTTCACCAACGACGTGACCATTGCGGTGTGGGTCGGCTACGACAACGGCGACGGAAAGCGCCGCTCGCTTGGCACGAACGCGACCGGAGCCCGGGTGGCATTGCCGATCTTCGAACCTATTCTTCAAACGATCTGGGCCGACGGAATCGCGCCGAAGGCGCCACTCAACGGGCCCTCACACGAGGCTCAACTACATCTCATCGACTTGCCGATCGATTACGCATCCGGCAATCGCATTACCGGCGGCGGACAGGGCAATTTCATCGAACATTTCCGGCTTGGCGCCGACGGCCGCTTCAACGAAACGCAGTACCAACTCATCCCGCAAGATGAGGCTTCGGCCTCCGCCTCCACCTCGGGCGGTCCGATTGGAGCGCAGCCCAGCAGCCAAGGCTACTGGGCGAGCGCGCCGCGAGAAGAGGAAGGCGTCTTCAATGGACGTTCCTTCTATCCCGGTCAGGGCCCGCAATCTGGTTATCGCGGGCAAGGCCCGCAGCCGTATTATGCCGGCCAGGGACCGAGAGGGCCGCAAGGGCAGCAGCCGATGGCACGCGGCCTGTTCGGCTCGTTTTTCTGGGACGGACGGGCGAACTGAACCTCACGCGGCCAACAATGAAAATGTGGATACGGTCTGCGATCGTGCTTGCCGGCCTGCTGGGGTCGTTGTCCTTCGCGGGCGCGCAGGATTTCCGCATCGAAGATTCACGCTCGATCAGGGAATGGAAATTTGGCGCAGATCAAGCCGGATACCATCCTGTTCAACGACCTCCGGGGTGATACGGGCGCTACGGACAATCTTATTGCGTTTGCCGAGTGGACGCAGACAAACCCCGTTCAAAAGAAATTTCTTTCGCTGTTCCCGAGCTACACCGAGCCGACAATCACCAAGGCGGCTACGGCCAACCATCCGGCCGGCCCGGTTGCCGAGAAGCTCGTCATGTACATCGCGCAGGCGCGTTTCATTCTCGATCGCGCGCCTGGCACGCTCGATCTTTCACGCTACGTGACGCTCGCGTTTGTGCAAAAAATCGACCCAGCCATCAAACACACTTTGATTGACGCCGGCGATATCGAAAAATTCACCGACCCGCAGGGTACGGGCAATGATAACCCGCAACGCAAATGGTGCACGGGCCGCACGCCGCTGATCTGCATCCAATCGAGTTACAAGCTCGAAGGCAGGATTCCGATCGGCATCCTGCTGGTGAACAAGTTGCGCGATTCCGCCAAGAAGGTTTCCGACCACATCGATTTTCAGAGCGAGCTGTCGCCTCTTGGGGCCGCCGATCTCGACCAGGATGGCGTGAAGCAGCTCACCGGCATTGATGCGCCGGTGGCCGGCGTGCTCGAACAGAACATTTTTTACGTCAATCAGATCATGAAGTTCGGAAAGCTCTTCGCGGTGTTCCAGCCTCATCCCGCCGATCCCAACAAGACCGTGGTCACCGCCTTCGTGGCGCTCGCCATCGACGAGAGCGTGCTCGACAAGAAAAAGGAATACGAGAACGTCCCGGTGCTGCGTAACCTCGTCCCCGCGCAAGTGCTGATGGGCGAATCCTCATTCAACTCCGGGGATTCGATCAGCGGCGGGTTGCCGAAATATGCCCGCAACGAAATCAGGACCATCGCCGATTTACTGGCCCGCGACAAATAAACACCCGTAGTCGGCGTTCGAGGACGGGCGCAAAAAACTTTGGCCGCTTCGCTTTGCCGATTATTCCCTATAAATGACGCATGCGGGAGAAATGGGATTTTTGGATCGACCGCGGCGGTACTTTCACCGACGTGATCGGCCGGCGGCCGGACGGCAAACTCGTCACCTATAAACTGCTCTCGGAAAATCCGGAGTTGTATGCGGATGCGGCGGTTGCCGGCATCCGTCGCCTTCTTGGCCTTTCGCCCGAAGCGCCGCTCCCACCGGAGCAAATCGGCGCCGTCAAAATGGGGACGACCATCGCCACCAACGCACTTCTTGAGCGCAAGGGCGAGCGCGCGCTGCTACTCACCACCAGAGGCTTTGCCGACGCGCTACGCATTGGCTACCAGGCGCGGCCGAAAATATTCGCCCGCCACATCGTCAAGCCGGACATGCTCTTTGAGCGCGTCGTCGAGGTGGACGAGCGGGTGCGCGCCGACGGCACGATTGAGCGCACGCCCAACCTCGACGCCGTCCGGTCTGAGCTCCGCCGCGCACTCGCCGACGGCATTCGGGCCGTCGCGGTGGTGTTCATGCACGCCTACCGCTACGCCGACCACGAGCGTGCGGTAGCGGCGCTGGCGCGCGAGCTTGGATTTGCGCAGGTTTCGGCAAGCCACGAAGTCTCGCCGCTTATCAAACTCGTCGGCCGCGGCGATACCACCGTTGTTGACGCGTATCTCTCACCGATTCTGCGGCGCTACGTCGCCCAGGTGGCCGGCGAGCTAAATGCACCGAGCGGCGGTGTAACTGCCAGCGCTGACGCTGAGCCGCGTCTGATGTTCATGATGTCGTCCGGCGGGTTGACCGCGGCGCGATTGTTTCGCGGCAAGGACGCCATCCTTTCCGGTCCTGCCGGCGGTGTCGTCGGCATGGCGGCGACCGGGCGCCAGGCGGGTTTTCGCCAGCTCATCGGCTTCGACATGGGCGGCACATCCACCGATGTCTCGCACTTTGCCGGCGAATACGAGCGCGCCTTCGAGACGGAGGTTGCCGGCGTGCGCATGCGCGCGCCGATGATGCTGATCCACACCGTAGCCGCAGGGGGCGGGTCGGTCCTGCATTTCGACGGTGCGCGTCTCCGTGTCGGGCCTGATTCCGCCGGCGCGGATCCCGGACCGAAATGCTATCGGCGCGGCGGTCCGCTTGCGGTGACCGACGCCAACGTCATGGTCGGCAAGCTCATCCCCGACTTCTTTCCGAAAATCTTTGGTCCGCAGCAGGACGCGCCGATTGATGCCGAAACGGTACGAGAGGGATTCGCGGCTTTGGCCAAGGAGATCGGCGACGGCCGCTCGCCGGAACAGGTAGCCGACGGCTTCATCACCATCGCCGTCGAAAACATGGCGAACGCGATCAAGAAAATCTCGGTGCAGCGCGGGTACGACGTCACCCGCTACACGCTCAACTGCTTCGGTGGGGCCGGTGGCCAGCACGCCTGTTTGGTCGCCGATGCGCTTGGCGTCACCAGTGTGCTCATTCACCCCTATTCGTCGCTCCTTTCCGCCTACGGGATGGGGCTTGCCGATATCCGCAGCGTCCGCCAGCAGGCCATCGAGGAGCCGTTCGGCGACAAAGCACGCGGGGTGCTGGAACGCGTAGCCGGCAGGCTCGCGAAGGACGTGATCGCCGAAGTGACCAACCAGGGCGTTGCACCGGACAAAATCAAAGCTCACGTTCGCGCGCATATCCGCTACGCAGGCACCGACACTGCGCTGATCGTTGGCGCGGGCACGGCAAAAATTCCACTTCCCTCGCAAAAGGCGAAGCGGCAGGCGGCGCGAGTGGCTCTTGTCTCCGTCACGAAAATGAAAGCCGCGTTCGAACGCGCCCATAAGGCGCGTTTCGGCTTCATCGACGGCAGCAAGAACCTGGTGATCGAGGCAATATCGGTCGAGGCGGTCGGCGCCGGCGCGACGTTCAAGGAAAGGTCGCTAAAAGTAACGCGTGCCAAACCGCCAAAACCGGCGCGGCGCACGAAGTTTTTCTCGGGCGGCAAATGGCACCGCGCCGTTGTGTACACGCGCGAGACGCTCTTGCCCGGCCACAAGGTCAAAGGTCCGGCCGTCATCATCGAGCCTCATCAGACGGTGGTGGTCGAGCACGGTTGGCGGGCCGAACTGACGGCGAAGAATCATTTGGTGCTGCGACGCGTGCAAAAACGCAAACGCGCTCACGCTATTGGCACGCGCGCCGATCCCGTGATGCTCGAAGTGTTCAACAATTTGTTCATGTCGATTGCCGAGCAGATGGGGGTGGCGCTGCAAAACACCGCTTACTCGGTCAACATCAAGGAGCGGCTCGATTTCTCCTGCGCGGTGTTCGATGGCTCGGGTTCGCTCGTTGCCAATGCACCGCATATGCCGGTGCATCTCGGCTCAATGGATCGCGCGGTCGAGACGGTGATCCGCATGAACCGCGGCAAAGTCCGCGCCGGCGACGTTTACGCCATCAACGCCCCCTATAACGGCGGCACGCATCTGCCTGATATCACTGTCTGCACGCCGGTATTCGAGCCGCGGGAAGATATTGTTCTGGGTCGCTTCGCGCGGCCATCACGCCGACATTGGCGGCATTTCGCCGGGATCGATGTCGCCAAATGCAACTTCGATCGAGCAAGAAGGCATTTACATCGACAACTTCAAGCTCGTCGATCGCGGTCGGCTGCGTGAGAAAGAAACTTACGTGCTGCTCGAGAGCGGCAAGTATCCGGCCCGCAATCCTTTGCAGAATGTCAACGATCTGAAAGCGCAAATCGCCGCCAACGAGAAGGGCGTACAGGAATTGCGCAAGATGGTTGCGCATTTCACACTGCCGGTGGTGCATGCCTATATGCGGCACGTCCAGGATAACGCGGCGGAAAGCGTGCGCCGCGTCATCGGCAAGCTCCACGACAGCGCGTTCAAAATCGAAACGGATCGCGGCGCCACCATTAACGTGCGTATCGGCGTGGATCGCAAAAAACGTGAAGCCACCGTCGACTTCACCGGCACGAGCCCGCAGCAGCCGGACAATTTCAACGCCCCCGAACCGGTGGCACGCGCCGCAGTGCTCTACGTCTTTCGCGTCATGGTCGACGACGACATTCCGATGAATGCCGGCTGCCTGCGGCCGATCCGCATTATCATTCCGAAGAAGTCGCTGCTGTCGCCGGAATTTCCGGCCGCGGTGGTCGCTGGCAACGTCGAGACGTCGCAGGAAGTGACCAATTGCCTGTTCGGGGCGCTCGGCGCCATGGCGGCGGCGCAAGGCACCATGAACAATCTCAATTTCGGCAATGCCCGCTATCAGTATTACGAGACGATTTGCTCGGGCTCTCCAGCCGGTCCCGGCTTTCCCGGTACCGACGCCGTGCACACCCACATGACCAATACGCGGCTGACCGATCCTGAAATTCTCGAATTCCGCTATCCGGTCCTGCTTGAGGATTTTCACATCCGCAAAGAATCGGGTGGCCGCGGCCGCTGGAATGCCGGCGATGGCATCGTCCGCACCATCCGCTTCCTGGAAAGAATGGAATGCACCATCCTGTCCGGCCACCGGCGCGTTCCGCCGTTCGGGCTTGCCGGCGGTGGCGACGGGCAGGTCGGTGAAAACTCCGTCCGCCGGCAGAATGGCCGTGTGGAAACGCTCGACGGCTGCGACGCGACGATCATCGATGCCGGCGAGGCGATCATTATCCAGACGCCGACCGCGGGCGGATATGGGCCGCTGGCGGTCAACTCGCGATAGCAACGAACTCAGTCACGCAGCGAGACTCGCTGTTGCCCGTGCTGGGGCGCGGCTCGGTGCGCGGCCGCGTTGCAGCAAGATCGCGAATATAAGCCCATGCGTGATGAGCAGTAGCGGAACGAACGCGGTTGGAATGAAATAAGCGGCGCCGAGTTGACCCGGCTGCAATCCGGCAGCGTTGCCCTGATAAAAGGCGTTGAGCAGGTCAAGGGTGCCCCAGACGTTGAACACCCAAACCAGGAAGATGCCCACTCTGCTGTGCAGTGTAGCGAGTGAAAGCAAAGCCAGAATCGCCGCAATAATGTCCCCGAAAGCGGCGTCGCGCGCGAATGCGATTGGCAAATCCGGCGAGACGACGCCGGGCACCAGGAATGCCAATCCGCCAAACCGAAAGGCGTTCAGGACCAGCAGCGGGCGCAACGCCTCGATGCGCGGGCGCGTACGCAGTTGCGGCCAGATATACAGCGCCGTGACCACGGCCCAGGCGGTAAAAGCGAAGGCGATATTTATTCCGAACAGCGCGATGGTCGGCATGGGGACCTCCTACGAGACGCTTCAGTCGGGCTAGTGCGCGTCGGGTGCCGGGCCGGTCACCGGCGGCGGACGGCGCATGAACCAGACGAGCGGCGCAAATACGAGGAAAAGTAGACCAAGCAGCAGGAACACGTCGGCAAAGGCCATGACGATGCCCTGCTGACGGGTGAACATGAAAAGATATTTCAGCGCCATGTTCTGTGCGTCGGAGCCGGGCATGCGTGCGGCGAAATTGTGCAGCGCCTCGACGACCGGCTGGCGCGACCAGGTGATGGAATCGTGCAGCCGTGCCAGATGCAGGTCGATGCGCTTGTCGAGCACGGTGTTCAGCCCCGCGAGTCCGACCGCGCCGCCGAGGTTGCGCATCAGGTTGAACAACCCGGAGCCGTTCTTGAGCATTTCCGGTTTCAGCGTGCCGAGCGAGATGCTGGTGATCGGCACGATCGCGAACATCATGCCGAAACCGCGCAGCACCTGAGGAATGAAAAGTTCACCGAAGTCCCAGTTGCTGGTGATGTAGGTGGCCTGCCAATTGCTGATCGCCACGATGGTGAATCCGAACGCCAGCATCAGGCGCGGATCGAGTTTGGTCATCAGCCGGCCGACAATCGGCGCGGTCAGGAACATGGTGGCGCCGGACACGAACAAGGTCTGGCCGATCAGCAGCGCGTTGAAGCCGCGGATTTGGCCAAGAAACACCGGATAGAGGTAAGTCAGGCCGTAAAGGCCGATGCCGAGCACGAACGAAAACATGCTGCCGAGCGCGAAATTGCGGTCGGTGAAGGCGCGCAGGTCGACAATCGGCTGGCCGGCCGTCAGCACGCGCATGAAGAACAAAACCGCCGCACTCGCGGAGACGACCGCGGCGAATGCGATGGTGGAATCCTCGAACCAATCGTAACGCGGACCGTCCTCGAGCACGTATTCGAGCGCGCCGAGAAACAGCGCCATCAAAATCAGCCCGAGAATGTCGAAGCGCTCGAACAGCGACCAATTCGGCTTGTCAAAATCGATCAGCGTAGCCGCGGCGAGTGTCACCGCAATGCCGGGGACAATGTTGATGAAGAACAGCCAGTGCCATGACAGCATGTCGGTCAGATAGCCGCCGACCGTCGGGCCAATGGTGGGCGCAAGCGTCGCGACCAGCCCGATCAGCGGCGTAATCACCGGCTGCTTGGAGCGTGGGAATATGGCGTAGGCCGACGCGAACACCGTCGGCACCATGCCGCCGCCGATAAAGCCCTGTAGCGCGCGCCACACGATCATTTCGCCCATCGACGACGACAGCCCGCACATCAGGCTCGCGATGGTGAAGCCGGCGGCGGCGGTTGCGAACATGATGCGCGTGCCCAGCGCGCGGGCCAGAAAGCCGGACAGCGGAATGGCCACCACCTCGGCCATCAAATACGAGGTCTGCACCCAGGTGATCTCGTCGCTCGAGGCCGCAAGCCCGGCCTGAATTTCCGACAGCGACGCCGACACGACCTGAATATCGAGGAACGCCATGAACATGCCGAAGCACATGGCGAGGAAGGCGAGCAGGCGGAGCGGATCGACGCGCTCGGTTTGGGCGGGGAGGGCGGCCGCAATTGCCGGGGTAAATGTAGTGGCCTGGGCCATGACCGGCCTCGTGTTTTTAGCGCGCTGCGCTGTGCGTTTGCGAGGCGTCGGCTTTATTTGCCTTGGTGTTAACGCTCACCACCACCGACATTCCCGGTCGCAACAGCCCCTCGCGGGCGACGGCGGGCGGCACGTGGATGCGCACCGGCAATCGCTGCACGATCTTGGTGAAGTTGCCGGTGGCGTTGTCGGGCGGCAGCAAAGAGAACACGGCACCGGACGCCGGCGAAAAGCTTTCGATCGTGCCCTCGATGGAGTGTTCGGGCAGCGCGTCAACCGCAATCGACACCGTCTGGCCGGGGCGAAGCCGCGCGAGCTGCGTCTCCTTGAAATTGGCGTTGATAAAAACGTCGTCAAGCGGCACGAGGCTCGCGACTCGCTGCCCGGTCTGCACGAAGTCGCCGGTCTGTATGGCGCGATTGCCGATGACGCCGTCAATCGGCGCGCGGATGACGGTGAAGGACAAATCCCGCTCGGCCTTGGCAAGCGCGGTCTTGAGTTCGTTGAGCGTGCTGATCGCTTCCTGTTGCTGGCCCTTGAGCACGTCAACGTTGGCAGCGGCCGATTCGATCGCGGCCTGCGCGCCTTGCACGCCGGCGACGGCCTGATCGCGGTTGGCCTGCGCCTGTTCCAGAAGCTGCCGGCTCGAAGCATCGCGCGCGACCAGCGCGATCTGTCGGTCGAGCTCGAGCTGGGTGCGCGTCTGCGCGGCTTGCGCGGAGACGAGTTGGGCTTTGGCTTGGGTGACCGCCGCCTCTTGCGCCTCGATCTGGTGGCCCATCCGCGCAATCGTCGCCTGCTGGGTGGCGACTTTCTCGCGCGCCGAGTCGACCGCGAGCCGATAGTCGCCGTCATCGATGGTGGCAATCACGTCGCCTGCATGAACTTGCATGTTGTCGGTCACCGGAACGCTGGCGAGATAACCGGAGACCTTAGCCGCAAGTGTCGTGTTGTAGGCTTGCACGTAGGCGTCATCGGTCGAGACCGTGAACCGCCCCACCGTCCAATACTCGTAGCCGAAGTAACCGGCGACACCGATGGCCAACAGCGCGACGGTGCTGAGCACCAGGCGGCGGGATCGCTTGCGCGGCGCTCTGCGGGCGTGCATCGCCGTGGGGGCGGCCTTTACCGGAACGGGTTGGAGCGGCGCTTCTGCCAATGGCGGCCGCGGCGCCGTGTCGCCGGCTTCGGCCGCCGAATTTGGGGATTCACCGGCTGGCACAATCTGGAAGGAAGACGTCGCCTCGGCGCGGTTGCGATACATGTCGCACTCCTATGAGGTCTGTTAACTGACCGAACCGTTCGGTCATCAATAAGTAGGTAAAACGCGGAAGTCAATATTGACCGAACCGTTCGGTCAATATATATCTACGTCAACGATTTGCCGAATGAATACTGGGCGTTAGGGAGCAAGGCCTACGCGATGTGCGCCCGGGAGGACCGAAAATGACAGCTTTAGCCACACTCGAACGGCCCGAAGCCACTCCGGCGGATGACGAAAGCGCCAAGCGGCGTCAGATCATCGAAGGCGCCCGCGCCGTATTCCTGGCTAAGGGTTTTGACGCGGCGAGCATGAACGACATCGCCCGTGCGGCCGGCGTCTCGAAGGGCACGCTCTATGTGTATTTCAAACACAAGGAGGAATTGTTCGAGGCTATTGTCGAGCAAGAGTGCGATGCCCAGGCCGAGGGCATTTTCGATCTCGATCCCAACGATCACGATGTCGAAGCCGTTCTGACGCGGCTGGGAGTGGCCTACGTCAAATTTCTGTGCCGGCCGGAAAAGGCGCAGGCGATCCGCACTGTCATTGCCATCGCAGATCGCATGCCGGAGGTCGGCCGCAAGTTTTATGAGAGCGGACCAGCGCGCGGAATTGCGCGGCTTGCCGAATACTTTACCGCGCAGGTCGATGCGCGGATTCTTCAGATAGACGACATCGGCATTGCAGCCGCGCAATTCATGGAAGCGACCCACGCCGCTCTGTTCAAGCCGATCGTCTTCAACTTCGCGCCGGCGCCGAACCTGGAGCAGATCGAACGAAACGTTGGCGTTGCGGTCCGCGCTTTTCTCGCCGCCTATCGCGCTTAAGCCGGTTCTTGGTCAGGCGCGCTTGCGCCGGCGCCCGCGCCCGCTCTTTGGCACTTTTGCAGATATCGGACCACGAGGCGGGTCACATCGTCGACAAGCTTCGTCGCTTGCTCGTCGCTAAGTCTTTCTGGCGGGCGCACGACGGCCGCATGGGTGAGCGCTTCAACTGCCGTTACACACACGAATGCAGCGAGATTCGTATCGGCAACATCGAGCTCGTCTCGATGCGCCTCGAGGTAAGCGCGAACAAGCCCGTAAGCCTCGCGTTCGACGGCCTCGACATTTTCGAGCTGACCGGTCCGCGGCGTCTGCTCGACCAGGATACGGTGCAGTTTTGGATTGACGCGGTGGGCCTCGATCATGACCGAAACCAGTTCGCGCGCCGCGACTTCGATGGGGCGGGTCGTCACCTTGACCAGCGCATCGCGGACCAGCCCGAACATCTCGTGCATATGAAGGTCGATGACGGCCGCGACCAGCGCCTCCTTGGTCGGGAAATACTGGTAGAGCGAGCCGATGCTGACCCCAGCCACGGCAGCGATCTTGTTGGTGCTTGTTTTGTCGTAGCCTTCCTTTATCAAAACGCGAGCAGTAGCTTCGAGGAGCGCTTCAACAGTTTGGCGCGATCGCGCTTGCGACGCTGATTTTCTTGGATTTGTTGCCGGCTTACGGGCCATGATCGCGCTCGGGCAATGCGAGTTTTTATTGTGAGCGATTGCTTGTATTTTGTCGATGCTCCAAGTGCAGGAGAATGCCATGTCGGTACAGGCTCTCGGTCAGGCCAGCGCACCGGTGCGTGAGACGCCGCTGGCGCCCACCTCCGCCCGCGCGCTCTCGCATATTCCCGGCGAAGATGGTTGGCCCATTCTCGGCTACACCCTGCCGCTTCTTGCTGACCCGAAAGGCTTCGTTGAGCGGCGGGCGAAACGTTACGGCTTGGTCTATCGCAGCCGCGCCTTCGGCCAGAGCAACGTTTCGCTGCTTGGTCCGGAGGCCAACGAGTTCGTTTTGCTCGATCCGCAAAAGATTTTCTCGTCCGGCCTCGGCTGGGACGTCATCCTCGGCCGGCTGTTTCCGCGTGGGTTGATGCTCCTTGATTTTGACGAGCATCGCCTGCATCGGCGTGCGCTTTCCGTCGCCTTTAAGTCCGGCCCCATGCAGTCCTATCTGGCCGAGCTCAACGCCGGGATTGCGCGCGGCATCGCGCAATGGCCGCGCGGGCGGGAAGTCAAGTTTTACCCTCTGATCAAACAATTGACCCTTGACCTGGCGGCGACCTCGTTCCTCGGCGGGGAACTTGGCGCCGAGCTGGAAACGATCAAGCAGGCGTTCATTGCCATGCTGGCGGCTTCGGTCGCGGTCATTCGCGTGCCGCTGCCCGGCACGCCTATGCGCCGCGGCATGCAGGGCCGGACGCAACTGGTCGAATATTTCAATCGGCAAATTCCGCTCCGTCGTGAGCGCGGCGGCGACGATCTGTTTTCGCACCTGTGCCGCGCCACCTGGGATGACGGGTCGCTGCTGTCGAACGCCGACATTGTCAACCACATGATCTTTCTCATGTTGGCTGCGCACGACACGCTGACCTCCTCGTTCACTTCGCTGGTCTACCGCCTGGCGGCAAATCCGGACTGGCAGGAAAGAGTGCGCGCTGAAGTCTGCGGTCTCGGCCTCACGGCGGGGGAGCCGCTGCGGTTCGATCGCCTCGACGATCTCCCGCTCGTGGAAATGGCCTTTAAAGAGGCGATGCGGATGGCGCCGCCGGTGCCTTCCATGCCGCGCCGCGCGACACGCGATTTTGAATTTGCCGGCTATCGCATCCCCGCGGGCACCGGCATCAACGTCAATCCGCTCTTTACGCATTTCATGCCGGATATTTGGCCGGAGCCGGACCGATACGATCCGCGACGCTTTGAGATTGAGGCTTCGCGCGGGCGGCACAAATTCGCCCACGTGCCGTTCGGTGGCGGCGCGCACATGTGCTTGGGGCTGAACTTCGCTTACATGCAGGCGAAGTGCTTTAGTTGGCACTTTCTCGGCAATGTCCGCGTCTCCGTCGCGCCGGATTATCGGCCTGAGTGGCGGATGTGGCCGATTCCGTTTCCACGCGACGGATTGTCGGTGACATTCAATTCGGTTTGAGGCCGCCCGGTTTATTCCGAGTGCGGCACGCTTTCCCCCGACGCCTTCGGCTCCTTGCGCGAGATCGAGTATTTCATCTGCGCCGCGCTGCCCTGCCAAAAGAAACGATAATCGATGTTCAGCGTCGCGCCGTCCGAAAGCGGCAGCGCCGCATTGCACACCACTTCTTTGTCGGTCTTGGAAATGGTCTTGATCGGCTCGTAGCGCAGCGGCGCGGAATCAAGCCCCTTAAGGAGACTCGCCAACGTGTCCGTGGCGCGGCTTGAGTCGCACTCGGGTAGCACGAAGCGGTCCTGCACCCCGCGATAGATCAGGACTCCCGCCACCGCCAGTACCGGAATAGCGATGAGGCGCATCATCCAGCGGGTTGGCCGCCCGGCAGAAGAGGGCGCGCCGGGACGCCGTGACGGCGGCCGGGGCGGTGAGGGAGCAGCGTTCATCAGCGGTTAGATCAGGCTGCGCTCGCCATTGTGCAACCGCGTTTAGATCGCTTTGGCGATTTCTTCCGTCATCTTCTTGGCGTCGCCGAGAAGCATCATGGTATTGTCGCGATAGAACAGCGGATTGTCGATTCCGGCATAGCCGGAGGCCAGCGAGCGTTTGTTGAACATCACCGTGCCTGCCTTCCAAACTTGCAGCACCGGCATGCCGTAAATCGGCGATTTCGGATCGTCCTCGGCGGCCGGATTGGTCACGTCGTTCGCCCCGATGACGTAAGCGACGTCGGCTTGCGCGAATTCCGAATTGATGTTCTCGAGTTCAAATACCTCGTCATAGGGCACGTTGGCTTCGGCAAGCAGCACGTTCATGTGCCCGGGCATGCGGCCGGCGACGGGGTGAATAGCGTAGCTGACGTCGACGCCCGCGGCCTTGAGCTTGTCACCCATCTCACGAAGTGCATGTTGCGCCTGCGCCACCGCCATGCCGTAGCCCGGCACGATGATGACGCGCGAGGAGTTCTTCAAAAGGTAAGCCGCATCCTCGGCCGAGCCGAGCTTGACGGGACGGTGCTCGCTTTCTGAGCTGGGACCGGCAACCTCGCCGCCGAAGCCGCCGAGAATGACCGAGATGAACGAGCGGTTCATCCCCTTGCACATGATGTAGGAAAGGATCGCGCCGGACGAACCGACCAGCGCGCCGGTAATGATCAAAGCCGAATTACCCAGCGTGAAGCCGATGCCAGCGGCGGCCCAGCCCGAATAAGAATTGAGCATCGAGATCACGACCGGCATGTCGGCGCCGCCGATCGGAATGATGATCAAAATGCCGAGCAAGAACGACACCGCGACAATCAGCCAGAAGGCGAGATACTGCTGCGCCAGGAAGAACCAGACGATCAGCGCGACCAGTGCGACCGCCAGCGCGATATTGATGACATGCCGGCCGGGCAGCACGATCGGCTTGCCGCTCATGCGGCCGGACAGTTTCAGGAACGCAATCACCGAGCCGGTAAAAGTGATCGCGCCGATGGCGACGCCAAGTGACATTTCGATCAGGCTTTGGCCGTGAATGGCGTGCTCGGAGCCAATGCCGAACGCCGCAGGCGCATACAGCGCACCGGCCGCGACCAGGACCGCCGCCATGCCGACCAGCGAGTGAAAGGCCGCGACCAGTTCCGGCATTGAGGTCATCGGCACGCGCCGTGCGATCACCGCGCCGATGCCGCCGCCAAGCACCACGGCCAGCAGCACGAGCCCCCACGCGCCGAGTCCAGCCGGCGGATGAGCGGCAAGCGTGGTCGCCACCGCGATCAGCATGCCGATCATGCCGAACAGATTGCCGCGGCGGCTGGTGTCCGGATGGGACAATCCACGCAGCGCCAGAATAAAGAGGACGCCCGCGATCAGATAAGCCAGCGCGGCGAGATTGGCGCTCATGTTATTTCGGTTTCCGTTGGAACATGGCGAGCATGCGCTGGGTCACGAGAAAGCCGCCGAAAATGTTGACGCAAGCGAAGACGAGAGCGACGAAGCCGAAGGCGCGCGCCCAGATCGGTCCGGTATCGTCGGCGACGAGCGCGACACCGACCGCAAGCAGTGCGCCGACGACGATGACCGACGAAATCGCGTTGGTCACCGACATCAGCGGCGTGTGCAGCGCCGGCGTCACCGACCAGACGACGTAATAGCCGACGAACACCGCGAGCACGAAAATGGACAGGCGGAAGACAAACGGATCGACGACCTCGCTCGCGGCATGAGCGCCGCCTTGGGCGATGGAAATGATGTCGAGCTGGGCGAGGACCGAGAGGGTCACCATGGCACGCCTCTTCCTGGCAGATTTTCCGACGCCCGCATTTACGCGGCGCTCTTGGGCTTGAAGTTCGGATGAACGATCGCGCCCTCGCGGGTTAGTGCGGTCGCTTTGACGATTTCGTCGTCCCAGTTGACCGCGAGCGACTTGGTCTTTTTGTCGATCAGCACGTCGAGGAACGCGAGCAGGTTTTTGGCGTAAAGGCTCGACGCGGTGGCGGCGATCCGCCCCGGTACATTGCTGTAGCCGATAATCTTCACGCCGCCGACATCGGCTACGGTGTCGGCTTTGACGCCTTCGACGTTGCCGCCGCGCTCCACCGCGAGATCGACAATCACAGACCCAGGGCGCATGGACGAGACCATCGCAGCGGAAACCAACTGCGGTGCCGGGCGGCCTGGAATGAGCGCCGTGGTGATCACCAGGTCCTGCTTCTTGAGATGCTCGGCGACGAGCGCCGCCTGCTTGGCCTGGTACTCTTTCGACATTTCCTTGGCGTAGCCGCCCGCAGTTTCGGCCGCGCGGAATTCGTCATCTTCGACCGCGACGAACTTGGCGCCGAGGCTTTCGACCTGCTCTTTGGCGGCCGGCCGCACGTCGGTCGCAGTCACAATCGCGCCAAGGCGGCGTGCGGTCGCGATGGCCTGGAGACCGGCGACGCCCGCACCCATGACGAAAACTTTCGTCGCTGGCACGGTGCCCGCGGCGGTCATCATCATCGGCAGCGCGCGTCCGTACTCGGCCGCCGCATCGATCACCGCCCGATAGCCGGCAAGATTGGCCTGGCTCGAGAGCACGTCCATCACCTGCGCTCGGGTGATGCGCGGCAGCAGCTCCATCGCAAATGCGGTGACGCCGGCATCGGCCATGCGGCGGAGCGCATCGTCGTGTCCGAACGGGTCCATAATGGCGACGACGATGGCGCCTTTTTTGTAGCGCGATAATTCAGACGCCTGCGGACGCTTCACCTTCAATACGATATCGGCGCCGGTGACGGCATCGGCGGTAACGGTAGCGCCGGCGGCCATGAAGTCCTGGTCGGGGATTCCAGATTTTGTACCGGCGCCAGGCTCAACGGCGACCTCCGCGCCGAGGCCCAGCATTTTCTTGACGGTCTCAGGCGTAGCGGCGACCCGCGGTTCGCCTGCATCGATCTCGGCGGCGACCGCAATCTTCATAGCTCCTCCGGTCACGACATCACATCCGCGTTCGGCCCGCGGCGGACCGCGCGGCGTGCAGGTTCAGGCTAGGCGAGAAAAAACGCGAGCAGGATCACAATGACGATCACCACCGCGAGGCCGGTTTTCACCAAAGTTATGAAATTCTTGTAGGTCTGTTCATGCGCGGCCAAATCGTTGCCCGTCGCTGTCGCGTATTGGACATCGGCATGGTCGGCCATCGCATCTCTCCGATTGCATCTATTGTCGCGGACTTAGCGTAATTGTGGCCGCAGGGCAACGGTGCGGCGGGCGAACCGCCGCCGCGTTTTGCGGGTCTCATCCCGCATTCTCAGCGGCGGCGTTTCGGCCCGCTATGACACCCTGGCAAATGGCGCGGGGAAGGCCGTGCAGGCTCAAGCCCCCGGCCGACTCCCCGCCGCAATATAGTCCGGGGATCGCGGCGCCGTTGATGTCGAGCACCTGGCAACGCGCATTGATGCGCAGCCCCGCGCGGGTGTCATGAATGACCGGCGTCGCCCAGGCGGCATGGAAAGGCGGCTTTTCGATTTTGTAGCGTGGCTTTGGCTTGCCGAAGTCGGCGTCCACGCCAGTCTCAACGAATGTGTTGTAGCGGGCGATGGTCGCCGCGAGGTTTCGCGGCGGCATCGGCACACGCTGGTATTGCATCACGATCTTCGCGGCCAACTCCTCAACCGTGTTGGCGCTGAAGAAAAAGCCGGCTGCGGTGTCCACGTTCGGCGGCGCCGGATTCCACTCCTCACGCGCTACTGCGTCGGTATCAAAAATCGCCCAGATCGGGCCGCCGCCGTTTTTGCCGTCGCCGATACCGGCAAGCGCCGCGTTGATGAAATTACTCGGATTGTATTTGACGGCCGTGGCGTTGCGATGGTCGCCTTGTCGGTAATCCGCAAGATTGCCAAAAATGCTCGGCGTGAACTGGCGGCCGGTCTCGTCATAAAACCTGTTGCCCAGCGTGTTCACCAGGATGACGTCTTGCCAATCGGCGACCTTGAGCCCGGTGGCGCGCGCCCTCTCGAACACTTCGCTGTCTGGAAGCCATCGCAGATTGCCGTAGCCATATTGGCAGCCGATCGAGCCTGCCTTGGTAACGCCAGTACCGTATTCGCCGGCGAAATTGGTCAGTCCCCACAGCGAAGCACCGATCGCCATAGCCGCGAGCTCGCCGCTCGCGTCCTGATCCGACCAGGGCATTCCAGCGAGGCCGCAATATTCTTCGGTCAGCCGCGGGTCGAACATGCGGCGGAAATTGACGTTGCCCGACGAGCCGCCGGTGCCGATGATGACGGCCTTGTCCGCATGAATGTTGCGGTCGCCGCCGCCATGTTCGACGGCGATGCCGGTAACGCCTCCCGAATGTGGCGTCTCGCGATGAAGCGCCGTCATTCGGTGTTCGAGCAGGATTTTCACGCCGAGTTTTAGCGCCGCCTCGTAAAGCGGCTGCATCAGTCCGCTGCCTGACGATGTTGTTGCCTGCGCGCCTTGTTCGACCGGCTTGCCGGTCTGAACCAGCGGCCAGCGCATCGCCGCGCAGTGCAACGTGCGCGGCACCGATATGCCGATTTCGTGTCCACTCAAGTTGTCCGGCGCTTTGTCGACGATGGTCACGCCGTGCGCGAGCAGGAAGTCGAATGCCGGAACGCTGTTATCGGCAAACGCGCGTGCCAATTCGTGGTCGTTGTAGCGGTAAGGCGGCGCGCCGTTCGGCTCGACGACGGTCCAGTCGATCAAATCCCGAAACAGCAGATCGGGAGAATCCTCGACACCATATTTTCTCTGATAAATGTTGCCGCCGCCGAACGGCAGGTTGCCGCCGCTGACAATGGCGTGCCCGCCGATGTGGTTCTGCGCCTCGACGATAATGACAGAAGCGCCGGCTTCGCGGGCGGCGATCGCGGCCGGTAGTCCGGTCGCGCCCGCTCCGATGACAACAACGTCGGCTGCGTCATCCCACTCAGTGCCTGCGTTCTGAAGTTCGCCAGACATTGCGGCGTATTCTCATGCGAACTTCAGAAACAAAAGGGACGCTGGTCAAGACTATTACTATCGTGCCGCGCGGCACATCTACATATCCAGAACCAGGCGCTCGGTCTTGGATCCGCAGCAGCAGATCATGACCTTCTCATTGGTCGCCTGCTCTTCTTCGCTGAGCACCGAGTCGTGGTGAATGGGGATACCCGAGATCACGTTGGTAATGCACTCGCCGCAGATGCCCAGCTCGCACGAGTAATCGACATCGACCCCGGCTTCGTACAGCACTTCGAGAACCTTCCGGCCCTCGGGAATGAAGTATTCCTCGCCGGAGCGTGCCAGCTCAACCCAGAAGCCGCCGAGCGTGCTGCTCTCGATTTCCTCCTTGGGGGTGAAGTATTCGAGATGGACTTGCGCATGCGGCCGGCTCGCGCCTGCCGCCTCGAACGCCGCCAGCATCGGATTGGGTCCGCAGCAATAAAAGTGCGCGTTCCCCGGCGCCGCATTGATGATGCCGGCGATGTCGAGAAACGTGCCATTGGCTTCATCGTCGAAATGCAGGTGAACGTTTTCCGCCGGCAGCTTTTCCAGCGTCGACAGAAACGCCATGTCGGCCCGCGAACGGCTTGAATAATAAAGCTTCCACGGCCGGTTTTGCGCCGCGAGCTCTTGGGCCATGCACCAGATCGGGGTGATGCCGATGCCGCCGGCAAACAGAATGATTTGTTCCGCGTTGTCGACCAGCGGGAAATTGTTGCGCGGCGCGCTGATTTTCAGGGTGTGCCCGACGCGTAGTTCGTCGAAAATATAGCGCGAGCCGCCGCGGCTTGCCGCATCAAGCTTGATGCCGACGACATAGCTGTCCGGGTCCGTCCCCGGAACGACCAGCGAAAACTGTCGCATCAGCCCATTCGACAAATGGAGGTCAATGTGCGCGCCGGCCTTATAAGACGGCAATCGGCCGCCATCCGGACGGCGGAATGTGTAGACGTTGGTGTCGCGCGCAACGGTTTCGACCGCAGCAAGCTCGACTTCAATCAGCGCAGCGCGTGCGGTTCCCGCCGCGGCGGTGTCAGTCAGCGTATCCATGCGGGGCTTAAATAGGCGGCCGGGGTAGGGGTCCGCAACACATTAATTGCCCTGATTTCTCGAGCCGATTTGATGTTGGAATTAGTGATAACCGCGATGCGCGCGGGACGCGATCCTGCCGCATCGCATGAAAACTATCTTGGGTGACGAATAAATTCTCCCAGCCCGGACCGAACGAGAAAGCAAATTTGCGGCAGGCTTCCGCGCAGCAAACGCATACTGCGGGTCATCGGACGAACCTGTCGGAAAAACCTGGCGGGCGCCCGGCGGGGTTCCGCCGAGCGCCCTTCAAGTCAACGTCAGTCAGCCTGTAAGCCGGGTTCTGGAGGGCATGCAGATCGTCGATCCGCATACGTGACGGCCATTCCTCTTGGACGCCGGTTACCCGGCGTCTCCAGCAACCTACCCGGACGGCAGATCCGGACTTGACCTGCGCATTGCGCTCGCGCGCAACACTCGTGCCGTCCCTATTCGGTCTTGCTCCCGGTGGGGTTTGCCGTGCCGCGGGCGTTGCCGTCCGCGCGGTGCGCTCTTACCGCACCTTTTCACCCTTACCGCGACCAGTACACAACGCGCCGCGGCGGTTTGTTTTCTGTGGCACTTTCCCTAGGCTCGCGCCCGCCGGACGTTATCCGGCACCGATTGTCCATGGAGCCCGGACTTTCCTCCCCGGCAACCTTTCGGTCCTCGCCGGAGCGGCCGTCCAGCCAACTGACCAAACAGGAATGGAGACGCTGAGGCACCCCGTCAAGGGGCGAGTGGAGCAAGGTCGCGGGTGCGCCCGGCAATGGTGCGAACGCGCCCGCGGGTGGCGAGCAGATCGCGTAGCGTCGTGCGGGTCGATTCATCGGTGACGCCGTCGACCCTCTCCTGGCGAAAGTGGCGCTGGAAGGCCGTCACCAGGTCGTGCATCACCGAATCATAAATGCCGTTAATCACAACGCTGTAGCCGTATTGGCTCAGCAAATCCTGCATGGTGGATACGGCGTCGCCGCGATCACCGAGCGCGAGCAACTGACCGCCGTCCTTGATCGGCGCGGGCTTCGCCCAGTGGCCGACGCCCGAATCCCACAGCGTGCGCCACGGAAATCGTTCGCCCGGATCGCGCTTGCGTGCCGGTGCAACATCGGAATGGCCGAGCACGCGTGTGGGCTGAATGCTGTGCCGTGTTTGAATGCCGCGGCAGAGCGCGGTCACCGCCGCGATTTGCCGTTTGGGAAAATCGACGTAGCCGTAGTCGTGGCCCGGATTAACGATCTCTATTCCAATCGAACAAGAATTGATGTCGGTCTCACCTGCCCAAACAGACTCGCCGGCGTGCCAGGCCCGGCGGTTCTCCGGCACCATTTGCACGATCCGGCCGTCCTCGTAGACCAGGTAATGCGCCGATACTTCACTGCCCTGCGAGCACAGGCGTTCAAGCGCCTCGCCCGCCTCCGGCATCCCCGTGTAGTGCAGGAGGATCATGTCGGGCCGCCGGCCGTCTTTGCGCTCCCCGTGATTGGGTGAGGGGCGGAACTCGGCGACCAGACAGGACTCGGCGCCAAAGGCGTTACGGGGGCTCATAAGCCCAACTTAGAACGCGGGCACTCGGCAGCAAACTGGTTTGCGGGGTGCAACGGGGCGAAAACCGAAAAGGCGGCGCCGCGTGGCCCGCCGGTCACGCCAGACAGTAGGGGTGCCGACGGTAGCGAAAACTGATGCCCGCCGGCGGCAGGAACTCAACCATTCCTTAAGCTTACGCCTCGTTAATCGAAGGTAAGCGAAGCGGCACGGGGGCCGCCGCCCGATGCGTTGACGCCCATAATTACCCATGGTAGCCCACACAGTCCCAGGCGCTATATCAGCACGCGATCGAAGGTGCAGCGCCACGGACAAGGGGAGCTGCGGCGGGCGTCCTGACGGTTCGCAAGGCCCGTGTAGCCAACGGCCACATGCACCGGTTTGTCTCGACCCACGTTCAGCGATTGGACACAAAGGGCCGCGTGTCTGTGCCCGCCTCATTCCGCTCCGTTCTGGTGCGCGACGGTTTCGAAGGCCTGTACTGCTACCCGGCATTGGATCGGCCTGCGCTCGATGCCGGTGGCAATGGTCTGCTGGCGGAGATCGAAGCGCTGATCGGGCGGTTTCCGCCGTACTCGGAACAGCGCGAGCAATTCTCGCTCGCGCTCTACGGCACCAGCGAGACACTCAAATTCGACGGCGAGGGGCGGGTCGTACTGACGGACGCGCTGAAAGCGCATGCCGGCATTGGCAGCACGGTGACGTTTGTCGGCCTCGGTCACAAATTTCGAATCTGGGAGCCTGGGCGCTTCCGCGCGGAACTCACGGAGGCCACCGAAAAGGTCCGCGCGTTCAAAGCCGAACTGGCAACCCGGATGGCGGCGGAACCTCCGCACGGAGCACGGGAGTGATGACGAGCAGCGACAGCAACGCTGTCGCTGGCGGACTGGCTCGTCACATTCCCGTACTCGCCGCCACCGCAGTCGAGTGGCTCGCCGTGCGTAGCGGGGGCACTTATCTCGACGCCACTTTCGGCGGCGGCGGTTACACGCGCGCCATCCTGCAAACATCCGGCGCGCGCGTGATCGCCATCGACCGGGATAGCGACGCTATCGCCGCCGGCGCATTGCTCGAGCACGAAGCCCACGGACGCCTCACGCTGACCGAAGGCGTGTTTTCCGATCTCGACGCCATTGCCGCGCGGCATGGAGCAACCGCCGTGGACGGCGTCGTCCTCGATGTCGGCGTTTCCTCGATGCAGATCGACAACGCCGCGCGCGGATTTTCATTCCGGCTCGACGGACCGCTCGACATGCGCATGGGGCGCTCCGGCGCGAGCGCTGCGGACGTGGTCGCGCGCGCCAGCGAGCGCCAGCTTGCCACCATCATCGCCGTGCTGGGGGAAGAGCGCCACGCCCGCGCCATCGCGCGCGCGGTGGTCAAAGTGCGTGGGGAGCACCCGATTGAAACAACCCGCGCGCTCGCCGATGTCGTCGCAAAAGTCGTTCGGGCGCATGAGAGCGCAATCCATCCGGCGACGCGGACCTTCCAGGCGCTGCGGATTTTCGTCAACGACGAGCTGGGTGAGCTTGCGCGCGGCCTTGCTGCCGCGGAGCGGGCGCTCAAACCTTCGGGTCGGCTGGTGGTGGTGGCGTTTCATTCGCTGGAAGATCGCATCGTCAAAAGCTTTCTCGCGACGCGAAGCCGCGCGCCTTCCTCGTCGCGGCATCGGCCGTTGCCTGTGACGGTGCCGCCGAGTTTCCGCGAGCTCACACGGCGCCCGCTGACGCCGGACGACGCCGAGGTCGAAGCCAATCCGCGCGCCCGCTCGGCGAAACTCCGCGCTGCCGAGCGTACAGACGGCGCCGCCGCACCCGGCGCCGAACGAAACGCTGCTGCCGCGCGTACCTTCGCTCGATGACGTCATGCGAGGGCGCGCATGATCCTGCGTATCCTCAATCTCATTGTTGTCGGCGTTCTCATTCTTGCGGCGGCGTACGTGTACCGCATCAAATTCAACTCGACGGTGCAGGCGGAACGGCTGGCCAAGATCCGCAGCGAAGTGCGCCGCGAGCGCGACGCCATTGCCGGGTTGCGCGCAAAGTGGGCCGAACTGGATGATCCCGCGCGAATTGAAGCGCTCGCCAAACGTTTCCTGCCGCTCAAGCCGATTGAATCGACCCAATACAGCTCGCTTGATCAGCTTCCCGAGCGCCCCCCGGAATTGGTGCAGCCGGGCAGCCCGGATCCGATCGGCGCTTTCCTTCAGGACTCCGATGCATCGTCCATGGCGACTGGCAGCGTGATCGGCGTTGCGAAACCACCGGCTGGGACAAACACAAGCGGTGGCGCCAGTGCAGACCGCTGAAACAATGATCGCCTCGGTGCGAAGCGCCATGAGGAACCCGCGCGAATCCTGGCGGCAGATCGCGCGCGGCCTCCTCTATGGCGCTTCGACCGATCGCGCCGCCAAGGCGCGCGCCCGGGTCGGCTTGGCTATTTTGTTCTTCGCCGTCACCTACTGCGTCATAGCGACTAGGCTGGTGATGTTTGCCGCGCTGCCGGACAGCCGCGCCGCTCACCGCGGCGGCTCGGGCGACGCGATGGCCACCGCGCGACCCGAAATCCACGACCGCAACGGCGAGGTGCTGGCGACCGACGTGCGAGTGCCTTCGCTGTTCGCCGAACCGCGCCGGCTCATCGACACCGATGAGGCGGTCGAGTTACTCACCGCCGACCTGCCTGATCTAGATGCGGCCGAACTGCGCGAACGCCTCGCCTCGAAGCGAGGTTTCGTCTGGCTCAAGCGGGATTTGACGCCTGAACAACAGCGGCAGATTTATCGGCAAGGCCTCCCGGGCATCGGCTTTCTGAACGAGAACAAGCGGGTGTATCCCAACGGGTCGGAAGTCTCGCACGTGATCGGTCACGTCAATATCGACAACCAGGGCATCGCCGGGATGGAGAAGTGGCTCGACGGCAACGGGCTCGCCGCGCTCCACATGGCGGGTCTTGCCACCGACCGCCTGCAAACGCCCGTCGAGCTCGCTGTCGATTTGCGTGTCCAGCACGCGCTGCACGAGGAACTCGCCGCCGCGCATGCCAAGTACAAGACTATCGCCGCCGCCGGCGTTGTGCTCGACGTGCGCACCGGCGAAATTGTCGCCATGGTGTCGGAGCCGGATTACGACCCCAACAATCCGCGCCAGGCGCTCGATCCGACGCGCATCAATCGGCTGACCACCGGCGTCTTTGAAATGGGCTCGACCTTCAAGGCGTTCACCTTTGCGATGGCGCTCGATTCAGGAAAGGTGACGCTCAAATCGTCATTCGATGGGCACGGCCCGATGCAGGTCGGCCGTTTTCAGATCCACGATTTCGAGCCGGAAAACCGGATGCTCAGCGTTCCGGAATGCTTCACCTTGTCGTCGAACATCTGCGCCGCGCGCACCGCGCTGTCGATGGGCGTCGAGGCGCACAAGGCGTTCCTGAAAAAAATGGGCCAGCTCGATCGGCTGCGCACAGAATTGCCGGAGAGCGCCGAACCGATCGTGCCAAAGCACTGGGGTGAGCTCAACACCATCACCATCGCGTTCGGCCACGGGCTTTCGGTTGCGCCGCTGCAAGCGGTCATGGGCGTTGCGGCGCTGATGAACGGCGGCCTTCTCATTCCGCCGACATTCTTAAAACGCACTCAGGCCGAGGCCGACGCACTCGCGAAGCGGGTGATAAAGCCCGAGACCAGCGAGATGATGCGTTATCTGATGCGGCTCAACGTCGAGAAGGGCACCGCCCGTAAAGCCGATGTTCCGGGCTATTACATCGGCGGTAAAACCGGCACCGCCGACAAGGTTGTCAATGGGCACTATTCGAAGAACAACGTGCTGACCGATTTCATGGCCGTGCTTCCGGCCGATCAGCCCCGCTATCTCTTGTTGATCATGCTCGACGACCCGAAAGCGCTGCCGGAAACCCACGGGTTCAAGACTTCCGGCTGGAACGCGGTGCCTGTCGGTGGCGCAGTGGTCGCGCGCATTGCGCCGCTGCTCGGCATCGAGCCGCGGATGGACCTTCCGACCGCCGATCATCTCATGCTGGTCTCGGCGCGGGAAAGCAGGTAAGGCGGGGCCGTTTAACGCCGCCGTGCGGAATCATTGTCGCTTTGGATCGCGACCCTTGATGAAGCTTGCCGACATTCTGCCCGCTGATGCCCAAATCGAGGCCGGGTCCGCCGCGCTCGAGGTTGGCGGTCTGTCGACGGACAGCCGCGCGATCAAACGCGGCGACGTGTTCGTGGCGATTGCCGGCGGCAAGGCGGACGGTGCCAAATTTATTGCAGCGGCGGTTGCTGCCGGCGCCGTCGCGGTCGTCGCGCAGACCAGCCAGACCACGACGCCGCCCGGTGGAATTACTGTCGTGCGGGTCGAAAACAGCCGGCGCGCCGCCGCGCAGATGGCGGCTAAGTTTTTTCCGCGCCAGCCGGGCATCATCGCCGCCGTCACCGGAACAAGCGGGAAAACGTCGGTCGCGGCATTCACGCGGCAGATTTGGACCACGCTGGGCCTTCGCGCCGCCAGCATCGGCACAATCGGGGTCGTATCCCCACGCGGGGAAACTTACGGGTCGCTGACGACGCCGGATCCCATCGCGCTGCATCGCTCGCTCGACGCCTTAGCCGGCGAAGGTGTTACCCATCTCGCGATCGAGGCATCCTCGCACGGGCTCGATCAATATCGGCTCGACGGTTTGCATGTTGCGGCTGGCGCGTTCACCAACATCACGCGCGACCATCTCGACTACCATCCGAGCTTCGAAGCGTACTTGGCGGCCAAACTCCGACTGTTCGGCGAATTGTTGGCTCCCGGCTGCGCCGCGGTCATCGAAGTCGACCATGAGCACGCCGAGGAAGTCATACGGCTTGCGAAAGCGCGCAAGCTCGCGATCATCAGCGTCGGCCGCAAGCAGGGCAGCGTTATTCGTCTCGCAGGAAGTGTCACCGACGGCTTCGCCCAGCTCCTGTCGGTAGAGTATAGCGGCCGAAAGTTTCAGGTGCGGTTGCCGTTGGTCGGCGCATTCCAGATCGAAAACGCGCTCGTTGCCGCCGGGCTCGCCATTGCCACCGGCAGCGAACCGGCTTTGGTGTTTCCGGCACTCGAACATCTCACCGGCGCAAAAGGCCGGATCGAGCTTGTAGGTTCGGCTCGCGGCGCGCAAATCTTCATCGACTATGCGCATAAGCCGGACGCGCTCGCCAAGGCGCTCGACGCGCTGCGGCCGGTCGTAACGTCGCGGCTTGTTGTCGTCTTCGGGGCCGGGGGCGACCGCGACCGCGGTAAGCGGCCGCTCATGGGCGCCGTCGCCGCGGCCAAGGCCGATCGGGTGATTGTCACCGACGATAATCCGCGCACCGAGGATCCGGCAGCCATCCGCGCCGCAATCCTGGCGGCGGTGCCCGGCGCCGTCGAAATCGGCGACCGCCGCGAAGCGATCCGTTCGGCCATCGCCGAACTGCGCAGCGGCGACGTACTATTGATAGCAGGGAAGGGCCATGAATCCGGCCAGATTTTCGGGGATCGGGTAGTGCCGTTCAGCGATCACGATGAAGTCGCCGCGGCGCTCAAGGAGCAAGCGGCATGAGTGCGCGCCCGCTGTGGACCGTCGACGAAATGACGGCGGCAATGGGCGCGGAGCGCCAGGGTCCGCTGCCAAGCGCCATATCCGGCATTTCCATCGATAGCCGCACGGTCGCGCCGGGTGACGCTTTTTTCGCGCTCGCCGACCGCCGTGACGGCCACGAATTTGTCGACGCCGCGCTCGCGGCCAAGGCGGCGCTCGCCGTCGTTGCCGCCGAGCGGCGCGGGCAATTTCCGCAAGATGCGCCGCTCCTGGTGGTGCCCGACGTCTTGCCGGCGTTGCGCGATCTCGCCGCCGCGGCGCGCAAGCGCACGGATGCGAAGGTGATCGGCGTCACCGGCTCGGTCGGCAAGACCAGCACCAAGGATGCGTTGCTGCTGGCGTTGCAGAAGGAAGGCGAGGCTCATGCCTCGGTTGCTTCGTACAACAATCACTGGGGCGTGCCGTTGTCGCTGGCGCGCTGCCCCGCAAGCGCGCGCTATGTGATCCTGGAAATGGGAATGAATCACGCCGGCGAGATCGAGCCGCTGTCGCGACTTGCACGCCCGCATGTCGCGTTGATTACGACGATCGCGCCGGTGCATCTGGAGTTCTTCGGCACGCTCGCCAAAATCGCCGACGCCAAGGCGGAGATTTTTCTCGGGCTGGAGAACGGCGGCGCCGCCGTGCTCAACCGCGACAGTTCGCAGTTCGCGCATCTTTCTCGGCGCGCCAAAGAGGCCAGGGTCGCGCGCGTCGTCTCGTTTGGACAGCACCCGAAAGCGGATGCGCGGCTCATCAAGTTCGCGCTGCATCCGGAGTGCTCGACCGTCGAGGCAAACATTCTCGGCACCGAACTCACATACAAAATTGGCGCGCCCGGCCATCATCTCGTGGTCAATTCGCTCGCTGTTCTCGCTGCGGCCGAGCTGGTCGGGGCTGACCTCGCGCTTGCCGCCCTCGCGCTTGCCGAATTCAAACCGCAGGCGGGGCGCGGCAAGTTGATCGAACTCGAGTTGCCCGGAGGGACCGCGCTTTTAATTGACGAAAGCTACAATGCCAATCCGGTATCGGTTGAGGCGGCGCTGGCTTTGCTGGGACGGGCGGCGATCGGTCCGCGCGGCCGGCGCATTGCGGTGCTCGGCGACATGCTCGAACTCGGACCGCGGGGTCGGGCGCTCCACCGCAGCCTCGTTGCGGCGATCAACGCCAATGGCATCGACCTGGTATTCTGCTGCGGGCCGTTGATGCGCGCGCTGTGGCAGGCTCTTCCCGCCGGGCGCCGGGGCGGCTATGCGGAAGACTCTGCCGCTCTCGAGGCTCAGGTATTATCCGCGGTGCGTGCCGGCGATGCGGTCATGGTGAAGGGCTCGCTAGGTTCGCGCATGGGACCTATTGTCGGGGCGTTGCAACGTTCGTCGTCGTTCCGAGAGCCGCACGAAACCGCGCTCGCAATGAGTTGAAACGCAAATGCTTTATTGGCTGGTCGAATTCTCGGACAAGCTCTCGGTTCTTAATGTCTTTCGCTACATTACCTTCCGCACCGGCGGAGCGGTGATTACCGGGCTCGTTTTCGTTTTTTTGTTCGGGCAGTTCTTTATCGATCGGCTGCGGCTGTTGCAGGGCAAGGGCCAGCCGATCCGCAGCGACGGGCCCCAGTCGCACATCATTAAAAAAGCCGGCACACCGACCATGGGCGGCCTGATGATTTTGTCGGGTATGCTGCTGTCGACGCTGCTCTGGGCCAACCCGGCCAACCCTTATGTCTGGGTGGTGCTTTGGGTCACCATCGGCTTCGGTTTTGTCGGATTCTACGACGATTATCTGAAGGTCAAGCAGCAGACGCATATGGGTTTTGCCGGCCGCACGCGGCTTGCCATCGAGACGCTGATCGCAGGCACGGCTTGCGTCATGCTGGTTCAGCTCGGCCACACGCCGTTTTCGACCTCGCTGGTGTTTCCGTTCTTCAAGGAGCTGGTCGTCAATCTCGGCTGGTTCTACGTGCTGTTCGCGGCCTTCATCATTGTCGGCGCCGGTAACGCGGTAAACCTTACCGACGGCCTCGACGGTCTTGCCATCGTGCCGGTGATGATCGCGGCCGCGAGCTTCGGCATGATCGCGTACCTTTCCGGCAACGCGGTGTTTGCCGACTATCTGCAAATTCACTACGTCGCCGGCACCGGCGAACTTGCGGTGCTGTGCGGCGCGGTGCTCGGCGCCGGACTCGGCTTTTTGTGGTTCAACGCACCGCCGGCGTCGATCTTTATGGGCGATACCGGATCTCTGGCGCTCGGCGGCATGATCGGCGCCATTGCGGTCGCGACCAAACACGAGATCGTGCTCGCCGTCATCGGCGGCTTGTTCGTGCTCGAAGCGGTTTCGGTGATCGTGCAAGTGGTGTCGTTCAAACTGACCGGCAAACGCGTGTTCAAGATGGCGCCCATCCACCATCATTTCGAGCAATTGGGTTGGACCGAGCCGCAGATCGTTATCCGCTTTTGGATTGTCTCGGTTGTGCTTGCGCTCGTCGGCCTGTCGACCCTGAAACTGCGATGATCCCGATCGTTCGCCGGCCCCGGATTTTGCTGTCGTGATTCCGGTCACGACGTTTGGCGGACGGACTGTCGCCGTATTTGGCCTTGGCGGTTCGGGGATTGTAAGCGCGCAAGCCCTGATCGCGGGCGGCGCGTCCGTCATCGCCTTTGACGACGACGAGCGCAGTGTGGCGAAGGCAAAAGCCGCCGGCATTCACGTCGCCGATTTACGCAAAGCCGATTGGTCGAACATTGCCGCCTTGGTGCTCGCTCCCGGCGTGCCGCTGACGCACCCGCAGCCGCATTGGACGGTGCCGGTCGCATCTAAGGCGGGGGTGGAAGTCATCGGCGATATCGAATTGTTTTGCCGGGAGCGGCGTCACATCGCTCTCGGCTCGCCCTTTGTCGCTATCACCGGAACCAACGGCAAATCGACGACTACAGCGCTGATCGCGCATTTGGCGGCTTCCGTCGGACTCGACGCCCAGCTCGGCGGCAATATCGGCACCGCGATCCTGTCGCTGGCGCCGCCACGCGAAGGTCGCGTGCATGTTATCGAATGCTCGTCCTATCAGATCGATCTTGCGCCGACGCTCGATCCTTCGGTCGGCATCCTCATCAATCTCAGCGAAGACCATCTCGATCGCCACGGCACTATGGAACACTACGCGGCGGTCAAAGAACGTCTGGTTAGCGGCGTGCCGGATAACGGAAAAGCCATCATCGGCGTCGATGACGCATGGTGCCGAAAAATCGCTGACCGGCTCGAGCAATCGGGAAAACCCGTCACGCGGGTGTCCGTACAACACGCTTTGCCCGATGGCATTTACGTCGCCGACCGGCAAATCATGCGCGCCGCGGGCGGGAGGGCATCGCCAATTGCGCGGCTCGACGGTATTGGTTCGCTGCGCGGCCAGCATAACGCACAGAATGCCGCGTGTGCTACGGCGGCGGCGTTGGCGCTCGGCCTTTCTGCCGATGCGGTCCAAGCGGGTTTGCGTTCCTTCCCCGGTCTTGCGCACCGCATGGAGGAGGTAGGAACCCGCGGCGCCGTGCTCTTTGTCAACGATTCCAAGGCGACCAACGCCAATTCCACCGCGCAGGCGCTGGCTTGCTTCGACAACATCTTTTGGATTGCCGGCGGCAAACCGAAGACCGGCGGCATCCAATCGCTGCGCCAATTCTTTCCGCGCATCCGCAAAGCTTACCTAATCGGCGAAGCGGCGGATGAGTTCGCCGCTACGCTCGGCACAAGCGTGCCGCACGAGACCGCGGGAACGCTCGACCGGGCGGTCGTGGCCGCCGCGCGCGATGCCGCCGCCTCCACGGTGCCGGAGCCGGTTGTGCTTTTTTCGCCGGCGTGCGCTTCCTTCGACCAGTATCGCAATTTCGAAGTGCGCGGCGATGCGTTCCGCCGTCTTGTCCTCGATCTGCCCGGGATCGTCAGTCGGAAAAATGAGGAATAGAGACGTGCTGGAACGGGGTTCTGTCGGAGTGCGGCGTAACCGGATTGCCCCTATCAATGTCTGGATCGCTGCTACGCTGCTGCAGCCTCGCACGGCAGCAGCATCTGTAGTTGCCGCTATCGCCATCACTCGACTGATCAACTTGTTCAGCCTTCTGCTGATGAAGCCGGCCGAGTCTCTTTGGGTGGACTGCACGGAAGCCTACGCCTGGGGACAGCAATTTCTTCTCGGTTATGGCCGCCATCCGCCGGTCACCGGATGGATTGCGCGAATTTGGTACGGCGTGTTCCCGGCGGCCAACTGGTCCTCCTACGCCCTGTCCCAGGTGATGATCAGCTGCTCGCTGATTTCGATTTATTTGATCGGCGAGCGCGTGCTTGGCCGAAGGCGGGCAACGCTCGTTGTCTTCGTGATGATGCTGTACCCGATTTACATTGCGGCGAAGTCGGACCGCTTCGACAATACTCAGGTCCTGTTAGCTATCCTGCCGCTGACGATCTGGCTGTTCCTGCGGGCGTATGAAAAGCCGACGCTCCTGCGCGGATGCGCGCTTGGTGTTGCTGCAGCGGCCGTGATGCTGACGTACTATTCGGCATCGTTCGGATTGGCCGGCCTGGCGATCGCCGCGGTGCTGGTTCCTGGGCGGCGGCGCTTTTTTTCAAATCCAGCGCCATACGCCGCGGTCATCGTGTTGGTATTGGCTGTGATCCCGCATGTACTCTGGCTGGCGCATAACGACTTTTCGACGCTGCGTTGGATCGACAGCCACATTGGCTCGCGGTGGCGTGCGAGTAGCATCAGCGACTATCTCGGCCAGCACTTCGGCTTCCTGGCTTTTTGCCTTGTTGGGGCTGCCGTCGCACTTTGGCCCTGGCGCTTTCGCAAGGCGATCGGTGCACCACCGGCCAGCGAAGACAGGGCAATCGTTGCCATCGTTGCTGCCATTCTCGTTTTTGGCCCTGCGTTGTTGGCGCTCGCACTCAAAGTCCCGATGCAGCTCTATTGGGGCGATTCCCTCTTCTTTCTGGTACCCATAGCAGTCGCGTCGTTTCTGCCGATGATCCTGGTGACGCGAAGAGCGATCGTCGTCTCCGTATGGGTTGCCGCTGTGTTCACGTTCGCTCAATTGTTAAGCGCTCCGGTTTACTCGTGGGCGCGCTTTAAGATTATGCCGGACGACGGACTCTATCGCCCGTTTAGCGAAGCGGCGGTCGAAATCACCCGCCTCTGGCGCGAGCGGTTCCATTCGCCTTTGCCAATCGTCGCCGGCAACTTCGACATCACTTCGCCGGTCGTGTTCTACAGTCCCGACCATCCAAAAATGTTCGCCGATTTCAATCCGATCTATTCGCCCTGGATCAACTTTCCCGACGAGCTCATTCACAAAGGCTATGTCGGCATTTGCTTCGATGAAGGCACTATTTATGACGCCGACTGCCGACGGTACTTCGCGGAGCTCAATCCCGATGCCGAGCATGTCGAAATCGAACTGCAACGGCGGGCGTATGGGATGGTCACACCGCCGTTAAGGCTGCACCTCGAAATCGTTGGTCCCAAGCCCTGACGTGGCCGGCTGTCATCGCCGTGCGGACCTAGGCTGTTCTTAATCCTCTGGAAACCAACTTGGTGCGAGGACTGGACGGGGAATTCGTCTCGGGGACGCTATGGCCTCGCGCGCGCATCCGACGCCGTTGAGCGAATGGTGGCGGACAATTGATCGGCTGACGCTGGCGGCGCTCGGTGCGTTAATGCTCGGCGGCATCGTGCTCTGCCTCGCCGCAAGCCCGCCGGTCGCCGCGCGTATCGGGCTCGATCCGTTTCATTTCGTTGACCGCCAGGTCCTGTTTCTGATCCCCGCGACCGTGGTTTTGATCGCCACCTCGTTTCTGTCGCCGCGCGACATTCGCAAACTGGCGCTTGTCGTGTTTTTCGTCAGCCTGATCCTGGTCGCGGCGACGCCTTTCTTCGGGGCCGAGATCAAGGGCGCGCGCCGCTGGCTGATCATTCTCGGCATGAACATTCAGCCGTCGGAATTTCTTAAACCCGCATTCGTCGTCCTGATCGCGTGGCTTTTCGCGGAGTCGGGCAAGCGGCCCGATATGCCTACTAATACCGCCGCGTTGGCGCTCCTTGTCGTCGTCGTCGGCTTGCTGGTGATGCAGCCGGATTTTGGTCAGACCATGCTGGTCACGCTGGTTTGGGGCGCGTTGTTCTATATGGCGGGCATGCGTTTCATCTGGATGCTTGGCTTGGCGGCGACCGCGTCTTTTGGCCTGGTCATCGCCTTCTATACCGTTCCGCATGTGGCGCAGCGCATCAATCGGTTCCTCGATCCCGCTTCCGGCGACACGTTCAACATCGACATCGCGACTGAATCCTTCGTTCGTGGCGGCTGGTTTGGCCGCGGGCCCGGCGAGGGCACCATCAAGCGCATCCTGCCGGAAGGCCACACCGATTTCGTGTTCGCCGTGGCAGCTGAAGAGTTCGGTGTTGTGCTTTGCCTCATTCTCGTGGCTTTGTTCGCGTTCATCGTCATCCGCGCTTTGCGCAAGGCCATGGGCAACACCGATCCGTTTATCCGTTTTGCTGCGGCCGGGCTTGCGATCCTGTTCGGCCTGCAATCGACCATCAACATGTCGGTGAATCTGCATCTGATCCCGGCAAAGGGAATGACGCTGCCGTTCATCTCTTACGGCGGCTCGTCGCTCATTTCGCTCGCTTACGGCATGGGAATGCTGATTGCGCTCACCCGCGAGCGGCCACAGGCGCGGCTCTCCGGCGAGAGCTTGCTCGCCGCCGGCGCGGCGGCGTAATGCCGTCGGCGGACCGGGCGCCGGTCCTCGTCGCGGCCGGCGGGACCGGCGGTCATTTGTTCCCAGCCGAAGCGCTCGCGGCGGCACTCGCCCAACGCGGCATCGGCGTTCATCTCGCCACCGACCGCCGTGCGGCGCGCCTCGGCGGCGGCTTTGCCGAAGACAGTATTCACGTCATCGCCAGCGCGACGCTGCGCGGGCGCGGTCCGCTCGCTATGGCAAGTACGGCGTCAGCACTCGGGCTGGGCGTGGCGCAGGCCTGGGCGCTGATCGGCCGGCTCAAGCCGGCGGCCGTCGTCGGTTTCGGCGGCTATCCGACGGTGCCGCCGGTGCTGGCGGCGTCGTGGCGCGGCGTGCCGACGCTGATCCATGACGCGAACGCCGTTCTCGGACGCGCCAACCGCTTTCTGGCGCCGCGGATCACCGCCATTGCTACGACGTTTCCCGATGTTGTGCGGGATCGACCGGAGTTTGCCGCGAAAGCAACGTTGACCGGTAATCCACTCAGGCCGGCGGTTTTGGCCGCAGCAGGAACGCCATATCCGGCCGTCACGGGGCCTTTGCGTCTTCTCGTTTTCGGCGGCAGCCAAGGGGCCCGGGTGATGGCCGATGTGGTTCCGGTTGCCATTGGCCTACTCGATACGGCCTTGCGCGCGCGCGTTGCCATTGTTCAGCAGACTCGCGAGGAGGATTTGCAGCGGGTCCGCGCGGCCTACGGCGAACTTGGCGTCGCTGCGGACGTGGCGCCCTTTTTCGCCGATCTGCCGACGCGCATGGCGGCGGCTCATTTGATCGTCGCGCGCTCTGGCGCGGGCACGGTGGCGGAACTGTCAGCCATCGGCCGTCCGGCGATCCTCGTGCCGCTGCCGCACGCGCTCGATCAGGATCAGTTCGCCAATGCCGGGGTGCTCGAACGTGCCGGCGGCGCGATCAGGGTACCTCAGAAAGAATTTGCCCCACCGCGGCTTGCAGATGAGATCTCCGCTCTTGCGGCGGCGCCTCAGCGCCTGCGAGATATGGCCGCGGCCGCGCACTCCCTTGGCCGGCGCGATGCCGCCGATCGGTTGGCCGATTTGGTGCTGCACGTGGCGGGAATTAATTCGAAGGCTTAAGCGATTTTTGGGCTTGTTCCGGCCATCCATGTCTTTCATGGATGGGAACGAAATTGTGGGTTTATGTGATCTCGGCCGTGGCGAAGCAGGACTTGTTATGAAACTTCCGCTCGATATCGGTCCAGTGCATTTCATCGGCATTGGCGGCATCGGCATGAGCGGCATCGCCGAGGTCATGTTGAACATCGGCTATGTCGTGCAAGGCTCCGATCAGGCCGACAGCGCCAACGTCAAAAGATTACGCGACAAGGGCGTTGCGATCGCGATCGGTCACGCCGCTAGCAATATCGGCGCCGCCAGGGTCGTCGTTGTCTCCTCGGCCGTGAAGCATGACAATCCGGAGCTCGTCGCTGCGCGCGCGCAACGGCTGCCGGTGGTGCGCCGTGCTGAAATGCTCGCCGAACTGATGCGCTTGAAAAGCTGCGTCGCGATCGCCGGGACACACGGCAAAACCACGACGACATCCATGGTCGCCACGCTGCTCGATGCCGGCGGCTTCGACCCAACGGTGATCAACGGCGGCATCATCAACGCCTACGGCACCAATGCGCGGCTCGGCGCCGGCGAGTGGATGGTGGTTGAAGCCGACGAATCCGACGGCACGTTCGTCAAGCTTCCTGCCGATATCGCCGTCGTCACCAACATCGATGCTGAGCACCTCGATCACTTCAAGAGTTTCGAAGCGATCGAGCAGGCGTTTTGCGCCTTTATTGAAAACGTGCCGTTTTATGGATTTTCCGTCCTGTGCGCGGATCATCCGGTGGTGCAGAAGCTGATCGGCCGCATCGAGGATCGGCGCATCATCAGCTACGGAGAGAATCCGCAGGCCGACGTGCGGCTTGTCGATGTCTCGCACGCCGGCGGGACCTCGCTCTTTACCGTCAGCGTACGCGAGCGCGCCGCTGATGCCGCGCGCGAGATCAAAAATATTGCGCTGCCGATGCCGGGGCAGCACAACGCACTCAACGCGACGGCGGCAATTGCGGTCGCGCATGAACTAGGTGTCGCCGACGAGGTGATCAAAACCGCGCTGGCCAACTTCGCCGGCGTGCGCCGGCGTTTTACCCGCACCGGCACTTGGAACGGCGTGACCATCGTCGACGATTACGGCCATCACCCGGTTGAAATCGCCGCGGTGTTAAGAGCGGCGCGCGAATCGACCAAGGACAAGGTAATCGCCGTCGTGCAGCCGCATCGTTACACTCGGCTTGCGGCGCTGTTCGACCAGTTCTGCACCTGCTTCAACGATGCCGATGCGGTGATTGTCGCTAACGTCTATCCGGCCGGCGAAGCGCCGATGGAAGGCGTCGACCGCGACGCCTTGGTGCAGGGCCTGCGCACGCACGGCCACCGCCACGTCGTCGCGCTCGACGGCCCGGAAAAGCTTGCACCGCTGGTCGCCGGGATGGCGCAGTCCGGCGATTATGTGGTCTGCCTTGGCGCCGGCTCGATCACCCAATGGGCCTACGCGTTGCCGGCGGAATTAGCCGCCGCGGGATAGCGGATGAACTCGAAAAAATTTTGCCTCGCGGTCCGTCACGTCGCTTTTGAAGATCTCGGGCTTCTCGAACCGGTTCTCAGCTCGCGCGGCTATGAGGTTCACTATCACGACGCCGGAATTGATCCGTTCGATTCGGGGACGTTGCTGACGCCCGACCTGGTGATCGTGCTGGGCGGACCGATCGGTGTTTATGAGCGGGACGCTTATCCCTTCATCGCCGGCGAAGTCGCCGCAATCGCGGAACGAATGGCTGCGGAAAAGCCCATCCTCGGCATTTGCCTCGGTGCCCAGATGATGGCGGCGGCATTGGGCGCGCGCGTGGCGCCAGGTCCGGTGAAAGAGATTGGTTGGGCGCCACTGCAATTGACGGCGGAAGGCCGCAAATCGGTATTGGCGCCACTCGGCACCACGCCGGTGCTGCACTGGCACGGTGACAATTGCGAATTGCCCGCCGGCTGCATCGGGCTTGCGTCGACGGTGAACTGTCCGGTCCAGGCTTTCGCGCGCACGCCGTCGCAGCTTGCGGTGCAGTTTCACCTTGAGACCGAACCGGCGCGCTTCGAGAGGTGGCTCATCGGACACACCGTCGAACTCGGCAAGGCGGGTATCGATCCGAACGAACTGCGCAGACAAGCTCGGGCTTTTGCGCGCGCTACTTCTGGCGTCGGACGCGACGTGCTGGCGGCGTGGCTCGATCAAGCGGCGGGAGCGCTGGCGTGAGCTTTCGGGATATCAGCGCCGATTTGCGCGGCAGAATGCCGAAGCTTCGCGGGCGTCTTCTGGCAAACCAGTCGCTCGCGGAGCTGACCTGGTTCCGCGTCGGCGGCCCGGCGCAGGTTTTGTTCATGCCGGACGACGAAGACGATCTCGCTTATTTCTTCGCCAATCTGCCGCCGGACATTCGGGTCACTGTCGTCGGCCTCGGCTCCAACTTGATAGTGCGCGACGGCGGCGTCGCCGGCGCGGCGATAAGGCTCGGCCGCGGCTTCGGCGAGATTGTCGTCGATGGACTCAATGTGCGTGTCGGCGCCGCGGTCCCCGACGTCAAGGTGGCGCGTGCGGCGCAGGAGGCCGGCCTGTCCGGCCTCTCGTTCCTGCGCGGTATTCCGGGCAGTGTCGGTGGCGCGCTGCGGATGAACGGCGGCGCCTATGGCCGCGAGGTCAAGGACGCGCTCACTGAGGCGCGGGCGGTCGATCGGTCCGGCGAGGTCCATCGTTTAAGCAATGCCGACATGGGCTTTTCCTATCGGCACTGCGGTATTCCTGAGGATTATGTGTTTACGCAGGCGCTGTTTCGCGCGGATCGCGGCGATCCCGCTGTCATTGCAGCGGAAATGGACAAGATCACCGAAGCGCGGGAAGCGACGCAGCCGGTGAGAAGCCGCACCGGAGGCTCGACATTCAAAAATCCTCCGGGTCAGAAAGCGTGGCAGCTTATCGATGCCACCGGATGCCGGGGATTGCGTATCGGCGACGCGCAGGTTTCCGAGCTGCACTGCAATTTCCTGATCAATCTCGGCAAGGCGACGGCCGCCGATATCGAGACGCTCGGCGAGACCGTGCGGCAGCGCGTGAAAGAGAGTTCCGGCGTCGAGCTTGAATGGGAAATCAAGCGCATCGGAGTGCCATTCTCAGACGCCAACTGATTTAAGAAAAATCGCTAGCTCGTAAGCAAAGCGAATGCCCAGTACACAGCAATTCCGATTTGCACGGCGAACGCCACAAACCGAACATTCACCGCGGCGGCGCTGAGCTATATGAGATGGACGCAGGATTGGACCAGGCGAGCGGCCAACAACCACGGAGCTAAAGGGTTTGTGATTCCTGCTCGATTGGTGAGGAGCGCCAAAATCAGGAGAATGCCAAAAATTGGCAAGCTCTCGATGCAATTTGCGTGTGCGCGTGCGAGCCGTTGCATGAACGGCGAGAGATTAGAATTGTCCGGTCGGAATTCGTTTGCTGGAACAGCCTTTGTCAGGACGTAGCGCGTCCGCAGCGCCTCCATCAGGATAAGGAGGAGGAGCGTCCAGAGCGTCAACCCGATGAGGACGACTGCCGACGCGTTATTCATGGTGATATATCTCCAAAAATAATTTGGCGATACACGTATGTGCACCCAAAATCTGAGACTTGTCAATAATTGAATGCACACGAGAGTGCAGTTAAAAATGAAACGGCGATACACCCTTAAGCGTCGCGCCGAGCACCAGCAAAATACTCGGCGAAGGATTGTGCAAGCGGCTGTCGATCTGCACAGCAGCTTAGGTCCTGGACGTACCAGCGTCAGTATGGTGGCTGAACGAGCAGGCGTTCAAAGGCATACCCTTTATGCCCACTTCCCCGACGAGCGAAGTCTCTACCTCGCCTGTTCGGGGCTTGCATTTGAGCGCGACCCTCTACCAGACGCGGAAGCCTGGCGTGCGATCAAAAGTCCGCGCGAACGACTGGGTGTCGGCCTGTGCGCGATTTATGACTGGTATCGGCGCAATGCCGGTCTCGTCGCATGCGCTTTGCGCGATGCTGAATATCACGCTTTGACGAGAGAAATCGCGGCGCTCAAGTATGGGCCGCAAATGGCGGCTTATTACGAGGTGCTTGGGAAAACGTTGTCCAGCCGGCAACGCGCGATACTGCGTCTCGCTCTGAGCTTCTTCACATGGCGAACGCTTGTGCGCGAGAGCGGTTTAAAGCAGGAGGCGGCAGTCCTGGCGATGGTTCAAGCCATAACCGAACAAGCACCGTCAGGATTGAACGAGCGCCGCGCTCGGGAGTAATTTTGAGGCGCAAACACCCTTGTCTCGTGCAGGTCTTGGTTGTGTCAAAACGCTTTTCCGGAACGAGCGTATTTTGGCGAAGCGGCAATGCGAGCCATTTCCGGCTTTGACTAAGCCCTGATTGCCGTCATGAGCGGCTGAATGCCAATGATGTTCATGACGCGAGTGAGATTGTAGGCCAATACGTGCAGCGCCATCTCGGAGGCGACCCGCGGCAGCGTCTTCATCAGGAAGTGCGTCGCCCCCATCCTCATCTTTAGCGTACCGAAGGGGTGTTCGACGGTCTCCCGCCGCTGACGCATCTTCTCCGGATGCTCGTCGAGTCGGCGTTGCACGACTTCGAGTATGTGCTCGTGCTCCCACCGCGTGATCCGTCGCTCCTTGCCGGTGGTGCAGCGATGTTTGATAGCGCAATGCCGGCAAACATTGGTCAAGTAGCGGTGCAGGACCAATCCGTGCTCTTGGGTTGTAAATGAGTAGCCGAGCCGTTCGCCAGCGGGACAAATGTAAACGTTGTCCTCAGCCACATAACGGAAGTCCTGCTTGCCGAAGCGGTTTGAGGTCGAGGTCATCGGCTTTGGCAGCGTCACCGTGATTCCGGCTTTGTCGCACTTAAGGATCTCCTCACTGCTGAAGTATCCGCGGTCGGCGACGACATCAAGATTTGCCGCTTCCAGGGTTGT
The DNA here is from genome assembly GCA_963753355.1 of uncultured Alphaproteobacteria bacterium. Lineage (GTDB taxonomy): Bacteria > Pseudomonadota > Alphaproteobacteria > Rhizobiales > Xanthobacteraceae > BOG-931. The sequence continues at coordinate 199,325 of CAVWBV010000012.1, forward strand.
CTTGGTCTGCTTGGCCATATGGGCGAGCTGTGCCCGATCGCTGCCGACGTTGGTTACCTCATGGGTGACAATCAGATGATGTTCAGTGTCGACCGCGACCTGAACGTTGTAGCCCACTACGCCTGAGCCCCGGCCGCTCGTCGCCATCGAGCGGGAATCAGGATCGGTCAGCGAAATCTGCTGATCCGGCGTCGCCAGCATCAGCGTCTTGAGCCCATGCAGGCGCTTCACTTCCTCTTTAAGCTTGGCGATCTTCTCCTTGAGTCGGGTTGTTTTGGTGGTACGGGCCTCCGACGGTTCCTGCCGATCGGCGCTGTCGAGCTGGCGCAGATAACGGGCTACGCTCTCCTCGATCTGCGCCAGGCGACGTTCCATCTTCGCCCGCGTAAAGTTCTTGTCCCGATTGTTCACCGCCTTGAACTTGCTGCCATCAATGGCGACGCTCCCTTCGGCGAACAGGTCAAGACGCCGACACAGCACGATAAACCGGGCGCATACTTTGCTAATGGCCGCGCCATTGTCCTTGCGGAAGTCGGCAATCGTCTTGTGATCGGGCATGAGCCGGCCGGTCAGCCACATCACCTCGACATTGCGACCGGCTTCGCGTTCAAGGCGGCGGCTCGACTGAACCCGATTGAGATAGCCGTAAATGTAGAGCTTCAGCAGCACGGAGGGATGATACGAAGGCCGTCCCGTTACCTCGGGAGCGACCCCCTCAAATCCCAGCGCCGCCAGATCGAGTTCGTCGACAAAGACGTCGATCACTTGAACCGGATTGTTCTCGTCGATCCAGTCTGCAAGGCATTCCGGAAACAGCGTCGCCTGCCCGCGATCAATCCCCTCAACGAAGCGCTTCATCCAACCCTCCGCAGAAGCAGAATCATACCGCGGAGTGAATCACAGCTGACGCGTTTTTACACAGCCAGGGTCTTGGTTGTGTCAAAACGCTTTTCCGGAACGAGCGTATTTTGGCGAAGCGGCAATGCGAGCCATTTCCGGCTTTGACTAAGCCCTGATTGCCGTCATGAGCGGCTGAATGCCAATGATGTTCATGACGCGAGTGAGATTGTAGGCCAATACGTGCAGCGCCATCTCGGAGGCGACCCGCGGCAGCGTCTTCATCAGGAAGTGCGTCGCCCCCATCCTCATCTTTAGCGTACCGAAGGGGTGTTCGACGGTCTCCCGCCGCTGGCGCATCTTCTCCGGATGCTCGTCGAGTCGGCGTTGCACGACTTCGAGTATGTGCTCGTGCTCCCACCGCGTGATCCGTCGCTCCTTGCCGGTGGTGCAGCGATGTTTGATAGCGCAATGCCGGCAAACATTGGTCAAGTAGCGGTGCAGGACCAATCCGTGCTCTTGGGTTGTAAATGAGTAGCCGAGCCGTTCGCCAGCGGGACAAATGTAAACGTTGTCCTCAGCCACATAACGGAAGTCCTGCTTGCCGAAGCGGTTCGAGGTCGAGGTCATCGGCTTTGGCAGCGTCACCGTGATTCCGGCTTTGTCGCACTTAAGGATCTCCTCACTGCTGAAGTATCCGCGGTCGGCGACGACATCGAGATTCGCCGCTTCCAGGGTTGTCTTGGTCTGCTTGGCCATATGGGCGAGCTGTGCCCGGTCGCTGCCGACGTTGGTTACCTCATGGGTGACAATCAGATGATGTTCAGTGTCGACCGCGACTTGAACGTTGTAGCCCACTACGCCTGAGCCCCGGCCGCTCGTCGCCATCGAGCGGGAATCAGGATCGGTCAGCGAAATCTGCTGATCCGGCGTCGCCAGCATCAGCGTCTTGAGCCCATGCAGGCGCTTCACTTCCTCTTTCAGCTTGGCGATCTTCTCCTTGAGCCGGGTTGTTTTGGTGGTACGCGCCTCCGACGGTTCCTGCCGATCGGCGCTGTCGAGCTGGCGCAGATAACGGGCTACGCTCTCCTCGATCTGCGCCAGGCGCCGTTCCATCTTCGCCCGCGTAAAGTTCTTGTCCCGATTGTTCACCGCCTTGAACTTGCTGCCATCAATGGCGACGCTCGCTTCGGCGAACAGGTCAAGACGCCGACACAGCACGATAAACCGAGCGCATACTTTGCGAATGGCCGCGCCATTGTCCTTGCGGAAGTCGGCAATCGTCTTGTGATCGGGCATGAGCCGGCCAGTCAGCCACATCACCTCGACATTGCGCCCGGCTTCGCGTTCAAGGCGGCGGCTCGACTGAACCCGATTGAGATAGCCGTAAATGTAGAGCTTCAGCAGCACGGAGGGATGATACGAAGGCCGCCCCGTTACCTCGGGAGCGACCCCCTCAAATCCCAGCGCCGCCAGATCGAGTTCGTCGACAAAGACGTCGATCACTTGAACCGGATTGTTCTCGTCGATCCAGTCTGCAAGGCATTCCGGAAACAGCGTCGCTTGCCCGCGATCAATCCCCTCAACGAAGCGCTTCATCCAACCCTCCGCAGAAGCAGAATCATACCGCGGAGTGAATCACAGCTACCGCGTTTTTACACAGCCAGGG
>CAVWBV010000013.1:0-153677 GCA_963753355.1 uncultured Alphaproteobacteria bacterium
GGCTCGGGCGTCGCCACTATGGCGGAAGTCGCCTTTCTGCTCAGTGATGCCGACATGAAGGCGCTGGCGCACTATATGGCGTCGCGGAATTAATGGCAGCTGCAAAGTTGGGCGAGCGCCCGCGACATTTTTGTTAGTTATAGTGGCGGATCGACGCCGTGCTTGCCGGATTTTCCCGGTATGTCATGATGCCGCAATCGTCAGCGACAAAAACATCGGCATACGGGAGGTGCTTCATGCCCAAGCGTACAATATTGGCGGTTTCTGCGGCCGCACTTCTGGCGACGGCGACGGTGGTCGCGTTCGCCGAAAACAATCCGAGCAACCTCGAGAGGCTCGGACAGTTCAAGACGACGGGTGCGTCGCCCAATATTCCCACTATTCCGCAAGGCGGCGCCAAAGCCGCGGCGCTGAAAAAGAATCTGGAAAAGATCAAACTGCCGCACGGTTTCCATATCGGCCTCTACGCGATCGTTCCCGACGCGCGCCACATGGCCGTGGGACCGCAAGGCATCGTGACTTTCGTCGGCACGCGCAAGGCCCAGGTCTATGCGGTGACCGACCGCTCCAAGTCCGGCGTCGCCGAGGAGGTGAAACCGTTCGCCTCGACAATCGATCTCGTCATTCCCAACGGCCCCTGCTTTTCCAAGGACGGCTTTCTGTTCGTCGTCGAGCAGAACCGAGTGCTGATGTATCCGGCGGCTGAGTTCTTCTATGAGAGCCCGGATGTCGTCGCGGTGCCGATCGTGCCGCAGGGCGAGCTCATCCCGAAGGAAGATGAAAGCTACAATCACACGGCGCGCACCTGCCGCGTCGGCCCGGACAACAAGCTCTACATCACGCTCGGCCAGCCGTTTAACGTGCCGCCGCCGGAAAAGCTCGACGAATTCAAGAAGTTGGGCATCGGCGGCATCATCCGCATGGACCGCGACGGCAAGAACCGTGAGGTCTACGCATGGGGAGTCCGCAATTCCGTCGGTCAGGATTTCAATCCGAAAGACAAGACGCTGTGGTTCACCGACAATCAGGTGGACGGTATGGGCGACGACGTTCCGCCGGGCGAGCTCAATCGCGCCACCAAGGCCGGACAGAATTTCGGCTTCCCGTACTATGGCGGCGGCCACGTCCGTACCGAGGAGTACAAGAACGAGACACCGCCCGCGGACGTCGTGTTCCCGCAAGTCGAGATGGCTGCGCACGCGGCCGATCTCGGCATGACCTTCTACAGCGGCAAGATGTTCCCGAAGAAATATCAGGGCGCTATCTTCTCGGCTCAACACGGGTCCTGGAATCGGACCACGCCGGTCGGCGCGCGGGTGATGGTGACTTACCTCAAAGAGGACGGCACCGCGGACAAAAGCGAACCGTTCGCCGAAGGCTGGCTCGACGAGAACGGCGAGTATCTCGGCCGGCCGGTTGACGTCGCCCAGCTTCGCGATGGATCGCTCCTGGTATCGGATGACTTTGCCGGTGCGCTCTATCGCATCTGGTACGACGGCAAATAGACCGTGAGGTAGCTGATAGCGGCGCCGCGCGTGATTGGTGCGGCGCCGTTTTTCGCTGATCGGACGGTTTAATTGATGAGCCATTTCAGTATCGCCCTGATTGCCGGCCTCGCGTTCGTCGTCTACGCGAAGGACGACGGATTTGCCGCAGGTAATGTGGCGGCCGGCCGGCAAAAGGCGCTGATGTGCCAGACGTGTCACGGCCTCGACGGCAAGGCCAAGATTCCCGAAGCGCCAAATCTCGCCGGGCAGAGCAGCGCCTATCTGGTCAAAGCTCTGAACGATTATCGTTCCGGCGCGCGCAAGAACGACATGATGTCGCTGGTCGCACCAACACTCAAAGACACCGACGTCGAGGACCTCGCCGCCTATTACTCTGCGATTGAAGTCACCGTCGGCGCGCCGCCGAAATAATCTAAAAAGTCCGCAGTGTTGCTACGGTATTTCCAGACCGGGTTTTTCGACGGCTGAAATACTCGCGCCGCCGACCGCACGGCGGACCAAGGGATTACCGATCACTCAAGCGGATCGGGCGGCGTAGCCGGCGGCGTTGTAGTTGGCGCGGGCGTCTGCGCGGCAAGCGACAGGTCGGTGCGCAGCTCCAGGGCGTGTTCTCCGCCCGGCCACCGCAGCAGCGAAAGCCCCACATCGCGGACATCCGGCGCCGAAGTTGGAGCCTCGTCGGCGCCGCCGCCCATCACCGTCGGCTCCGTCCATTCCGTCGCGGCGGCAAGCGCAAGGATGGCCGCATTGGCGGATCGGTCGGCCAACACGATGCGGCGATGCGGCCGGTAGTTGGGTGCAAACAATTTTACGTCCGGCGCCGCCGTGAGGGTCTGGGCGTCGATTTGGATTCCCGCAACGGCCGGCCAGGCCGGCCGAATGCGCGTCGTCGGCTCGCCGCCCGCGGTTTGGATCTGCTCGGCGGCCGCCGGTACGACATGAACGATATGGAAGCCGGCCGCTTTCAGTCTGGCGAGCAATTCTGGCAGCGCCGCGACAGTCGCCGGATGAATGTCGTGCAGCAACAGGATGCCTTTGCCGCGCGCCTCGAGCCGGCTCATCGCCCGGCTAACGATATCGGCCGGTTTGATGCGCCGGTGCCAATCGTCGGCGACGGTGTCGGAACTAAAGACGATGAGCGAGCGCGCGGCGAGCTCCTGGTCGATGGCGTCGGTGCGCGCCAACCCGGGAATGCGGAAGAACGGCGCGAGCTCGGTCGGATCGCCGAGCGCGGCGCCGACGTCGGCAATGCCGTCGTCAATCTCGTGCCGCACCTTCTCGATCGGCAGTTTCTGCATCCGAGCCGGGTGATCCTCGGTATGGGTGCCGATGGTGTGGCCTTCTTCGTAGATCCGCCGCACCGTCGCCGGATAGGCCCGCGCCATGGCGCCGACGAGAAAGTACGTCGCCTTCACGCACTGGGCAGCGAGGATATCCAGTACCGCGTTGGAGTACCGCGGGATCGGTCCGTCGTCGAAAGTCAGCACCACTTCCTTGTCGGCGAGTGGCAGCGACTGGTGATACTGCATGATGCCGACTTGCGAGAACTCGCCCGGCTCGACCACGAGCACGCGGCTCGTGCCCAGCGCATCGGGATGGCCGGGGCAGTCCTCGGCGCGGGCCGCCCCGGAAAACGCAAACACTCCAGCCGCGGCGATCGCCGCGCCCAAAGCGATGGCGAAGGTCGACTTATGGTACGCCCGTAACGCCTGCATGCCCCCAACCTGTAACCGGCTTTCATGCGTCGCCGAAAGCCCCTTTCCGATTCGAACAGTACGGAATTCGCGGATTAACGCGAAATTAACGGTATGGAACCCGTGCTGGCCGCGGTATGCCGGCATGACGGCTTTTCCTTGGCGTTAATCACCCGCGCTTAAATCTAGGCAGGATTCAGTAACCGAGGCGCGTAACAAATGGCGGCGGCTGCGGCGGCCCGTAGATGGTGGGCGGCGCGAGAAGAGCCCGGGCCTGCGTCCGCCTCCGCAGCACCGCTGGCGGAGCGGCGCGCCGAAGGCAAAGCGTCGCGGCTTGCCCTTTATGTGCCGGTCTTCCTCGCCTGCGCGACACTGTTCTGCGCGGCGATCGGTTTTGCCGTTACCCAATTCAGCGAAACGCGCGTCGAAGCCGAGCAACGGGCAGCCTTGCGCACCGCGCTCGATCAGTACCGTCAGAAGTACGGCGACATCGAGGGGCTGAATACCGCAGACTTGCGAGAAATCCAGCGCCGCTCCGGGCTTCAGGATTTGCGGTTCGATCTCGATCCGGCCGCCGAGGCGGGCCGCCAGATCCAGTCGTTGCATAACGGCAGCGGCCGGATCGTCGGCTGGCTGAGCTGGGTCAGCGACGGCGCGCTGGTCGGCGCCATGAACCGGCTGTGGGTGCTGCTCGCCGCGATCGGCGCGGTGTTCACCCTCGGCGGGTTTTTCGCGGTGCGCGCCGCGCGACGGCTCGCGCAATCGCTCGACCGCAGCAATCAGATGATGCGCAAGCTCACCAGCCAGGATCCTCTGACCGGGCTGCCCAATCGCGCGGTGATGGTTGAACATCTGAGCCAGGCGCTGGCCAACCGCCGTTCCGGCATTGTGGTGTTCGCGCTGATCGACCTCGACAACTTTCGCGAGGTCAACGACACGCTGGGCCGTTCGGGCGGCGACGCGGTGCTCACCAACATCGCCGAGCATTTGCGCGATGGTTTGCCGCCGGGCGCCAAGCTTGGCCGCTTCGAAGAGGACGAACTCGCCGTCGTCATGGCGAGCGACGAGCCGCAAATCGCGACCACGCTGGCCGAGACGATCCGCGCCGCGTTGCACCGGCCGATTTTTATCGATCGCGTCTGGCAGATCACCGCCGGCATTGGGCTGGCGCAGGCGCCCGATGACGGGCTCACCGCCGAGGAATTGGCCCGCCGCGCCGGCCTTGCGCTTCGTGCCGCCAAGCGCGAAGGCCGCGGCGCCGTGCGCCGGTTCGAGCCGCAGATCGAAACCGACTACGCCGAGCGACGCTTCCTGCTGCATGAGTTGCAGACCGCGATCCCGCTGCAAATGTTCGACGTGCATTATCAGCCGGTGGTGGCGGCGGCCGGCGGCGGCATTATCGGCGTCGAAGCTTTGGTGCGCTGGACCCATCCGACCCGCGGCAACATTCCGCCATCGGTATTCATACCGCTCGCCGAGCAAAGCGGGCTGATGTCGCAATTGGGCGAGATCGTGCTGCGCCGGGCGCTGGCCGACGCCGCGCGTTGGCCGGACCTCTCGGTGGCGGTCAACCTGTCGCCGGTGCAAATCCGCGACCGCTGGCTCGTTGATCTCGTCGCCGCCGTCATGGAGGAAAGCGACATCGCGCCGTCGCGGGTGGTGCTCGAGGTGACCGAAGGCGTCTTGATCGACAATCCGCAGGAGACCAAGGCGCGGCTCGAGGCGTTGCGCGCGCTCGGCGTCAGCATCGCGCTCGACGATTTCGGCACCGGCTATTCGAGCCTGAGCTATCTGCAGCGCTTTCCGTTCGACCGGCTCAAGATCGATCGCGCCTTTGTGGCTTCGCTCGGCGCTGCGGCATCGACCGGCCCGATCATCCAGTCGATTGTCACGCTCGGCCACGCGCTCGGCATGAAGGTTTTGGCCGAGGGCATTGAGAACGAGGAGCAGCGCGTGCTGCTTCGCCTTGCCGGCTGCGACGAGATGCAGGGCTATTTGTTCGCCCGGCCGGGGCCGGCGTCGGCGATCGACGCAGCGCTTGCCCGCGGCGCCAAAGCGCTCGCCAGCTAAGCGGTCCGGCGGATAACGCGCTCGCCGGTTAACCCCGCTCGATCTTGTCGGCCTGACACCACCGGCCCGAGGCGCTATCGTTGCTGGAACAGCCGGCCGCGCACGCAGCCGGACCATCGAGCGCGTCATGATCGCCAACAGCCTTCCCGGTCTTTCGTTCGATCTCGGCAGCGACGTCGACATGCTGCGCGACAGCGTGAGCGCGTTCGCCAAGGCCAAGATCGCGCCCAACGCCGACGAAATCGACCGCAGCAACGAATTTCCCCGCGCGCTGTGGCCCGAACTCGGCGCGCTCGGGCTTCTTGGCATCACCGTCGAAGAAAGATGGGGCGGGGCAGGGCTCGGCTATCTCGCCCACTGCGTCGCCACCGAGGAAATTTCCCGCGCCTCGGCGTCGATCGGTCTCTCCTACGTCGCGCACTCGAATCTTTGCGTCAACCAGATCCGGCGAAACGGCAACAACGACCAGAAAAAGCGCTACCTGCCGAAGCTCGTTTCCGGCGAGCATGTCGGCGCGCTCGCCATGTCCGAGCCCAATGCCGGCTCCGACGTCGTCTCGATGCGCACCCGCGCCGAGCGCCGCGGCAACAAATTTATTCTCAACGGCACCAAAATGTGGATCACCAACGGCCCGATCGCCGACGTGATCGTGGTCTACGCCAAGACCGACCCGACCGGCGGCTCACGCGGCATCACCGCCTTCATAGTCGAGAAAAACTTTCCCGGATTTTCCACCGGGCAAAAGCTCGACAAGCTCGGCATGCGCGGCTCCGACACCGGCGAGCTCGTCTTCACCGATTGCGAAGTGCCGGCCGAGAACGTGCTCGGCGTCGTCGGCAACGGCGTCAACGTCTTGATGTCCGGCCTCGACTACGAGCGCGCGGTGCTCGCGGCCGGCCCGCTCGGGCTGATGCAGGCCTGTCTCGACCTCGCAATCCCCTACGTGCATCAGCGCTCCCAGTTCGGCCAGCCGATCGGGCGCTTTCAACTGATCCAGGCCAAGCTCGCCGACATGTACGTCACGCTCAACGCCGCCAAGGCTTACGTCTACGCCGTCGCCAAGGCGATCGACCGCGGCGAGACCACGCGCGAGGACGCCGCCGGCGCCATTCTCTACGCCGCCGAGCGCGCCACCTGGATGACGCTCGAAACCATCCAGATCCTCGGGGGCAACGGCTACATCAACGACTTTCCCGCCGGGCGCCTTTTGCGCGACGCCAAGCTTTACGAGATCGGCGCCGGCACCTCCGAAATCCGCCGCATGCTCATCGGCCGCGAGATCTTCGAAAAGACCAAATGAAGCTTCAACGCAGACGCTCTGACCACTTCCCCTTGCGGGAGAGATGACAGTATGAAGTGCCTGCACGTACGATCCGGAAAGCGGTTAGACCAAGTCCTCACATCGATAGCTGCACACTACACGCCGGCTTGCACGCAAAGGCTGCCGAGCACCAATCGTCGAGGGCTTGGTGATTGATCTTGATGCTGACGGTAACGTCGTCGGACTCGATATTGACCACGCGTCGCGCAAGCTCGATGTGTCGCGCGTGGAAACAATTGCTGTTGCCTCCTGCGACGGCGGCCGCGTGATTTCCGAAAAGTCCCGGTAGCCGCTCATCCGCCCCCGCGAAGCGAAAGCGTAGCGGGGGAGGGGGACCATGCCAACGGGTCCGGCCCGAAGTGGCCGGCCCGATGACAAGCTCCGCATGGTCGAGGGGGCTTCCAGTCCTTAAACCCGCCCGTCACGTGGAATTCGTGGATTACCCATTCGGCCAGCGCGGTGCAGGTGGGAAAGATACAGTGTGAGTATTACTTATGCTCGCCATAATCCCGCCCCCAAATAGGCACGACAACCCCCGCCGCGCCGGGTATAATGCCGGCGGGGCGCGGCGGTGCGGCAATATCGGTGATGTTCGGAAGAATAAAGCGATTGGATCGCGGGCTGGTCATTTCCGCGATTGGGCATCTCGGCCTGTTGGTGATCGGGCTTCTCTACCTGGGCGCGAGCGCGCACGAGGCGCCGCCGCCCGAGGCGACGCTGGTCGAGCTGGTCCGGCCGCAGGACATCCCGCACTTTTCCGGCGCGCCGACCGATCTGCGGACCTCCGGCCTCGACACGCCTTCGCCGAAATCGCAGCCGGCCGTGCGCCCGCAGCAGGCGAAGCCGCAGCCTGAGCAAAAAGAGCAAAAGCAGCAGCGCGACGCGCAAAAAACCGCACCGCCGCAACCGAAAACTCCGCCGCTGCCGCAAATGGAAGTGGGGGAGGCGGTGAACGCGCCGCTGGAGCAGCCGCCGCCCGATCCGCCGCCGCCGGCCGAGGCGCCGACGCCGGACGCCGACGCGACCGCGGCGCAACGCGCGCAGATGGCGCTCCTTGGCGGCCCGCTCGGCGGCGGCTTTAACGCGCCGCCGGTCGATTCACCGGTCGTCGGCTACGATTTCACCGAGCCGTTCCGCCGCGTGGTCAGCGCCTGCGCGCCAGGCGTGCCGAGCGTCGATCCGCGCGAGAGGATCAGCGTGCGGATCCGCGTCTTCCTCAATCGCGACGGCACGCTGACACGGGCGCCGCTGATGCGGGAGTCAAACCCGTCGGCGAAACAGGAGGCGATGATGCAAAGCTTCGCCGCCGGGCTTGCGAAATGCCAGCCCTACACCATGCTGCCGCCGGACAAATACAATGTGTGGAAAGAGATCGACCTCGTGGTGTATCCGGTCAATTCCTTCGGCGGGTGAGGGCGATTTTTCACCTCCCCCCTTGAGGGGGAGGTCGACCGCGAATGCGGTCGGGAGGGGGGTCGATTTCCGCGGCGGTGCACTCTCATACCCCCCTCTCTAACTCTCCCCCTCAAGGGGGGAGAGGACAGGTTGGCGCGAACGGCGCAGCCTACCAAATCACCCCAACCTTCGATCGAACTCCAGCACGGCGTTGAGCAGCACTTGCGCGCCGGCGGCGCATTCGTCGAAGCTGGTGCTTTCCGACTCGTTGTGCGAAATGCCGCCGGCGCAGGGCACGAAGATCATGGTGGTCGGCGCGACGCGCGCGATATAGGCGGCGTCGTGGCCGGCGCCGGAAATCATGTCGCGCGATTTGAAGGCGGCCTTTTGCGTGCCTACGCGCACGCACTCGATCAGCTCGGGCGCGAATTTCACCGCCGGCGAATCCCAGATGCGCTTTTCCTCGTAGGTGAGCTTCAGGGGGTTGAGGATTTCGGCGAGCGACGCGCGCAGTTTCTGCTCCATGACGTCGAGCACCTTGTCGTCGGGGTGGCGGAAATCGATGGTGAAGAAAACTTCGCCGGGCACGACGTTGCGGCTGTTCGGCTTGTTGTCGATCATGCCGACGGCGCCGACCGCGTCCGGCGCGTGCTCGAGCGCAATCGCATCGATCCGCTCGATCATGCGCGCGGCGCCAAGGAGCGCGTTCTTGCGAAGCCGCATCGGCGTGGCTCCGGTGTGCGCCTCCTGGCCGGTGACCGTGACCTCGTACCAGCGCATGCCTTGCACGCCTTGCACAATGCCGATCATTTTTTGCTCGTCTTCGAGGATCGGGCCCTGCTCGATGTGCAGTTCGAACATCGCCGAGAATTTGCGGGAGCCGGCTTTCTCCGGGCCGCGATAACCGATGCGGGTGAGCTCGTCGCCAAAAGTTTTGCCGTCACGATCGGTGCGGGAGTAGGCGTAATCCGGCGTGAACACGCCGGCGAACACGCCGGACGCCAGCATCGCCGGCGCAAAGCGCGAGCCTTCCTCGTTGGTCCAGTTGACGATCTCGATCGGCGCGTTGGTCTCGTAGCCGGTTTCGGCAAGCGTGCGCAGCGCTTCGAGCGCGCCGAGGACGCCGAGCACACCGTCGAACTTGCCGCCGGTCGGCTGGGTATCGAGATGCGAGCCCATGGCGATGGGCGAAAGCGTGTTGTTCCGCCCCGGCCGGCGCGCGAACATGTTGCCGACTTCATCGACCGAAACCGTGCAGCCGAGCGCCTCGCAGCGTTCCTTGAACCAGTCGCGCACCTTGCGGTCGAGGTCAGTCAGCGTCAGCCGGCAAATGCCGCCTTTGGCGGTTGCGCCAAACTGCGCCGTCTCCATCAGCGTGTCCCACAGCCGCTGGGAGATTTATCTGGAGGTTTTGTGCAGGCGGCATTGGCAAACTCCTAGTCTTCACTCAGCGATGCAGCTTGGCGACCCCCTCTCCCCGTTTACGGGGAGAGGTGGTGAGCCCTTTTGCCCGCTGTCACGGCGTCACCGGCGCCCGCTCGACGGCCGCCGGCGCGATCAATCGCGAGGCGACCGAACGCATCTCGGAAAGGACGCCGCCGCCCCAGATGGCGCGGCCGCGGTAATAATACGCGGCCCCGCTGTCGGCATCGATCACCACCGGCAAGCGAAACATCGGCATGGTCAGCCGCGGCTTGGTCGCGCAGCGGGCGAGGAGATCCGGGCGCGGCGCTTTGGTGATCACGATCGGGATGATGATGTAGCTGCCGCGCGCTTTGATCCGCTGCGCGGTGCCGCCGGGGCCCATCGACGAAAAGGATTTCTCCATGGCTGTCAAATACGACTGCGGCGACCGTTTTTGCCGGCTGAATTGCTCGCCGGCGGCGGACAGGTTGTCGAGCTGCGAGACGCCGGCATCCGGCACTTCGGCCACGAAAATATTCTGCGAGATATAAGAAAAGCACTTCCAGCAAAAATAGAATTTTGCGGCGACAATCGCCGGCCGCACCGGAACGGAAGCGTGCCGGGCGCCGGTCTCGACCGCGGCGGGCAGTTCGACGTTGAGCGAGACGTCGTAGCCCGCCTGGCGCAAGCGGTGCTCGATTGCGGCAACGACGGGCGAATTCATGCGGCCATCCGGATAAAGCGATGCGGCGGCGAAGTTACGGCGTCACCGGCACGCGCTCGACCGGGTGCGGGGCGTTGAGTTCGCGCCACACGGAATTGGCGACGTGCACCGCGGGAAACGGATCGCGCGGCACGTATTTGCCGGCGCCGGGCTCGGCGCGCAGATCGCCGTCCATCCAGGTGACGGCGCCGCGCGAGAGCGTGACGCGGGGAAGGCCTACGCACTTGAAGCCTTCGAAGACATTATAGTCGATGCGGCTGACTTGCTTCTTCGCCGTGATCGTCTTGGTCGCCTTTGGATCCCAGACGATGATGTCGGCGTCCGAGCCGACGGCGACCGCGCCCTTCTTCGGATAGATATTGAGAATGCGGGCGATGTTGGCCGACGTCACCGCGACGAATTCCTCTTTGGTGATGCGGCCGGGTGTCACGCCCGCCGTCCAGAGTACCGGCAGCCGGTCTTCCAGGCCGCCGGTGCCGTTCGGGATTTTGGTGAAGTCGGTGCGGCCGAGCCGCTTCTGTTCGGTGGTGAACGCGCAGTGGTCGGTGGCGACGGCGTGCAGCGAGCCCGATTGCAGGCCGGCCCACAGGCTGTCGCGGTGCTCCTGGGTGCGGAACGGCGGCGACATCACGCGGCGCGCGGCATATTCCCAATCCTTGTTGCGGTATTCGCTCTCGTCGAGCACGAGGTGCTGGATGATCGGCTCGCCGTAGACGCGCTGGCCGGAAGCGCGAGCGCGCGCGATCGCTTCGTGCGCGTCGCGGCTCGAGGTGTGGACGATATAGACCGGACAGCCGGCCATGTCGGCAATCATGATGGCGCGGTTGGTCGCTTCACCCTCGACCGCAGGCGGGCGCGAATAGGCGTGCGCTTCCGGTCCGGTCATGCCAGAGCCGAGATAATATTGCTGCAGGTGCCAGATCAGATCGCCGTTCTCGGCGTGCACGATCGGCATGGCGCCGAGTGACGAGCAACGCGCGAACGAATTGTACAGCTGATCGTCGTTGACCATCAGCGCGCCCTTGTACGCCATGAAATGCTTGAAGGTGTTGATGCCGTAGGTTTTGACCACCGTCTCCATCTCGTCGAAGACGGATTTGTCCCACCAGGTGACCGCCATATGGAAAGCGTAGTCGCTGGCCGCGCCCTCCGCTTTCCGCCGCCAGTCCTGATAGGCGGCCAGCATCGACTGGCCGGGCGTCGGAATGCACATGTCGACGACGAGCGTGGTGCCGCCGGACAGCGCCGCCTTGGTGCCCCACTCAAAGTCGTCGGCGGTCACCGTGCCCATGAACTCGAACTCGAGATGGGTGTGCGGATCGATGCCGCCCGGCATGACGTAACAGCCGCCGGCGTCAATGACTTCGGCGCCGGCCGGCGCTTGCAGGTTTTCGCCGATGGCGACGATCGCGCCGTCATCGATCAAGACGTCGGCGCGCCGCGAGTTGTCGTGATTGACGACGGTGCCGCCGCGAACAAGCTTCGTCATGCCGGGTTACCTCCTTACGCCATTGCGAACGTGTGGCCGGAACCGGTAGTTTTGTCGGGTTGCGAACAGTTCGTCAAAGCGCCGGTTCGCCAGCCGCTCCCTCCAAGTCATTGGGGCGTAGTGTGCGATCGCTATATTCGCCGCAGGCTATTGGTGCGGCTGAGGAAAGCGGGCACAGCTTTAGCCTCACGCGCCTGTGAGGGTTGGCGTCCGCCTTTCCCGCGTATAATCGGCAAACCAATAGGGAGATCGCTCATGCATTTAATGTCTCGACGTGCCGCCATGGTCGTGGTTTGCGCCGCCGGCGCCGTGGCGTTGTCCGTCTCGGCGAATGCCGCGTCGGAAAATTTCAAAGTCGATCTCACGGGCGCGCAACAGGTGCCGCCGGTCGATACCCCGGCCAAGGGCTCGGCGGATCTGACCTACGATCCGGCGACGCGGATGCTGACGTGGACGGTCACCTACAGCGGGCTCTCCGCGCCCGCGACCATGGCGCATTTCCACGGACCCGCCGCCGCCGGCAAGAACGGGCCGGTCGCGATCTGGATCAGCGTCAAGGATGCGTCGGTCAACAGTCCGGTCAAGGGCCAAGCGACGCTTACTCCCGAGCAGGCAGCGCAATTCTCCGCCGGCGAGTGGTACATTAACGTCCACACGTCAGCGCATCCGGGCGGCGAAATCCGCGGCCAGGTAGTGCCGCCGAAGAGCTAAACACAAAGCTCTTCGGCCAAGCCGTCACGCGAAGTTGGCGAGCAGCGCGACCGCGACGGCGCTGGCGGCAAGCAGGAGCGCTGCGCGTACTGAACTTGCTACCGCCGGCTGCGCGACATCGCCGGGGAGCGTCTTTACGCCGGTGATCATCGGCCGAACGAGATCGTGTCCTTTTGCCGAGGCGTAGATCCCGATCGCGACAACGTGGAGCGCTATCGCCGCGAGCAGTGCATCCCAAAAGATCCGATGGATCGCGCTGATGGCATTGGCGATGCGGGGCGGTGTGATTTCCGTGAGCGGCCCCTGGTTGGCGATATCGTTCTGCACGTAGATGCCGCTGAGCGTCTCGCCGAGGAGCAGCGCAAGAAGCAGGAAAACCATCCACCCGCCGGCAGGGTTATGACCGACCTGGCGATCCGGTTCGCGAAGGAACAGGCGGCCCAAGTGAGCGAATGCGGCGCGCGGCGCGGCGGCGAAGCGCGAAAATCGAGAGGTGTCGCTTCCAAACAATCCCCACAACAGCCGGAAGACAACGAGCGCCAGCACGGCGTCGCCGGCCCTGGCGTGCCAGTCCATCCAGCCGAGAAGATAGGTGACGTAGGCGACGACGATCAGCGCCGCTGTCACCCAATGAAACAGCCGCGTCGGAAAATCCCAAACGAGAATCGCGCGGCCGCGCGTGTCCTTCACGGCCGGTTCGATCTGCGCCATGCAACAACCACCGAGTGCGGCGTGCCCCCTTGCGCTCGATACTTCACCGATTTGACCGGGGCAACGGCCTAGTCGGCTTAAGGCCTATTCATCCAATGAACTCTTTTTAGGTTCTTTCAATGGCCTAAAGTCGCATTCTAACTCATTGAATCCACGACAAATCAGCTATGTTGCATTCAGCGGTGAAAAGGCTGGAGCGGGCGCCATGCTGAGGGTGCGGTTGAAAGCCGATGGACGTTTGGTCGAAATCATGCCGGACGGCACCGAAAGAGCCATCGTGTATTCTGATAGCGAACCGAAATCACCGCGGCTTGGCAGCGACACCATCGCGGTCAACGGCCGTTTCCTCGACGCGGCCTATGCGCGCAATGTGCGCGGGCAGACCGGGCTTACGCAAACCGCTTTTGCCGCGCAGATCGGCGTTCCGGTCGAGACCGTGCGCAACTGGGAACAGGGCAAACGTTCGCCGCGCGGTCCCGCCCGCGCCTTGCTTAAGGTGATCGAGCGCGCGCCGGAGGCCGCGTTCGCGGTGCTCGGCGCCAAAGCACGGTGACGGGCCCGAGCCGAACGCCTACATTCCGAAAGTGAGTGTCAGCAAAGACCAGGTACCGGCGGTGAGCGCCCATGGCGCGCGGATCCCGTTGCTCGGTCTCGGCACATGGGATTTGCGTGGCCGGGTTTGCACCGACATGGTGCAAGCGGCGCTCAATCTCGGTTACCGCCACATCGACACCGCGGAAATGTACGACAACGAGCGCGCCGTCGGCGACGGCTTGCGCGCCTCCGGCGTCAAGCGGGAGGATGTGTTCCTCACCACGAAAATCTGGCCGGCGCATTTCGCCGCGGCCGACCTGCCTCGCGCTGCGGCCGACTGTCTCGCCCGGCTGGGCGTGAGCTCGGTCGACCTTCTGCTGCTGCATTGGCCGAACCCGCAAATTCCGCTGCCGGAAACCATCGGCGCGTTATGCAAGGTCAAGCGTGACGGACTAACCCGTCACATCGGCATTTCCAACTTCAACGTCGCGCTGATCGAAGCGGCGTGGAAGGCGACCACCGAGCCGCTGGTCTGCAATCAGGTCGAATGCCATCCCTATCTCGATCAATCGAAGGTTCTGGCCGCCTGCCGCAAGCATGGCATGGCCATGACCGCCTATAGCCCGATCGCCAAAGGTGAGGCGGGCGGTGACAAGGTGCTTGCGCGGATCGGCGCCGCGCACAAGAAAACTGCGGCGCAAGTTTCGCTGCGTTTTCTGGTGCAGCAGAGCATTGTCGTCATTCCGCGCACCAGCAAGGCGGCGCGGCTCGCCGAGAACGCGGCGATTTTCGATTTTGCTCTCAGCGATGGCGAGATGGCGGAGATTTCCGCGCTGTCACGCGCGGGCCGCCGCCTCATTCCCGCGGGTTTCGGCCGGCCGGACTGGGATTAAGCTTCCCGTTTTTGACCCGGAAGTCACCGCCTTAGCGCAGATCGGCGAGTGCGAACGGTCCGCATTTGATAGGTATCGCACGGCCTCATCGTTCGACGACGGGCTTAGATAGCGTTTGTCGAGCATCAAGTGCACGCCCTTGTTGCCGTTCACCACCTGGGTGATGCGCAGATCGGCGGCCACGCTCAACAAGGTATAGGCCTGATACCGGTCGATGCCGGTGCGTTCGCACACGAGCTCAAGCATTTGCCGCACCGCTGTCACCACACAATTGTCGAGGTCGGGATCGAACGCCATGGTGATCATGTGCGTCGGGGTTTCGGCGCGCGGCCATTCGAGGGAGAAATCATCGCGGACGGTGAGGCGGAACGTGCCGATAAGGCCGGTTTCCACCGCGGTGATGCAGACCTCGCCGTCGCCCGGCCAGCGACGCTTTTGCGGAGCTGCAACACTCGGATAACAAGATCGCCGAAGAGGTATGGGAAAGCCGGCACCGGGAATTTCATGCGGTGCTGATTTCGGCTTGCCAATCGGCGTGGCTCGTACATCTGCACGGGATGTTGACCGATCAATTCGACCGGTATCGCCGGCTCTCCGCGAAAAGCCGGCTACCGAACGCGCCGCGCTGGCTCATTCACCGGCAGATCGCGCATGCCGCCATCTCACGAAAAGCCGATAAGGCGGTCAGGCTTCTCGAGGATCACATTACTGAAGCTACTCGGCTGATCGTTGCTGGCCTGCTGGTATCGGATGAGCGACACAGCGCGCCGCTTCCGAAGCGGAACAAAGCGGCGGCGTCCCGGCGGTTTGCGCGATCGAGGCGGAAAGTTGCTTAGGTGAAATGCTAACACGGCTAGCTCGCGGGCCATCGCCGCGGGCTCAGAACTCAAAACTCCACGTCGAGCTCTTCCAGCTCGTCGGGTTCGAGTTTTGCGGCCGCGATCCACTCCTGCATCAGCGGCAGCGCCATGATGGTGCGGCAGTAGGCGGCCGAAGGCTCGTCGAGCGCAACATCGTAAGTGACAAAGCGCGTGCATACCGGCGCATACATGGCGTCGGCCGCGCACGGCTTCTCGCCGAACAAATAAGGGCCGCCGTATTGTTGCAGACACTCGCGCCAGATCGCGGTGACGCGCTCGATGTCACCGCGCGCGCCGGCCCAGGCTTTGAAGCCGGGAAAATGCGCTTTCAAATTCATCGGCAGCGCCGAGCGCAGATTGGCGAAGCCGGAATGCATTTCGCCGGAGATGGCGCGGCAATGCGCACGCTGCGCGCGATCGGCGGGCAGTAGACCCGCATCCGGTTTGACCTCGTGCAGGTACTGCGCGATCGCGAGCGTATCCCAGACCTTGATGCCGTCGTGGAAAAGGCAGGGGACGAGAAAAGACGGCGACAGCAGCAGCAACTCAGCCCTTGTCGAGGGGTCGTCGGCGCCGACATGCTGCTCCTCGAAATCGAGGCCAGCCATTTTGCAGAGCAACCAACCGCGCAGCGACCAGGAGCCGTAGTTCTTGCTGGCGATTGTCAACGTGGTTTTGTTCATGCGCTCGTCTCGTCATAAAAGCTGACGCGCAATCAAATACTTATCGTTCGTTGGAGAGCCTTGACCCACGTCCCGGCCGGCTGGCTTCGGGCGTCCCCATCCCAGTGTGCAACCATGTTCACAATTTTGTCGCAGCGCAACAAAAAATGCACTAGCTTTTGACCGAGGGGTCGGGGATTTGCCGCCGCGAGGTGGCCCGCGGCACCCGTGGACAACGGATGCTCTATCTCGCCTATCAGGCTCAATCGGATTTTATGACGCCGGCAAAAGCGTGGGCGACGCTGGCGCTCGCGGCCGGTCACCAGGCGATGCTCGCCGAACATCCGGCGGTGCGCAATCTGACCGCGGCCTATGAACTGATCGCGCGCGTGGGATTGACCCACACCCGGCCGCCGTTCGGTATTCACTCGGTCAACGTCGGCAACCGCGACGTCGAAGTGCGAGAAGAGGCGGCGCACCGCACGCCATTCGGCACGCTGCTTCATTTCAAGAAGGATATTGCAGCCGCGCAGCCGCGGGTGCTGCTGGTGGCGCCGCTGTCGGGTCATTTCGCGACGTTGTTGCGCGCGACGGTGCGCACCATGCTGCCCGAGCACGACGTCTACATGACCGATTGGCATAACGCGCGGGATATTCCGCTGATCGCCGGACGTTTCGGCGTCGACGAATATGTCGAGCACCTCATCAAGTTCATGGAAGTCATCGGGCCCGGCGCCCACGTGCTGGCGGTGTGCCAGCCGTGCGTCGCCGTCCTTTCCGCCGTCGCCTTGATGGCGCAGGCCGGAAATCCGGCGCAGCCGCGCTCGATGACACTGATGGCCGGGCCGATCGACTGCCGCGTCAACCCGACCAAGGTCAACGAACTCGCCAACAAGCGCGATATCGGCTGGTTCGAGCGCATGCTGACCGCCTCGGTGCCGATGCGTTATGCCGGCGCCTTCCGCCGCGTCTATCCGGGCTTCGTGCAGCTCGCCTCGTTCATGAGCATGAACATCGAGCGCCACGTCAAAGCGCACCAGGAGCTGTACGAGAACCTGAAAAACGGCGACCGCGAGAAGGCGGCGACCACCAAAGCGTTCTACGACGAATATTTCGCCGTTCTCGATCTCGCCGCCGAGTTTTATCTCGAAACCGTGCGGTTGATCTTTCAGGAATACGCACTTCCGCTCGGCAAGCTTGCTCTGGCGCGGGCAAAAGATCGAGCCGCGCGAAATCCGCCGCACCATGCTGCTCACCGTCGAAGGCGAGCGCGACGACATCTGCGCGGTCGGCCAGACGGTGGCGGCGCACGATCTGTGCAGCGGGCTACGCCCGTACCTCAAGCGCCATCACATGCAGGCCGGCGTTGGCCATTACGGCGTGTTCTCTGGCAAGCGCTGGGAAAGCCAGGTCTATCCGCTGGTCAAGAACGTGATCCTGTCGAGCGATTGAAGCCGGCACGCGCTACGTAGTAGCGTCGCTGGCCGCGCGCTTAAGCGCGCATCGCCGGAGATCGCCATGACCACAAGCGTCAAGCAAATGCTCGAAGCCGCCAATGCCGCGGTGCCGAAGATTTCGCCGGAAAAGGCGCGCGAGATGATCGCCAAGGGCAACGCACTTGTCGTCGACGTTCGCGACGGGCCTGAAGTGCAGGCCAGCGGCAAAGTGGCGGGCGCCGTTCACGTCTCGCGCGGCATGCTGGAATTCCGCGCCGACCCGGATTTGCCCTCGCACGACAAGAATTTTTCCAAAGACAAGGAGGTGATTGTCTATTGCGCCTCCGGCGGGCGCTCTGCGCTCGCCGGCAAGATGCTCAAGGATTTGGGCTACGAGCGCGTCTACAATCTCGGCGGCTTCAAGGACTGGGCCGACGCAGGCGGCGCGGTGGAGAAGTAGATCGATACGGGTGCCGGTCTATGGGACGGCGCGCTAGGCCGTTTTTCGATCATCGCGAAAGCGTGGTCCACCCGGATTCCGACCGTTGACGCATTATCAGCGCTGGATCAGCATGGCCTTATTAGCCGCACTAAATGCGGCAAATTATCAGAAAAAAAGCGACGACGGCTCCGGTGGCTGGCGTGCCAGCCTAACAAGGCAGGAGACGAAGCGATGGCGGCCATCATCACGCCCAAGGAAGTGCCGAATTATGTGCCCGGCGCGGTGACGGCGGCGAGCGACAATCTAGGCTGGAATGGAGTTTGGCTGCGCGGCTATCGCTATACCGCCCTGGACGTCATCGTGCCGCCAGTGAGCGACTTCACAATTGTCTCTTACCTCCGGGGGGCCACGCTTATGGAGCGACGGTGCGAAGGCGCATGGACGAGGACGTATTGCGCACCGGGCGATGTTTCACTGCTGACCAGATCGCAGCGCTCGCATTGGCACTGGACCGAGGAAATCGATGTCAGCCATGTTTATCTGAGTGAAAGCTTGGTGTCCGGAATCTGTGCTGAGGTAACGGATCGAAGCATCGCGGATGTCCGATTGCAGGACGTTGTAAAAACGCACGATCCGATCGTGACGGCGGCTGTGGCCGCCATCACCGGTGAGGTGCAGCAGCAGGCGTTGGGGAGCGGCTTGTACGTCGAAGCAGCGGCGACACAGCTCGTCGTGCACCTCTTGCGCAAATACGCGCGTGTCACGTTCCGCGAACGGACCGGCGAAGGGAGGCTGTCGCCGGCGCAGACCCGCCGGCTGACGGACTATATTGACGGCAGGCTGCAGGAACAGCTCAACCTTGAAACACTGGCGGCAGTGGCCGGAATGGGGGTTTGGACTTTTACCCGCCACTTCCGCGAATCCTTTGGCCGAACTCCGCACGCTTACATTATCGAGCGGCGCGTTGACCGGGCCCGACGCCTGCTGGTAGAGGGCAGCTTGCCGATCAAGGAGGTGGCATCGGTTTGTGGCTTTGCCGATCAGGCGCACATGACCCGCGTATTCCAAGCGCACTTGCATACGACGCCCGCAACGCTGCGCGGCTGACGCGCACCGGTTCTTTCAAGAGATTGCTTTTTTCATTCAAGACACGCGCGTAGCTGAAGTTTCAGAATCCCGGAGTGGATAGACGCAGTATTCGCGGACATCCATGCGGTTGCTCGATGCATTTGACCGAAGCTGAGCAAGTTCGCCGCCGCGCCTTTCCGTTCCGCGATTAGTGCCGTCGCATCAATCGATTGGAGGCCACCATAAAAGTACTTGAAGCGCTTGCATCGGCGATTGCCGCAGAGGGTATCGATCGCATTTTTGGGGTCATAGGCGATGCCAATCAGGAAATCATTGTCGAACTGTGTGAAAAGCACGGGCTCAAATTCGTTCATACCCACCATGAGACTGCGGCCGTTGGCATGGCGGATGGCTATGCGCGCCTTTCCGGCAAGATCGGCCTTGCCGCCACCACGCAAGGCCCCGGCTACACCAATGCGACCACCTCGCTGGTTTCAGCACGCCTGCATCGATCGCCGGTGTTGATGCTGGCCGGACATGCCTCGCTGCGGGATCCTTACAATCCGCAGGGCATGCTCGATCAGCACGCGATGGCGAAGCTTACAACCGGCGCGACGGTGAGGGTCGATCACGCCAACAATGTCGATTACTGCTTGGGCGAAGCTTTCCGCCAGTTGAAGGCAAATAAAGGGCCGTCTGTCCTCAACATGCCGCAGGACGTTCTGCACGCTGTCCTGCCGGACGCAAAATGGACTTATCGTCCCATGTACAAACCGAAGGTGTTGCAGCCGCCGCGTCCGGAGGACGTTGCCGAGGCCGTGAAGATTTTGGTCAACGCCAAACGACCGACGATTCTTTGCGGGCTGGGCGCCGCCGAAAGTAAGGCCGAGCCCGAGGTGCGCAAATTGGCTGAATATCTCGGCGCGCCGGTGGCAACCTCGCTCTATGCGGCAGGTTTTTGCGCTCAGTACCCGCTTTATCTGGGCATCAGCGGCGGGCTCGGCTCGGATCTCACGGTCGATGTCCTCGCCGAAAGCGATGCCATGATTGTCGTCGGCGCGAGCTTGAACGAGTGGACGACACACTTCGGCAAGATCCTCGAAAACGGCAAGAAAATTATCCAGATCGACGACCGTGAGGATGCGTTCGGATGGTTTGCGCGGATTTCCGTCGGCCTGGAAGCCGATGCGAAGGCAGCCGTCCCCGCATTGCTCGACCAGCTGCAGCAAGGCGGCAAGCCAGCCCGTCAGCCGGATGCGGCGACAGTACAGAAAATCAAGCAGTGGAAGCCGCCGGCGATAAGTTACGACGACGGCAAGTACGTCGATCCGCGGCGCGCCGCCGCTTATCTGGAAGACAAGCTGCCGAAGCGCGACCGCATTCTCGTCTTCGACGGCGGCCACTCGGCAATGGTGAATGTCCAGGCGATGAGCAGCCCGAGCGCTGACAACTGGGCGTCCGGACTGGACTTCGGCGCTATTGGACAAGGCCTAGCCATCGCGGTTGGCGCCTGCTTTGCGCGACCCGGCAAACGCGTCACTCACCTTACCGCGGACGCGTCATTCATGATGAACGTGTCTGATTTCCACACGGCGGTCAGTCACAATCTCCCGCTCATCGTGTTCGTGTTCAACGACAACGCCGTTGGCCAGGAGCGGCACGACCTCATCCACAAGGGCCTGCCTGGAAAATACGCTGAAGTTGCATCGCCTGATTTCGAGAAACTGGCCGTTGGCTTTGGCGCCAAGGGTTTTAGAGTCGATCGCCCCGACGATTTCGGCGAAATCGATAAGGCTCTTGCCGTCCAAGACGGCCCGGTGATCGTCAACATCCGCATCAACGGCGACGTTGAGTTGCCTGTTAGCTGGGAGATTGCCAAAGCCCTGGAAAACACCGGGGAGTGAGTTGATTGGGCGTTGACGCAGGTCACCGCATGGCGGCGGCGATGTTGCCGCCGTCGACCGTGGTGACGCTGGCGGTCGTCTTCAACTCCAGCGCCAGATGCACGAACGCCTGCGCGACGTCGTCGGCGGTTACTTCGCGGCCGAGCAGGTTGCCGCTCATATAATCATTTTCCGATACGCCGCGCGCTTTGGCGCGCTGCGTGATGAAATCCTCCGTCAGCAATCCGGAACGGATGCGGTCGGCGTTGACAGCGTTGGCGCGAATGCCGTTTCCGCCATAATCGACCGCGTATTGGCGCATCAGCGCCATCAGTGCCGCCTTTGGAATGCCGTAGGGACCGAAATTCGCGCCCGGATTGACCGCCTGTTTCGAGACATTGAACAGAAGGCAGCCGCCGGTTTTCTGCGCCAGCATGATTTTGATTGCCGCCTGCGCGGCGCGCTGCTGGCCGTAGAAATTCAGTTCGAAGCTTTGGCGCAGAATGTCCTCGTCGACCTCGCCAATGCGTCCCTGCCAGGCGGCGCCGGCATTGGCGACGAGAATATCGAGGCCGCCGAATGTTTCGGCCACGCGATCGAACGCCGCCTGCACCGATGAAGCGACGGTGACATCGCATTCGATCGCTACCGCATGGCGGCCGATCGCTTTGGCTGTTTCGCTTGCCGCCCCAAAATCGATGTCGAGCGCGGCGACTTCGGTGCCGGCGGCGGCAAGCGCCTTGGCGGTGGCGCGGCCGATGGCGCCGCCCGCCCCGGTGACGACGGCGATCTGGCCGGCGAGCGGCGGCGCGATGCGGGCGCCGAGCTTGGCCTGCTCGAGCGGCCAATACTCGACGTCGAACATCTCCGCGTCGGAAATCAACTCGAACCGGCCGGTGCGTTCGGCGGTGCTCACCACCGCCATCCATTCTTCGGCGATGTCGGCGGCGATGATCGCGTCGGACTTTGTCGGCCCGAGGCCAAACAAGCCCAGGTCGGGCACCAGCACGACGCGGGGCAAGGGATCGAGCTCATGCTTGCCGCCGCCGGAGCGCTTGCTGTTCCGCGCAAAGTAATCGCGGTAGTGCGCGACGAACTTTTCCGCGCCGTTGCGTGCGGCTTTCTCAAAGTCGGCCAATTTGCCCCGTTCGGGGTGCGGCAGGACCAGCGGCCAGTTTTTGGTCCGAATGGTGTGGTCGGGCGTTACCACGCCGCCTTCGCCCAAGCGCGGGAGGTCGGCGGCAAGCGCGTTTAGCACCGGCGCGTTGTCGCGAAATTCCAAAACCAGCCGGTGCCATGCGCCTTCGGCCTTGTCGTCCTTCTGGCTGCACGCGCCACGAACGATTGGGGCGACGGCGGCAAGCAGTACCGGGTCTCCCCGCGCAGGAGCGGCAGCCCGGGTCTTCCCGCTGCGCGCGCAAAAATCCTCGGCGAGCGTCACCATTTCGATCATGTGCTCGTAGGCCTCGCGCGCATCGGCGCCGAAGGTGACGATGCCGTGTTTGCTTAAGATGAGCCCGTCGCTCGGTTTTGCCCGTTCGAAGACCTCGATCGCTTTTTTGGCGAGCCCAAACCCCGGCATCAGGTAAGGCACAAACGCGAGCCGGCCGCGAAAAACTTCGGCGGATTTTTTTTCGCCATCGGGCTGATCGATGACGCTCAGGACCGCGCGCGCGTGAGTGTGCGCCACGCACTTCTGCGGCAGGAACGCGTGCAGCATGAGCTCGACGGACGGATTCGGCGATGCGGGGTCGATCAGGTTGGCGCGCGCGAAGGCAACCAGCTCCGGGTCGGCGATCGCCTCGCGGGCGCGCAACGCGCGAAGCGGGTGGAGCCGCACGGCGGGCAGCGCGGGCGGTTCGATCTCGGCCATGTCGGCGCCGCTGGCCTTGACGTAGATGACTTCGGCCTCTTCGCCGAGCACGTCGGGCGCTTTTGCCTTCAGCGAAGTGTTGCCGCCGCCATGCAAGACAAGCTTCTTGTCGCGGCCGAGAAGTCGCGTCGCATAAACCAGCAGCGCCAGGTCGCGGCCGATGCCGGATTTGGCGCCGCGTGCGACCAGCGCCTCGGCGTCACCCTCGACCCAGCCGCTCTTCATGTGCGATTTGGTCAGCCGCCGGCGAAGCGGCGCGACCACCAGCCCCTGCGGCGCGGTTGTTCCGCACTTTCGTCATCGCCGATTTCGGTGATGACAGGTTGCGGGGCGGAAGTAGGCTCCGGGGTTGCCGGCGACGGCGAAGTTTCCGCGCTGGCGGCGGTCGGCGCCGGCTCGCGCACCGTTGAGCGCCGTCGCGGCGCCGGCTCCTCAGCCGGAGCCGGTGCAGAAGGCGCGTGCGGTTCAGCCGCCTGCGGCTCCGGAAATGCGGGGACGGGAAGCGAGGGAGGCACGGAAGCATCGAGATCGGCCACGGCCTCACTCAAATTCTGCTCCGGCGTGGGCGCGGCGGAAAAATCCTCGGCCGTTGTGGGCGCGGGCTGCGACTCCGATGAGTCGCGATCCTGCCAGTTTGGCGCTCCCTGATTATCGCGGTCCATGCGGTTGCGCCGTCCGCCGCGCCTGCCGCGCCGTCTGCGGCGCCGCTCGCCATCGTGCTGCTGCGACGTGCCTGGTTCGGTGGAAGTTTCACCTTCCTCTTCGCCGGCGTCGCCAGCGGATAACTCGGCGAAGCTGTCGCCCTCCGGCTCGGCTACTGCGGCTATGTCGTCCTGCTGCGGCGGTTGGCCATGAATACCGGCGTCGCTGCCATTGCGTCCACCACGCCGCCGCCGTCGCCGCCGCCGGCGTCCGCCGCCTTCAGCCGATTCAGCGGCCGCGGGAAGGGAACCTTCGTCCTCTTCGCCGTCAGCGGCTTCGAGCGCTTCGGGTTGTTCGAGCTCGTCTTCCTCTTCGAGCGGCGCGGTCTGGCTTTCCGCACGCTCGGCAATAGCTTTGGCCGCTTCAACACTGTGCACTTGCTCGCCGCGATCGATGGCGAAGGCTTGCGGCGCGATCAGCGTATCGTCGGTGTTGATGGTGATGACGATGGCAAAGCGTTCTTCCAGAGCGCGCAAATGCGCGCGCTTGTGGTTGAGAACGTAAAGCGCGACGTCGCCGCGGGTGCGCACGATGAGATTGTGCGTGGAGCCCTTGATCAATTGCTCTTCCAGCGCGCGGAGCACTTGCAGCGCCAGCGACGAGACCGAGCGGACGTGCCCGCTGCCGCCGCAATACGGACATTTCTCGGTCGAGCTCTCAAGCACGCTGGTGCGAATGCGCTGACGCGACATTTCAAGGAGGCCAAAGTGCGAGATGCGGCCGACCTGGATTCGCGCGCGATCCTGCTTGAGGCAATCCTTCAGCCGGCGCTCGACGCTGCGGTTGTTGCGCTTTTCATCCATGTCGATGAAATCGATGACGATGAGGCCCGCGAGGTCGCGCAAGCGCAGCTGGCGCGCGATTTCGTCGGACGCCTCCAGATTGGTTTTGAGCGCGGTGTCCTCAATGTGATGCTCGCGCGTCGCGCGGCCGGAGTTGACGTCGATTGCGACCAGCGCTTCGGCCTGATTGAGCACGATGTAACCGCCGGAGCGTAGTTGCACGACCGGCGAGAACATCCCGTCGAGCTGGTTTTCGACCCCGTAGCGGGACAACAGCGGCTGGCCGTCCGCGTAAAGCTTCACGTTCTTGGCATGGCTCGGCATGAGCATGCGCATAAAGTCTTTGGCCTCTTCGTACGCCTCCGAGCCCGCGACTATTACCTCGTCGATATCCTTCGAATAGAGATCGCGGATCGAGCGCTTGACCAGCGAGCCTTCCTCGTAGACCAGCTTGGGCGCGGTCGATTTCAGGGTGAGATCGCGGACCGTCTCCCACAGCCGCATCAGATATTCGAAGTCGCGCTTGATCTCTAATTTGGTGCGCGCCGCGCCGGCGGTGCGCAAAATCACGCCCATGCCCTCGGGGACTTCAAGCTCTTGCGCGATTTCCTTGAGCCGCGCACGGTCTTCGCCGCTCGTGATCTTGCGGCTGATCCCGCCGCCGCGCGCGGTATTCGGCATCAGCACCGAATAGCGTCCGGCGAGCGACAGATAAGTCGTCAGCGCCGCGCCCTTGGTGCCACGCTCCTCTTTGACCACCTGAACCAGCATGACTTGCCGGCGCTTGATCACTTCCTGGATTTTATATTGGCGGCGGTAGCGCGGCGCCCGGTCCGGCACTTCTTCCAGCGCATCGGCGCCGCCGACCGATTCGACGATTTCTTCGGCTTCACCCACCTCGTCGCCGGCGCCGTTGCCGTTTTCGACGCCGTTCGCGTGTTCGGAAGCCTCTTCGGCGGCGGGTTCGCCGGATGCATCGTCGTCTTCGGCGGTCGGAACGACCGGAGGCGCAATATCGCTCGCCTTGGCGCTGTCGGATGCCTGCGCTATTGGCAGTTCGCCAGGCTCGGCGTCTTCTCCGCCGGCGGTAGCCTCGCCGTGTTCCAACTGATGCTCGTTGGCGAGACTTTCTTCGTGCTCGATTTCGCCGACAAACTCGGGAGCTGTCGGTCCTTCGGTGTCCTCGGCTTCGACGGCCGCTTCGTCCTCGATCGCGGTTTCGTCCGCCGCGGCTGTGTCATTGTGATCTTCAGCATGCTCGTGTGCTGCCGCTTCCGCCGGATCCTCGGCGGGCTCGCTGCGCACAACCTCATCGTTGCGGCCGGCGGCGGAAGAGCGGCGGCTGTGGTGATGCCGCCGCGAACGGCGATCGGCCTCATCTTCCGCGTCGCGTTGCGCGCGGCCTTCTTCGTCGATCAGGGCCTGCCGGTCGGCGACCGGGATTTGATAGTAATCGGGATGGATTTCGCTGAAGGCGAGGAAGCCGTGCCGGTTTCCGCCGTAATCGACGAAAGCGGCCTGTAGTGACGGCTCGACGCGCGTCACTTTCGCCAGATAGATATTGCCTCGTAGTTGCTTACGATGCGCGGATTCGAAGTCGAATTCTTCGACGCGGTTGCCACGCAGCACGACCACCCGGGTTTCTTCCGGATGCGCTGCGTCGATGAGCATTTTGTTGGCCATTGCAAATCTCGTAAAGGAAGGCGTACCGCGCGCTCCGCGCCGCTGCGGCGGGAAGGTCGCGCGGTTCGCGCGTTTGTTGATGGAAACGGATCGGGGACACCGGGCGCGACGAACGGAAAAGCCTCAATGTGCCGGCATACGCCATGGGGGCGTTGCCGTGCCATTCCGATCGAAGGTGTCGCGCCTCTAACATGAACTCCAAGCCCGTCGTGGACCGCAGCGCTTTCGCCGCCGCGATAACTTCAAGCGATGACGGCTTTCGGCGGCTCGCTGGGGCAGCCTCAGCTGCTTGCGCACGCCGCGCGGTAGATCCGGCCACCCTTCTCCTTTTGACACCCAGCGCGCGTATCATCCGCAGCGGTCGGCGCCACATTCGGCGCCGGAGTGGATCGCAAGCGGTACCGCCGCGCCCGCGTCCAGCGGGATCATTGCGGGGGAACCGCACCAGATGCCTGACGGGGTGCAACCGGAACCATGACCGTCAGCATGTCCTTCATAAGGCCGTGCCTGCGGAATTGGCAAGCGGCCTGTGGGATTTATGAGAATAGTCCAGTGGCCGTCACCATGTTCCACATCACCTAATATGGGCACTTAAATTTGGTTTAACCACGCCTGCCTAATGCAGTAATGAGGGCCGCAGAGGGGTGGCTATCGATGCGTTTTAGGGCCACGAGCTGGGCCGTCATTTCGTTGCTTTTTGTCGCAGCTGCCGGGGCGGCGGAAGTGCCGCCGGGGGGCGCTGCGGCTGCGCCTGATTCGTTCCCGGTGGCGACCGAAGCCCGTCTCGGCGGCGACGATTCGCAAACCCACTTCGTCTTGGAACTCAGCCGCAAGATCGAAGTGCGCGCCTTTACCCTTGCCGACCCTTATCGCGTGGTGATCGATTTGCCGCAGGTGACTTTTCGCCTTCCGACAAAAACCGGCGAAGTCGGCCGCGGCCTTATCAAGGCGTTCCGCTTTGGCCTCGTCATGGCTGGCGGGTCGCGCATTGTCGTCGATTTGACCAGGCCCGCCCGCATCGAAGCGGCGTCCGTCGCCGAGGCGTCGCCCGGCGGACCGGCGCGCATGTCGATTGAGCTGGCGAGTACCGATCGCGAGACCTTTTTGCGCCGCGCCGAGCTCGACACCCGGCCGGCCGGGGCCGCGGCCGAGCGCGTCGCTCCCGTTGCCGCGCCGGCCGACGCGCGGCCGCTGGTCGTTCTCGACCCGGGCCACGGCGGTATCGACACCGGCACTAAGGGCCCGAACGGCGAGACGGAAAAGGACATTGTGCTCAAATTCGCCGAACGGCTGCGCCAACGCATCGACAAAGCCGGCAAGTACCGTGTGCTGATGACGCGCGACGACGATACCTTTATCCCGTTGGCCGACCGGGTGCGCTTCGCGCGCAACGCCAGCGCCGCGCTGTTTGTCTCGATTCATGCCGACGCGCTGCCGCGCCGTGAAGGCGACGCCCAGGGCGCCAGCGTCTACACGTTGTCCGACACGGCCTCCGATTCTGAAGCCGCGAGGCTCGCCGAGCAGGAAAACCGCGCTGATATCATCGCCGGCGTGAACCTAAAGACCGAGCCCGAGGATGTTGCGGGGATCCTGCTCGATCTTGCCGAGCGCGAAACCAAGGGCTTTTCGTTGCAATTTGCGCGCAAGCTTTTGGCCGACCTGAAAGGCGTGACCCGCCTCCACAAGGAGCCGCTCAAATCGGCCGGGTTTCGCGTGCTGCGCGCGCCCGACATACCGTCGGTGCTGATCGAACTCGGCTACGTCTCCAACCACACCGATCTGCAATCGCTGTTGTCTGATGCTTGGCAAAACCGGACAGCCGATACGGTCGCGCAGGCGATCTATTCGTACTTTACGACCCACGTCGCGGGCGCGCGCACCGGCGCAAATTAACACTCGCACTGCGGCGGCGTGTTAGGGCTAGTAACGGCCTCAGTTTGAACAAAAAACCGAGCGACGAGACGCCATGCGGAAAAGCGGGTGTGGGGACTCGGAACCGGGCGCCTGGGAGCGCGCGTTCACCGTTGGACCGTCCTTGGGGCGATGGCGGCTGGGCGGCGCTGCGGTGGCGGGGCGCCTGCGATGAAGTTTTTGGTCCGTTTTCTCGGCTTTCTATTTACCGCCGGAACCATCGTCTTTGTGGCGGTGATTTGCGCGGTTGCAGCCGTTTTGTGGCATTACTCCAAAGACTTGCCGGACTATTCTCAACTTCAGAATTACGAGCCGCCGGTGATGACGCGCGTTCACGCCGCCGACGGTTCACTGCTTGCCGAATACGCCAATGAGCGGCGGCTGTATTTGCCCATACAGGCAATCCCGAAGCTTGTGACCAACGCATTCATCGCGGCGGAGGACAAGAGCTTCTACTCGCATCCCGGCGTCGACGTGACCGGCATTGCGCGCGCGGCTTTGACTTACGCCGAGAATTTTGGCCGCGGCCGCCGCCCGCAGGGCGCCTCGACCATCACCCAGCAAGTTGCCAAGAATTTTCTCCTGACCAACGAAGTTTCGGTGACGCGCAAAATCAAGGAAGCGCTGTTGGCGCTGCGGATGGAGCGTACCTATTCAAAGGACAAGATCCTCGAACTCTATCTCAATCAGATTTATTTGGGGCTCGGCGCCTATGGCGTCGCCGCCGCGTCGTTGCTCTATTTCGACAAGTCGGTGCACGAGCTGACCATTGCCGAGGCCGCCTACCTCGCGGCGCTGCCCAAAGGACCGAACAATTACAATCCGTTCCGCCGCCGCGACGAAGCCATCGCACGGCGCAATTACGTCATCGATCGCATGATGGAAGACGGCTACATCACCGCTGACGCCGGTGAGAAGGCCAAGAAAGAGCCGCTCGCCGTCGCCGTGCGGCCGACCGGCGCGCATACCTTCGCCGCCGAATATTTCGCCGAAGAGGTGCGCCGCTACATCTTCGAGAATTACGGAGAGAAGAAGCTTTACGAGGGCGGGCTGTCGGTGCGCACCACGCTCGACCCGAAAATGCAGGTGCTCGCGCGCAAGACCATGATCAACGGGCTCGTCAATTTCGACGAGACGCAGGGCTGGCGCGGGCCGGTCACCAAAATCCCGATCGATGGCGATTGGGGTCTGAAGCTCGCCGAAGTCAAATCGCTTTCCGACATCGATCCTTGGCGGCTTGCCGTGGTGCTCGAAGTCAACGACCAATCGGCGCGCATCGGCTTGCAGCCGCCGCGCGAGCCTGGCGGTGCGGTAGCCAAGGATCGGCAGGTCGGCATTATTCCGCTCGATGGCGTGAAATGGACCAAGCCTGCCGGCACGCCCGCCAAGCAAGGCGTGCGTGTGAGCCAGGTCCTTGCGCCTGGAGACGTGGTTTACGTCGATCCGCTTGCCGAGCAGGGCCAGTTCCGCCTGCGGCAGATCCCGGAAATTTCCGGCGCCATGGTGGTGATGGATCCGCATACCGGCCGCGTGCTGGCGATGGTCGGCGGCTTTTCCTACGACCAGAGCCAATTCAACCGCGCGACGCAGGCGCTGCGTCAGCCGGGTTCGTCGTTCAAGCCGCTGGTTTATGCCACGGCCATCGATAACGGCTATACGCCCTCAAGTGTCGTGCTCGACGCCCCGATCGAAGTCGATACCGGCGCTGGCGGCGCCGTTTGGAAGCCGGAAAACTACGGCGGAAAGTTCTTCGGTCCTTCGACGCTGCGCTTCGGCCTCGAGCAATCGCGCAACGTGATGACCGTGCGGCTCGCGCAAGACATCGGCATGCCGATGATTGCCGAGTACGCCAAGCGCTTCGGCGTCTACGACGACCTGCCGCCTTATCTCTCGTACGCGCTCGGCGCCGGCGAAACCACGGTGATGCGCATGGTCACCGCCTATTCGATGCTCGATAACGGCGGCCGCCGCGTGAAGCCGACGCTCATTGATCGCATCCAAGATCGCTACGGCCACACCATCTTCAAGCATGATCAGCGCGAGTGCCAGGGCTGCGATGCAGATAAGTGGGAAAACCAGCCGGAGCCGACGCTGGTTGACCGCCGCCAGCAGGTGATCGACCCGATGACCGCCTACCAGATCACCGAGATGATGGAAGGTGTCGTGCAGCGCGGCACCGCGACCGTGCTGCGCGATGTCGGCAAGCCGATCGCCGGCAAGACCGGCACTACCAATGAGGAAAAGGACGTCTGGTTCATCGGTTATTCGCCCGACATCGTCTGCGGCGTCTATATGGGCTACGACAAGCCGCGCCATATCGCCCGCCTTGCTACTGGCGGCCATCTCGCCGCGCCGGTGGTGCGCGACTTTCTTAAAGTCGCGCTCGCCGACAAGCCGCCAATCCCGTTTCGCGTGCCGCCCGGCATCAAGCTCGTTCGCGTCGACGCCAAGACCGGCATCCGCGCTGGCCCCGGCGACCCGCACGCCATTCTCGAGGCGTTCAAGCCGGGGACTTCACCGCCCGACAATTACTCGGTGGTTGGCGCAGAATCCGCAGGCGGTGGCAGCGTGGCGCTGCCGGTGTCGCCGGACGCCGAGCGCGCGATCCGCTCCAGCGGCACCGGCGGGCTTTATTGATCCTCAATCGAGAATGTAGGCGTCGTTATAAATGGAAATGTAATCCGGACCCCACCACAGCAGCATGGGAAACCGGTTGGCCAGCAAAAGTCCGACGGTGGTTCGAAGCGCCGGGGACCAATCCTCGGGAGCACCAAGCGGTGTCCTCGACCAGTCGAAGCTGCGAATGCGCTCCGCCATCTCGCCGCCAGCGAAAACAGACAGGCCGAGCGCAGCTAGCATGATGGCTTCTAGTCCGCTGACAAAAGGCGCGGAGACCGGAAGCACATTTAGAAGTGCATTCCCGCTCACGCCCAACGACAACACCACCCAAGTTCCAAAATGCGGAACTGGAGTGATTGTTCCCGCTTCGGCAGACTAAGAATCGCGTTTCGCCAGGTGGTTACAGCCGGCCGGCCATTAATGACCACGGGCGCTGTTGACTATTCATAGCTTGGCGGTTATACGTCAATCAATAACCATCGGGTTATCGATCGACATGTCCGCCACTCACGACACGTTGTTCCGCACGCTTGCCGATCCGACGCGGCGTGCGCTGTTTGAGCGACTGTGCCGGGAGGGGGAACAAACCGTCGCGGCGCTGACGGCGCGCGCCGGCGTGTCGCAACCCGCCGTCTCAAAACATCTCGGCGTCTTGAAAGAAGCAGGACTCGTGCGCGACCGCCCGGAGGGACGGCAGACGCATTACAGCGCACAGTTCGGCGCGCTGGCCCTGCTGATCGACTGGACGAAGCAGATGACCGGGTTCTGGCAGAGCCGCTTCGACCGCCTCGAAGACCTCCTCAAAAGGATGGACCAATGAACGACGTCGCTAGCGAAACGCTCTCTGTCATTGTCGAGCGGGACTTGGCTTTTCCGCCGGAAAAGATTTGGCGCGCGCTCACGCAGCCGCATTTGATGGAAGAATGGCTCATGAAGAACGACTTCAAGCCGGTCGTGGGTCACAATTTCATTCTACGCATGGAGCCGCAGCCGAACTGGAACGGCGTCATCGACTGTCGGGTGCTCGCCGTCGAGCCGAACAAAACACTGTCCTATACCTGGGGCGCGCTTGGTCTTGAAAGTGCCGTGACTTTCACGCTCACGCCAACGCCCGCAGGGACTCATTTGCGCATGGAGCAAACCGGCTTCCGCAGCGACCGGCCGCAAAACTACCAGGGCGCCAGGTATGGATGGCAAAAGTTCTTCGCCAATCTGGAGCAGGTGTTGGCGCGAATCGAGTAAGCGCTTTCGCCTCGTCGTCACGCCGGGGAACGACGAATTCGGGACACGGTCATCCAGCTAATTGTGCTGCAGCCTGTTACGGAGTGTAATCGACGATGAAAGACGCCACCCAACGCGTGATCATTCGCTGGATACATATTGTCTGCGCCATTCCGATCGTCGGGTACATTTGCAGTCCGTTTGACGTCATTCCGAATTACGCGCCGCCGACACGGTTCGTCTTTTTCCCGGTCATGGTGCTGTCCGGATTGTGGATGTGGAAGGGCCATTGGGTCCGTCGGCTGATTGCCAACCGGGCCGCCTAACACGACCTCCCCCGATGGGTGCCCGCGCGCGCGTTTGCATCCAGGCGGAGAACCCATTAAATCCCGCCATCATGCGCGCGGAAATCGAAAACATCGTCAGCGAGATCAAGCAGTCGGTCGGCCTGCTGAGGAGGCATCTTTGACGTCGACAGGGCGCGCGCGCGGCTGGCCGAGCTCAATCGCCAGGCCGAAGACCCCAATTTATGGAACGACCCGCAGCGCGCTGGACGCTTGATGCAGGAGCGCACCTCGCTCGACGACCAGCTCGGAGCGATTGCTCGCATCGAACAGGAGCTTGACGATCAGCAGACCCTGATCGAGCTCGGCGAGGCGGAAAAAGACCAAAAAGTCATCGCCGAAGCCGAAGCGGCGTTACAGCGCCTGCAAGCCGACGTGGCGCGCCGTCAGCTCGAGGCGCTGCTGTCCGGCGAGGCCGATGCGAACGACGCCTATCTCGAGGTTCATGCCGGCGCCGGCGGCACCGAAAGTCAGGACTGGGCCAGCATGCTGTCGCGCATGTACGTGCGCTGGGCGGAACAGCACGGCTACAAGGTCGACTACATCGAGGAGACGGACGGGGAGGGCGCCGGGATCAAGTCGGCGACCGTCGAAGTCAAAGGCCGCAACGCCTATGGCTGGCTCAAGTCAGAGAACGGCGTGCACCGGCTGGTACGCATCTCGCCGTTCGATGCCAATGCGCGGCGGCACACGTCCTTTGCCAGCGTGACGGTCTATCCCGTGGTCGATGATCGCATTCACATCGACATCAATGAGTCTGACGTGCGCGTCGATACCATGCGCGCCGGCGGCGCCGGCGGCCAGCACGTCAACAAGACCGAATCCGCGGTCCGCCTGACGCACATCCCGACCAATATTGTCGTGGTCTGCCAGAACGACCGCTCGCAGCACCGCAACCGCTCGCAGGCGTGGCAGATGTTGCGTGCCAAGCTCTACGAGGCCGAGCTAAAAAAGCGCGAGGCGAAAGCCGCCGCCGATCAGGCCGCCAAGACCGATATCGGCTGGGGCCATCAGATCCGTTCCTATGTACTGCAGCCCTATCAGATGGTGAAGGATTTGCGCACCGGCGTGTCGACCTCGAATACCGGCGCCGTGCTCGACGGCGATATCGACCGCTTCATGGAAGCGGCGCTGGCCCAGAAAGCGTTCGGCGGCGGTCCGGAAAGTATCGAGGACGAGGAATAAACGGTCCGCTGCTTCTTGAACGTCCCACGTCGCTGGTGGATCTCTCAGGTCTCGCAATCCGCATGTTGCCTTCTTGCCACTTGGCCGAAGAAAAGCCGCGGGGCGCCGCTTTTCCGTGGAATAAGCGGCGGTTACGGTTGCGGATCGGCTGTGCTGCCGTACGCTCCCAGGTTCGCTGGCCGCCCCTTGCTGGCGCGCTGGGACCGTCGCAATGGGTGAGCGCAAAAAAAGCCGCCCGCGGCTTCGTCGCTGGCCGGTTCGGCTGGCGTCTTTGGCCGTCTTTGCTGCAAGCTTCTTGCTCGGCAGCCACGCCAACGCGCAGGTCGTTCTCACGGCGAACAGCGCTGCCGGTCTCGCGACGGCATTGGCGACTGTCGATCTGCATCCCGGCACGACCTACGAAATCAACATTACCGGAAACATCACGCGCGGCGTCGGGACCACGCTGCCTGCAATCAACACGACGAGCCCGCTGATCATCAACGGCAACAACTTCACAATAAACGGCGGCGGCGGGCAGCGTGGCTTTTTTGTCTATGCCGGGACTGTCGCCATCAATAACCTCGCCATCACCAACGCGGCGGCCGTTGGCGGGAACAGTTCGTGCTGCGGTGCAGCCGGTGGCGGAATGGGCGCCGGCGGCGCGCTTTTTGTCGCTAGCGGCGCCAGTGTCACGGTGAGCGATGTCAGCTTATTCAGCAATAGCGCGACCGGCGGCGCGGGCGGCACGGCGGGCGCTCTTCGTGTCGGCGGGGGCGGCGGCGGCTTGGGCGGCAACGGCGGGAATAGCTGCTCTGGCGCGGGCGGCGGAGGTGTTGGTCTCGGTGGAAATGGCGGTAGCAGCGGCAACCCTGGAGCGGCAGGCATCGTAATAGGCGCCTCCGGTGGCGGCCCCGGCACGGGCGGTTCAGCTTCGGGCGGCGCAGCCGGCGGCGGCGGGGGCAACGCGAATTCCGGCGGCGGCGGCGGTGTCGGCGGCGGGAACGGGACGATCATCGGGACCGGCGGCGGTGGCGGCTTCGGCGGCGGCGGTGGCGGCTGACCTACTGTCGGTGGAAACGGCGGCTTCGGCGGCGGTGGCGGCGGCAGCCTGATCTTCGGCGGCACCGGTGGTTACGGTGGCGGCGGCGGGAAGGCGTGGTTGGAGGTGCGGGCGGATTCGGCGGTGGAAAAGCGGGTTCGGGTGTTTTCCCTGGCACGAGCGGTGGTGGGCGGCGGTGGCGCCGGGATGGGCGGCGCTATTTTCGTACAGCAAGGCGGGACACTGACGATTGCCGGTACGTTTTCGGTCAACGGCAATACGGTCAACGGCGGCACTGGCGGAGGTCGTGGCGGGCTCGACGGCCACGGGTTCGGCTCCGGCATATTCATGCAGGGCAGCGGCACAATCAGCTTTGCGCCCGGCAGCGGCCAAGCGCAGGTCATTTCCAACGTGATTGCCGATGAAAAAGGCGTGGTCGCCCGCGGCTATAAGGCGCCGACAGTTTTCACGCCGGGAAGCTGGGGGCTGACCCTGAACGGCCCGGGATCGCTGACGCTGTCGGCTGCCAATATGTACATCGGCGGCACCAATGTGATGGCCGGCACACTTAACGTCACCGGTTCGATCGCCGATTCCAATCTGACGAGCGTTTCCGGCGGTGGCGATCTGATCGGCACCGGCACGGTTGGCGTGGTCAAAATTAATTCCGGCGGCGTCTTCGCGCCCGGCGCTTCGGGAGCGCCCGGCACCAACATGACGGCCTCGGGCAATCTCGCGTTCGCCTCCGGCGCGGTTTATTTGGTGCAACTGGATCCTTCGACTTCGACCAAAGCGAATGTGAGCGGCGCTGCGACACTGACAGGTGCGACAGCTGAGGCGCAGTTCGCGTCCGGTAGCTATCTGACGAAGCAATACCAAATCCTGCAAACGACTGGTGGGCTTGGCGGCACCACCTTCGCCAACTTGAGCAACGTGGGCTTGCCGTCCGGCTTCACCGACAGTTTGAGTTATTCAGGCACCGACGTGTTTTTGGATCTCGTTCCGACGAGGCCGCTCAACGGTTTCACCACCAACGAACGCAACGTCGCTAACGCGCTCAACAACTACTTCAACTCTGGGGGCACCCTGCCGGCGAATTTCGTGCCGGTCTTTGGTTTGACCGGGGGCGCGCTTGCCAGCGCGCTGATGCAACTCGACGGTGAAGTGGCGACCGGCAGCGAAGTACCGGCGTTCCAGCTGATGGATGAGTTTTTGAACCTGATGCTCGATCCGTTTGTCGACGGTCGGCTCGGCAACGGCGCTTATGGCAGCGACGCAGCCATGGGGTTTGCGCCCGATGCGCAGACCATCCTGCCGCCGGACGTGGCGCTCGCTTATGCCGGCGTGCTGAAAGCGCCTCCGGGGCGCAAGTTACGGGGGCGCCAATGCGACGGCCGGCGATCCGGCCGTAGTCGGTTCGAGCAATCTGACCGCGCAAACCTTCGGGTTTGCCGCTGGTATGGATTACCACTATTCGCCGGACACAATCGTCGGCTTTGCGCTTGGCGGCGGCGGGACGGATTGGGGCCTTGCCGGTGGCATGGGGACGGGAAGGAGCGATGCGTTCCAGTCCGGTGTTTATGGCATCACCCGCGCCGGCCCGGCTTATCTCGGCGCCTCTTTGGCGTTTGCCAATCATTGGATGACCACAAACCGCGCCGCCATGGGCGACATTCTGACCGCAAACTTCGCGGCGCAGAGCTACGGTGGGCGCGTTGAAGGCCGCTATCGCTTTGCCGTGCTGCCGGCACTTGGGGTGAGCCCTTACGCCGCGGTGCAGGCGCAAGCCTTCCACACGCCGAGCTACAGCGAAACCGACGTGACCGGTGGCGGCTTCGGGCTCAATTACGCTGCCATGAACGCAACCGACACCCGGACGGAACTCGGCGCCCGCTTCGACGATCCGGCGGTGATCGGCGGCATCCCGGTTTTGTTGCGCGGCCGCGTCGCCTGGGCGCACGACTTTGTCAGCAACCCGGCGCTGAGCGCTGCGTTCGAGTTGCTGCCGGGGTCCAACTTCATTGTCAACGGCGCGGCAATCCCGCATGACTCGGCGCTGACGACGGCGGGCGCCGAATTGTTTTTCACGCCACGCTGGTCTTTGCTGGTGAAGTTCGACGGCGACTTCGCGCCTGCCCCGCAAACCTACGCCGGCTCCGGCACGCTCCGCTACGTATGGTACGCGGCGGCAGCACAGGACGCGCCGAGGGCGCGGAGCGGGTGCGCCTTTAGGACTTCGCGTATCTGTAAGCGCCGCCTGTTTCCAGGGCACGGCGATAAGCCGGGCGCGCGTGGATGCGCTTGAGAAAATCGAAAAGCCTGGGCCGGGTCGCGTCGAGGCCGGCGCGTGCACTCGCCGCTTCAAGCGGAAAGCTCATCATAATATCGGCGGCGGAAAAGCGGTCGCCGAGAAACCAATCCGAGGCGGCCAACTCGCCTTCGAGAAAATCAAGATGAAGTTTGAGTTGTGCGTCGACGAATTTTCTTGTCGGAAAGCCGAGCAAACCAAGCCTGCCGATGACGAGCTTAAGAAGCAGCGGCGGCATCAACGAGCCTTCTGCGTAATGCAGCCAATATTTGTAGCGCCAGTAGAGGTCTGACAGACGGGCCGGCGCCAAATCCGGGCCATAGCTCTCAACCAGATATTCGACGATCAACCCGGTCTCGGCGAACTTTTTGCCATTGTCGTCGATGACGGGGGATTTGCCGAGCGGATGCACGCGCTTGAGTTCGCTCGGCGCCAGCATGTTCGGCTTGCGCTGATAGCGGACGACTTCGTAGGGAACGCCGATTTCTTCCAACAGCCACAGCACGCGCTGGCTGCGCGAATTGTTGAGATGGTGGACGCGGATCATGATGCCGGCAGATCGTAGCGCGCGGCTCCGCGAATGGCGACAGGGACGAACTACTCCCTAGTCCTTGTTCGCCGCGTAGAACCGCGCACCGGCGTCGAGGAATTTTTGCGGATCGACCGCCTCACCATCGATGCGCGTTTCGTAATGCAGATGCGGGCCGGTGGAGCGGCCGGTCGAGCCCATGCGCCCGACTTCTTGCCCGACCCTGATCCTGTCACCAACCGTGACCGTGATCTGCGACAGATGTCCGTAGCGGGTGGCAAATCCGTTGCCGTGGTCGACTTCCACCATCCTGCCGTAACCGCCGCTCCAGCCCGCGGCACTCACCGTACCCGCCGCGGTCGCGTAGATCGGGTCGCCGGTCTCGCCACGGAAGTCGATGCCGGTGTGCATGGCCGGAATGCGCAAGAACGGATCGGTACGCGCGCCGAAGGTCGAGGTGATGTCGATCTCGCCGGCAATCGGCTTGCGGATCGGTATGGAAAAAAGGCTTCGACTCAACTGTTCTGCCTCCGCTCGAGCTGTGTTGATGCGGATCAGCGCGCGCTCGAAACCGTTGCCATCGCCCGGCATTCGCACTGGCACAAAAGGACCGCCGCTCGCCGGATGATCCTCGAGTCGAAGTCCGAGATCGGCGAGCACGCCGCGCAATTTGCGCGCTTTGTCCTCATAGCGCTCCTGCATGTGGACGAGTGCAAGCTGCTGGCGTTGGTCCACGCGATCGAGTGAGGAGGCGACACGCGCAAGCTTCGCGGCGATGCCGGCCTCTTTGCCATTCTTGCGGCCGGTAGCAATCGAATCGTGATCGAGGGCGGAGCGTCGGTCGCGGCTGGACGGCGCGCTCACCGAAGAATTTTGAGAATTGCGACCGTTCGGGCGGAAAGCGCCGGTTACTCCCGGATCGGAAAGTCCGCCGATTGCGGTAGCGCGCGATTCAAGCGTCGACTGGCGGCGCAAAAGATCATCGAGTTTTTGCTCGAATTGTTCCTGGTCGAGAAGCTGGCGGCTGGTGGTACGGTCGATCCGCGCACGCAACTCGGCGATGCGGTCCTCATAGGCATATTGTTGCTCAGCTTGCCGCGCCATCAGCTCCTTGAGGACGTCATCGCGGAAAGCAAAATAAGTTGCGGTGGCGACCGACCAGCCGGCCATAATGACCACGGTGCCTACCGCGATCCAAAACGCGACCGGTCCGAACCGGATCTGCCGCCCCGCATGCGCGATGGTAATTCCTGCGCTGCGACTTACTCGCTGCGGCTCGTGGGCAAACCCGGCGTAGCGGGCGTTCCACTTTGGCTGCGACGCTGTCGACCCCATTGACCTCCCCGAGGTCGTACTCGACCGGAACCCCATTTGAGATCGGCATGGTTAATTTTCAGGAAATCGCCGCTGGCGCGGCATTTGTGCCGCCAAATGTAAGCGGATTTCGCCGAGCAGGGCGGCGGGATCAAAGCAATTCGGCGGCGGCGAGCACTTCTTCGGCATGACCGGGGACGGAGACCTTGGGCCATACCCGCAGAATGCGCTGGTCCGGACCGATCAGCACGGTCGCACGCACAATGCCGAGAAACTTCCGGCCGTACATCGATTTTTCGCGCCACACGCCATACGCCTCCAGCATCCGGTGCGTTTCGTCCGAGCCGAGTGCGATTGACAGACGGTGTTTGGCTTTGAACTTTTCTTGCGCCGACACCGGATCTGCAGAGACTCCGAGAATATCGGCTTTGGCCTTGGCGAAAGCGGCCTTCAGCCGCGAGAATTCCATGGCTTCCTTGGTACAACCGGGCGTGTCCGCTTTCGGGTAGAAATA
This sequence comes from uncultured Alphaproteobacteria bacterium, assembly GCA_963753355.1. Taxonomy (GTDB): domain Bacteria; phylum Pseudomonadota; class Alphaproteobacteria; order Rhizobiales; family Xanthobacteraceae; genus BOG-931. Next base: position 38,812 of record CAVWBV010000013.1, read on the forward strand.
GAGAACAAGCTTGCGTCCGGCGTAATCGGAAAGCGACGTTGTGCCGCCCCCATCTCGGGGCAGTTGGAAGGTGGGAGCCTTCATGCCTGGCTCGAGCTCGCGCGGCATGGCCTTCCTTTCGACGCTTTCCAAGGGTCATTCTCGGCCGCCACAATACGTGCGCGGCGCAACCGGGTCGATGGATTCACGTCTCCCGTTTCGGCGCCAGGCACGAGGGGACCCTGACGGGGGATGACTAATCAGTTCAGGCAGCGTGCTTCGCCACCGCGCTGGCGTTCAGTCGTCCGGCTGCGGCGCGCGGTGCGCATGCCGGGGCTTGAAGGGCCGCGCCGTCCCGGCGAGCCTTCACGCCTGTCCCGGCTTTGGGCGATGCTGGCGCGCCACCGCGCCTTGGTCCGGCGCACGGCGATCGGCCTCGGAGCTTTCGCCATCGTCCTTATTGTCGGGTGCGTAGCGCTGTGGTGGCGGCTGGCGACTGGACCGATCCAGCTCGACATCGTGACACCGTGGCTTGCCGCGGCCATCGAAGAGAATTTCGGCAGCGGCCATCACGTCGAAGTCGGCGGAACGCAAATTGAGCGGACCGAGAATGGCGGAACGGCGGTGCGCATTCGCGACATCGTCGTGCGCGATGCCGACGGCACGGTGGTGGCGAGCGCGCCGAAGGCCGAAGTCCGCGTCTCAGGCATGAGTCTGCTCAGCGGCCACATGCGGGCCGAAAGTCTCAACCTCGTCGGTGCGGAAATGGCGGTCCGCATCGAGCGCGATGGTCAAGTGACCGTCTTTGCCGGCGCCAACAAGCGCCCGATAGCGACGGCCGCGGTTCCGGCATCCGCGGCCGCCGCGCTTCTCCGCTCGTCGCAGAAAAGAGACGAGCCACCGCCGACCGGTGCTGGGGCCAAGGCGTTGCCGAATGCGCAGACTGCGGCGCAGCCGGCGCCGTCGCACCGCGCGCGCGACGTGTTTGCCGCGCTGCTTTCCTGGATCGACGGTATCGGCGAGACCGGCCTTGACGGTCATGACCTGGGCGGGCTTGGCCTCAAGAACGGCAACCTAACGGTCGACGACGAGCGCACCGGCAAACATTGGGCGTTCCGCGACATCAATATCAGCGCCGAGCGGGCGCATGGCGGCGTCGAAGTCGCCGTCGGCTCCGACAATCCAGCGCGGCCATGGATGCTGGCGGCGACCGTGACGCCGACCCGCTTGGGCTTTCGCAAGTTTCAGCTCGAAGCGCGAAAAGTCTCGATCAGCGATCTTGTGCTCGCTTCGCGTCTCGACGATCCGGGGCTGAAAATCGACACGCCGTTATCGGCGAGCGTTAGCGGTGAGATCGGTCCCGACGGGTTGCCGCAAAACCTGACCGGGCGGATCGTCGCCGACGCAGGTTCGTTGGGCGGTGCTGACGGCGTGACCATCGATCGCGCCGAGTTCAAGTTCAATTGGGACGCCGGCACCCGCCTGTTGTCGATCCCGTTGCAAATTCTGTCCGGCGGCGACCGCATCACCCTAATGGCCCGCCTAGAAGTGCCGCAGCAGCCGGCGGGGATGTGGCCGTTCAGCATCGGCGGAGGCGCCATCGTTCTCGCTGGCTCCGGCGCAGCAAGCGAACCGCTGGTGCTCAACCGGATCGCCGTTAGCGGCCGCTATGATGCCGCGAAAGAGCGCCTGGTCGTCGAGGAAGGCGATTTGGGCAACACCAATGTGGGTGTCGCCTGGTCGGGAACGCTCGATTGGTCGGGCGGCTCGCCGCGGCTCACCGCCGGTTTTGCCGGCACACGCATGCCGGTCGATTCGCTCAAACGCATATGGCCGATCTTCATCGTTCCCAAAGTGCGCGATTGGTTCAACGAACATCTTCTCAGCGGCTCGGTCGAGCGCATTGTCATTGCGGTGAATTCGCCGGTGGAGAATTTGAAGCCCGAGGGACCGCCGGTCCCCGACGACGGCTTCTCCATCGACGCTCTAGCGACGGGCTGCGTGATCCGGCCAGTCGACGGGCTGCCGGCGTTACGCGACGCCGACCTCAATGTGCACATCGTCGGCCGCGACGCGGTCGTATCGATCGGCAAAGCGGTCGCCGATTTACCGTCGGGCCGCAGGCTTAATATCTCCACCGGCGTGTTTGAAGTTCCCGACACCGCGCCGAAGGCGCCGCCCTCGCACGTTCATTTCAAGCTCGACGGTCCGGTGCCGGCCGCCGCCGAGCTGTTGCGCATGGATCGCTTGCGCGACTTTGCCGACGGGCCCTTTGACCCCGCCGTCATGCGCGGAAACTTGAGCGCGACGGTCAATCTCGGCATGCCGCTTCGCGCCGATCCGCCGCCCGGCTCGACGACTTTTGCCATTGGTGTGGAGGCGACCAACTTCTCCGCCGACCACATGATCATGGGGCAGAAGGTCGATGCAGCGCTGTTGAAAGCGACTGCGACCCCGCAAGGTTTTCAGCTCAAGGGTGACGTCAAAATCGGCGGCACGCCCGCCAGTCTCGAATACCGTAAAGCGCGCGGTGATGCTGACGCTGAAATTCATCTCAACGGCGTGCTCGACGACGCGGCGCGCGCCAATCTGGGCTTCGATCTGGGGGAGACGGTGAGCGGCTCGGTTCCGATCCGCATTTCCGGCCGCGTCGCCTCTACGTCGGATCGGGAGGGCCGCTTTAACGTCGAGGCCGATCTCACGCCGGCGCAGATCGAGGGGCTGCTGCCAGGCTGGGCCAAGCCATCCGGCAAACCGGCCCGCGCTACGTTTGCGCTGACCACTAAACCGCAGGGAAGCCGGATCGAAGATTTGGTGATCGAGGGCTCGGGCGGCGGAGTTAAGGGAACGATTGATTTTGACGGTTCGGGCGCGGTGCAATCGGCATATTTCCCGAGCTACGGTTTCTCCGACGGCGACCGCGCCAATCTTCGGATCGAACACGCGCCGGATGGGGCGCTGCGCGTGACCATGCGTGGCGAGGTTTACGACGGGCGCGGCTTCATCAAAACCTCCACCGGCGCCGCGTCGTCGAACGCCGGCAGCAAACGCAAGGTCGCCGACGTCGATCTTGAAATGAAGCTCGGCGCCATCGTCGGTTTCAACGGCGAAGCTTTGCGCAGCCTCGATCTCAAAATGTCACGCCGGGCCGGCGAAATTCGCAGCTTCGGGCTAAATGCCAAAATCGGCCGCGATGCAACTCTGACCGGCGATCTGCGAGGCCGCTCAAACGGGCGCCCCCTCATTTATCTCGAAAGCACCGACGCGGGAGCATTTTTCCGGTTCACCGACGTCTATTCGCGGATAACCGGCGGCCAGGTGGCGCTGGCGATGGAGGCGCAGTCTGCCGACAATCCGGCCCAACAGGGCTCGCTCAACGTGCGCAATTTCGCCGTCCACGACGAAGCCCAACTGGAGCGGGCGGCCAGTACCAACGGCAAAGACAGCCACCGCAACGCCATCGATTTCTCGAACATGCGCGTCGACTTCACCCGCATGCCCGGCCGCGTTGCACTTCGCGATGGCGTCGTGCGCGGGCCGATCTTAGGCGGCACGATCGACGGCGTAGTCGATTACGCCCACGACGACGTCCATCTGCGCGGTACGCTTGTTCCGCTGTACGGTCCCAACAATTTGTTGGGGCAATTGCCGCTGCTCGGTTTGTTTCTCGGCGGCGAGAAAGAAGGGCTCGTCGGTATCACCTACGAGGTGGTCGGCCGGCCGAGCACCCCGGTCCTGCGCGTCAACCCGATTTCTGCGCTGGCGCCCGGATTGCTGCGCAAGGTGTTCGAATTTCCGGCCAACGCAAATGACGGCGGCGGCGGTACGACGACCATTGAGCGCGTCCGCTGAAACGTGAACTAGACGGGCTTCAGCAGCACGTGGCGTTTGCGCCCGAGCGACAGCTTGATGACGCCTTCCGGGGTCAGATCGTGAGAGTCGAGCAAATGGCCCTCGTCCGGAATTGTTTTGTCGTTGACTTTAAGACCTCCGCCTCGGATGAGCCTTCGCGCTTCCCCGTTTGACGAAACCAAACCCGCACGGACAGCCGCATCTATCAATCGCATTCGCGGGTGAAAGTCGCTAATTTCTACAGTCGGTAAAGTCTCAGCAAGCTTACCTTCCTCGAAAGTTGTGCGAGCGGTCTCAGCTGCGAGCTCTGCCGCCTTGCGGCCGTGCACCAGTGCGGTCGCCTCGGTGGCGAGGATTTTCTTCGCCTCGTTGATCTCTGCATCCTTGAGCGCCGAAAGGCGTTCGATCTCGGCCATTGGCAAGATCGTAAACAGCTTGAGGAAGCGGATGACGTCGGCGTCCTCGCTGTTGCGCCAATATTGCCAATAGTCGTAAGGGCTCACCAAATCGGCGTTGAGCCACACTGCGCCGGCGGTGGTCTTGCCCATCTTGGCGCCAGACGAGGTGGTGATCAGCGGGGATGTGAGCGCGAAGAGCTGCGCGTTGTTCAATCTGCGGCCGAGATCGATGCCGCTAACGATATTGCCCCATTGATCGGACCCGCCCATTTGCAGCACGCATCCGTAACGCCGGTAGAGCTCGACGAAATCATAAGCTTGCAGGATCATGTAATTGAATTCGAGAAACGACATTTCCTGCTGGCGCTCGAGCCGAAGCTTCACCGAATCGAACGCGAGCATGCGGTTGATGGAAAAGTGCCGGCCGACGTCACGCAGGAAGTCGATGTAGTTCAGCGTATTGAGCCAGTCGGCGTTGTTGGCCATGATCGCATTGCCGCCGGCGTCGGCGAATTTCAGAAAGCTCGCGAAGATGGCGCGAATGCCTTTGAGGTTTTCCTCGATCGCCGCGTCGGTGAGGAGCCGGCGGCTTTCGTCCTTGCCGGACGGGTCGCCGACGCGCGTGGTGCCGCCGCCCATCAGCGCAATCGGCCGATGGCCGGTTTGCTGCAGCCAGTAAAGCAACATGATCGGCAACAGCGAGCCGACATGCAGCGATGCCGCGGTGCAGTCGAAGCCGATATAGGCGGTGATCGCCGACGAGCGCGCCAGCGCATCGAGCGCCTCAGGCTCGGAAACCTGATGAATGAAGCCGCGTTCGGAAAGAACGTGCAAAAAGTCAGACTTATAGGTGCTCATCACGTTCCAGCGAGTTTGCTCCGCCGCCGCGTGCCATGAGGTTGCCTCAGCAAGGCGGTAAACAATCGGCGGCGCTGGTGTAACAGGTTCAATAACCGTTTCAACCGTAGAGCTTAAGGCATGCCGCCTGATTTGCCACTGCCGCAAAACTCAAGATCCCACGCCACGTCCGTTCCCGCCTTGGCGATCGGCCTGATGAGCGGGACGTCGCAGGATGGCGTCGATGTCGCGCTGATCGAGACCGATGGCGAGATCATCGCCCGTTTCGGCCCGACCGCTTACCGCACCTACTCGAAGAAGGAGCGCGCGCAGCTGCGCAGTGCGAGCGCCGCGGCGGCGAACATGACCGAGCGTACTTCGCGGCCGTCGGCGCTGGCGACCGCTGAGACGATCGTCAACGACGCGCACGCCGAAGCGGTCGAAACCTTCCTCGCCGGTAATGGAATAAAACCCTCGGATGTCACCGTGATCGGTTTCCACGGGCAAACGGTACTGCACCGGCCGCAGCGCCGTCTCAGCGTGCAACTCGGCGATGGAGCGGCTCTCGCGGCGCGGCTCGGCATTCCGGTGGTCTATGACTTTCGCGCCGCCGACATTGAAGCCGGCGGGGAAGGGGCGCCGATGACGCCGGTCTTTCACCGCGCGCTGGTGGCGGCTTGGCCGGGAAATGCCGGTTGCCGTGCTCAACATCGGCGGTGTCGCCAACGTCACTTACATCGACGGTAGCGATTTGATCGCTTGCGATACCGGCCCCGGCAATGCGCTGCTCGACGATTTTCTGCGCGTGCGCACCGGGCAGCTCCTCGATACCGACGGCCGTATCGCCGCGGCGGGCAAGCCCGACGAAAATGCCATCGCGCAATTTCTCGCGCATTCTTACTTTTCCAAGCCGCCGCCGAAATCGCTCGACCGCAACGAGTTTCGCCGGGCGGCGGGCGCCGTGCTCAACAACAGTTCAGGGATCGAAGCCGGGGCGGCAACATTGACCGCACTAACCGCGGCCGCCGTCGCCCGTGTTGTGCCGCTTTTGCCGCGGCCGCCAAAGACGTGGATCGTTTCCGGTGGCGGGGCGCGCAATCCGACACTGATGCGCATGCTCGGCGAGCGATTGGCGCCAGCGCGGGTCGAAAGCGCGCATGAGGTCGGTTGGTCCATCAATTCGCTCGAGGCCCAGGCCGTTGCCTATCTCGCGGTGCGCAGCCTGCGCCGCCTTCCCATCACCTTCCCTGGCACAACGGGGGTGAGCGAGCCGCTCAGCGGCGGAGTTTTCGCGAATCCATCCAGCGGCACGGACATTAACGGTTAACGGCGAAAGCTTTTCACGCCGCGCTTAAGCAAAACGCGACAATTGCGTTGCCCGCAGCCGCGCTTTCTTCGAGAACTTGCCGGCACCGCGCCAAAGTGTGGCGCGTGCCGTTGCAGGGGCGCCTCTTTTGACACTGTCGCACGATTTTGCGCCGCAATTTGCGCTCCCTCGCGCCGAACAATCGCGCCCCGCGGCCGCTTTCGGCAAAGTTTCGCGGTTTCTGGCGCGAAAGATCGTCAGCAAAAGCTTGCCGCTTAACAACGCGAGACCCCTGGTCAGCTTCAGCTTTGACGATGTCCCGGAATCGGCTTGTACGACCGGCGCCGCGCTGCTTGAGGAACACAGGACGCGCGGCACGTATTATGTTTCAGCCGGGGGCTGCGGCGCGGCGGGCTATTGCGGCCGCCTCGCCAGCGCGGACATTCTAAAAGCGCTTGCCGCGAGAGGCCACGACATCGGTTGCCACACTTACTCGCACGTTGCCGTCGCCCGCGTTGGACGGCAAAAGCTCACCGCCGAACTCTCGCGCAACGGCGCCTTCCTGCGAAACATTGGAAACGTCCGTGCGCCTTATAATTTTGCCTATCCCTACGGCGAATACTCGTTGGGCACGAAGCTTTACCTGCAAGACAGGTTCGACTCCTGCCGGTCGCTGCAGCCGGGTGTGAACGCCGGCAGCGCCGATCTCGGCGCGTTGAAGTCCTGGGAATTACAAAACGCCACGATCGACCGGCGCGGCTTAGCCGCGATCATCGCGGAAACGGTACGCGTGAATGGGTGGCTTATTTTTGCCTGCCACGACGTTGCCGCCGAGCCGAGCCGCTTCGGTGTCACGCCGGATCTTTTCGCTGTTGCGCTGAAGACGGCGCGTGACGCCGGCTGCCAACTGGCGAATGTGCGCGATGCTCTTCTCATCCTTCGCGGCCGGGTGGTTTACCCCGGCAGCGAGGATTTGGGATAGCGCGCAGCTTCCGCTCACACTACGCGCGTCTCCGCGGTTCTCTTCGCGGTCTGTATCGCCTGCCATACCCGGCTCGGCGTCGCTGGCATATCGATGCGGTCGATGCCTAGCGGAATCAGTGCATCAATGATCGCGTTGATAACGACCGGCGGTGCCCCGATGGTGCCGGATTCGCCGATACCCTTCACTCCAATCGGATTGGTCTTGCAGCGGACCTCTTCCAGCGCGATCTCGAAATTTGGCAGCATGTCCGCCCGCGGCATCGCGTAGTCCATAAAGCTGCCGGTGATGAGCTGCGCCGAGGAGGGGTCGTAAACCGCGTGCTCATAGAGCGCCTGCCCGATGCCTTGCGCGACCCCGCCATGCTGCTGGCCGTTGACGATCATTGGATTCAGCACTTGTCCGAGATCGTCGACCATGACGTAGCGGTCGACCGAGACCTCACCGGTTTCCGGGTCGATTTCAACCTCGACCGCATGCGCGCCGTTCGGATGGCTGGGCGGCTCGGGCGAGTGACTTCCCGAGCCTTCGAGCCCGATGCCGAATTGGGTCATCGGTCCCATCGGCGCGAATGAGGCTTTCGCGACTTCGACGAGCGGGATGGCCTTGTCGGTGCCGGCCACAGTGAAATTACCGTCCTTGAATTCGATGTCGCCTGCGTCGGCCTCCAACATGGCGGCAGCCATCGACTTTGCCTTGTCGATGATCGCATCCGCCGCGCGGCGGAGCGCACTGCCTCCGACCACCGCGCTGCGCGCTCCGTAGGTGCCGCGGCCGAATGGCACCTGGGCGGTGTCGCCTTGCACGTAGCGAATCTTATCGAACGGCACACCAAGGAATTCGTGGACGAGTTGGGCAAATACCGTCGCGTGCCCTTGGCCGTGCGAGTGCGTGCCGCCCAACACCGTGACGGTGCCGCTTGGATCGAAGCGGATATCCATGCGGTCGTTGAAGATGCCGCCGAACTCGATGTAGTAGCAGACCGAGCGGCCGCGGAGCTTGCCGGCCTTTTCCGAAGCCGTTTTGCGCTTCGCATAACCCTTCCAGTCCGCCATCTCGATGCACTTGTCGAGCAGGCGCACGAACTCGCCGGAGTCGTAGCTGAACCAGGTCGGGGTGTTGTAGGGGAATTTATCCGGAGCGATGAGATTGACGCGGCGGATCTCTGCCACATCCATGCCGATCTGCTTCGCCGCGTGCTCGATCATGCGCTCGGTGAAATAGGCAGCCTCGGGCCGCCCGGCGCCGCGATAGGGACCGGCCTGCGGCGTGTTGGTGAACAAGCCTTTGCACATGACGTGGATCGTCTGCACGTCATAGGCTTCGGGGATAAAGCGCATCGAAAACAGACCGCTCACCATGCCCGGGCCGACGAAATAAGCGCCGACCTGGAACAGCGCCTGCGAGCGGATCGCCAGGATTTTTCCTTTCTCGTCGAGCGCGAGCTCTCCATAGCTGACAAGATCGCGGCCGGTGTGATCGGTCATCATCGCTTCAGAGCGCGTCGCAACCCACTTGACGGGGCGCCGGAGCTTTTTCGACGCCCACAGCACCAATCCATCGTCCGGAAACGCGCCGCCCTTGAGGCCGAAACCGCCGCCGACGTCGGGCGACACCACGCGCAACTGGTTCTCGGCGATATGGAGGATGTGCGAGAGCTCCGCGCGCGCGCCATGGGGATTCTGCGACGAGGTGTAGAGCGTGTAACTGTCCTCAGCCTCGTTGTAATCGCCGATCGCGGTGCGCGGCTCCATTGAGACCGGGGTCAGCCGGTTGTTCTCGACGCGCAGCTTGACGTGATGCTTGGCCTTGGCGAACGCGGCATCGGTCGCCGCCTGGTCGCCGATCATCAGTTGAAAGGCGACGTTGCCGTTTGGATTGTCGTCCCACACCTTCGGCGCGCCATCTTTGGCGGCGTCTTCGATAAGCGCCACCGCTGGCAACGGCTCGTACTCGACCTCGACCATCTCGGCCGCGTCGCGCGCCTGCGCGCGTGTCTCGGCAACGACGAAGGCGATACGGTCGCCGACGAAGCGCGCCTTATCGGATTGCAGGAGCTGCTGATGAATGCGATGGCCCTTCGGCGCGCCGAGGTCCTCCGGCATCATGGCGGCCGTGAAGCCACCCAAGTGATCTTGCGCAACATCGGCGCCGGTCAGCACCAGGAGCACCCCGGGCGCCGCCTTCGCTTTCGATGTATCGACGTTCTTGATGCGTGCGTGGGCATGGGGGGAAAGCACGTTGACGCCATGGCACATGCCGGGAAGCGTGATGTCGTCGACGTAGCGTCCACGGCCGGTGAGGAAGCGCTGATCTTCAACGCGACGCACGGCCTGTCCAATTCCAAACTTGATCATTTGACGAAATCCTCGCGATTTTGGATCTCACGCGCGACGGGTCGAAACGTTCGACGCCGATCCAATCGGTATCACCTCAAAAGCCATCCCGACGGACGCAAGCTAATACTACATAGCCCGGCACAATAGCCACCCGAGGCGCGCCGCGCCAACCGGCTGCCCGCCTACAAAAGCCGCAAATTCCTACGCAATTGAAGCGTCCGCCGCTGCGGTCACCGCGCCCGGTCCCGGAATCGCCGCGGGCGGGCATGTACCGGCAATGATCATGCCCAGCACTTCTTCGGTGGTCACGTCCGCGACCCTGACGGTGCCGACAATGTGGCCGTTCTTCATCACGCAAACCCGGTCGGCGAGATCGAATACGTCGTGAATGTCATGGCTGATCAGAAATATGCCGATGCCGGCGGCCTTGAGCTGCCGCACCAGTTCGCCGACCTGTGCCGTCTCCTGCGGTCCGAGTGCCGCGGTCGGCTCGTCCATCACCAGAATTTGCGCGTTGAACAAAATGGCGCGTGCGATCGCTACTGACTGGCGCTGGCCGCCGGACAGCGCCTTCACCGGATCCTTGAAGCGCGCGAAGTGCGGGTTGAGGCGGCCCATGACGCCGCGCGCCTCCAACTCCATGGCGATGTCGTCCAGCGTTCCCCATTTGGTGCGCAGTTCGCGGCCGAGAAACAAGTTGGCCGCGGTGTCGATGTTGTCGGCGAGCGCCAGCGTCTGATAGATCGTCTCGATGCCGTAATGCTTGGCGTCGCGCGGATTGGAAATATCAGCTTCGGCGCCGCGAATGCGAATGCTGCCTGCGTCGCGGGGGTAGGCGCCGGAAAGAATCTTGATAAGCGTCGATTTGCCGGCGCCGTTATGGCCGACCAGCGCCACCACTTCGCCGGCATAGAGATCGATTGAGGCGCGGTCAACGGCGCGAACGCCGCCAAACGACAGCGAGACGTCGCGCATTTCGACAAGAGGAATGGCGGCGTCACTTATTGCCATGAAGTCCTCTGTGCGCGTCGCCGATACAAAGTGTCGATCAGTACCGCGAGCACCAGAACGATACCAACGACGATGTTCTGCAACGGCGTATCGACGCCGACCAGCAACATGCCCGACTGCAGCGACTGCATCAGAACCGCGCCGAGCATGGCTCCCGCAACAGTGCCGACACCTCCGGCCAGCGACGAGCCGCCGATGACGGCGGCGGCGATCACCAAAAGTTCGGTGAGGGTGCCCTCGGAATTGGTGGCGGCATTGAGCCGGGCAATCGAGACCGCGCTACCGATCCCGGCCAACAGCCCCATAAGCATAAAGAGCTTCATTACCACCCAGCGCGCGTCGACGCCGGCAAGCTCGACCGCCTCCCGGTTGCCGCCGATGGCGTAAACGTAGCGGCCGAAGCGGGTGCGGTTCGCGAGGAAGGTCATCGCGATGCCGATGCCGACGGCCATCAGGATTGGAACGGCGATGCCGTGTGCGATGAAGAGGCCGCCTGGCGGCAGCGCGATGTGATTTGCCTCTGCATAACGGCGCACGCTGCCAATCGGCCACGGATAGGCGTTGGCTACCGCCACCGCGCCGAGGGTGACGAGACACGAAACGCCGCCGAGGAAGATTTCGGCCGCCATCGGCCGCAGCGGAAAATGAAATTTTTGACGGCGGCGCCGCGCATGCGCCTGCGCGAGCAGCAGCGCGACGCAGGCCAGGATGCCGACGGTCCAGCTCCACGCGGCGCCGATTGAGCCTTCGGTTCCACCGCCCATAAGGCGGAAACGGGAGTCGAGCGGCGCGACCGTCTGGCCGCTCGTTACCCACCATGCCGCGCCACGCCAGACCAAAAGCCCGCCGAGGGTGACAATGAAGGACGGGAGTCCGAGATAGGCGATCAATGAGCCCTGCAGCGCGCCGATGACGACGCCGAGCGCAAGCCCTGCGGCGAGCGCGATGACCCAGGTTGCAGGATGCTCGAAGCCCAGGAGCTTCGGCAGCAAATCGGCCTGGATCACTCCCATGATCATGCCGAGAAAGCCCAGCATCGAGCCGATCGAAAGATCGATGTTGCGGGTGATGATAATGAGGGCCATGCCGGTCGCCATAACGGCGACCGGCGCCGCCTGGACCGATAAATTCCACAAGTTGCGCGGCGTGAGAAAAAGTCCGCCGGTCAGGATGTGAAAGGCGAGCCAGATCAGCAGCAGAGCGCCGACCATGCCAACGAGGCGCGTGTCGAGCTCGGTGGCGCTAAGAAAGCGGGCGAGGAGATGCAAATGGCTTGACCGGGCAGCCGGCGCCGGCGTCTGGCTCATTGGCGTTCTCCCGCCTCGGGGCGATCGCCGCCGCCGGACATGCCGAGTTAACGGCCCGCCGAGCTCATCGTCAAACTGCGGCAGTCCTCTGCGTTAGAGCATGATCGTGCTCAATGTCCGTTGTTGGCGGGCAAAGCGGACATCGCGCGGAATTGTCGCCTTGTTTGCTTTTGATCCTGGCGGAGACATTCTCGGTCCCAAGCGGTAGCGAGCTCATCCCAACGCTTGTTCTGACATGCCGTCTTGATCCATGATAAGTCTCAGCGGTCTGAAATATGGAAAATGACGGCGTCTCTAGTCAAAGCGTTGCCCTATGGGTAATCGTCGGCACAATTGTGGGAATCCTCGCGTGCAATGTCGTTAAGGCGAGCCGTTTTGGTTGGATCGGCGATGTAAGTGCCGGCATTGTTGGCGCGCTGGTTGGTGGCCTATTGCTGTCAAAGATCGGATTCGAAATCGGCCTCGGGTTCGATCCCATAGTCATCGACGCCTTACTTGGCTCTCTAGTCTTGCTTACTCTTTTCAGAGTGGTGACTCGCACGAATCGCCAGGGCTAATCGCCTGGCGAGCCCGAACACCCTAAAGGTCCATCGACGCCAGCAGCGAGGGCCATTTATCAGCCCATGGACGCGCCGCTTCAAAAGCCGTAGCGGCTCTCATTACGGTTGGATCATCTAGATGTCGGCCGACGATTTGCAAGCCGATTGGCAACCCGTCCTTGCTAAATCCCGCCGGCACCGTCGCCGCCGGTTGCCCGGTGAGGTTGAAAGGGAAGGTAAAGGCCAGCCACTTGAACGGTTGAACGATATGGCCATCGATCTTCTCAGGCCCCTGCACGTGAAGCTGGAAGGGCGGCACTGCTAGCGTAGGCGTTAACAACAAGTCGTAGCGCTTCATAAAGCGCCACATTTTATTCGTTACCGCTTTCCGTACCATAACTGAATCGGTTAACTCTTCGGCCGTCCAAGGGCGCATTATGAAATCGACAATGTGAGGCGTCATGTGACGGCCGTGCTTGGCTACCATCGCGCGCAGTCCTCGCAGGTCAAACTCCAAAGCAACAACACCCCAGAAGGCGAGATATGGATCTTCGAAGCCGGGGTTCGCCTCTTCAACCTCACAGCCAAGGTCACGCTCGAAAACTTTGACTGCTTCCCCCACCGCCCTACGCACCTCAGGATCGACGGGTGCATAGCCCCAATCAGCACTGTAAGCCACGCGGAGGCCTTTCAGCCCACCTTGGCAGCAAGTCACCCAGTCAAAATCCGGCTTTGGCAATGAGTGCCGGTCTCGCGCATCGGGCCCGGAGCCAATCACGGAAAGCATAAGCGCGCCGTCGGCTACAGTACGGCTTAAAGGCCCGATGTGCTCGAGCGACTCCCAACTCGAGACACCGGGGTAACGCTCATCCTTCGTGCCGGGGTAAAGGGGCACTCGACCCATTGAGGCTTTCATACCGAAGAGACCGCAATGCGCAGCAGGGATGCGCACTGATCCACCGCCATCGCTACCAATGGCGAAGGGTCCCATACCGGCCGCAACGGCGGCTCCGGAACCGGCACTTGACCCGCCCGATGTATATTCAAGGTTCCAAGGGTTGCGCGTGGTTTCGAAAACGGGGTTGTGACCGACGGCGCTATAGCCAAACTCTGGCACATTGGTCTTACCAATGATGATCGCCCCGGCGTCCTTTAGCCGTTCAACAACAACATCGTCCTCATCCGGTACAAAGTCCTTATAAGCAAAGGATCCGGAGACCGTACGCACTCCCGCCGTACAAACCAGATCCTTGATTCCGACCGGGACGCCAGCAAGAGGGCCCACTTCCTCATTGGCCAAGAGCGCCTTTTCGATCCGTTTCGCCTCTTGGCGCGCTAGATCTGGTGTCGGTGTGCAAAACGCGTGAAGATGTGGCTCCAGCGCCTCCATCCGCGCCAGGACGGCTTCAATCACTTCACTAGGTGATAGTTCCTTCGCGCGAATGCGCTTGGCCAAGGTGAGCGCGTCCATACGGCAAATTTCGTTTGCTCCGCCCATTTTGCCTCCGCTCAGTTCACCATGGCGCATTCCGCAAGAGATCGAAGTTTGACGCGTCGGTTGGTCTCGATCAGTTCTTCAGAAGATCCTTCAGCGCGTTGTCGATGAATTTGACGTCGTCCGGGTTGGTTCCGGGTCCCCCGGCGAAGTGCCCCCAAATCGACGGGACTGCCAGAAATTTCGCGTTCGGCATGTTGGCAACTTCGAACTGGCTGTCTTCCGGCGGGAAGTAGAGGTCGGTCTGGCCGGGCATCACATAGGCTTTCGCCTTGATCGCCCCCAATGCCTTTTTGAAGTCTCCGCGATAGAGCTCATTGTCGCCGATATCGCCGTTCTGCCAAGTCCACAGCATGGTCAGAAGGTTGTTGGCGTCCTTCGGCAGAAAGAAGCCTTCCCAGAAGGCGACCAGAAAATCTTCGAGCGAGGAATAGCCAAGGCGTTCGAGGTCGAGCCGCTCTCGATAGAAGGCCTGCGAAAATCCCCAGCCCGCATAGACCCGCGCCATCGCCCGCAGTCCCTTTGCCGGCTTCTCTTTGTACCAACCGTCGGCGAAGACGGCGTCAGCAGTGAGCGCCGCCTTTACGCCTTCGAGGAACACGAAATTGTGGCGCGAGCATTTGGCCGAGCCGCAGAATGGCGCGATGCGCTCGACCATGTCGGGATAGAGCGCGCCCCAATGAAACGTCTGCAGCGCGCCCATTGACCAACCGGTGACGAGCGGAAGCTTTTTGATGCCGAATTTCTCGGTCACCAGCCGATGTTGCAGGCGCACATTGTCGCAAGCCGTCACCTGCGGAAAGCGCGAGGCGTTGTAGGGCTCGGGCGTGTTGCTCGGCGACGACGACAAGCCATTGCCGAGCATGTTCGGGATGATGATGAAGTATTTGCCCGGGTCGAGCGCCATGCCTGATCCGACCAGCCACTCGTTGTCGTAGTGCTGGCCGGAGTACCAGGTCGGGTAGACGATGGCATTGTCCTTCGCCGCATTCAGAGCGCCGAAGGTTTTGTATGCAAGCTTACAGTCGCGCAGCGTTGCGCCGCGCTGAAGGCGCACATCGCCGAGATCGTAGATTTCATAATCTTGCTGCATGGAAGTTCTCTGCACTGGAAATTGCCGAGACTATGTTGAGCGGCGGCCGAAACTCGACCGCCGCTCTTAACTTTCAATCGGATTACCGGGCGTATTCAGTGCGCGGCGCTGTCACACTCTGAAGAATACCGTACACGACGCCCGCTACGAGGAATGCCGCGATGGCGGTTGAGTACTCGGGCACGTATTCGCTGACAAAGAAAGCAACCACTGAACCCGCGGCCCAGGCAATGAATGGAACGATACGCCATTCACTGGTCGCCTGGGAATTGTAACGCATCAGGTATTGGTCGACCAAAATGATGGCACCGATCGGCGGAACAAGAATGCCAAGCAAGGTGAGCCATTGGATGAAGAAGGCCCATACGTTACCGGCCGCGACGATAATACCGATCACGCCGAGCGCAATCGCGAGTAACCGCATGTGGCTTCCAAAAATGCGCGACCAACCCGTCGCGGCATTATAGAGGCAGTGTGAGCACACGGATCCGAGGTTGCAGTACAAGAAGATGAAAGCAAGCACCGATAGCCACACGATCTGCTTATCGTTCATGTAACCAAACATGTTATCGGCACCGAACGGATTGGCATTGGGCGTTGCCAACGCCGCCGTCATGACGCCACCGACCAACATTGCAACCAGGTTGGCAAAGGGGAACGCGCTAAAAGTCGACACGAGCGAGCCCGTGAGGTCCTTAGCCCAACGGTTGAAATCCGCTGTCACTGTTCCAGCATCGACAAATAGCGTCAGCACGATAGTCAATCCGACGCCCATCGACATCGCGCCTTTGCCGTCGGCGCCGGCGTAAGATATCACGGCATTCCAGCCATGGTGGGCGACGGCATCGGCAGCGACCCAAACGCCGAGTATGACGAATAGCGGGACCGAGATAAGGCCGATGTAGTGGAGACCTCTGACTCCAACGAAGGTAATCCCGATGTAGAGCACACCGGCGATGACGGTCATGAGGACATAGTTCAAATGGTAGGTCGAGCTAATCAGATTGCCGGTGATGCCGGTTTGCACCGCATACCACCCAAGCAGGAGCGTGGACAAAAGCCCGGATGAAAACACATAGCCCTTGCGGCCAAACACGATACTGGCGATGAGCGCAAAATTCATGCCCTTTTTCGTGCCTAAAGCGCCAAGGGCGCCGACATAAGCGAACATGATCAAGTTGCCTATGATCATGGCGACCAGCGCGCGCTGAAAACCCATCCCGAGCACTAGTACCGACCCGGTCATGGCGCCGGTGATGATCATCGGAAAGCCGATCCAAACCATCGTGACTGAGAAGAGGCTCCTTCGAGCCGAAAGAGGAACGGGTTTGTGCTCGTATTCTTCACCAAGGACGTGATCAATCTGGTCGACCTCGGTTTCGGCAATCGCACTTACGGAAGTACTCTTTGCTTGATCCGGACCGGACATCGGTTTTCTCCACGTTGATTTTGTCACGTTGATTTCGTCTATCAGCAAATACAAAAAGACCTCCGGATCCGGGCGTCTGAAGACGCACCCGCATCCGAAGGCCACATTGCCAATATTTTATAGGGCACCGTTGCCCGACGATTTAAGTATGGACGCCTTGTTAAAAAAAGCAAGTGTCTTGCTAATTATTCGCTTTGTTGCGCACTCTCCGCTATTGGGCGCAAGCGAAACTCGGCCAGCCGATCCTCACTGTTTCCAATTTATGGTTGCGAGGCCTCGTTCGCTCAGCCGCAGACTTTCACTGTGCCGGGTTTCACGCCCTGGCAGACTTCGTCCTTCTTGATCCACCCGGCGTCGATGACGACACCGAGGGTGTCCCTGGTGATCGGGACCGGTGCGAGGAACAGCGAATTCATTTCGACCTTCTTTGGGCCGCCGGAGAATTTCACGACGCCCGGCACTTCGCCCATTTTGGTGCCGCCGGCGAGCAGGAGCGCGACCTGCGCCGCCTTCTTGCCGAGTTCGCGGGCGTCCTTCCACACCGATACCGTCTGCGTGCCAAGCGCAATGCGGTTGAGCGCGGCGTGATCGCCATCCTGGCCGGACACTGGCACGCTTCCGGCCAAGCCCTGCGCCGACAGCGCAGCAATGGCGCCGCCCGCGGTGCCGTCATTCGAAGCGACCACGGCGTCGACCTTGTTGTTCGCCTTGGTCAGGATTTGTTCCATGTTCTTTTGCGCGTTGGCGGGAAGCCAGCCGTCGGTATAGGCTTCGCCGACATTCTTGATCTTGCCCGTGGCCAGCGCGTCCTTGAGCACTTCCATTTGGCCGGAGAACAAAAAGTCGGCGTTCGGATCGGCGGACGAGCCTTTGATGAAGGCGTAATTGCCGGAAGATTTTGCGGCAAATACCGCGCGCGCCTGCATGCGCCCGACTTCCTTGTTGTCGAACGTGATGTAGAACGCGTTCGGATTTTCGATCAGCCGATCGTAGCCGACGACCGGGATGCTTTCGTCGACCGCTTTCTGCACGGCAGGCGCAATGGCGGACAAATCCTGCGCCAGCACGATCAGTGCGTTGGCGCCTTGCGCGATCAGGCTTTCCACATCCGCCAATTGCTTCTGCGCCGACGATTGCGCGTCCGCGGCGATGTATTTACCGCCCGCGGCGGCGATCGCCGCCTTGATCGCGGCTTCGTCGGTCTTCCAGCGTTCTTCCTGAAAGTTCGACCAAGACACGCCGACGGTTTTGCCCTGTGCCTGCGCCAAACCGGTCGCGCCCAGCATCAGCGCTGCGCCGGTGAGCAAAGCGGCTGCAAACTTACTCATCTCTTCCTCCCTGCCGAGACTTGTTCGGTCTTTTTATCCTTTTACCCTTCCGCGAGCCGGTGCGGGAGGGGGCGGCTTCAATTTGGTTCCGCCGGGCGATGTGAACATCGAAAAGATTTCCTGACAGTATTCCAGGAACCGAGGGAGGCGGCGCGCATTGTTGGCAGGACAACATTTGGAGGACGAGCAATGCGCAAAGTCTTGTTTGCGGCGGTGGCGACCGTTGCCCTGTCTGCCCCGTTCGTGGCCTCGGCAGAAGAAATCACCGTGCGTGACCATCCAAACGGTAACGTAACTGTCCGCGAGCACGGTCCGCCGCCGGGCCCGGCCGGTAATGTCGTAATCCGGGATCATGTGTACGACCGCGCCCCACCCGGCGTCGTCATCAGAGATCACGTCGGTCCGCGCGGCGACGGCGTGACCATTAAAGAGCGGCCGTAGTCCCGGACGCTCGGTAGCTCTAAAATCAGGGTCCGGCAAAAGCCGGACCCATTTTTTTATGCCGCGGTGGTGGCGCGGCCGCCCTTGGTGCCGAGCCGCTTGTCGAGATAACCGCTGATCGACGTCATCAGCGCGTCGATCTTGCCGTCGAAGAAATGGTTGGCGCCGGGAACGACCTTCTGTTCGATCACGATGCCTTTTTGGGTCTTGAGTTTCTCGACCAGAGTCGTGACGTCGCGATGCGGTACCACCGCGTCCTTGTCGCCGTGGATGATAAGTCCGGACGACGGGCAGGGGGCAAGGAACGAAAAGTCATAAAGATTGGCCGGTGGCGCGATCGAGATAAAGCCTTCGATCTCCGGCCGGCGCATCAGCAGTTGCATGCCGATCCAGGCGCCGAAGGAAAAGCCCGCGATCCAGCAGCTGCGGGCCTCCGGGTTGACCGTTTGCGCCCAATCGAGCGCGGCGGCCGCATCGGAGAGTTCGCCGATGCCATGATCGAACCCGCCCTGGCTTCTTCCCACGCCGCGGAAGTTAAAACGCAGCGCCGAAAAGTTCCGGTGCACGAAGGCGTAGTAGAGCTGGTAGACGATCTGATGGTTCATCGTGCCGCCGAACTGCGGATGCGGGTGCAGCACAATGCCGATTGGCGCGTTTTTCTGGCGGGCGGGATGATAGCGGCCTTCGATGCGACCGCCTGGCCCGGTAAAGATGACTTCCGGCATGGGTAGAACCTCGATTTAGCGGGCGACCTGTGCGAATCCCGCAGCGCGTGACGACGCCGGCGATCGAACGTAAGCCTCTAAAACCATTTCAGTTTTTCGATGCGAAGATGGGCACGCGGCCGGCAAAAACAATGGGGTCGCGACTTCTAACACGTCCACGGGTGCGAAAAGCAAGCTTTACGTGAAGGCCGCGTTGACGCTTTATCCGCGAGGAACGATGTCAACCGATAACCACTAGCGCATCATAATCTTATGTCGCTTGACGGTCCGGGCGCGGATTCATAAGCCACTCGCGCCATTTGTTTTCTGGTTGGTTCCAATGGTGGATCGCATCTATCTCGACTGGAACGCCACCGCGCCGCTGCGCGAAGAGGCGCAGCGCGCCTTCGCCGACGCGCTGGGCGCAGTCGGCAATCCGTCGTCGGTGCACGCCGAGGGACGCGCCGCGCGCCGCCTTGTCGAGCATGCGCGTGCGCAAGTGGCAGAACTGGTCGGCGCCGAGCCGGCGAACGTGATTTTCACGTCGGGGGGCACTGAAGCGAACGCGTTGGCACTCACGCCTGCGATCGAAACCGCCGCAGAGAAACGCCCGCGCGACCGGTTGTTGATCTCAGCAATCGAGCATCCTTCTGTCCGAGCGGGCGGACGTTTTCCCGCGGAAGCGATCGCCGAGCTTCCGGTCGAGCCCGATGGGCCGCTGAAGCTTGCGGCCCTCGCAGAAGCGTTGGCGACAACCAGCCGGTCGCTTGTTTCCGTCATGCTCGCCAACAATGAAACCGGCGTCATTCAACCCATATCCGAAGCCGCAGCCATAGTGCATGCGGCGGGCGGCTTATTGCATGTCGACGCGGTGCAGGCGGCCGGGCGCATCGCTTGCGACATCAATGCGCTCGGAGCTGATTTCATGACGCTCTCGGCGCACAAGATCGGCGGTCCGAAGGGCGTCGGCGCGGTTATCCGCAGCCGGGAGGACGTTCATTTCCCTAATCCTCTCATCCGCGGCGGCAGCCAGGAGCGTGGCGCACGCGCCGGCACAGAAAATGTGCCCGGCGTTGCCGCCTTCGGAGCGGCCGCGGCGGCTGCGCGTGCGGGATTCGCCGAAGAAACCGTCCGCATGTTGCCGTTGCGGAACAAGCTCGAACAGGGCCTTCGGGCCATTGAGCCGGAAACCGTGATTTTCGGCGTTGATGTCCCGCGCCTGCCGAACACGACGCTGTTCGCGGT
Organism: uncultured Alphaproteobacteria bacterium; assembly: GCA_963753355.1. GTDB lineage: Bacteria > Pseudomonadota > Alphaproteobacteria > Rhizobiales > Xanthobacteraceae > BOG-931. The sequence goes on from CAVWBV010000013.1 coordinate 59,097, forward strand.
CGCCGGAATTAAGGCCGAGACTACGATTATTGCGCTTGACCTCGAGGGCGTAGCGGTATCTTCAGGCGCCGCCTGTTCATCCGGAAAAATCCAGCCATCCCATGTACTTGCAGCTATGGGCTATTCGCCGCTTTTAACGCAGGCGGCTCTGCGGGTGAGCATCGGCTGGAGCACCACCGAAGCGGACGTAGAACAATTCCAAAACGCTTGGAGAAAGGTGTACGGTGCATTATCTAAGGGACTGAAAGACAAACGCGGCATAGCCGCCTAACACGCTGCGCGGCCGGCAGAATTAACCGCCGCAAGGCATTGGGGTTCCTTAGAGCAGAACTTCGAACCATAACCGACAAATCCAACCCGCGGTCCTTGAAACCGTGAGCGGAGGGACGAGTGCCGGCAGTTCAAGAGACCGTCGATCAGGTTCGGCGGATCGATGTCGATCAATATAAGTATGGATTCGAGACGCTGATCGAATCCGACAAGGCCCCGAAGGGCCTTTCGGAGGACACGGTCCGCTTTATTTCGGCAAAGAAAAACGAGCCGGAGTGGATGCTGGCGTGGCGGCTCGACGCCTTTAAGCGCTGGCTGACCATGCGCGAGCCGAAATGGGCCAAGGTCGAGTATGGCCCGATCGATTACCAGGACATTTATTATTATTCCGCCCCGAAGAAGGCGCCGCAGTCGCTCGACGAGATCGACCCGGAAATTCTCGCCACCTACGATAAACTCGGCATCCCGTTGCGCGAGCGCGAAGCTTTGCTCGGCATCCAGAAGCCGGCGAACGAAGACGATCCGGACGGAACGCCACGCGAGGGCGGCTATGGCCGCGTCGCGGTCGACGCTGTGTTTGATTCCGTGTCGGTGGCGACCACGTTCAAAGCCGAACTGGCGAAGTCCGGCGTGCTGTTCATGCCGATCTCGGAGGCGGTGCACGAGCATCCCGAACTGGTAAAAAAATATCTCGGCTCGGTGGTGCCTGTGAGCGACAACTTTTTCGCCACGCTGAATTCCGCGGTGTTCTCCGACGGCTCGTTCGTCTACGTCCCGCCGGGCGTGCGCTGCCCGATGGAATTGTCGACCTATTTCCGCATCAACGAAAAAAACACCGGCCAGTTCGAGCGGACGCTGATCATCGCCGACAAGGGCTCTTATGTGAGCTATCTCGAGGGCTGCACCGCGCCGATGCGCGACGAGAACCAGCTGCATGCCGCGGTCGTCGAGCTGGTTGCGCTCGACGACGCCGAGATCAAATATTCGACCATCCAGAACTGGTATCCGGGCGACGCCACCGGTCGCGGCGGCATCTACAATTTTGTCACCAAGCGCGGCGATTGCCGCGGCCGGAACGCCAAGATCTCGTGGACGCAGGTGGAAACCGGTTCCGCCATCACCTGGAAATATCCGAGCTGCATCCTGCGCGGCGACAATTCGCGCGGCGAGTTTTATTCAATCGCCATTTCCAACGGTCATCAGCAGGTCAATTCCGGCACCAAGATGCTGCATCTCGGCAAGAACTCGACGAGCCGCATCATCAGTAAGGGCATCGCCGCCGGCCATTCCAACAACACCTATCGCGGGCTGGTCACTTCGCACCGCCGCGCCACGGGCGCGCGTAACTTTACCAATTGCGACTCGCTCCTGATTGGCGACAAGTGCGGCGCGCATACGGTGCCCTATATCGAGGCAAAGAACTCCTCGACCATGTTCGAGCACGAAGCCACAACCTCGAAGATTTCCGAGGAGATGCTGTTTTATTGCCGGCAGCGCGGGCTCTCGGCAGAGGAGGCGACCGCGCTCGTCGTCAACGGCTTCGTCAAGGACGTGCTGCAACAATTGCCGATGGAGTTCGCGGTCGAGGCGCAGAAGCTGATCTCGGTCTCGCTCGAGGGCAGCGTCGGCTAGGGTCGAGCGGCCTCCTTAAAGAACGACAGCTAGATGAAAGGTACGTCCGTTCGATGCCGTTGCTTGAAATTAAAAACCTGCACGTCGAGATCGACGGCAAGGAAATTCTGAAAGGTCTCAACCTCACGATAAACGCGGGCGAGGTGCACGCCATTATGGGCCCGAACGGCTCGGGCAAGTCGACGCTCGCTTACGTGCTCGCGGGCAAGGACGGCTACCAGCCGACGGCGGGTGAGGTTTTGTTCGACGGCAAGAATATCTTCGACATGTCGACGGACGAACGCGCGGCGGCCGGCCTTTTCCTCGCCTTCCAATATCCGCTGGAAATACCGGGCGTCGCCACCATGACGTTCCTGCGCACCGCGCTCAATGCGCAGCGAAAGAAACGTGGCGAGGCGGAGCTGTCGACGCCGGAATTTTTGAAGAAAGTCCGCGAGGTCGCAAAAGAGCTCGGTATCGGCCAGGACATGCTGCGCCGTGGCGTCAACGTCGGCTTTTCGGGCGGGGAGAAGAAGCGCAACGAAATCCTGCAAATGGCGCTGCTGGAGCCGCGGCTTGCCGTGCTCGACGAGACCAATTCCGGCCTCGACATCGACGCCTTGAAAATCGTCTCCGACGGCGTCAACCGGCTGCGCGGTCCGACGCGTTCTTTCGTCGTCATCACCCACTATCAACGGCTGCTCAACTACATCGTCCCGGACGTGGTGCACGTCCTCTCGCGCGGCCGCATTGTCAAAACCGGCGGCAAGGATTTGGCGCTCGAACTCGAGGCGCGCGGCTACGCCGAGTATCAGCAAGAAGCGGCGGCGTAAGGCCGCTCGACGAAATGAATGCCATGGCTGAAGTGAAGGTCATAAAGACGGCCGCGGAAACGGCGCTGGCGCAGGAATTTGCGCAGGCGCGCGCGCGCCTGCCCGGCAGTGCCGCGGTCGCCAAGCAACGCACGGCCGCGTTCGAGCTGTTCGCCAAGGAAGGCCTGCCGCACCGGCGCGTCGAGGAGTGGAAGTACACCGACCTGCGCGCGCTCATGCGCGACGCCAAGCCGCTGGCGAGCCCCCCTGACGCCGCGGCCAAGGTGCGCGCCAAGTCGGCCGGCGCCGTCCTCGGCGACGTCGAATGCCGGCGGCTCGTTTTTGTCGATGGCGCGTTTGTGCCGGAATTGTCCGACACCGCGGCGCTGGAACAAGGACTGACGATCCAATCGCTCGCCGCGGCGCTGGCCGCGAATGATTCCGCGCTGGCTGACCATCTCGGCAAGCTTGCACCGTCGGACGACGTCGCGGTTGCGCTCAACACCGCGCTGATGGGCGACGGTGCGGTGATCCGTGTCGCCGCCGGCGCCACCATCGAGCGGCCGCTGCGTCTCATCTTTGTCGCGACCGAGAAACCCGCCGCCACCTTCACGCGTTCGCTCGTCGTGGTGGAGCAGGGCGCGCGCGCCATGCTGATCGAGAACTACGAAGGCGCCGGCGGCGACTATCAGGTCAACTCCGCGCTCGAATTGTTCGTTGCCGATGAGGCTCACGTCGATCACGTCAAGATCGTCAGCGAAGGCAAAGACGCACTGCACGTCTCGACGCTAGCGGTCGCAATCGGGGCCAGGGCGCGCTTCAACGCGTTTAATTTTGTCATCGGCGGCGCGGTGGTGCGCAACCAGCTGTTCGTGAATTTCGATGGTGAAAATACCGTCGCCAATATTCGCGGCGCCACCCTGATCAGGAACCGCCAGCACGCCGACACCACGCTCGTCGCCCAGCACGGTGCGCCCGGTTGTCAGAGCCGCGAGGTGTTCAAGTCGGTACTCGACGACGAGGCCCACGGTGTGTTCCAGGGGCGGATCATCGTGCGGCCTGGAGCGCAGCAAACCGACGCCAAGATGATGACGCGGGCGCTGCTCCTTTCCGAGCGGGCTGAGGCCGATCACAAGCCGGAGCTCGAAATCTTCGCCGACGACGTGCAATGCGGCCACGGTGCGACCGCCGGCGCAATCGATGACGACCTGAAATTCTATCTGATGGCGCGCGGTATTCCGCCGGCCGAAGCCGAGGCGTTGCTGATCCAGGCGTTCCTCGGCGAGGCCGTCGAAGGTATCGAGCACGCCGGATTGCGTGAAGCGCTGATGGACGAGGTCGCGGCGTGGCTGAAGGCGCGGAGCGCCCACGAGGCGGCCGCATGAACGACGTGACGACCAACGGTGCCTACGACGTCAACCGCATCCGCGCGGATTTTCCGATCCTTGCCACGCAGGTTTACGGCAAGCCGTTGGTCTATCTGGACAACGCCGCCTCGGCGCAAAAGCCCAAGGCGGTGCTCGACCGCCTGCATCAGGCCTACACGACGCAATACGCCAACGTGCATCGCGGGCTGCACTATCTCGCCAACGAGGCAACTGAGGCTTACGAGGGCGCGCGGGAAAAGGTGGCGGCATTCCTCAACGCCGGCCGCAAGGAAGAGATCATCTTCACGCGCAACGCCACCGAGGCGATCAACCTCGTCGCTTACACGTTCGGCCGCGAACGCATCAAGCCGGGCGACGAGATTGTGCTCTCCATCATGGAGCACCATTCCAACATCGTGCCGTGGCATTTCCTGCGCGAGCGGCAAGGTGCGGTCATCAAGTGGGCGCCGGTGGACGACGACGGCAATTTCCAGATCGACGAATTCGAGAAGCTGATCGGCCCACGCACCAAGATGGTCGCCATCACCCACATGTCGAACATGCTGGGCACGCTGGTGCCGGTCAAAGAGGTCACGCGCATTGCGCACGCCCACGGCGTGCCGGTTTTGATCGACGGCGCGCAGGCCGCCATCCATTGCGACATCGACGTCCGCGACATCGACTGCGATTTCTACGCTTTCACCGGTCACAAGCTCTACGGGCCGACCGGGATCGGCGCGCTCTACGGCAAATACGATCATCTCGCCGCCATGCCGCCGTTCAACGGCGGCGGCGAGATGATCCGCGAGGTGTTCCAGGACCGCATCACTTACGGCGATCCGCCATACAAGTTCGAAGCAGGCACACCGGCGATCGTACAGGCGATCGGGCTTGGCGCGGCGATCGATTACGTCGCTTCGGTCGGCAAGCCGCGGATCAGGAACCACGAGGCGGGACTGACGCGCTACGCGCAGGACCGATTGCGCGAGATCAACTCGCTGCGCATTTTCGGCACCGCCAAGGACAAAGGGCCGATTATTTCGTTCGAGATAAAGGGGACGCATCCGCACGACGTGGCGACCATCATCGACCGGTCCGGTGTCGCGGTGCGCGCCGGCACCCATTGCGTGATGCCGCTACTCACGCGCTTTGGGCTTACCGCCTCGTGCCGCGCGAGCTTCGCGATGTACAATACCCGCGAGGAGGTCGACCTTCTGGCGCAAGCCTTGATCAAGGCGCAGGATATTTTCGCATGACGGACGAAACAAAACCGCCGGCGGCTGCAACAGATTCTGCTGTTCCCCCAGCCGGGGAAAACGTCGCCGCCGATCAACCGGCCACTGGCATCGTGGCGGAGGCGACCGCGGCTGCTCCTGGCTCGGCCATTCCCGCCGACGAGCTCGCGCGTTTGACCGACGAGATCGTGACCGCGCTGAAGACAGTCTACGATCCGGAAATTCCCGCCGATATCTACGAGCTGGGACTGATCTACAACGTCGATGTTGACGACGACCGCGCGGTGAAAATCAAAATGACGTTGACGACCCCAAACTGTCCCGCGGCGGCGGATTTGCCGGGCGAGGTCGAGAACGCGGTCGCGAGCGTGCCGGGCGTGCGCGAGGCCAAGGTCGATATCGTCTGGGATCCGCCCTGGGATCCGAGCCGCATGTCGGACGAGGCGCGCGCGGTACTCAACATGTGGTGAGAATGGAACCACGAGTTGCGCGCCGGTGGCGCGCGCATTACATCGAGGAAGTGCGATTGTTAAGCGTTTCGAGCTAAAGCAATTCGCAACTGGAACGAGGACGTGAACATGGCGACTGCCCGGCCGAGACCTCAGGTGATGCGGCTCACCGACGCCGCCGCGGAGCGCATCAAGGCGGTGATGGCGAACGCCGACAAGCCGATCGCTGCGGTGCGCGTCGGCGTCAAGAACGGCGGCTGTGCCGGCATGAGCTACTTCATGGAATATGCCGATGCGGTGAACCCGCTCGACGAAGTGATCGAAGACAAGGGCGTACGCATTCTGGTCGATCCCAAGGCCGTGCTGTTTCTGCTCGGCACCGAGATGGACTACAAGGTCGACAAGCTGTCCGCGCAATTTACCTTCAACAACCCGAACCAGACCGCGGCCTGCGGCTGCGGCGAGTCGGTGCAGATCGAGCCGGCGAGCGATGCCGCCGGCGCGCCCGCCTAGCCGTCCATCTGCATTTCTATTTTCGCGATAATGGAAACGAGCCGCCTTCTTGGCTTGGCGGAGCAGACGTTCTTTGTTGCTTAAACCTTCGCCGGGAGAGGACGGAGAAGGAAGGCCGGCAAGTGCGAGGTGTCGCCCTCGTCGGCGACCGCGCGGCTGGCTCTTGCCGGCTGCGGCGGACGCTGAGGTATCCGCGCAATCGAGGCCGAGGCGTGCGGGCGAGGAGCCTTTCCGCGGCGGTTGGAGCGGTCGCGGTCGCGGCGATGTTGCGGCGGGCTTGTCGGGCGCGGCGATGCCATTTCGGGCTTCGGCTCGGCAGCCATACCGGGCGTTTCGCCCATCCACGCAATGCGCTCGCCTATTAGTTTCTCAATCGCGGCGACGGCCTTTACGTCTTCGCCTCCGGCGACAAGAGTAATCGCGATGCCGGTCTTGCCAGCGCGTCCGGTGCGGCCGATGCGGTGCACGTAATCATCCGCGTGATGCGGAACGTCGAAATTGTAGACGTGACTAACCTCTGGAATGTCGAGACCGCGCGCAGCGACGTCGGAGGCGACCAACAACATAACCTCGCCTTTGCGGAACTGCTCAAGCGCGGCCGTGCGTGCCGGCTGATCCATGTCGCCGTGCAGCGCCTGGACGGAGAAGCCATGCCGCAGCAGCGAGCGATAGAGCGTGGCCACTTCGCGTTTGCGGTTGCAGAAGATGATGGCGTTTTTCAATCCCACGTCCGAGCGGATGAGCCGCCGCAGTGTATCGCGCTTGTCGTGCGGCTCACGGCCGGACTTCGCCAAAAGCTGGGTGGTGGCGGCGACCGTGGTCGCCGGACGAGACACTTCGACACGGACAGGATTGTGCAGGAATTGTTCGGTGATGCGGCGGATTTCCGCCGGCATGGTGGCGGTGAAGAACAGTGTTTGCCGGGTGAACGGCACGAGTTTGCAGATGCGCTCGATGTCGGGAATGAAGCCCATGTCGAGCATGCGGTCGGCTTCGTCAATGACCAGAAGCTCGACGCCGCTCAGCAGGAGGCGGCCGCGTTCGGAGTGGTCGAGGAGGCGCCCAGGTGTAGCGATCAAGACGTCGACGCCGCGGATCAGCTTACTGTCCTGGTCGCCGAACGAAACGCCGCCGATCAGCAGCGCAACGTTGAGCTTATGCTTGGCGCCGTATTTGACGAAGCTGTCCTCCACCTGCGCAGCGAGTTCGCGCGTCGGCTCGAGGATCAGCGTGCGCGGCATGCGCGCTCGCGCTCGTCCCTGTTCCAGCATGGTCAGCATCGGCAGCACGAAGGCCGCCGTCTTGCCGGTACCGGTCTGCGCGATGCCGAGGACGTCGCGCCGCGCCAGCACGTGCGGGATGGCTTGATCTTGGATCGGGGTGGGGGCTTTGTAACCGGCCGCCGTAACGGCGGAGAGCACTTTGTCGGATAAACCGAGATGCGAGAAGGACATGAACCCTCAGGTTGGGGTCCGCGCCGGGCGCGGAGGCTTCGTGTTGCAGGCGGACGACATGCACATCGGTGGGCTATGTCGAATCCGCATATGCCTTTGTTTGGCCGGAACATAAGTGCGAACCGGGGAAAGTCAACCTGCCGCCCTGCGGTAAGTTAAAATGATTGCTTGGGTTTTCTTGCGCGCGCGACGGAGGCGAAATGCCTAAACGTTCATCCGAGAGCCTGCCGATTGTTCTTGTTCCCGGGCTCAACTGCTCGGCGCGGCTGTATGCCGAGCAAATTCCGGTGCTGTGGCCGTTTGGTCCGGTGACAATCGCCGATCACACCCGTGGCGACAGCATGACAGCCATCGCTGCCGGTATCCTTGCCGCCGCGCCGGCGCGTTTTACGCTCGCCGGGCTTTCTATGGGCGGCTACATCGCGCTCGAAATCGTGCGCCAAGCGGCCGAGCGCGTAGCGCGGCTCGCGCTCCTCGATACCGCATCGCGGCCCGAGGCGCCGGAGCAGACGGCAAAGCGCATTCCGTTGATGGAGCTCGCCAGGAGCGGTCGCTTCGCGGAAGTCCCCGAGCGGCAATTCCCGGTCTTCGTTCATCGCCATCGCCACAGCGACGAACGGCTGAAAACCATTGTGCGCTTGATGGCAGAGGAGACCGGACCGGAAGTCTTTCTGCGCCAGCAAGCTGCCATCATCGGCCGCGAAGATGCGCGTGCCGGCCTTGCTGCCATTGCCTGTCCGACGCTTGTCCTGGTCGGCGACGGCGATGAGCTCACACCGCCGTTTTTGTCGCAGGAAATCGCGGCCGGCATTTCCGGCGCGCGCTTGGTTGTCATCCCCGACTGCGGACACTTGTCGACGCTGGAGCGGCCGGAAGCGGTGAACGCGGCGCTCTCGGAATGGATCGTCGAGTAAAGCAAAACTTCATCACACCGCCGGCATCCGGTCGATGAGCTTGTCGAGCGTGATCGGATAATCGCGAACGCGCACCCCTGTGGCATTAAAGATCGCGTTAGCGATCGCGGCTCCGACGCCGCAAATACCGAGCTCGCCGACGCCTTTGGCCTTCATCGGCGAGGACATCGGATCGGTCTCGTCGAGGAAAATCACCTCCTGGTGCGGGATGTCGGCATGCACCGGCACTTCATAGCCGGCGAGATCGTGATTGACGAAGAAGCCGCGGCGTTTGTCGACTACGAGTTCCTCCATCAGCGCGGCGCCGACGCCCATGGTCATGGCGCCGATCACTTGGCTGCGCGCTGATTTCGGATTGAGGATGCGGCCGGCCGCGCAAACCGCGAGCATGCGCCGCACCCGTATTTCCGCCGTTGCGGCATCGACCGCGACCTCGACGAAATGCGCGCCAAAGGTCGATTGCTGGTATTTCTTGTCGAGGTCGCCGAATTCGATCTTGTCTTCGGCTTCCATGCCCTGCTCGCCGGCCGCGTCGGCAAGCGGCACGCTGCGATTGCCGGAGCGCACTGCTCCATCGGAAAATATTGCGTCGGCGGAGTTAAAGCCGAGCTTGCGCGCGACCGCCTCGCGAAGCTTGACGCAAGCGGCGTAGACGCCCGCCGTCGAAGAGTTGGCGCCGAACTGGCCGCCGGAGCCCGCCGAAACCGGAAAAGCCGAGTCGCCGAGACGAACCACCACTTGCTCGAGCGGTACGCCCATCATCTCGGCCGCGGTTTGGCCGATGATGGTGTAGCTGCCGGTGCCGATGTCGGTCATGTCGGTCTCGACCGTGACCATGCCGCGATTGTCGAGCCGCACGCGCGCACCGGACGCCAGCACCAGATTATTGCGGAACGCCGCGGCGACACCGGTGCCGATGAGCCAGCGGCCTTCGCGCGTTGTGCCGGGCGAGGGGTTGCGCTTGGCCCAGCCGAAGTGCGCGGCGCCGATGCGCAGACATTCAACGAGGCTGCGTTGCGAGAACTGCCGCTTCGGGTGTTCCGGATCGACTGCCGTGTCGTTGAGCACGCGAAACTCAATCGGATCGAGCTTGAGCTTCTCGGCCATTTCGTCGATGGCGATTTCGAGAGCCATCATGCCCGGCGCCTCGCCTGGCGCGCGCATGGCATTGCCTTCCGGCAAATCAAGCGTTGCGAGCCGCATCGCGGTCATCCGGTTGGCGCCAGCATAAAGAAGACGCGTCTGGCCGACGGCCGTCTCCGGTCCGCCGTCCGGAAGATCGCCCGACCAGCTTTCGTGCGCGATGGCGGTGATCTTGCCGTCTTGCGTCGCGCCGATGCGGATGCGCTGTATGGTCGCCGGCCGGTGCGTCGTGTTGTTGAAGATCAGCGGTCGCTGTAGCGCGACCTTGACCGGTCGGTTGGCGGCGCGGGCGCCGAGCGCCGCCAGCAGGGCGTCGGCGCGCAGCCACAACTTGCCGCCGAAGCCGCCGCCGATGAACGGCGACATCAGATGGACTTTGTCCTTGGCGATGCCGAGCGTTTGCGCCATGTCGTCTCGGCCCCAGTCGATCATCTGGTTCGAAGTCCACAGCGAGAGCTGGTTGCCGTCCCAAGCAGCGATGGACGCGTGCGGCTCCATCATGGCGTGCGCCTGGTCAGGCGTGCTGTAGGTCTCATCGAGCTTGACCGGCGCTGCGGCAAACGCGCCGGCGAAATCGCCGGCCGCCGTATCGGCGGGGCCACCGAAGCTCGGCTCCGATTTTTTCGCGGAGTCTTTCGCCGCTGCGAGGTCGAAGGTGCCGTCGGCGGCCACGTAGTCGACGCGGATGAGCTGCGCGGCGGCGCGCGCCTCCTCGAATGTTTCCGCAACGACGAGTGCAATCGCCTGATGGTAATGTTCAATCTTTGGGCCGCCGAGAAGCTTTGCCGTGTTGCGCGAAGCCTTCTTCAGTTTTCCGGCATTCTCCGCGGTCACAACGGCAAGCACGCCGGGTGCGGCCTTGGCCTTGCTCAGATCCATCCCGGCAATGCGGCCTTTCGCGATCGCCGAGCCGACGACATAACCGTAGGCCTGGTTGGCGACGACATCGTGCCGCTCGTAGGCATATGGCGCGGTGCCGGTGGTCTTCAGCGGACCATCGATGCGATCAACGGCATGGCCGACGATTTTGAGCTGATCGATCGGGTTGGTTGTCGCGGGGCTGTCGAAGCGCATGACTTATATCCTCGCCTCGCTCAGCACCGCCGCGAGCGTGCGCTCGACCAGCGGCAGCTTGAAAGCGTTTTCGCGCGTAGGCCTCGCGCCTTCGAGCAACCGTTCCGCCACCGCCTTGGCGCCGTGGGGCATCTCCGCTTCGGCCGCCGCCACGCGCCACGGCTTGTGCGCGACACCGCCGAGCGCGACGCGGCCGGAGCCGTCGCGGTGCACGACGGCGCCAACGGAGACGAGCGCGAACGCATAAGACGCGCGGTCGCGCACCTTGCGGTAAACGTGCGTGCCGCCGATCGGCTTCGGCAGCGCCACCGCGGTGATGAGTTCGCCCGCCTCGAGCGCGGTTTCGAGCTGCGGGGTGTCGCCGGGTGCGCGGTAGAACTGGACGATGGGAATCGAACGCGAGCTGCCGTCCGCGCGCACGGTTTCGATCATGGCGTCGAGGGCCATCATCGCCACCGCCATGTCGCTCGGCTGAGTGGCGATGCAGTTTTCGCTGACCCCGAGCACGGCGTGCGCCCGGCTGAACCCGCCGATCGCCGCGCAGCCGCTGCCGGGATTGCGTTTGTTGCACGGCTGATTGGTGTCGTAGAAATACGGGCAGCGCGTCCGCTGCAACAGATTGCCGGCCGTCGTCGCCTTGTTGCGCAGTTGGCCGGAAGCGCCGGCAAGGAGCGCGCGCGAGAGCAGGCCGTAATCGCGTCGCACCCGCTGATCGGCGGCAAGGTCGGTATTCCGCACCAGCGCGCCGATCCGCAGGCCGCCTTCGGCGGTCGTTTCGATTTTGTCGAGCTCGAGCCTGTTGACGTCAATGAGGTGTGCCGGCGTCTCGATTTCGAGCTTCATCAGGTCGAGAAGATTGGTGCCCCCGGCAATGAATTTGGCGCGGGCAGTGCGTACGGCGGCCGCCGCCGCTTCGGCCGGCGACTGCGCCCGCTCGTAGGTGAAAGCCCTCATGCTTTCCCTCCGGCGACTTCGGTGATCGCTTCGACAATGTTTGAGTAAGCGCCGCAGCGGCAGATGTTGCCGCTCATGCGCTCGCGCAGCTCCGCCGCGACGACGTGCGGCGTCGTATTAAGGTCGGCGCTCACATGGCTCGGGATGCCGGCTTTGATCTCATCGAGCACCGCCGCAGCGGAAACGATTTGCCCGGGCGTGCAGTAGCCGCATTGATAGCCGTCATGTTTGATGAAGGCTTGCTGCAACGGGTGAAGGTGGTCGGGGGTACCGAGGTCCTCGATGGTGGTAATGTTGTCGCCTTCATGCATCACGGCGAGCGTGAGGCATGAATTGATCCTCCGCCCGTTGACCATCACCGTGCAGGCGCCGCACTGGCCGTGATCGCAGCCTTTCTTGGTGCCGGTGAGATGCAGGTGCTCGCGCAACGCGTCGAGCAATGTTGTGCGCGTGTCGAGATCGAGCGCGCGGCTCTCTCCGTTCACTTTGAAGGACACGTTGGACATGAAATGCTCTCCAGCGACGGCAATTTGGGTGCTGGCAACGTCCAGGGCTGCTGTGACTACCAAAGCGGCGGCGGTCCCAGCCAGCAGCAGATCGCGCCGGCTCAAACCGAGTTCAACGGGATTCCACATATAGGGTTCCGATCCGTTCTTGCCGATGCGAGCCGGGAAAAGCGACGCGCATGCCAGCGTCCACGCGACCTTTAGGGTTCCACCATCACTTTGATTGCCCTGCGCTCGTTCATGGCGCGGTAGCCATCGGGAACCTCTGCAAGGCTGATGACCCGGTCGAAGACGCGGCCTGGTTCGATCTTGCCCTCAAGCACGTCCGGGAGCAGTTCCTTGATATATGCGCGGACTGGAGCGGGGCCGCCGGCAACGCTGACGTTGTTGTAGAACATCTCCTTTGAATCCGGGATCGCCTCGTAGTGAGGGACGCCGACGCGGCCCACGGTGCCGCCCGGGCGCGTGACGCCGACCGCGGTGCGCATTGCTTGCTCGGTGCCGACGCATTCGAGGACCGAATGGACGCCAAAGCCGCCGGCCAATGCGCGCACGCGTTCTACGGCTTCCTCGCCGCGCTCGCTCACGACATCCGTTGCGCCGAACGCTTTCGCCAGTTTGATCCGATCGGGGTGGCGGCCCAGAATAATAATCTGTTCAGCGCCAAGGCGCCGGGCAGCAATGACGCCGCACAAGCCGACAGCGCCGTCACCGACCACGGCTACTTTTTTTCCGTGGCCGAACTCTTGCCATTCGGGCTGCATGATGGCCGGTCCCCATCACGTCTGAGAGTGTGAGTAGCGACGGCATGATCGCATCGTCTTTGCCGACAGGTAGCGCAAAGAGCGTCCCGTCCGCCTGCGGGATGCGCAGGGCTTCCGCTTGTGCCCCCCCGGCCTCGCCCCCAGTGCCGAAGAAGCCGCCGTGAAGGCATGAGGTGTGCAGTCCCTCATCGCAGAACATGCAAGTGCCGTCGGAGTAGGCAAACGGCATCACGACCACGTGACCGCGCTTGACGGTGCGCACGTCGGCGCCAACGGCCTCAACCACGCCGATCGCCTCGTGGCCCATGCGGCGGCCCTTTTCGACCGGCTCAAGCTCGTGGTACGGCCAGAGATCGCTGCCGCATATGCAGGCGCGCGTGATGCGGATAACCGCATCAGTCGGATACACAATAGTGGCATCTGGGACGTTCTCGATACGGACGTCGCCGGCGCGGTACATCACGGTTGCGCGCATCGATATATCTCCTGTTTCTGATGGATTGAGTCTTCAAGCCGGCGAAGAGATTTCCGTGACAACGCGCTCGTTTAATCGGTGTGCGGTACGCTCACTTCGAAGCCAATTCGCCGTACCAATATGCAGCGGTTACGCCTCCATCCATGAGGAAGTCGCTGCCGCTGATAAACCCACCGTCCGAGCCCATGAGCAGCGCGCCGACTGTTGCCACTTCGTCCGGAGTGCCGGCTCGCCCGGCCGCGGATACCTCGATCATGCGCAGGTACCCTTCGCCGCGTGGCCCGGCGAGTTCGTCCTTGGCGAGCGGGGTCATAATGATGCCTGGGCTGATTGTGTTGATCCGCGCGCCGCGCTTGCCCCAACGTACCGCCTCGGCCATCACGCGCAGCGAATTCCCACGCTTGGAAATTTGATACGCGTGAAGAGAATCCGTCACTCGGTCGGCCTGAAGGAAGGCAAGGCTGAGCAGCTCTTCTACGGGCGTCGTGGCCAACGCCTTGTTTTGTTCGACGGTGAGCGGGGGCAGGCGATGCCCGGACTGCGATGCAATGACGACGCCAGCTCCGCCACGGGCGATGACATTGCCGAACTCTTCCAGTACGAGCGCCGTGCCATACAGATCCACTTTGAGGATCGTTGCCGGTGACGCCTGCGTCGGGGAAACACCGGCGGCATGGATCAGACCCGTGACCTCGCCCAGACTTGTGGCCTTCTCGACAAGCTCATGCACGGCCTTGCGCGAGGATGCGTCCACCGTCGCGACGCTCACGTCGTATCCGGCATTCCCCAAGATCTCTGCCGCTGCATTCGCGTTGCCCTGGCGCATGTCGGCCAGTATGACACGCTTACCGAACCCAACCCGCCGCGCGATAGCTTGGCCTATCTGACCAGCTCCGATTAAGACAATTACATCTTTCATAGCTGTCCCTTTGTGCGCGAGTTGTCGGTCGCGCTCAGCGGCCGACGAGCTGCTGCAAATGCTCCGGGTAGCGCGCTCCCTGCACCGTGACCTTGGAGAATGCTCCTTGAATATCGCGAAGATCGCCCGCCGTGAGTGTGACGCCCGTTGCTCCGACATTCTCCTCAAGCCGGCGGAGTTTTGTTGTACCGGGAATGGGCACGACCCACGGCTTTTGCGCCAACAGCCATGCGAGCGCGATCTGCGCCGGCGTCGCCTTTTTTTCGGCAGCAATGTCGCGGAGTGAATCGACCAGCGCTTGGTTCGCCTTCCGCGCTTCGGGCGTGAAGCGCGGCACGATATTGCGGAAGTCGCTACTGTCGAACTTCGTAGTCTCGCTGATGGCGCCGGTGAGAAAGCCTTTGCCCAGCGGGCTGTAGGGAACAAAACCAATCCCGAGCTCTTCCAGCGCCGGCAGTAAAGCTTCCTCCGGCTGCCGCCACCACAATGAATATTCGCTTTGTATGGCGGTGACCGGCTGGACTTTATGCGCACGGCGCACCGTCTGCACGCCGGGCTCGGAGAGCCCGAAATGCTTGACCTTGCCGGCCTGGATCAAATCCTTCACCGCGCCGGCCACGTCTTCGATCGGCACATTGGCGTCGACACGGTGTTGATAGAACAGATCGATGGCGTCGATCTTGAGCCGCTTCAGTGAGGCGTCAGCGACTTGCTTGATGTGTTTTGGGTCGCTGTTTAAACCGCTCTGCTTCCCGGTAGCCGGGTCGATATCGAAGCCGAATTTGGTCGCGATCACCACTTGACCGCAGAAGGGCGTTAGCGCTTCTCCAACCAGTTCCTCATTGGTGTATGGTCCGTAGATTTCAGCGGTGTCAAAGAAAGTGACGCCGCGCTCCACTGCCGCGCGGATCAGCGCGATCCCGCTTGCTTTGTCGACCGGCGGTCCGTAGCCGAAGCTCAATCCCATACAGCCGAGGCCGATGGCGGAAACCTCGAGACCGCTCTTGCCGAGTTTGCGTTTTTGCATGCTGAACTCCAGGGTTGCCTTCCGTCCGATTTGTGTTCGCGCGCGATCAACCGCGATACTGTTCGTCGCTGACGTGCTCCAGCCAGTCGACGACCTTGCCGTCGAGTGCCTCCTGAATTGCAATATGAGTCATTGCCGTCGTTGGCGAGGCGCCGTGCCAATGCTTCTCGCCCGGCGCAAACCAGACGACATCGCCCGGCCGGATTTCCTCGACCGCACCTGCCCAGCGCTGGACGCGGCCGAAGCCGGCGGTAACGATCAATGTCTGTCCGAGCGGATGGGTATGCCAGGCGGTGCGCGCGCCAGGCTCAAAAGTAACGCTGGCGCCACGGGCGCGCGCGGGGTCGGGCGCCTGGAACAGCGGGTCGATGCGCACGGTGCCGGTGAAATAGTCCGCGGGTCCCTTGCCGGATGGCTGCGTACCGTTGCGTTTGATTTCCATGGCTGCGTTCCTTTGATCTGCTGGCGGGGACGGCATCTGTGCGGCCGCGGGCCCGGCCGCCGCTAAAGCGACGCCGCTGGTTGCCGCAAGCATGCGTCGACGCGTGATCATGATTTTTCCGGGCCGGTTAGCGCAGCCCTGATTTAGTGTGCCGCCATCGGGGTGATTAGGCGCTATAATCGGCATAAACTTATGAGCTGGAGACATAAATGCAGCGCGGCCAACTCGATAATCTCGTCGCTTTCGTCGCCGTTGGGCGGGAGCGAAGCTTCACCAAGGCAGCGGCACGGCTGGGCGTATCGCAATCGGCGCTGAGTCACACGTTGCGCGAGCTTGAAGCGCGGCTCGGCGTCCGGCTGCTCACCCGCACCACGCGCAGCGTCGCCCCGACGCAAGCGGGCGAGCGGCTCTTGCAAACGCTCGGGCCGCGATTTGAGGAAATCGACGCCGAGCTCACCGCGGTCAGCGAGCTTCGCGACAAGCCCGCTGGCGCCGTTCGTATCACCGCAACCGAGCACGTCATCGATGAACTGCTCTGGCCGAAGCTTGCGAAGCTTTTACGCGACTACCCGGACATCAAGATCGAGTTCTTCATCGACAACGGCTTGACTGATATCGTTGCACAGCGCTTCGACGCCGGCGTCCGCGCCGGCGAACAGGTGGCGAAGGACATGATTGCGGTGCGGATCGGGCCCGACCTGCGCATCGCGGTTGTCGGCGCGCCGTCGTATTTCAAAAAGCGCCCCGAGCCGAGGAAGCCGCAGGACCTGATCGGTCATAGCTGCATCAATCTGCGTTTGAATACGCTCGGCGGCTTGTACGCCTGGGAGTTCGAGAAAGGCGGCCGCGAACTCAAAGTGCGCGTCGACGGCCAGCTTACCTTCAACAATACGTCGCAGATGCTCAACGCGGCGCTAGCCGGGTTCGGGATCGCCTACGCGCCGGAGGAATTGGCGCAGCCGTACATCGCCAAGGGACGATTGAAGCGCGTGCTGGCCGACTGGTGCGCGCCTTATCCCGGCTATCACCTCTACTATCCGAGCCGGCGCCAATCCTCGGCGGCGTTCGCGCTCGTTGTCGAGGCGCTGCGTTACCGGCGCTAGCTGTCTGAATTGTCCGGCAACGCGAACACCGCACATGGCGAGACAATGCCGCGTAGCTTGTGCGTGCCGAGCTCAATGAGCGGCGTGCCGGTTTCGGCGGCGAGCGCACCGGAAATCAGCACGGTCTTGCCGAGCGGTTTGCAAAGCCCCTCCAGCCGGCTCACCAGATTGACCGAAGGCCCGATGGCGGTGAAATCGAGCCGGTCGGCCGCGCCGATATTGCCCCACAGCATTTCGCCGAGATGGAGCGCGGCGCCAAAAGGCAGCTCCGGCAGTCCCTGCGCGCGCCGCTCGTTGTCGAGATGCGCCATGCCGGCGCGGGCGGCCGAGACCGCACGCAACGCCGCTTCGCATGCGGAGCCGGGCGCGCCGCCGGCGACCGGGAAGATCGCGAGAATGCCATCGCCGATGAATTTCAAAACCTCACCGCCGAAAGCCTGAACCGCAAGCGCAATGCGGTCGAACCAGGCGTCGAGCGCCACAATCACTACGCTCGGCGGATTAACTTCCGACAACGCGGTGAAACCGCGCAGGTCCGCGTAGAGCAGCGCCGCCTGAATGGTCTCGCCCGGGTCGCGGCGCATCGGCGCGGTGAGGACGCGCGCCGCGCTGCGGCGGCCGAGATAGGCTTCGAGCGCCGCCTTCAGCGTTGCCCGCGCGACGAGCGCGGCAAGCGGCGCCGCAGCGAAACGTGCCGTCTGCCGTAGCGCTTCGGTCTCGTCATGCGTGAATTTCCGCGCGCCGATCCAGCTCAGTGACGGCCCGTCGGCGCTTTGCCCGATCGCATCCTCATGCACCGGGCCGGCACCGAGGCCGGTCAGCCAACGATGCCCGGCGGCGGTGGGCGAGGGCACCTCAAACCGCGCTGCAAATTCCGCCGGCGCCAGCGCCAAAGCCTCGCTGACTTCACGGGTGTCGGCGCGCCACAGCCACGTGCGCTGCGCAATCAGTGGATGCGGAACCGAGAGCGTCAGCGCGCCGCCGGCGAGCGGTATCCCATCCGCAAGCAAGTGCGCGCCGAGTTCCGCCAAGAACCGCTCAGCACCCCCGACCTCGGCCGCGGCGTCGACGAGCCAACCCAGTGTCGGAGAGAGCGCCGGCGATGATGGCATGGCGCGATCATGAAGCGGCCGCGCTGGCTTTGTCACCCTTTAATCCGCAGCGGATTGCGCGCCATCACGAAATTAGCGGCGAGCCGCTTCCCCACCATCATCCACGCCGGGATTTCCGCCGGCGGCGGCGACGCCGAGCCGGTTCATGTAATAGCTCCAGCCGGCGTCATGGGCGGCGCACTGCGCCGCGTTGGGCAGCCCGCTGTGCGTCAGCCGCACCAACGTGCCGCCGTCGCGCTCGGCGAGATCGATCTCGACCAGGCTCGAGCCCGGCGGTACTTCCTTGCCGGCCTCCCAGCCGAAACTATAGGCGAGGCGATGCACCGGGACGACTTCGCGGAACGCGCCGCGCGCGACGCGGGTCGGGTCGCCGGCGACGCCCTTGACGAGATAAAGCCCGCCAGGATGCGGTTCGGTCTCGGCCTCGGTGCCGAGCCAGCTCATAATCCGTTCCGGATCGGTGAGGAAGGCAAAAACGGTCGCACGCGGCGCGGCAATTTGCACCTCGCGCTGGACGACGAGCGGATCAGCCATCGGCGCCTCCTGTGTTAGGGATATTTGCTGCGTCTGTGTGTCGATACATAGGGGGCGGCCTCGCGCGGCGGGAGTTACAAGTGTGACGGGATTTCCTTTCGTCGGTTCTATAAACATCAAAACCGGCGACCTTTTCCGGCAACAAAGCGGCGGTAGGAAATCCGCACAATACGAAGACCGGGCTAAAGCCGCTCAGCACGCTTAAGGGGAGGCGCTCATGCCGCACTACACCGCCGCCGTTACCTTGCTCGTCGTGGCGCTTTATTTTTTCCTGGCGACGCGGGTAGCGCTCGCGCGCGGCCAGTTCAAGATCAAGCATCCAGCGATCACCGGCGATCCGGATTTCGAGCGCATTTTCCGCGTGCACCAGAATACGCTCGAGTGGCTGCCGACGTTCCTGGTGCCGCTGTGGCTTTGCGCGCTGTACCTCAACGACGCCGTGGCCGCAGTCCTCGGGTTGCTCTGGATCGGCGGCCGCATTCTCTATTATCTGGCCTATCGCGAGGCCTCGGAAAAGCGCCTGCCAGGGTTCTTCATTCAAACTTCAGTCTGCTTTGTCTTGTTCATCGGCGCCGTCGCCGGCCTCGTCATGCATTGGTGAATCGGCCGCCGAGCCAAAATGTGATCGGCATCAAAGAAAATGACTTCTTGGCGCAGGGTCGTGCTGAGGAGACAGATGATGAAGATCTTTTTTTGTCTTGCCGCGTTGACAACGCTGCTCTTGTCGATGAACGGCCCGCTAAGCGCGCCGGCGGCTGCCGCGCCCACCGCAAGATGCGTGGCGTTTTGCAGCAATTGGTGCGCGACGCACGCCCGGGCGCAGGAGTACCGCAACGCCCGGTGCACCGCGACGCATTGTGGTTGACGCGTAGTTTCTCGTGTCATTGCGAGCGATAGCGATGCAATCCAGTCGGACGCCTCGAATTGCTTCGTCGCTATCGCTCCTCGAAATGGTGTACGATCTATAAATGTTGACAAGTCAGCTTTATCTCTAATTTTCGGAAAAATCTCTGCATGCGCGGACTTGGTCGTAAACCGGCATTTCGAGTTCGGCGAGACGAGCCCGAATCCGTAGGTATAGATCAGTGCTCTTCAATGAAGCCGGCCGCGGATGCCGGCTTTGTCGTGGTGAAATAACAGGAGGCAATCAAATGAAGACGTTGGCGGTAACCGTCGCCGGATTGGCGCTGCTTGGCGTGACCGGCGCGAATGCGCAGGATTATCCGGTCCCTCTGTACGGCGGAGTGTACCCGTACGGCGGGCTGTATATGGCAGCGCCGGTAGGCGCCGCGCCCGCACCCTTCTTCGCGGCGGCGCCTTATTACGGCGCAGGCTACGTGCCGGGGCCGGTTCCGGGCTCCGTGGTCGTGAACGCTTACACCGGGCGATGGTGCACGTTCCAGCCGGACGGCTGGCACTGGTGCTGGACGCCATAGCGCCGGGCAGTTTTCTCCGCTCGTCACCGCCGGGCTACCGGGCAATTACGCGTTTATGCGCGCGGGACGCGCTTGTTTCCAGAAGTGGCCGGGCCCGGCTCTAAAACTTGACCCGGCAATCCACACCGCCGGCAGGTATCGAAATACCGATTTTAGTTGCCGGGGCGAGAAAGCGGATCCGGAGGGAATGCAAGGCTGTCAGGGCGGTAATACTTGAATTGATCCTGCCGGGGACCGCTCTGCACCGGCCCGCTTAAGCCGGTCGGTTGCGGGCCCTGGTCGAAGCCGAAAATGTTGACCTGCTCGTCCGGATCAGCAAACGCGGCATTGCCGTTCTCGCCGGTTCCACCATTTCCTTGACTGAGCGCCCGCGCGGGAGGTCCGGTGAGCGAAGGTGCGGCAATTGCAAACAAGACAGCCGCTGCGAATTGAAGTTGCCTTGATCGATACATGGGTTTTTCCCCACTCGCGCGCCCCGCGACCGGCCGATCGTGCATCTGTTCGCCTGCCGCGTAAAGTGTCTTTGGTGCCGCAGGGTTTGAAGACGTGGACGCCCGTGACATAGGCGAGCAAAGCGACGCCGTTCTTCGAGCAGCCAAGCGCGGGCGTGACGAGCGCTATCGCACTAATCCGTCAGCCTGTGGCGCGCGCCCATAGCAGGCGCTGCCTGCGTACACTTGGCTGCGATGGCGTGCCTCGAAGGATGCGTCCGATGTATTCCCGCTGATACCCTTCGAGGCTTGGTGCTACGACGCTCATCGCTCAGCGCAGAAATGAACAGGGAGAAGCGTATGCCAGCCTATTGGGTCGCGCGCGCAAAGATCAACGATCGGGCCGAGTACAAGAAATACACCGATCTGGTGGGGGACATTCTCGCCAAACACGGCGGCAAGGTTTTGGCGCGCGGCGGTCGCTTCCAGGTTTTGGAAGGGCCGGAGGATTTCTCGCGCTTCATACTGGTCGAATTTTCGACTTTCGAGCAAGGCGCCGCCTGCTTCCAATCCGCCGAGTACAACGCGGCCGCAGCATTCCGTCGCAACAACGGCGTTGGTGAAGTTGAGATCGTCATGGTCGAAGGCCGCGAAGCCGCGGCTTGAAAACTGCTGGCGAGTGGGGTTGTGCCTGCTGGACTTTGCGACGCGGTTGAACAATCATGGGTAGTAGGTCCGTGGGACTACCATCGGGCTTGGGAGGCAAAAAAGGGGAGGGGGAAATGAAGCTCGCAGTGTTTCTGGCAATCGCGGCCGCAGTAGCGATCATTTATGGGATCGCATTCATCCTGGTCCCGGATTTCGTTCTTGTGACTTATGGCGTCACCGCAAATGCAGCCTTGGACCTCATGGCCCGCTATTTCGGTCTTACGCTGCTCGGGCAAGGCGTTGTCGTATGGCTCATCAAAGATGCCGTTGATGGAAAAGTCCTGCGAGGATTCCTTTCCGGATTCGCACTCCAAAGCGCCATCGGCCTCCTCGTTTCCATTTGGGGAACGCTAGGCGGCATCCTGAATGCCTTAGGCTGGTCGGCCGTGCTGATCTACGCGCTCTTGCTCGTGGGATACCTGTACTATTTGTTTGCCGACCGTGCAGTTTTAGGTCGAGCCTAGCGACTTCACCGCGCGCCTTTTCTGTCGTCATTGCCGGACTTGATCCGGCAATCCATGCGGCCGGCCAGTCGGCATGGACCACCGGGTCAAGCCCGGTGGTGACGGGCAGGGGTAGCAACAGCGAAATCCGGGATCGATCGTAAGACCTCTCCTGGGTTTCTCTTCACTCAACCCGGGCTGCACGCGCGCAAACGACGTCCCGTCATGCCCGCGCGTAGCCGTTCGAAGAACGGCGTCCTTGCTTCGCTCGTCTATGCTGCGGGCAACCACGTCTTCCGTTCATTGCCGGATAAATGGAGCGAACGGGTCCGGACCGAAGAAGCCGGCGCGATGACAAGCTCAACGAAGCAATCCAGTCGTGTCGAAGAATTCTAGATTGCTTCGTCGCATTCGCTCCTCGCAATGACGAAGAAGCGGCCCGCGACTCCGGATCGGCGCGGTTCAGTGGATAGGAGCGGTTATCGGTTTCGAGGCCCAGATCTCGCCGATACTTGCTCCGAACGGCCGGCCAAGCTTCTCGAACAACGACTGATGCACTTCGACCTCGAAGCCATGACCTTCAAGGATCGAGACCAGCTCGGCTGCCCTGCGATCGCGTCCGAACTCATGATACTCGATCACGGCGCGCTCGATGCGGGACCAGCAGACACCCCTGATGTTTCTCAGAATTTCAAATTCGCTGCCTTCGCAATCGAGCTTCAGATAATTGACGGTCTCGATGCCGTGGTCGTCCATGATGCGCTCGAGCGACATCAGCGGCGTGTCAATGCACTGCGCGGGCCCCGCGGCGATGTGCCGGTTGGTCAATCCGGCAATAATCCAGCGAACCAGTCGCGCCGGGACGCTTTGCTTGTAGAACCACGGCGCGGACAGCTCGGCGTTATAGGCCATCATTTCCCAGCCGGGATGGTAGACGAGCTGCATGGTGCCGCCGTCGCTGCCGGCGGCCGCCTGCATGGCGGTTACGTTGCTCAGCCCATTTCGTTCAATATTCAATTGCAGGCATCCGAGGGACACCGGATTTGGCTCCACGGTGACGACGGAGCCCTGTGGAACCTGGGGCGCCGCCCAAAGAACGAACACGCCGATGTTGCCGCCAATGTCGATGACGGTGTCGCTTGGGCGGAGCTCAAAGCCGACACGCGCGTAGCGGCCCCGCTTGAAGATCTCCCACCTCAAGTATTTGGCAAGCGGCCGCATCGATTCCGATGTCAGATGGCACGTCGTGCCATTAGGAAGTCCAACGTTTAATTCGACCACGGTTAATCCAATCCTGTGTTTGAAAATGACTGCACTAAATGTTCGCTTTATCGCGGTTCGTCGCCCGCCGCCGATCCCAATGTCGGACCGGACGTCTGACAAACAAGGGGAGTTGGCTACGGAAAGCTGAAAATCGCGAAATTTGAGCCGTTCATCAGAATCTCAACATGGCCGACGGCAGTCCTGTTCCAGTCGAGATTGCTGATGGTGCTGAGAACGTGAACGAGTGATATCGCTACTTCTGCAATTATCGCACTTGCATCGGGTGCGGCCGGCCGATGGTTGAACGACAATCGTTGTTGTCGAGCCTTTTCAAGACTTTCTCATGGCCGTCTGCCACAGCGGCCTTCTTCTAAATTATACACCTATTGTCCGGGCCGCCGGTGCGGACCTTTTTCCGAGATTTTTACCGGTTGACCGGGGTCAACGCGGATCGCAGGCGCAGGAGTATTCCTACTCAGGTTCCACGGTGTGACCGTGTTCGTTGAAACGGCGATGCTAGATGGCAACTGGATGAGAGGCGCGCAGATGATCAAAAACTTTGGAGCTTTCCTGAAAGACGACTCGGGGAGCGCCGCCGTCGAATACGGCATTTTCGCCGCCGGCATTGCGGCTTCCATCGTGATGGCGCTTGGGGAAATCGGACCGAAACTTTACGGCACGTTTGCCAAAATAGCCGATGAGCTGCCTGGCATTATCGCGTTCGGGCCTTGATCCGGAACTAAGCGGATATCGATCGCGACCGCTCGCAGCATCGAGCTTCTGAGGACGTATCCTAAACGTCCAGCGCCTTCTCGTCGGCGAACTCGGCGCGTTCCTGGATGAAGGCGAAACGCGCTTCTGGCTTCGTGCCCATCAGCCGCTCGACGGATTTCTCGGTATTCTTTTTTTCGTCCTCCATCAGCACCACACGCAGAAGCGTGCGCTTCTTCGGGTCCATGGTGGTTTCCTTTAATTGCGCCGCCATCATCTCGCCAAGGCCCTTGAAGCGGCTCACTTCCACCTTGGCATTGGCGTGGAATTCTTTTTTCAAGATTTCGTCGCGGTGCTTGTCGTTGCGCGCGTAAAAGATCTTGCCGCCGTGGGAGAGGCGATAGAGCGGTGGCACCGCGAGATAGAGGTGGCCGTTGTCGATCAGGGGACGCATCTCGCGATAGAAGAAAGTGATCAGCAGCGAGGCGATATGGGCGCCGTCGACGTCGGCGTCGGTCATGATGATGATTTTGCCGTAGCGCAAATCCTCGTCGCGATAATGTGCGCCGGAGCCGCAGCCGAGCGCCTGGATCAAGTCGGCGAGTTGCTGGTTCTGCGCGAGCTTGTCCTTGCCGGCGGAAGCGACATTGAGGATTTTGCCGCGCAGCGGCAGGATCGCCTGCGCCGCGCGGTCGCGCGCCTGCTTGGCCGAGCCGCCGGCGGAATCGCCCTCGACCACGAACAATTCGGCGCCTTCGGCGGCGCCGTTGGTGCAGTCGGCGAGCTTGCCGGGGAGGCGGAGTTTTCGGGTCGCGCTTTTGCGCGCGATGTCTTTTTCCTGACGCCGGCGAACGCGCTCTTCGGCGCGATCGACGACGTAGTCGAGCAGCTTGTTGGCCTGCGTCGGGTTGCCGGCGAGCCAATGGTCAAACGGGTCCTTGATCGCCTGCTCGACGATTTTTTGCGCTTCTGCCGTGGCGAGGCGGTCCTTGGTCTGGCCCTGGAATTCCGGCTCGCGGATGAAGACCGAGAGCATGGCGCCGGCGCCGGTCATCACGTCGTCGGACGTCACCGGGGCGGCGCGCTTGCCTTGGCCGATGCGCTCGGCGTGGTCTTTGAGGCCGCGTAGCAGCGCGGTGCGCAGGCCGGACTGATGAGTGCCGCCGTCCGGCGTCGGAATGGTGTTGCA
Organism: uncultured Alphaproteobacteria bacterium; assembly: GCA_963753355.1. GTDB lineage: Bacteria > Pseudomonadota > Alphaproteobacteria > Rhizobiales > Xanthobacteraceae > BOG-931. The sequence goes on from CAVWBV010000013.1 coordinate 83,956, forward strand.
GTAGGAGTTGATGAAGCCGTCAGTATCGGCAGTCCAGGCGACCGCCCATTGGGCGCCGCCATGGGCGCCGACCTTGCCGGCGGAGCCGGTGAAAATGTCGGGATGAACGAGCGTCGCTTCGGCAAGCGTTTCCGACAGATAATCCTTCAGCCCGTCGGCGAAGTGAAACGTCGCCTCTTCGGGCACGCCATCGGTACCGCGCAACAATTCCTTGGCGCACGACCAGCGGATTTCGACGCCGCCGAACAGGTACGCCTTCGAGCGCGTCATCTTGAACACGCGCTCCGGCTTGAAATGCGCCTTGGCGCCGAAAATTTCCGGATCGGGGCGGAAGCGCACTTTGGTGCCGCGACGGTTGGGCGCCTTGCCAGCGTCCTGCAATTTGGTCTTCGGCTTACCGCGCTCGAACGCCATGCGGTAGAGCTTTTGGCCGCGCGCGACCTCGACCTCCATGCGCTCGGACAGCGCGTTGGCGACCGAAACGCCGACGCCGTGCAGACCACCCGAAGTCTCGTAGACCTTGGAGTCGAATTTGCCGCCGGCATGCAGCGTGCACATGATGACTTCGAGCGCCGATTTTTTCGGGAACTTCGGATGCGGATCGACCGGAATGCCGCGGCCGTTGTCGGTCACCGAGACAAAACCGTCGGCCGCCATCTCGACTTCGATCCAGTCGGCGTGGCCGGCGAGCGCCTCGTCCATGGCGTTATCGATCACCTCGGCGAACAGGTGGTGCAGCGCCTTCTCGTCGGTGCCGCCGATATACATGCCAGGCCGGCGGCGCACCGGTTCGAGCCCTTCCAGTACCTCGATGTGCTTGGCGGTGTAGCCGGCGTCGCCGCCTGATCCGCCGCGCGCGGCCGCCCGGGCGTTACCGGAAGCGCGGCGCGCCAACGCGCGGCCTTCGCCCGCGGCCGCGAACAGATCCGGCGTCTCCTGCTTTTTAACTGATTTTCCCAAAACTTATCCCAATTTGCTCATACGTGGTGACGCGTGGCCACGCGCGCAACGAATCGCTGCCGCGGGACTATGCCATGGACTTAAGGCCGCGTAGCGGCCGGAACCGGGTTCCCAACTCCGGATTTAGCCCGCTGAAGCCGGTGGTTGACGGGAGTCCGGAAATGATACCGCGCAGAAGTTTTCTGGCGCTTACTGCGGCGGCCGCTTTCTCGGAAGCGCATGCTGCCGGTACGGGCGGCGACGACATCTTTCACGTCGCGATCTTTCGCTTCACCAAGGAAAACCTCGACGATGTGATGGCGGCGTTCCGCGCGCTTGTGTCGGCGACGCGGCAGGAGCCGGGCAATATCGGCTACGACGTCTACCGCGGCCTCGATGACGATCTGGAGTTTTACATCGTCGAGCATTGGGCCTCTCCGGCGGCGCTCGCGGCGCATGAGCGCACGCAGGCGTTCATCTATTATGGGCGCGGCATGCTGGTGCGGCATGCGACGCTTCACGATACGGTGACCGGACGGCCGTTCGCATAAGAAAGCTGGCGAAACCGGCCTTCTGCGCAGCGGCCGTCGCTTTGCAAACACCGCGAACGGGCGTACTTTTAGGGTAGCCGGAGTCAAAAAGGATGCTCACCATGAAAAAGCTCATCGTTTTGGCGGCCTTGGTGTCGGGATTTGCGCTCACCCAGCAGGCGGGCGCGTGTGAGTGGATGAAGCAAGCCTCGAAGTCCCAGACCGTGGCGACTTGCGAGGACGGCAATTGCCCGGCCGAGCAACAGCAGACGCAAGCTGAAGCGGCGGCCGCCGAGAGTGCGCCCGCTTCGGCGGAGGCCATTGAAGAGCCGGCTCAGCCGTCACCGACCGTAGTGGCGTCGGAGCACTAACCGCCAGGCAACCTGGCCGCCGTCGCGGCGCCCGCTTAACTGAAATTTATCGGCGCTTCGCCGAAAGCGTTGACGCATGTGAGCCGGGCCTCTATATGGCCGCGCATGTACGAGGCCTCAACGATCGTCGCCTTAAAGCGCCGCCGCCGTAGCGACACGGCACGGGTGCGCGTTCGCGTGTGAGCAAAACCGTGCCGCCAGCGCCGCGGCACGTCTTCGTCAAATCGATGTCTGCGGATGCTGGCTTGAACCCTTAAGCCAACGATTGATCAGGGATCGATCATGACCGCGACAGAAAAAAAAGCGAAAATCGGCATCCTTGGCGCGTCCGGTTATACCGGCGCGGAATTGGTGCGGCTGCTGCTGCGCCATCCGCGCGCGGAGATTTGTTTGCTCACCGCCGATCGCCGCGCCGGCAAGGCGATGGCCGACGTGTTTCCGCAATTCGCGCCGTACGATTTGCCGGCGCTCGCGGCGCTTGATGCCGTCGACTGGAACACGCTCAAGCCCGATCTCGTGTTCTGCGCGCTGCCGCACGGCACCACGCAGAAGGTGATCAAGGATTTGTTTCCGCACATGCCGGCGGCGAAAGTCGTCGATCTCTCCGCCGACTTTCGCCTCGCGGACATCGCCGCCTACGAGCGGTGGTACGGCCATCCGCACGCCGCGCCGGAGTTGCAGAAGAAGGCGGTGTACGGGCTCACCGAAATCCACCGGGACAAAATCAAACAGGCGCAGCTCGTCGCCAATCCCGGCTGCTACACTAGCTCGGCCGAGCTTGCGCTCATTCCGCTTCTGAAAGCCAAGGCGATCGATCCGGATGAAATCGTGATCGACGCCAAGTCAGGCATGACCGGAGCGGGCAGGGCGGCGAAGGAGGAGATGCTGTTCTCCGAAGTCTCCGAAGGCTTTCATGCCTACGGCATCGGCCATCACCGGCACATGGCCGAGCTCGACCAGGAATTTTCGCTCGCCGCCGGCCGCGAGGTGATCGCCTCGTTCACGCCGCACCTCGTGCCGATGAACCGCGGCATCTTGTCGACGATTTACGTCCGCGGCGCCGAGGCCAAGCCGGAGGACCTTCACGCGCTGCTTTCAAAATCTTACGCGACGGAGCCGTTCGTCCACGTGCTGCCGTTCGGCGCCTTCCCGCAAACCCGGCACGTGCGCGGCTCCAACATGACCTTTCTCGGCGTCGCTGCGGACCGCATCGCCGGCCGTGCCATCATCGGCTCCGCGCTCGACAATCTTACCAAGGGCGCGTCGGGTCAGGCCGTGCAGAACATGAACCTCATGCTCGGCTTTCCGGAGACTTCCGGGCTCGAGCAGGTCGCGCTGTTTCCGTGATTCTCCACTACGTAATGCCCGCGCTTGTCGCGGGCATCCACATCTTCGTACTGAAGTGGTCGCAAGACGTAGATGGCCGGAACAAGTCCGGCCATGACGAAAGAGGTTACCGATACGGCTTCCTACGCCTGGACCTTGACGTAACTTCCCGGCGCATCCTCGATCGGTTTGAGCGCGCCGTCGCCCGGCATGCGGGCGGGCACTTGCGGCGAGGGGCGCTTAGTGAGCCAGGCGAACCAGTCCGGCCACCAGGAACCCGGATGCTGCGTTGCCTTGGCGGCCCAGCCTTCGAGGTTAGCGCTGCGCGGCCGCCGCCCGGTCCAGTATTGATATTTGTGTTTGTCCGGCGGATTGACGATACCGGCTATGTGACCGGACGCCGCGAGCACAAAGCGCACCGGACCGCCGAAGAATTTTGAGCCGAGCATCACCGACTTGGCCGGCGCGATATGGTCCTCGCGCGCGGCGAGGCTGTAGACCGGGATCTTGATGTTCTTCAGATTGACCGGCGTGTTGCCGATGGTCATCTGCCCCTTGGCGAGTTTGTTGTCGAGGTAGCAATTGCGCATGTAATCCGATTGATTGGCCGCCGGCAGCCGCGTTGCGTCGGAATTCCAATACAGCAAATCGAACGGGAACGGCGCCTTGCCGCGCAGATAATTGTTGATGATGTAGGGCCAGATCAGATCGTTGGAGCGGAGCAGGTTGAACACCGTGACCATCGACATGCCCGGCAGATAGCCGCGCTCCGCCATCCGCGCTTCAATGGCCTTGACCTGGTCCTCGTCGATGAAAACTTTCAGGTCGCCGGCATAGGTGAAGTCCACCTGTGCGGCCATGAATGTCGCCGAGGCGACGCGCTCGTCGCCCCAGATCGCCATCGCTGCAAGCACCGAGGCGAGCATGGTGCCGCCGACGCAATAACCGATCACGTCGACCTTCTCCTCGCCGGTTGCCTGTTTAATTGCGTCGAACGCCGCCAGCGGGCCTTCGCGCGCATAGTCCTCGAATGACTTTTGCGCCAGGCTCGCGTCAGGATTGACCCAGGAGATGCAGAATACCGTCAGCCCGTGGTCGACACACCATTTGATGAAGGATTTTTCCGGCGTCAGATCGAGAATGTAGAATTTGTTGATCCAGGGCGGAATCAGGAGCAGCGGGCGCTGGCGCACGGTCGCCGTCGTCGGCGTGTATTGCAGAAGCTGCATCACCTCGTTCTGGTAGATGACCTTGCCGGGGGTGACCGCGAGATTGCGCCCGACCTCGAACATCGCGGAATCGGACTGCCGGATCTTGAGAATTCCGCCGCCGGCCTCGATGTCCTCGGCGAGCATCCGCATGCCGCGCGCCAGATTCTCGGCGTTGCTGGTAAGCGTCTCGCGTAACAGTTCCGGATTGGTCAGGACGAAGTTCGACGGCGAGAGCGCGTTCACGATCTGCCGCATGTAAAATTCGGCCTTGTGCCGGGTGTGCGGATCAAGGTCGGCCGCGTCGCTGACCAGATAATTGGCCCAGCGGGTCGTGAGCAAGTATGCCTGCTTGAGGAAATCGAACAGCTGGTTCGAGGTCCATTCCGGATCGGCGAAACGCTTGTCGTTGGGGGAGGGCGTCACTACCGGCGGCGGCAGCTCTCCGGCGAGCCGTTTCGAGGCCACAGCCCAAAGCTCGAGGTAGGCGTTGCCGAGACGAGTTTGCAGTTCGACCGCCCGCTTGGGGTCGGCGAGCCAGTATTGCGCCACCTGTCCAAACGTCTTGACGGCATCAGTGATCTCGTCCGCCAGTGCCTGGTCGCCGCGGCCTTCCTCGCGGGGCTTCAGATATGAGGCGAGCGCGCGTCCGCCTTCCTCAACCGCCCGGGCGAGATTGCGCGAAAACTCCTCGACGTCGACGCCGCCGATCTTTGCTGGAGTTTCCGACGGAGCGTGCACCGGCGTTTCTCCCATGCGCACGGCCGACGAATCCGGCCGATATTCCAGAAATGGCCTGCGTCACACTTTCACGCAAGCGCTTGTCGGCAAGCATTTCCCCGCAAGCGCTTGCAGACAAGCTTTTTCACGCAAATCGCACCATGAAACAGCACGCGAAGCCGGTTCACAACTGCCAGCGGTCTGCGCTACCCTGCCGTGTGCGGACCTTGTTTCGACCATAATAACGGGTTATCGCGTTCTGTGCGTGCCCAGCGGTGGATATTTGTAAACCTTTGAGGCGGTAGCCTATTTCAAGGTAGCCCAGACGGGGCCGGGGCCTGCCGGGGGAACGAGGCCTTTGAGTTTGGTTGGGGGTGGCGTGAGCGATCACGTATGTCGCGGAAGCATTGAACGCGCGCTGGCGGCTGTGGCCGTCATCGCAGCGCTTGGGCTTGCCGGCTGTGCCGTGGAAACCGGGTTTCCGGCCGTACATGACATGCCTGCGCCGCGGGCGGAAACAACTCTCACTCCGGATCAGGTGAAAGAAGCGACAGATTCGCTGATTTCCCAGCGCGAGCAACTGCAGACCAACGCCCAGCCACTGCCGACTGTGCAAGCGGCCGAAGCGCCCGCGCCCACGAACCCGGCAAAGAATAAGCCGGCCGTGGCCGCCGCCAAGCCCGCGCCCGTTCCTGCGGACGACGCAACAGGCGCCACCGCCATCGGCGCTTACGCCAAGCCGTGATAAAACGTTGGACCGTCCATCGCCTGCGTTAGTGACATGGAAGAGTTTTACCGAATCCGCCGCCTGCCGCCCTACGTGTTCGAAGTGGTCAATCGGGCCAAGGCGGTGGCGCGCAATGGCGGCGCCGACATCATCGACCTCGGTATGGGCAACCCCGACTTGCCGGCGCCCGCGCACGTCATCGAGAAGCTGAAGGAGACCCTCGGCAAGCCGCGCACCGACCGCTATTCGGCGTCGCGCGGCATACCAGGCCTGCGCCGCGCCCAAGCCGGGTACTACGCGCGGCGTTTCGGCGTAAAGCTCAATCCGGAAACGCAGATCGTCACCACGCTCGGCTCCAAGGAAGGCTTCGCCAATGTTGCGCAAGCCATCACCGCGCCGGGCGACATGATTGTCGTTCCCAATCCGACTTATCCGATCCATGTCTTCGGGTTCCTCATGGCTGGCGGCACCATTCGTTCGGTGCCTGTTGCGGCCAACCCGGCTTTTTTCGGCGCGCTGGAACGGGCGGTAATGCATTCGATCCCGAAGCCGATCGCCGTTGTCACGTGCTATCCGTCCAATCCCACGGCTTCCGTCGCCGACCTCGATTTCTATCGCGACCTCGTCGCGTTTGCGAAGAAGCACGGCCTCCTCGTCCTTTCCGATCTCGCCTATGGCGAAGTCTATTTCGATGACAATCCGCCGCCGTCGATCCTCCAGGTACCCGGCGCCATGGATGTCGCGGTCGAGTTCACCTCGCTGTCGAAGACTTATTCAATGCCGGGCTGGCGAATGGGATTTGCCGTCGGCAACGAACGCGTCATTGCCGCGCTGGCGCGGGTAAAATCCTATCTGGACTACGGCGCGTTCACGCCAATCCAGGTGGCGGCGACGGCAGCATTGAACGGTCCCGACGACTGCATTGCCGAGATGCGCGGCATTTACCGGCGCCGCCGCGATGCCTTGGTCGAATTGTTCGGCCGTGCGGGGTGGCAGGTGCCGCCGCCGCAAGCCTCGATGTTCGCCTGGGCGCCGATCCCCGAACCATTTGCCTCCCTCGGCAGCGTCGAATTCGCGACGCTCCTGGTCGAGAAGGCGAGCGTCGCGGTTGCACCCGGCGCCGGCTTCGGCGAGCACGGCGAGGGTCATGTGCGCATTGCGCTTGTCGAGAACGAGCAGCGCATTCGGCAGGCGGCACGCAACATCCGCCGCTTTCTTGAAACCGGCCCGGAAATGCTGCACAACGTCGTTCCCATGGCGACGCGGCGTTAGCCGAACCTCGCTTTTTTCCAGGCTTGTAGGTTTATGGCCGAACCGTTGAAAGTCGGTCTTGCCGGACTGGGAACGGTCGGCACGGCTGTTGTCCAGCTCCTCGATCGCGGGCGCGACAAGCTTACGACGCGGTGCGGCCGTGCGATTGAGGTTGTTGCCGTGAGCGCCCGCTCGCGCAGCAAAAAGCGTGGCATCGATTTGAAGAAATTGCGCTGGTTTGCCGATCCGGCGGCGCTCGCCGCCGATCCGGCGATCGACGTCGTGGTCGAAGTGATCGGCGGCGAGGAAAATCCGGCGAAGCGTGTCGTCGAGACCGCGCTCGCCGCCGGCAAGCCGGTGGTGACCGCCAACAAGGCGCTCCTTGCGCGGCACGGTTACCGGCTCGCCGTGCTGGCCGAACGCCATCGCGTCGCCCTTAATTTCGAGGCTTCGGTCGGCGGCGGCATCCCGATCGTGAAGACGCTGCGTGAAAGCCTCAACGGCAATTCGTTCACGCGTATCTACGGCATCCTGAACGGCACCTGTAATTACATCCTCTCCCGTATGGAGCAGGACCGCCTCGCGTTCGACGAGTGCCTGCGCGAAGCGCAGCGGCTGGGCTATGCAGAAGCCGACCCGTCCTTCGATATCGAAGGCCACGACACCGCGCAAAAACTCGCGATCCTCTCGAGCCTCACCTTCGGCAGCAAAGTCGATCCGGCGGCGATTTACGTCGAAGGCATTTCGTCCATTACGCTTGCCGACCTCGATGCCGCTGCGGAGCTTGGCTATCGCGTGAAACTTCTTGGCGTTGCGGTAAAAACCGACGCCGGCATTGAGCAGCGCGTGCATCCGACCATGGTGCCGCGCGAATCCGCGATTGCCCAGGTGATGGGAGTGACGAATGCCGTCACCGTCGATGCCGACGGTCTTGCTCCAATAACGCTGGTCGGCCCCGGCGCCGGCGGCGCTGCGACCGCGTCCGCTATCGTCTCCGACATCGCCGATATCGCGCGCGGGGTACGCACCCCGCCGTTCGGCCGTCCCGCCGCGCGCATGACCACAGTTCGCAAAGCGCCGATGCAGCGCCACGAGGGCGGCTACTATATCCGCCTCCTTGCCCGCGACCGGCCGGGCAGCGCCGCGACCATCGCGCGGCGATTGGCGCAACAGCAAATTTCCATGGAATCGATTGTGCAGCGCCACGAAGTTTCAGGGTTGGCCACGGACCAGCGCGGACGCTCTGGGGAGCCGGTCCCGGTTATCCTCATTACATATGCGACCACGGAGGATGCCGTGCGCAAGGCCCTCGCCGCGGTGCGCCGCGACCGTGTAATCTCTGGGCGGCCGCAAGTGATCCGTATCGAGAAGAATTAGCGGCGACTCGCACACATTGAACTGAAAGCAGATCGGATTTCGGGGATGGAAATGGCGTCAATCACGGTTCCCCACGGGCTCATTCTGGAGCGCGTGCTTGCGCTCGAGATCGTGCGCGTCACCGAACGCGCTGCGGTAAATGCCGCACGGCTACGCGGGCGCGGGGACGAGAAGGCCGCGGACCAGGCGGCGGTCGACGCCATGCGGCGCGAGCTCAACAAACTGCCGATCGACGGCACCGTCGTGATTGGCGAGGGTGAAATGGACGAAGCGCCGATGCTGTTCATCGGCGAAAAAGTCGGCAGCAAGGGCGGCTTCAAGGTCGACATTGCGGTCGACCCGGTCGAGGGCACGACCTTGTGCGCCAAGAACATGCCGGGCTCGATCGCCACGCTGGCGCTCGCCGAGCACGGCACGCTGCTGCACGCGCCCGACATTTATATGGACAAGATTGCGGTTGGTCCCGGCTATCCCAGAGGCGTCGTCGATCTCGACGCGCCGGCGGAAGAAAACATCCGCAATCTTGCCAAGGCCAAAGGGGTCAAGCCTGAAGCTATCACCGCCATGATTTTGGATCGCCCGCGACACGCCGAATTAATCGCCGGCGTGCGCAAGGCCGGCGGCGCTGTGAGTTTGATCAGCGACGGCGATGTCGCTTCAGTCATTCACACCGCCGATCCGGAAAAGACCGGCATCGATATAGCGATGGGCACCGGTGGCGCGCCCGAGGGGGTGCTCGCCGCGGCGGCGCTGCGCTGCACTGGAGGCCAGATGCAATGCCGGCTGGTGGTCGACACCGAAGAAAAGCGGACGCGGGCGACGAAAATGGGCATCAAGGATCCGCGCAAGAAATACGAGGTCGAAGACATGGTGCGCGGCGACTGCCTGTTCGCGGCAACCGGCATTACCGACGGCCGCATGCTGCAAGGCGTGAAGTTTGACGGTCCGGTGGTGAGAACGCACACCGTGGTCATGCGCTCAATCACCGGCACCGTGCGCTGGATCACTGCCGAGCACCGGCAGCTCGATAAGTTTTAATTCCACGAAAACGGCGAGGTCAACTCAAGTCCGCTTCGCCGCGAACGCGGCGGATGCGCTGCCACACCGCGACATGGCGCGATCCGCCAACAACGAACAGGTCAATAGCATCGCGTCCAATCGTCGGAAATCGACGCCGGCGGTGCTCTTTTCCTACGGATCACCAGTTAAATCTGTAGTTGACGCCAGCGCGGACGACGCTCTCGTTCAATGTGATCGAGGGGTTACTAACTCCCGCTGGATTGACCAGCGAGCAGATCGTACCGGACGGACACGCGACGGTGCCGAGACCGACGTAGAGGTATTCAACCTTGGCGGTCCAGTTCTCGGTGAAGGCAAACTCAAGGCCACCGCCAGCAGTCCAGCCAACTTGCGGTCCCAAGGTTGCGGAGGTCGCTTGCGGGTTCAAACCCACTCGCAAATCAGCGAGTGCTGCACCGGCTGTGCCAAAAACAAGGATGCGGTCGAACGCATACCCCACTCGAACCCTCGCTGTGCTCAACCACTCGCTTTTGGTTTGGCAGGTTGTACCGGCGGCGGCGCCCAGACCGACACAGGCTGCCGTGGAGCTGCTGCCCTTTAGCCCGGACCAATCAAGATCGCCCTCCACGCCGACCAAGAAGCCGCCAAATCCTGCGTAATTGAAACCGGCTGTGCCCCCAGCGAGACCTCCGGTGGTGGCGAAGTTGCCGGTCGAAACCCCTGCGTTGGTCCAATGACTGTTGCCGAAGCCGTAGCCGCCGTTGACCCCGACATAGAAGCCCCCCCAACTCAGCGGCGGGGCGACCGGGTAGTAACTGTTTGGCGGGATTGGAGCGGGTCCCGGCAGCGGCATATCCGCGGCCATAGCCGGGATCGCAATCGCTGGCGACAACAGTATTGCGACGACTGCGATTCGCTTGACCCGAACGTAGATAGAAACTTCGGAGCGGCGCGCGTAAGCCGAAAACGCCAAGAAGTTGAGTGCCGTACCAATGATGTCCGAGCACCGTTTCATTGCCGCATCCCCCAGCCGACGAACATCATAAACGCTAGAGCGGTCCGAGGAAAGAGAGTGGGTGGTAGGGTGTGCGCTGTCGCCATCATTCTGAAACCGCGCGCTGTCGCCGCATCCGGCATTACCGGCCAACTTCGCGGCGAAGGGGATGTTGGCGCTGCCATGTCATGCCAAAGCTAAGCCTTTGACGCCGGACGTTGATTGAACATCCACAGCCCCAGCGCGAAGGCGAGCATCAGAAGACCGCCAACAAGGACCGAAAGCGGCTGCGCTCCGAGCCTTTCGAACCATTGCGTATAGAAATCGATGGCCCCGAACACGGCGGCGACGTTGACCACCCAGCGCCTGTTCTCCCGAACACCCCAGATGCCGACGCCAAGCAACACACACGACCAGCCGATGACAAAGGCCGGAGGCGAAATCCACATCGCGGTAGTGGAGTACATGTTCCGACTGCCTCGCCACAGCGAGCGAATGAGCACCAAATCATCGCCCCAAAGCGAGCCGACCCAGAAGCCGAAATTGACCATGAAGACAGACGTCCGCGCCGCAGTCAGCGCCAGATGTTCGTAATCTGCCGCGAGCGACTTCGACAAATAATACGTCCCGAGCGCGAGAAGGCTGAAAAGAATGATCGTAACCAGCGGCTCGTAGATCGCGAGCATATAGGTGGCGTGCCAATAGCCGGAGCGGGCGCCGAGACAGGCGCCCAGCGCAAGCACCGCTGCGGCGACGAGCAAACTCGATCGCGCGACGATCGAGGCTGCCGCGAGTGCGGCGGTGACAATCAGCATCGCAGCGAGTGCACCCTTGCCAATTGTGAGCACACCGCCGGAAAACATCAGCGCGCCGACGACGAGACAGATTTGCGCAAGGAGACTCCATTGCTGTTTGCCACGCAGAGTGAACCCAAGTCCAATCGCGAACACCGCGACACCCAAGAGGAGCGCGGTCAGGGGCGTCGGCACCAGCGCCACGGCGCCGCCGCTAACCGCGACAATTCCGAAGCCAACCAGGATGTTGATTGCCGAGGAGCCGGTGTCATGAGCGGCCAAAGCGCGAAGCCGCTCAGCCTCAGCCGGCGAGAGCTTGCCTTCTTCCAGCAGCCTGGAGAGATCGAGCGTGACTTTTATGTCAGCCCCCCCGATTCGCCCTCTCTTCGCGGCCATTTTAGCTTTAGACAGCGTGGGGGCCAAATACGCGATTGGGGAGTCCATCATGGAAGAAAATGCAGCTCAGAAGAATTCGCCTTCGTACCGGTTGGCAGCCCTCGACCCAGACTTCCTGCTCGGCGACTCCATGCGAGGGGTGCGGCTGCAGCTTGAATACGAAAAAGCGGAGGAACGGCTGCGCGCGTGGGCCGTACGCTCGACCATCGTCGTATTCGGGAGCGCGCGTACGCTGCCGGAAGGAAGTGGCGATGAAGCGGAGTTTACCGCTCCGCTGCCGCCGGGAGCAGTGCCGCGCCCTGGAGCCAAATCGGCGCGGTGGTACGAAGAGGCGCGGCGCTTCGGGCGCATCGCCTCCGAACGAGGAGGCGCTCTTCGCCCGCGCGATGGCGTCCGCGACAATGTGATCGCGACCGGGGGCGGACCCGGCATTATGGAGGCAGCAAATCGTGGCGCCTCGGACGCGGGGGCGCCGTCTATCGGTTTCAATATAGGGCTGCCGCGCGAGCAAGAACCCAATGCTTATTCGACCCCGGACTTGACGTTTCAATTTCACTATTTCGCCATTCGCAAATTTCACCTCGCCATGCGTGCCAACGCGCTTGTCGTGTTTCCGGGAGGGTTTGGGACCGTTGACGAACTCTTTGAGTTACTCACCCTGATGCAAACCGCCAAGATGCCCGCTATTCCCGTCGTTCTGATCGAGCAGGGCTATTGGAGCCGCGTTATCAATTTCAGGACGCTGGTCGATGAAGGAATGATAGAACCGGCTGATCTTGATCTTTTTTCTTACGCCGACGATGCCGAGGGGGCGTGGCACGAGCTCGTTAGGCGTGGTTTGAACATGGGGCCGCGTCCGCCGGGCTACCCTTCGCAAACAATCTGATCCCGCGGCATTGAACTCTTCGTTGGAAGGACCTCCGTTAATGACGGTCGAGACCGCATCGTTCGCCGAAGGAGCCATTGAGGCGACGTTTTTCCAGCAGCAGGGGAACGATCCATTTACCGCGACACCCGAGCGGACCGCGCAGATCAAAGACGTCGCAGCCCGCATTGCCAATTTCATCGGTGAAGCAAAATCAACGATCGACATCGCCATTTACGACTTTCGCCTTGTGGGCGAGGCGGCGACGGTTCTCGTAGATGGAATAAGGGCGCAAGCGCGCACAGGCGTTCGCATACGCATTGTCTATGACCATGGCCCCGATTCGGACGCAGGTGCGATGTCTGCCGCTGCCCCGTCGCATCTGGAGTTTGACCAAAAGCTACTTGGAACCGACAGCTTCGTTCACTCTTTTGCTGACGTCGCCCAGGTCAAAGGCGTAACCGGCTATCGCGTCCTGATGCACAATAAATACATCGTACGTGACGCCACTTCCGCTGACGCCGCCGTTTTCACGGGCTCATCGAACTACACGAACAACTCGTGGGGACTTCAGGATAACAACCTGCTGTGCCTGCGGTCGCAGCAACTTGCTGCATATTACGCGCAGGACTTTAACGATCTTTGGTCCCGCGGAAAGATCGTCAACTCGACCGGCTATCGGGACACCGGGACTGTTCGGCTAAATGACGTACCGGTAACGGTTGCATTTACGCCGGGCGAAAGCCCCTCGGTATTGAAGGAAATCGTGGGCGCAATCGCCGCCGCAAGGAGCCAACTTTACGTAGCGTCCGTCGTTCTGTCCTCGGGACCGATCCTCGCCGCGCTGTCCGAGGCTATCGACCGAGGTTTGCAGTTGGGCGGCCTCTATGACGGCCCGCAAATGGATCAAGTCGAACGGCAGTGGAAAGCGGCGAATGTCGGAGTGGACAAGCTCAATACTTGGCAGAAAGTCGCCGAGCATCTGGTACGAAAAAATTCAATCCCCTTTGACCGTCAGAATCCGTCGCAGCCGCACAACTTCATGCACAACAAGCTCGTCGTCGCGGACCAGGTTGTCGTGACGGGAAGCTTTAATCTTTCCAACCATGCAATGGGCAATGCGGAGAACGTTTTGCTCATCCGCGATGCGGCAATCTCAAATTCATATGCCGAATATATCCGGCGCTTAGTGGCGACCTACGCTGTCGCGTCGGATCGGACAACGTGACTGAGCACTGCGCGTAGCGCGTCCTTGCCGGGACCCGCGGGCTCAAATCGGTTTATTTGAATCAATTCGCGGCCAAGCGCGTACGCCGTCGTTAGCACGCGCCGATTAGACATTGCCGCTTGGACCTTTCCGGAGGAAGCACAATGAGCCGTTTCACCTGCGAAGCCTTGTCAGAGGCCTTGCCAGATCCTGATCGCCGGACTTTCTTCAGCCACACTGCGATGGCGGCGGCAGCCGGAGTAGCCGCCGCAACGGGATTGGGCGCGGGGCGCGCTCATGCGGATACAGCGACCGCGACGCCAACCGCGGACCAGCGCAAGTTCATGGCAGAAGCCACGCGTCTCGCGACCGAGTCGGTCGAGAACGGCTGGGGCGGACCATTCGGAGCCGTGATCGTCAGGGACGGCCAGATTATCGGCCGCGGCCAGAACCGTGTGCTGTTGACAGGTTGCCCGGTTTATCACGCCGAGGTCACCGCCATCATGGACGCCTCCGCCAAGCTCAATCCGAAGGCGATACTCGGCACCGACTACGGCGCCGGTACAATTCTGGAAATGATCCCGCGCGAGGCGGGCTCGCCCGATCCGGTGCCAATGCGCGCGCGCATGCTTAAAGGCTGCGACATTTACATCAACGGCGCGCCGTGCCCGATGTGCATGAGCGCCATCTACTGGTCGCGCATCGATCATGTCTATTTCGCCGCCAGCCTGAAGGACACCAGTGCGATCGGCTTTGATGACGCATTCCAGTACGAGGACTTCGCCAAGCCATGGGGCCAGCGGCGTATCGCCGTAACCGAGAACTTTGAGCGGAACACCGGGCTGAAGGCCTACAAGGCCTGGATGGATAAAGAGGACCGTCATCCCTATTGACGCAAAGCAGCGGTGCAGCCGCCGCTTCCGGTTCTGAATGCGCCAATCTATTTCGCGAAGGGCCCTCCTGTCGGCCGGACTGGCCGGCAGCAGTTCAATTGTGCTGAGCGGCAGCTTTCTGAACGATCGTTCGGCTGCCGCTCAAGAAACTGTCGGAGGGCAGGCGGCCTCCGGCCGGCTCAACCGCAGCGCCCTCAAATCGCAGTTTGGCTTCCGAGGCGGCGTGCTGAATTCGTCCGATCCTGGTTTTGAGCAAACTGCAGTCGAAGGCCTTTGGAACAAGCTGCAGCCTAAGCGGCACCCGCAAATCGTTGCGCAAGCGAAAGACGAGGGGGACGTGGTCGCTGCGGTGAAATTTGCGAGGGCCCGGAAATTGAAAGTCACAGTGCGCGGAGGAGGTCACAGCTGGTGCAACCCATCGCTGCGCGACAACGGACTACTGATCGACCTCGCCAACCTCAACAAAGTGCTCTCAGTTGACGCGGGCGCACGAAAAGCCGTCGTGCAGCCGATCATCAGCAACAGAGAGATCCAGACCGTCTTAAACCCCCAGGGAATGTCGTTTCCGACCGGCCATTGTCCGGAGGTCAAGCTAAGCGGGTACCTGCTCGGCGGCGGTATGTCCTGGAATCACGGCGTTTGGGGTCCGGGCGTCGGAAGCGTTGAGGCCATTGAGATCGTCAACGCGAGGGGAGAAGTCATCACCGCAAGCGCCGCCGAAAATCCGGATTATTTTTGGGCGGCGCGCGGATGCGGGCCCGGATTCTTTGGAGTGGCTGTGCGTTACCACTTGAAGCTTTATCCGCTGCCACGAGCGATTATCAGCAGCGCTTATTACTATCCCCATGAGCATCTGGTGCAGTTGGCGAAATGGATCGATCAGCTGGCACCCCGGTTACCCAGCAATATTGAGCTCAGCTTGTTCGCGATCCAGGCGCCGCCCGATCTGGTCGACAGGACCAGTGCCAGTAATCACAAAGTGGCTTTGGTCAGTGCGGTCATGTTCACCGATTCGGCCGACACGGCGAGATCAACCCTGAGCGCGCTCGACAGCTATCCATCGCTCCACCAATGCCTGTCGCGATCCGTGGCCAAGCAGACCAACTTTACCGAGCTGTTTGATGCTGCCGGCGCGCTTTGGCCCAAGAATCTTCGTGCCAAAGTGGACGCGCTGTTTTTTAATGCCCCGCTGGCTGATCTGTGCGGCGCTGTAAAGGACCACCTCGCGGTGGCGCCGTCTCCCAAGGCCGTGCTCCTATTTTCAGTATTCACCGGGACGAATGTCCCTCCAGCAACACCTTCCGACGCCGCTTTCTCAATGACCGGAAAACTGTATGGCGGCCCATGGACGATGTGGGCAGCTCCGGATCAGGACGCCGCGAACATCTCCTGGCACGCCAAGTGCGTTGAGCTGCTCAAGCCCTACGTCGCTGGCCATTACATTGGCGAGACAGATTTTGCCGGCCACCCCGAGTTTGCCAGGCTTTCTTATAGTCCGGCGTCGTGGAAGCGAATTGATAAGCTTCGCAAGAAATTTGATCCGGAAGGACTATTTTTTGACTTCAGCGATGGACTGGGCGCGTAATCGAGTCAGAACGCGGCAGGTAGCGATCGCAACACCCCGAGAGCAGGGCATTTCTGCTGCAGGTCCAGCCGAGGACATTCGTTTATCCGCAGTAGCAGCTCCGCAATTGTGAGTAGCGCCACTGACATGCATCCGCCTCGGAAGATAAAACTTCTTCGAAACTCGCCTGACGCGACAGCAATCGCCTAAACGCGGGGCGATAATTGCAATTCAACGGACCGCCGTATTGCGGGACAATCCCGGCATGACAACTGCGAGCGCGCCGCGCGGCGCCGGTGGCGCAATCGCGCTATCCGACGTTCATTTCAGCCACGGGCCTGCGGCCGTGCTGGGGGGCGTTTCCTGCAACATCGCTGCCGGTGAACACGTCGCCATTGTTGGACGTTCCGGCGCCGGCAAGTCGACCTTGCTTCATCTCATCGCCGGACTAACACGGCCCGCGATAGGGCAGGTGCGCATCGATGGCGCCGTCGCCAAGGGCAGGGTGCGCGGCGCGGTTCTGATGTTTCAACGGCCGGCGCTCCTGCCATGGGCTTCGGTGCGGGATAACATTCTGCTGCCGTTGCGCTTTTCGGGCGAATTGCGGCGTGACCGGCAGGCATCGCACCAGCGCGTAAACGCACTGCTCGCGCAAATCGGCTTGAGCGATCGCGCCGACGCTTTGCCGGCTCAACTTTCGGGCGGCCAGCAGCAGCGGGTCGCGCTGGCGCGAGCGCTCGCGGCCGAGCCGCGAATTCTGTTGCTGGACGAACCGTTCTCGGCGCTCGACCCGGAAACGCGCGCATCGCTGCGCGATGAGGTCCGCCGGCTGGCTTCCGCACGCTGCGCGACGCTGGTGACTGTCACTCACGACCTTGCCGATGCGGCGGCGCTTGCCGACCGCGCTTTGGTGCTCGCCGGCACCCCGGCAAAAATCGTCGATGACTTCATTATCGGCGACGACGGCGAGCGGCAGCTCCGGCAACGCTTCCTCGGCCTGCGCGAAGCTGCCTGACGGCTCAAGAAGAAGGCTTAGGGAACAAGCGATGGGCCATCGCCTTTCCGCCCGGTTTTGCGCCTGCTGCGATCCGACCGATGACTCGGGTCTGACGCGGCGCGACGCGCTCAATGGGCTGGCGCGCGGCGGCCTTGCCGCGCTACTTGCCGCCGGCGCTTTGGCGCCGGCACGCGCCGCGGATGATGACGTGGTTCGCATCGGCTATCTGCCGATCACCGACGCTTCCGCGCTGCTCGTCGCCCACGCCAAGGGCTATTTCGAAGACGCCGGCCTCAAGGTTGAGCCGCCGACGCTCATCCGCAGCTGGTCGGCACTGGTCGAAGGATTTGCCGCCGGCAAATTCAATCTGGTGCATCTGCTCAACCCGGTGCCGGTGTGGATGCGCTACAACAACCGCTTCCCGATCAAAGTCCTTGCTTGGGGTCACACGAATGGCTCCGGCCTGGTCGTCGGCGCGGACAGTGGCGTCGTATCGTTCGCCGATCTCAAAGGCCGGCGTATCGCCGTGCCGTATTGGTATTCGATCCACAACATCATCTTGCAATACGCGCTGCGCCAATCGGGCGTGAAGCCGGTCATCAAATCCGACAGCTCACCGCAGGAAGCCGGCGAATGCGTGCTGCAAGTGCTCGCGCCTCCCGACATGCCGACCGCTTTGGCGGCAAAAAAGATCGACGGCTACATCGTAGCCGAGCCGTTCAACGCCCTGGGCGAGCTGAAGATCAACGCTCGCATGCTGCGTTTTACCGGCGACATCTGGAAAAACCATCCGTGCTGCGTCATCTGCACACAGGAACAAAACACCAAAGAGCGCCCGGAATGGACGCAAAAAGTCGTTGACGCTGTGGTGCGGGCGCACATTTACGCGTCGCAAAACAAGGCCGAAATTGCCTGCCTGATCTCGCGTGACGGCAAGGGCTATCTGCCGACGCCGTCCGACGCGGTGGAAAAATCCGTTACCGATTACGGCGAACATTATGTCGCGAGTGGCGCCATCCAGCACCGTCTTTGGCATAACGGCCGCATCGACTTTCAGCCGTGGCCGTATCCCTCGGCGACCAAATTCATCGTTTCGGCGATGAACCAGACGCTGGTCGAGGGGAACACCACCTTCTTGGGAAGTCTCGATCCCAACTTTGTCGCCGACGATCTCGTTGACTACCGCTTCGTCAAGGCCGCGCTCGCCCGCTATCCCGAATGGACCAAGGATCCGAGCGTCGACGTCACAAATCCGTTTGAGCGCCAGGAGTTGATTTCGCTGTGACGCTTGCCGCAACCCATCCGCTCACGCGCGCTGCTGGAGTGCCGTGGCGCGCCGTATTCGTGCGCTTCGCGTCGGCCGTTACCGGTATCGCTGCCGTGTTGGCGTTGTGGTGGCTCGCAGGCGCGCTGTTCGAAGGTCATCCGCGCTTTGCGGCTTTTCGCGGCTTTACGATCGGCTCGACGTTCGGCGCCTTCGCTCAACTCGTCGCGTCAGGCGACGCGTGGCGGGCGACGGCTCCGAGCCTGCGGCGGGTGTTCCAGGGACTACTCTGGGCGTTCGTCATCGGTGCGCCGGTCGGTCTCGCCGTCGGCACTTTCCCCTTCATCGAGCGCATGACGCAGTTGCCATTCCAGATTCTGCGCATGGTTAGCCCACTCGCCTGGATGCCGATCGCGGTTCTTGCGTTTCCGACCTGGGATGGCGCCATCGTGTTTCTGATAACGGCAGCCGCGGTCTGGTCTATCGTTTTCGCCACCGCGGCAAGCGTCAAGCGCATCGACCCGCTGTGGCTCGCGATGTCGCGCAATCTCGGCGGATCGCCGCTCGGCGTGCTCACGGCGGTGATTATCCCGGCGGTGGCGCAGGATATGCTCACCGGGCTTCGGCTCGCGCTCGGCGTCGCCTGGATCGTGCTGGTTCCCGCGGAGTTTCTCGGCGTTACCAGCGGGCTCGGCTATGCCATCAACGACGCGCGCGACACGCTTTCCTACGATCGATTGGCGGCGCTGATCCTCCTGATCGAACTCATTGGCTATGTCTTCGACGCCTTCATCGGAGCGGCCATCAACAAAACGCGCTGGACACCTACTGCCTGACCAAAAAGACCGGGAGAAACTGTCATGACTACTACGACCAAACCACGCGAAGTCGCCGTTACGTTCGAACCGATCGACCGCCAGGGGCTCGATGCTCTTTCGGCCAAGGGCAAGGCCGACCCTTCCGCCGTCCGCACCGTCAAATGCCGAACCGTTGCCGGAGGCCGCCGTTTCCGTCACCTGAACTATATCCGCAACCTGCCGGCGCATATTGTCGACGAGCCGCCGCAGCTGCTCGGCGACGACACCGCTCCCAATCCGACCGAGGCGTTGCTCGCGGCGCTCGGCACCTGCGTCGCCGTCGGCATTCAGGCCAACGCAATCGCGCGCGGTTGGAAGGTGAACGCCATCGATCTCGAACTCGAGGGCGACATCAACATCACCTCGGTGTGGGGCACCGGCGACCTTTCGCCAAAGCCGCTTGGCCTGACCGCCGTGCGCATAAAAGCGCATCTGAACATCGACGGCGCGAGCGCGGCCGAGCTCGACGAACTTGTTGCGCACGCTGCCAAATGGTCGCCGGTACTCAATACCGTGCGCAATCCGGTGCCGGTCGCCGTCGAGCGCGGCTAGCGCCCATGAACCAGATCGTGCGCCAGCCGGTCGCCGCGATCGTCGCTGAGAAACTGCGGCCGCTCGTGCAGCGGATTGACGCGGACGGCTACTACCCGGCGCCGGTGCTACGCGCCCTCGGCGGCGCCGGCGCTTACGCCCATCACACGGCAAAATTCGGCAGCGGCCCCGGTGGTCTCGTCGCGGCGATTGACGCCATGGCCGAAGCCGGCGCGTGCTGCATGTCGACGGCGTTCTGCATGTGGTGTCAGGACGCGCTGGTCTGGTATCTCGATCGCGCCGACAATCCGGCGCCGCGGGACACATATCTGCAAACGGTCGCGTCTGGGCGCACGCTCGGCGGCACCGGCCTCTCCAATCCGATGAAGGCGCTCGCCGGCTTCGAGCCGTTCGCGTTGAAGGGCAGGCGGGTGGCGGGCGGCTATCGCGTTAGCGGCCGGCTGCCGTTCGTCTCGAACATCGAGAACAATCATCTGTTTGCCAGCATCTTCGCGATCGAAGACGCGAGCGAGCGTTATGTCATGGCCGTGTTCACGGCCGGGAGTGACGGGGTCAAGCTCGCCCATAAGGCCCACTTCATTGCGCTTGAAGGCACCGCCACAGTTTCGGTGCTGATCCGCGATGCGTTCGTGCCCGATGCGGACGTGCTTTCGGACGACGCCGGCCGTTTCGTGCAGCGTATCCGCAAAGGCTTTGTTCTCTTGCAGGCGGGCATGGCGCTCGGCGTTGCGCGCGGCGCCGCGCAACTGATGCGGCATGACGGCCGGGCTGGCCGTGCCGCCAAACATCTTCCGCTCGGGCCTGATGGCATTGACGCATGCGCCGCAGAATTGACCGAGCGGATCGCGGCGCACATCGCCGGTGTCGAAGAACCGGATCGCGCTTCGTTCCTGGCGGTGCTTCGTACCCGTCTCGATCTGACATGGCTCGCGCTGGAGGCGGCTCAAGCGGCGGTCTTGCAGTACGGCGCACGCGGTTATCTTACCGGCGCCGAACCGGCGCGGCGGCTGCGCGAGGCGCAGTTCGTCGCCATCGTCACACCGTCGGTCAAACACATCACCACCGAGCTTGCGAAGGACGCTGCGGCTTGATCACCGCGCGCCGGTTTTTCCAGGCCGATAATTCGACGTGTACTTGAAGTCTTTACAACCGCGCCATTTGGCCAGTTGTTTGCTTGGTCATAATTGCGGCAGCCAATGACGCATATATGCGCACATTAGTCGGCCTTATACCGCGAATTTGTATTTCCAATTTTTTTGCGTTGCGGGATTCTGCTACGCAATTCCGAGATTAAAAAACACTGCCGGAAACTCCCTGAAAATTAACAATGCGCGCAATCGTGCGATTGCGCGCAAGGAGCAAAGTCATGGCCAAAGATAACGGATTTTCGAAAGCGCCGGCGAAGGATGAGGGCGCAAAGTCAAGACGGCCTTCGCGGCGGGCTTTCCTCAAGGCCGGCGGCGCGTTGCTTGGCGGTGCGGCCGGGGCCGGCGCTATCACCGGTTTCCCGACTATCTGGGCGCAGGAAATCAAGGACATCGAGCTTCGTCACGTCGGCGTCTCATATTCGGTCGTGAAGGCGATCGGCGACCAGGCGTCAAAGGATCTCGGCTTCAAGGTGACGATGCAAAATCTCGACACCACGGCCGCGATCAATCGCTTCATTACCCAGCCGGATTCGGTGGACATCGCCGACGTCGAAGGCTGGCAATCGAAGCTCGCCACCAAGCGCGGCATCCTCCAGGGCATCGAAGTCAAGAAGATCAAGGAATTCGAGAACATCCTGCCGATCTTCACCAAGGGCGAGCTCGAAGGCCACAAGATTCCGCGCCAGGGAATTTCGCCTTACGAAGCCATGTATATCGAGAAGCCGAATGCGACCGAACTGCACGAAGGCGTGACCGACTGGATGACGTTCCTGCCGCAGGTCTACAACGCCGACTCCATCGGCTACCGGCCGGACTTGATCGATCATCCCGTCACGCAGTGGAAGGACCTGATCGATCCCAAGTTCAAGGGCAAGGCCGCAATCCTCGACGTGCCGGCCATCGGCATCATGGACGCGGCGTTGTGCTTCGAGAGCGCCGGCCTGATCAAGTACGGCAACAAAGGGAACATGACGAAGAAGGAGATCGACTTCACCGCCGACAAGTTGATCGAGCTGAAAAAGGCCGGCCAATTCCGCGCGACCTGGACCACGTTCGACCAGTCGGTGCAGCTCATGGCGGCCGGCGAAGTGATCATTCAGTCGATGTGGTCGCCTGCGGTCGCGGCGGTGCGGGTGAAGGGCATTCCTTGCGTCTACGCGCCGGTTAACGAGCAAGCCGGCAAGGAAGGATACCGCGGCTGGTGTAACGGCATGGCGCTGATGAAGCACCTCAAAGGCAAGAAGCTTGATGCCGCCTATGAGTATCTCAATTGGTATCTCTCGGGCTGGCAAGGCGCCTTCGTCAGCCGCTACGGCTATTACAGCCCGGTGCCGGCGACCGCGAAGAAGTTCATGACCGACACCGAGTGGGCCTACTGGTACGAAGGCAAACCCGCGCCGGAGCCGATCACCGATCCCTACGGCGTGCCGATGGAAAAAGCCGGCACGGTCCGCGACGGCGGCTCGTTCGTGAAGCGCGTGACCAATATCGTGTGCTGGAACACGCTCATGGACGAGGCGGCGTACATGAACAAGCGCTGGAACGACTTCAAGGTAGCGTAACACGCGCGGCCGGCCTCCTTGGCGAGGCCGGCCATTGCTTTTCTTGCTTCGCTGACCGATCGGCGATTTCGAAAAGGCGATATCTTGGCCTCACGCGACCGCGTTCTGGGACTGGCCTATGTGACACCGCTGATGCTGGTGCTCCTGCCATTCTTTGTCGCGCCGATCCTGGTCGTCCTGGCCGCGAGCTTCCTTCAGAGCGACGGCTTCGGTGGCATTATCGCGTCGCCGACGCTGCAGAATTACGCCGATATCTTTACCTCGTCGCTCACCGTCAACCTTTACTACGAGACCATCAAGTTCACGGTACTGACCTGGTTTTTTTCGCTGATCATCGGCTTTTGGGTCGCGTATTTTCTCGTGTTTCATGTGCGCGATCCGCTCTTGGCCATCGGCCTGTTTCTGCTCTGCACCGTGCCGTTCTGGACCTCGAATATTATCCGCATGATTTCCTGGATCCCGCTCCTCGGCAAAGAGGGGCTGATCAACATGTCGTTGATTCGGCTCGGGCTGATAAGCCAGCCGTTCGAATTCCTGCTGTTCTCCAGCGTCTCGGTCGTGATCGCCTACGTGCATCAGCTGACGATCTTCATGATCGTGCCGATCTTCAATTCCATGGCGCGGATCGACAAGCGCGTGGTGGAAGCAGCGCTCGATGCCGGCGCCAGCCGCTTCGACATCATGCGCATGATCATTCTGCCGCTGTCGAAGAACGGGATCGCGCTCGGCTCGATCTTTGTCGTCTCAATCGTCATGGGTGACTTCTTCGTCATCAAGGTGATGAGCGGCGGCGGCTCGGCGTCGGTGGTCGGCGCGCTCTACGAGGACGTCGGCGTCCTGCAATATCCCTCCGCCGCGGCGAGCGCCGTGGTGCTGACCATCGTCGTCACCATCCTGATGGTCGCGATCCTGCGGACCGTCGATGTCCGCAAGGAGCTGGCGCGATGAATGCGGCCGGCCGCACCATCGCCGCTCCCGTGCCGAAGGCGGTGGCGGCACACGCCATCGCGCCGCGCGCAAGCGGGCGTCCTTGGACGTTTTACGTGCTTTGTACGGTCTTCGTGCTCTACGTTATCGCCCTCTATGGACCGATGATCTGCATCTACATCCTGTCGTTCCAGGATGTTCGCGGCGGCCTTGTGTTCCCGATGAAGGGCCTGTCGCTGCACTGGTTCATCGACCTGTTCACCCAGGTGCGCACCGGCGACGTCAAGGGCGCGTTCGAACGCTCGGTAAAGCTTGCCGCCATGGTCACGGTAGCGACCGTGATCTTCTCGTTTTTCGCCGGTCTCGCCTTCCGCCGCAGGTTCCCCGGTGACAGCGTGGTGTTTTATTTGATGATCGGAAGCCTGGTCGCGCCCGGGCTGGTGCTGAGCATCGGCGTGGGGCTCCTGCTGCATTTCATCGGCGTCGAAGGCACCTGGTACACGTCGGCGGTCGGCGCGCAGTTGTCATGGACGCTGCCGTTTGGCGTGCTGGTCATGTTTGCGGTGATGTCGCGTTTCGACCGCGCATGGGAGGAAGCCGCCTACGACCTCGGCGCGACCCGCTTGCAGACGATGCGCCTCGTCGTCATTCCGATCCTCGCCCCCGGCCTGGTCGCGGTGGCGCTGTTCGGCTTCACGCTGTCCTACGACGAATTCGCCCGCACGCTGCAGACAGCCGGCTCACTCAACACGCTGCCGCTTGAAATCTGGACCATGACGCTGAACGTCACGTCGCCGTCGCTGTACGCGCTCGGCACGGTCACCACGATTGTTTCGTTCGTCATCATCGCCATCTGCCTCGGCAGCATCGGTCTTATTCAGAAGCGGCGCGCCAGCCGCGCCGCCTATTGAGGACGAGATGGAAGTAGGACCCGGTCACATCGAGCTCGCCGGCGTCTACAAGACGTTCGACGGCGTCGTGAACGCCGTGGACGGCGTCAATATCCAGATTCCCGATGGTGCTTATTGCTGCCTCCTCGGTCCGTCAGGCTGCGGCAAGACCACTATCCTGCGCATGATCGCCGGACACGAAGATCCGACCGGCGGTGAGATTTTGATTGGTGGCGAGAATGTCGTGGGGCTGCCGCCGGTCGCGCGACGTACCGCAATGATGTTTCAGTCTTACGCGCTGTTTCCGCATCTTACTGTACGTGACAACATCGCTTTCGCACTGCGCGTCCGCGGCATGTCCAAGGCCGAACGCTACAAGGCCGCCGACGCCATGATCGAAAAGGTGAGGCTGCAGGAATTCGCCGGCAGGCTGCCGGCGCAGCTCTCGGGCGGCCAGCAGCAGCGCGTGGCACTGGCGCGCGCGGCAATCACCGAACCGCGCGTGCTGCTGCTCGACGAGCCGCTTTCCGCGCTCGACGAGCTCCTGCGCATCCAGATGCGTCAGGAGCTGCGCAACATGCAGCGCGATCTCGGCATCACCTTCGTCCACGTCACCCACACCCAGCTCGAGGCGATCGCGCTCGCTGATCTCGTGGTGGTGATGGACAAGGGCAAGATCCGGCAGGCCGGGCCGGCCCGCGACGTCTACGACAGCCCCAACGACCGCTACGTCGCCGAATTTCTTGGCGGCCAGAACGTACTCACCGGCAACGTGCGGACGGTCAACGGCCGACATGCGGAAGTGATGGGATTGACGGGCTCGGGCTTCAAGGTGCCGTTGACGCCCGGTGTGAATCTCGCCACCGGCGATCCGATCGCGATTGCGGTGCGCCGTGATGACATCGAGCTCGCGCGCCCCGGCACGCCGCCGCCCGCCGATAAGGTTGCGGTAACCGGCCGGGTCAAGGGGGTCGAATACCAGGGCTATTTCGTCAAGGTCATGCTCGACGCCGGCGGATCGGAAGACTTCGTCGCTTACGTGTCGGAGCGAAAATTCTTCAGCAACCCGGTCACAATCGGCGACAGCGTGCTTGCGACCTGGCCGGTCGATCACGCCCGTATCCTCGCCCGCGACCTTTAGGAAACAGAAAACCTAACGATGACCGTCAGTTTTTGTTCGAAGCCCAAGGAGAAAGTCCGTGGCAGATTATCAAGTTTTTGATCTCGGCGATATCGTCGTGCAGTCAGGAGCGACGCTGCGCGACGCCAAACTCGCCTACAAGACTTATGGAACGCTGAACGACAAAAAAGACAACGTTATTGTTTATCCGACCTGGTACTCCGCTCAGCACTACGACAACGAGTGGATGATCGGCGAGGGCATGGCGCTCGATCCGAGCAAATATTTCATCATCATTCCGAACATGCTCGGCAACGGCCTGTCGTCGTCGCCGAGCAACACGGCCGAGCCCTACGATCGCGCGCGCTTTCCGCGCGTCACCGTCTACGACCAGGTGCAATTGCAGCACAGACTGGTCACCGAGAAATTCGGCATTGAGAAGGTCAAGCTGGTGACCGGCTGGTCGATGGGCGCGGCGCAGTCGTTCCAGTGGGGCGCGTCGTTTCCCGACATGGTCGAGCGCATCCTGCCGTTCATGGGCGCGGCACGCTGTTCCCGGCACAATTTCGTCTTCCTTGAAGGCGTGAAAGCGGCGCTGACCGCCGACGCGGTCTACGATTACGGCTGGTACAAGGAACCGCCGCGCCGCGGCCTGCGCGCGGCCGCGCGCGTTTACGCCGGCTGGGGCTTCTCGCAGACGTTCTATCGCAAGAAGCTTGATCTCGAGCTTCCAAAGCGGCCGTTCGGCGGCAAGGCGGCCGACGTACCTTGGGGTTATTCGTCGCTGGAAGACTTCCTGGTTTATTTTTGGGAAGGCTTCTTTCTCGCCAAGGACGCGAACAATCTTCTCTCTCTGCTTTGGACCTGGCAGTACGCGGACATCTCCGGCGATCCGAAGTACGGCGGAAATTTTGAAAAGGCGCTCGGCGCCATCAAGGCCAAGGCGATCATCATGCCGGCCTCGACCGATCTCTACTTCCCCCCGGCGGACAGCGAATACGAAGTCAAGCACATGCCGAACGCCGAATTGCGCGTTTGTCAGAGCGATTGGGGACACTTCGCCGGCGACCCTCGCGGCACCAGTCCCGACATCGCGTTTGTTGACGCGGCGATCAAGGAGCTGCTGGCAACCTGATACCGAGCACTCCGATTATCCAACAGGAGGCAAATAATGCCAAAGACGCTGATCAAGATCGACCTTTCCGAGTCGCCGTACAAGAACCCGGCAATCCACAATCGCTGGCACCCCGATATTCCAATGATCGCATGGGTGAAACCGGGCGACGACTTTATCGTCGAGACTTACGACTGGACCGGCGGCTTCATCAAGAACAACAATTCGGCCGACGACGTGCGCGACATCGATCTCTCGATCGTGCACTTCCTCTCCGGCCCGATCGGGGTCGAAGGCGCCGAGCCCGGCGATCTTTTGGTCGTCGATTTGCTCGACGTTGGCGCGCTGCCGCAAAGCCTGTGGGGCTTCAACGGTTTCTTCTCTAAGAAGAATGGCGGCGGCTTTCTGACCGATCATTTTCCGCTGGCGCAGAAATCGATCTGGGATATCTCGGGCCTTTACACCCATTCGCGTCACGTTCCCGGGGTCAAGTTTGCCGGCCTCATTCATCCGGGCCTGATCGGCTGCCTGCCGGACGCCAGCCTGCTTGCGACCTGGAACAAGCGCGAGGTGGATCTCATCGCCACCAATCCGACGCGGGTGCCGCCGCTGGCCAATCCCCCGTTTGCCGCCACCGCCCATGCGGGCACCGCGAAGGGTGACGCCAAGGCCAAGGTCGGCGCCGAGGGCGCTCGCACCGTGCCGCCGCGCGAGCATGGCGGCAATTGCGACATCAAGGACCTGTCCCGCGGATCGAAAATCTACTTTCCGGTCTACGTGAAAGGTGGCGGCCTCTCCATGGGCGATCTGCACTTCAGCCAGGGCGACGGTGAGATCACCTTCTGCGGCGCCATCGAGATGGCCGGCTGGCTGCATATCAAGGTCGAAGTTCTCAAAGGCGGCATGGCGAAATACGGAATCAAGAATCCGATTTTCAAGCCGTCGCCGATCACGCCGACCTATAACGACTATCTCATCTTCGAGGGCATCTCGGTCGACGAGTGGGGCAAGCAACACTACCTCGATGTCCACATCGCCTATCGGCAGGCCTGCTTGAACGCGATCGAGTACTTGACCAAATTCGGATATTCGAAGGCTCAAGCCTACGCCATCCTCGGGACTGCACCCGTGCAGGGCCACATCTCCGGCGTCGTCGATATCCCCAATGCCTGCGCGACGCTCTGGCTGCCCACCGACATCTTCGAGTTCGACATCATGCCGAGCGCGGCCGGGCCGACCAAGCACATCAAGGGTGGCGTCGATATCCCGATGTCGCCTGACAAGTGATGGCGTCCGATGCCGGTTTATGACTATCTCTGTGGGCGCTGTGGTCCGTTCACGCTGATGCGGCCGATGGCGGAATCCGGTCTGCCATCGGAATGTCCAAGCTGCGCGGCGGCGGCCCCGCGGGCTTTTCTGACGGCGCCGTATTGCTCAACAGTATCGACCCAGTCGCGGAAGGCGCACGAGACCAACGAGCGCAGCGCCAGCTCGCCCCGCACGCTATCCTCGCTCAAGGGATCGCACGGCGCAGGGTGCGCATGCTGTTGCGGTCGTACGTCACGTCCGGTCAGCACAGGAAAAAAAGGATCGAAGAGCTTTCCCAACAGCCGACCGTGGATGATCTCCCACTGAGCCGCTGTCGCTAAAGCGCTAAGCTCAATTCCTCGCGCGCCGAGAATTCGCCATCCAGCACGGATTCGCGCAGGGGTTCACGCAGCTTCCTTTGCGGATCGACGATGCTGTCCAGCCCGACGTAGTGGGCGAGATAATCGTGCAACGCATCGACTGCCGGCGATGAAATACCGGGCGCTTTGTAAAGCAAAAGATCGACCTTGGGCAGCGTAGGAAAGCCGTCTTCCGGAGTCAGCTCGCGCATACCTGCGACCAACGCGCAACGCCCCAGAACCGTGACCGCCATTCCGCCGAACACCGCCGCCTGAAGCCCGCTCACGCTTTCACTGACACACACGATTTGCCACTGACGGCCGGCGCGTTCGACGTGGTCAATCGCGTATTCACGATAGATATTGCCGGGCGGAAGCAAGGCAAGCGGCACCGGGTCGTCGAATTGGGCGGATGATGTGTCGCCGACCATCCATACCAGCTGCTCCTGGTGCACCACGAGACCGCGGGTAAAGTTATTCATCCGCGTCACCAGCGCCACGTCGACTTCGCCGCGCCGCACGCGTTCGACCGTCGGAGTTGACAGCGCGCAGCGCACTTCGACCCGGATGCGCGGGAACGCTTCCTTAAAGACCGAAAGCACTGACGGCAGCATATAGGCGGCGTAAAGGTCGGGAACGCCGATCACTACGTGGCCCTGTACGTCCGGTGACGAAAGCCGCGAGAGAAGTTCGTCGTGCAGGCGCAGGATGGACTTCGCGTAACCCAGCACCATGTCGCCGTCGGGCGTCAGCTGCATTCGCCGGCCTTCATGACGAAATAGTGCCTTGCCGGTAATTTCCTCAAGCCGCTGAATCTGTAAGCTGATCGCAGGCTGTGTCCTGCCGAGTTGCCGTGCCGTCTCGGTGATACTGCCGGTATCGGCCACCGAAGTGAGCGAACGGAGCATACGAATATCGAGACTAAGAAGGTTCATCGACGCGCCGCCACCCGAAAACTCCTGTTTGGGAATACTCGCCCCAATTCCATGACAGGCGTCGTGCAAAAAATGAAAGCGCGCTTGCACAAATTTTATGCAGCGCGTGGCGAAGGAATTTGGGCTTTCGCCGGCTCGCAACGAGGAAAATAACGACCGGTCAGTGAGCGCGGGAGACCGCGAGCGCTACGGCTTGATCACCGGCCCGGCGGCTTTCTTCCAGGCATCGAAGCCGCCTTCGATATGCCGGGTATTGGTCAGTCCGGCATCTTGCGCTGCTTGCACCGCCATCGCCGAGCGCTCGCCGTAGGCGCAATAGAGCAATATGTTTTTGCCCGACGCTGCAGCCAGGTCGTGCAACATGCCGCCGGCGTCGAGGTTCTTCTGCAAATCGATGTAAGGCGCGTGCAGCGCGCCGGGAATAGCGCCGTGTCTTTCGCGCTCGCTTTCCTCGCGCAAATCGACCAACGCGGTGTCACGCCGGTCGAGCAAGGCCAAAGCGTCGCGCGCGGAGACGGCCCAGCCCTTGCGGGCGATCTCCTCTTGCCGGAGCCCGACCTGCAAATTGGCCGGGACCGCAACGTCCATCATTTTCGGGTTGGGCAAGTTGAGATTGTTCATCAGGTCGGCGTATTCGTCGATCGATTTGACCTGGAGGCGGGGGTTGTAGCGCTTCTCCTCGCCAATGCTTGAAACTGTCTCGCCTTTGTAATCGTGCGCCGGATAGATCAGCGTCTCATCGGGCAGCTTCAGCAACTTGTTGAAAATCGAATCGTATTGCGCGTAGGGGCTGCCGTTCTGAAAGTCGGTACGGCCAGTGCCGCGGATCAAAAGCGTGTCGCCGGTGAACACCCGGTCGTTCAGCAGGTACGAATAGGAATCGTCGGTGTGGCCCGGCGTATAGAGGACATCGAGGCTCGCGCCTTCGATCTGCACCCGGTCGCCTTCGGTGACGCGCATGGATACGACGTCGGCGCGGGTTTGTTCGCCCATTACCGTGACACAGTGGGTGCGGTCGCGGAGCGCACCTAACCCGGTGATGTGGTCGGCATGCAGATGCGTGTCGACGGCTTTGACGAGCTTGAGATCGAGCTCGCGCACGAGCTGAAGATAGCGCTCGACCTTTTCCAGCACCGGATCGATGATCAACGCTTCACCGCCGCGCCGGCTGGCGATGACGTAAGTGTAGGTGCCGGAGACGCTGTCGAAGAGCTGCCGGAAAAGCATCGGCTCCTCCTGCTTCGGCCGCGAGTGCCGCGCCCAAGCGTACGCCCGGAGATTAGCACATTTGCCCGGGTGAGGAATCGGCTAGTCTGACCGGACGGGATTCGAGCCGCGTGATATTTTGCCGATGAATAGCGATCTATTTCTCGGCGTCGAACAGTCGGCGACCGGCCGGGCGTGGCGCGACCGGCTCGACGCGCGCGGGGCGGCCCGCGCGCTCGCCATTGCGCAGCGTCACAACGTTCCGGAGTTGCTCGCGCGCGTACTCGCCGGCCGCAACGTTGAGGTGGACGCGGTCGAGGCGTTCCTCGATCCGACGATCAAACGCTCTATGCCCGATCCGCACGTACTCGCCGGCATGCAAGAGGCGGCCGGCAGAATTGCCGACGCCATCGTGCGCAGCGAGACGGTGGCGATCTTTGGCGATTATGACGTCGACGGTGCCACCTCTGCGGCGCTGTTTGCGCGATTTCTCCGTCATGCTGGTGTCGAACCGCTGATCCGCATTCCCGATCGGCTGTTCGAAGGATATGGACCGAATGTAGAAGCAGTGCGAGCGCTCGCCGCGCGAGGCGCGACGCTGCTGGTGACGGTCGATTGCGGCACCACCAGCATCGAGCCGCTGGCGCAAGCGCGCGCGCTGAACGTCGATGTCGTCGTCGTCGATCACCATCAGGCGGATGAAGCCCTGCCGGCAGCCTTCGCCATCGTCAATCCGAACCGCCGCGACGATCTTTCCGGCCTCGGTCATCTCGCCGCAGTGGGATTGACCTTCATGACGGTGGTGGCGGTCAACCGCGAATTGCGCGAGCGCGGTTTCTGGAGCGCTGGGCGTTCCGAGCCGGACCTCCTGACGCTGCTCGACGACGTCGCGCTCGGCACCGTCGCCGATGTCGTGCCGCTCGTCGGCCTCAATCGTGCCTTCGTCGCCAAGGGCCTCATTGCGCTCCGCCGGCGCGAGCGGATGGGGCATCGAAGCCTGATGGACGTGGCGCGGCTTTCGGGCCCGCCGGAAGCCTGGCATCTCGGATTTTTGTTGGGGCCACGCATTAATGCCGGCGGGCGCATCGGGCGTGCCGATCTAGGCGTGAAATTGCTGCTTGAAGAAGACCAGGACAAGGCGGCGCAAATCGCCGCTGAACTCGACCGGCTCAACCGCGAACGACAAATGATCGAAATGGACACGCTGGCGGCGGCGGAAGCCGAGGCGATGGCGGCGCTAGGTCTCGAGGAGAAGGGCGCGGTCGTGGTCACCGCGGCCGAAGGGTGGCATCCGGGCGTTGTCGGCATTGTCGCCGCGCGGCTGAAGGAAAAATTCGGCCGTCCGGCTTTCGCCATCGCGCTCGAGCCTGGCGGCATCGGTACCGGCTCAGGTCGATCGATCGCGGGGGTCGATATCGGGCGCGCGGTGCGTCGAGCCGTGGCCGAGGGTTTGCTGGTCAAGGGCGGCGGTCACGCCATGGCGGCAGGCGTAACGCTGCGCCGGGATGCGCTCGCAGCTTTTCGTGCCTTCTTTAAATCGACGCTTGCCGCCGATGTCGAGACCGCCCGCCGCGCCAATGGACTCCTGATCGACGGTGCGTTGAGCGCGGCTGGCGCCAACCTCGAATTGGTCGCGCTACTCGATCGCGCCGGTCCATTCGGCTCCGGGAATCCCGAGCCGACGATCGTGTTGCCCGCGCATACCGTGTCCTATGCCGAAGAGGTCGGCCAGGCGCACGTTCGAGTACGGCTTAAATCCGCCGATGGCGCCGGCGTCAACGCCATCGCTTTCCGCGCCGCAGGCCAGAAACTTGGTACCGCGCTGCTGGAAAACCGGGGCCGGCAGGTGCATGCCGCGGGCTCTTTGACGCTTGACCGCTATCAGGGGGAAGAACGCGTGCAATTCCGCGTGACCGACATCTCGCCGGCCGAACCGTTTGCCGGGCGTCGAGACTAGCCGGGCGTTATGTCCGCATGGCGCGGAGCCGCGCGCAACGTAGCGGCGGGATTACTTCAGCTGGGTCGAGATCGAACCAAAGGTTGTGTTGAGCTTGGTGCCGATGCCTTTGACCGTCGTGATGATGACGATCGAAATGCCGGCAGCAATGAGCCCGTATTCAATGGCTGTCGCGGCGTTTTCATCTTTCAGGAACTTGTAAATGAGCCGCATAACGAGCCTCCCGCTTCGACCTCAATTTGGCAGGATTTTGTCGAGCAAAGTTTTGCAAATCGTTAGCACAACCGGTGAAACGCCCCTTCTGACGGGTTTGCGAACACCTGGGGGTTTTTACCTAGACGGAGCGAAAATACCTGCTAAATCAAGCGCCCCGCTCGATTTTGATGGCAATCCGGACCAATTCGGCGAGATTTCGGGCGCCAATCCGCTCCATTACCCAGGCGCGATGGTTCTCCACGGTCTTGGCGCTGATATCGAGCCGGCGGGCGATCTCCTTGCTGGATAAACCGTTGGCGGCAAGGTCCATGACCTGGCGCTGGCGGGCCGAAAGCCCGCCGAATTTTTTGCGCAGGTCGTCGATCTCGGCGCCGTCTCGCGTCTGCTTGCGGTTGCGTTCCAGCGAGTTGCGTATGCTTTCGAGGAGATGAAGTTCATCGAACGGCTTTTCGACGAAATCGAACGCGCCAGCTTTCATCGCCTTGACCGCCATATCGACGTCGCCGTGACCGGTGATGAGGATGACCGGCCAACCGACGCCGCGATCGGCAAGGCGGTCGAGAAGCTCAAGCCCGGACATGCCCGGCATACGTAAATCGGAGACCACGCAGTCGAAGCGGGCGGCACCACTGATCGAGGAGAGAAAGTCCTCGGCGGAGGAGAAACACGACGGGTCGAGGTTTTGCCGCAACAGATAAAGGCGCAGCGAATCAAGCACGGCGGCATCATCGTCGATGAGGGCAATGCGGACCGGATCACTCATCTGAATTGTCCACCGTCGGCAGCGTGAAGTGAACGTCCGCGCCCCGCATCACGCGACCGAGCCAGATACGGCCGCCGTGCGCCTCGACGATGGTTTTGCACAACACCAGACCGAAGCCGAGGCCCTCGGCCTTGGTGGTCGAGAACGGAAGGAACTGATTTTCAGATACGTCGGTCGGGAAGCCCGGGCCGTTGTCGGCGACGCGGATTTCGACGAAATCCTCGCCGGCGAGCGTCGCTTCGATCAAAATCACGCCGCGGGTCATGGCCGCCGCTTTGAAAGCGTCGATCGAGTTGCGAATGAGGTTGAGCAGCGTCTGCTCGATTTGCAGCGAGTCGACAAACACCAGCGGAAGGCGGCTCGCGACCTTAACGCGGACCCTGGCATTGACCTGGTCGAGTTCGGGCTCGCATAGCGCTAACGCCTCTCGAATGAGGCGTTCGACGCTGCAAGCCAGGCGATCGCCGCGATCGAGCGACAGCAGCGAGCGCAAGCTGCGCACCACCTGGGCCGCGCGCTCAACCTGCGCCACCGCCTTGGCGGCGATCTCGGCGATCTCGGCGGAATTGACGCAATCGTCCCGGGCAGCGTCGGCGACCAGTCGCGCATAGGTGCGGGCTGCCGTCAGCGGCTGGTTCAGCTCGTGGGCGATGGCCACCGAGAGTTCTTTCATGCCGCCCACCTGCGCCACCCGGGCGAGCGCTTTCTGCTGCAACAACAGCTTGGCTTCGGCGCGCCGGTGCTCGGTAACCAGTTCGCCGGCAATGAGACCCGTGGCGGTCAGCACCAGCATCAGGGTTTGCAGCGCGGTAAACCCTTCCGGCCGCGATGGCGCCAGGGTGACACCGATGATCAGTCCAAGCTGGGTCAGCAAGAGTCCGATGGTGACGCTTTCGAGGCCGCCGCGCAACGCCATCCATACGATCGGCAAAAACAGGAAATAGAATAATTGCAGCGGCCGCGCTTCGCTGAAGCCCAAAATCAGCACGCAGCGCACTAGCGATCGCGGCAAATTGCAGGACCACTTCGAGTGACATTTGCACCGTGTGCTTGCGCAACACGGCCACCAGCACAAAGGGAGTGACGACCATGACGCCGATCAGGTCGCCCACCCAATAACTTAGCATCGCCTCGATGAAATCCTGCAATTCCAGATAGCCGGAAAGCGTCGTCGTCGCCACGTATCCCACGGCAACAAACGCCGTGCTCACCAACGCTGTGAGCATCAGGAGGATCAGGTCGCGCGTCGACGGCAAAGCCGGGTCGAAACGCGTGGCTGGCCGCAGCAAAAACAGCGCGGCGGCCGAATAACCGCCTCCGATAACGGCTGCGTGCGCGATCCCTTCGCTCAGGTCGACCGGCGAAAGGTTCAACAGCAGGTGGGAAATGAACGGCGCGATGAACAGAAACGGAATCGTCCGGCGGCCAAACAGCAGGACCAGCGGAAAGCTCAGTCCGACCTGAGGATTCCACGGCGTTATGTCGAGCCCCTCGAACGGTTCGACGTAACTCAGCCAGTCGAGCAGGGGATAGGCGGCGACGTAGCCGAGCCCGGCGATGACCGGCATCAGTGACAAGATGGCCGGATAGCCGTTGGGGGCCAGCTTGACCCCGGCTCGATGCTCTATGACCGCCATAAAATCAATTCGCGCGCTCGGTGGGGCACGATAGCGGGCAAAAACTTGCGGGGAGATAAACGTCCGGGGATTCGGCCGGCCAGGCGGTCAGGCGGCCGGGTCCGGGCCTAGCCTCTTCGCTAAGGCGGGTCGAAAATGGCAATTTCTCCGCTCGCGGAGTCCGGTCTTGCCGCGGGGTCTGCTGGTAAGAGGGGAGTCGGAGCTATCCGATGCTGCTTCCGAAGGCCGAGACACTTGAGCCGGCTTGCCGGCTTTTGATCAACCAAAGTTAAGGGGACCGATGAACTGGTGGCATCTCATTTCGTATTTTTTCGGCGGAGCATTTCTTGCCAACGCCATTCCCCACGTCGTCAGCGGGATGACGGGACGTTCGTTTCAAAGCCCGTTCGCCAAGCCGCCCGGACGGGGACTGTCCTCTTCGACCGTCAACTTCGCGTGGGGCGTTCTCAACCTCGCCGTCGCCTACGTCCTGATCTGCCGAGTTGGGGATTTTCGCCTAAGCTCGAACGCCGACGCCGCATCTCTGGGGCTGGGTTTTCTTTTGCTGGGCCTGATGCTCGCTCGCCATTTCGGCCGCTTTCACGGCGGCAACGTTCCCGGATGACGGTTACACCGAAATCTGCCCTTCGAGATAAAGCACGGCCCGGCCAGCAATGGTGACCCGCTCGCCGTTCTGCGTGCAGCGGAGCGCGCCACCGCGCCGCGACAATTGCCGGGCTTCCATCGTTTGCTTGCCGAGGCGCTCCGCCCAGTATGGCGTGAGCGTGCAGTGCGAGGAGCCGGTCACCGGATCTTCGGGGACGCCTTGCGCCGGCGCGAAGAAGCGCGAAACGAAGTCGGTGCCGTGGTCCCCGGGCGCTGTCGCGATCGCCGCCCAGCAATCGTTCACGGCGGCAAGTGACGCGAAATCCGGCGCGAGCGCGGCGACGTCGGCGGCGCTGTCATAAACGACGAGATAATCGCGGGCGCGCAGAACTGCGCTTGGCTCTCCGCCGAGCGCATCGAGCAAACCCGCAGGCGCCTCGGTCGGCACAGCGGGGCGTGACGGGAAGTCCATCGCCAGCAGGTCGCCGTCATGCGTCACGGTCAGCGTTCCCGCCTTGAGGGTTCGAAAGCTTACCGCCCCGCGCTCCGGTTCGAGAAAGTTCATGATCACAAAGCCGGACGCCAACGTCGCATGCCCGCATAAATCGACTTCGACGGTTGGCGTGAACCAGCGCAGCGCATATGCATCGCCGTCAGGGACAAAGAAGGCGGTTTCGGCGAGATTGTTCTCCGCGGCGATCGCCTGCATGGTCGCATCCGGCAGCCAGCTTTCCAGCGGACAGACCGCGGCCGGATTGCCGCTGAACAACTCGCCGGTGAAAGCATCGATTTGATAGAGGGGCAGGCGCATTTCATTTTCTCCGCGCCCTCTCTTGGCACAACCGGGGTCGGGCGGCTATGTGAACGCCGGTACTGGAGGAAACGATGTCCAAGCTGACCCTTTCCGTCGCTGTGCGCGATTACGACCGCACGCGCCCGCTTTCCGACGGCGAGGTGCAGATCGACGGCGTCGATCCGGTGTTCATGGCGCTGCCGCCGGAAGAGATATTCTTCCGCGCGTTCCGCGGAACAGAATTCGACATCTGCGAGCTGTCGATGTCGAGCTTTACGGTGAAGACTGCGCAGGGTGGGGCGCCTTACGTCGGCGTGCCGGCGTTTGTGTCGCGCACCTTCCGCCATACCGCGATCTACGTGCGCACCGACCGCATCAAGACACCGGCCGACCTCAAGGGCAAAAAGATCGGCGTGCCGGAATATCAGCTCACGGCCAATGTTTGGGCCCGCGCCATCCTCGACGACGATCACGGCGTCAAGCCGTCAGATATTCACTGGATCCGCGCCGGCCTTGTCGAACCCGGCCGGCTGGAAAAGATCAGCATCACGCTGCCGAAGGATGTGAAGCTTACCGATGCGCCGGCCGACCGCACCCTCTCAAGCATGCTCGAATCCGGCGAGATTGACGGCATCATCGCACCGCGGGTGCCGCCGCCCTTCGAGCGCGGACATCCGCATATCGGCTGGCTGTTTTCCGATCCGGTCGCCGCCGCGAAGGATTATTTCAAGCGCACCGGCATTTTTCCGATCATGCACCTGATCGGCGTGCGCCGCGAGCTTGCCGAGAGGCATCCGTGGCTGCCGGCCGCAGTGTTCAAGGCCTTCGCGCAATCGAAAGCCATCGCGTTGCAAAAACTCTCCGACACGTCATCGACCAAAGTGACGCTGCCGTTCGTCGAGGAGCGGCTGATCGAGGCGCGCGCGCTGATGGGCGAAGATTTCTGGTCGTACGGCGTCGAGCAAAATCGCAAGGTGATCGATTATTTCCTCGGCCAGCATCACGCGCAGGGACTTTCACCGCGGCGGGTGAAGGTCGAGGAGCTGTTCCACCCGGGGACGCTGGAGACTTTTAAGGTCTAGAGGTTGCCGTCGGCGATGGCGGTCGTCCGTCGTCTGGCGGTCGCCCGCCGGTGGTCGCTCTCAGACCGTTTCCAGGCGCCTCAGCAACGTCTGCGCAAACTGCGACAGCGAATCGTCGCGCGCTCCCATAATCACGATACGGTCGCCGCGACGGGCCAGCCTGACCAGGGCGTCGCCGCAACCGTCACGATCTGGAAAGGCCAGCGCATTGCGGCCGCGCTGTTTGATGGCGGCGATAATTTCGCGACTTCCAACACTCCGGTCGACGGTTCCGCCGAAATAGACCGGCTCGGGCATGAGCAGAACGTCTGCCTGGTTCAGGTCGCGCGCGAAGCAATCCACCAAGGCGTCTCTCATCAAGCGGATCGGACCGTAACCGTGAGGCTGGAACATCAGCAACAAGCGGCCGGGAAATGCGTGCAGGGTATGTAGCGTCGCCGCGATCTTGTCGGGGTTATGGGCGAAGTCGTCGATCACCGTGACGTCGTTGGCGGTGCCCACGACCTCCAGTCGCCGGCGGATGCCGCTAAACTTGCTCAGATGGGACGCCGCCTCCGCAAGCCCGACGCCGCAAACCCTTGCGACACACAATGCGGCAAGCGCATTCGAGACATTGTGCAGGCCCGGAACTTTGAGGTCCACCGTGACTGTCTCACCGGTTTCGCGCGCCTTGACCTGGAACACTATTCCCGCTGGCGCGGGAGTCGGCGCCGAAGCCAGGAGATCCGCTTGCGCGGAACGCAAGCTATAGGTCACACCGTGTCCCCCCTTAAGGCTTCCGGCAAGCGCTGCAGTCTCCTCGTTGTCGAGGTTCAATACTGCGGTTTGCGCCTTGGCGACGAAGTCCTGGAAAAGGCCGCGCAGCTCGTCGAGCGACTTGTGGTCCAGCGAAATATTGTTCACGACCGCCACGTCCGGCTTGAAAAGTGCGATCGAGCCGTCGCTCTCGTCGACTTCGCTGACGAAAATGTCGCTATCGCCAACCCGCGCGCTCGCAAATGGCGCGCCGGAATCCATGAAATTCTTCATATCGGCGCCGTTCATGATCGTCGGGTTTTTTCCGGCGCAATGCAAAATCCAGCCGATCATGCCGACGGTGGTCGACTTGCCGCTGGTCCCGGCGACGCCGACGCCGAGGGCAGCTCCGTTGAACAGTCGGGCGAGAAGCTCTGCGCGCGTCATGATCGCGGCGCCAACGCCCCGCGCAGCCTTCACGTCGGGCACTGTCTCCTCGACGGCGGTAGAGGTGACCAGGGTCTGACCGTCGCGGCGAATGCCGCTGCCGTCTTGTGGATGGAGCAGAACGCCGCGCGAGCGCAGAAAATCGAATCTTTCGCCATTGCGTCCCTGGTCGAGCGCGCGGTCGGAGCCCTCGACATGTCCGCCCCGCGCCTGGATGATCAGGGCGAGGGGAGTCATGCCGCTACCGCCGATGCCGCAGAAAAAGTAATCTCCATGTTGGGACATCGGCGAAATCTACAAACATTGGCCATGAGGAACAACTCGAGCGGCACGCGTGCATGAGCGAGGACAAATGCAAGATCGGTGTTGTAGCGCCCGCCTCACGCATGTCCGAAGACGTCGCTGTAAGCGTGCCGGCCCTGGCGGCGCGTCTCTATCCTGACCGGACGCCGGAAGTCGTATTCCACCCGCAGTGCTTCGCGTCGCACGGGCATTTTGCCGGTGACGACGAGACTCGCGCCCAGGCTTTCCTCGACGTTGCCAACGACGAGAGCTACGACGCAGTGTGGTTCGCGCGCGGCGGCTACGGGTCGTGCCGCGTTGTCGAATCGATTATGCCCCGGTTGCGGCAACCGTCGCGGGAAAAAGCCTACCTGGGCTATAGCGATGCGGGCATGCTGCTTGCGGCTCTGTACCGTGCCGGATTTGCGGGCGTCGCGCACGGCCCGGTCGCGCAAGACATCCGCCGCGACGGCGGGGACAAAGCGGTTGCGAGGGCACTCGCGTGGATGATCGATCGGGCACCCGAGTCACTCGAACCGGCGGTCGACGGTGCGAGAAAGACCGCGGCGTTCAACATAACGGTGTTGAGCCACCTGCTCGGCACGCCGCTCGAACCTAACCTCGACGGCCATGTGCTCATGCTGGAGGAAGTAGGGGAGGCGATGTATCGAATTGATCGCTCGCTGTTTCACATCACCGCCAGCGCCAACGTCCGGCGCGCGTCCGGCATTATGCTCGGCCGTTGCAGCAGCATCACGCCCAACGACCCGGACTTCGGGTTAAACGAAGAAGAGATTGCGCGATACTGGTGCCACAGAGCCGGGATTCCCTTTCTGGGACGCGCCGACATCGGGCATGACGCCGAAAACAAAATCGTGCCTTTTGGTTGCTAGCGGGGGCGGCCTCCTCAAGCGAGTACACGTCCATTAACCTTCGGCGGCTTTGCCCCTTAAAAATCTAGCTCGGCGTTAGGCGCGATCGAGCGGAACGTTCTGTTACGGTGCGCCGCGCAGAACAAACGACGGAGGCGCCAGGCGCACCACGCCACAAGTAGGTTCGAGCGTGCGGTCAACGGCGGCGAAGGGCGTGCGTCCAGGAATGACAGCTATGCCTTAACCGGCTTCAGCTTCACGTGGATGTTCTTTTCCTGCGTGTAGGCCAGCATCTCCTCGAAGCATTCCTCGCGGCCGATGCCTGACTGCTTGTAGCCGCCGAACGGCGCGCCGAGGAAGTGCTTTGAGACTTCGTTGATCCAGACGAAGCCGGCTTGCACGGCCGAGGCGGTGCGGTGCGCGGTCGACAGGTCATTGGTCCAGATTGAAGCGGTCAGCCCGTATTCGACCGAGTTGACCTGCTCGAGCATCTTCGCCTCGTCCTTCCATTTGAAGATCGAGAGCACCGGGCCGAAAATCTCCTCGCGCGCGATGCGCATGTTCGGCTGCACGTCGGCGAACACCGTCGGCTCGATGAAGAAGCCCTTCGCCAGGCCCGGATCGGAGGGCCTGCCGCCGCCGTGAAACAGCCGGGCGCCTTCCTGCTTGCCGGATTCGATGAAGCCGAGAATGCGCTCGTATTGCGACTTGGAAATGATCGATCCCATTGTCGTCGAGCGATCGGTGGCGACGCCTGGCTTGAAGTGGGCGATCTTGGCTTTCACCTTCTCGAGCACGGCGTCGTAAATCTTCTCGTGCACGAAGGCGCGGCTGGTCGAGCCGCAGGACTGGCCGCACCAGGTGAAGTTCATGCCGCCGACCACTCCGCCGGCGACGTCGTCGGGGTCGGCGTCCGGAAAGGCGATCAGCGCATTCTTGCCGCCGAGTTCGAGCATCACCGGTTTAAGGGTATCCGCAGCGGCCTTCATGACCGCACGGCCGGTCGGCACCGAGCCGATCAGCGCGATCATGGCGACGTCTTTGTGTGTCGTCAGCGCGGAGCCGGCTTCGCGCCCACCGGGCACGACGTTGAAGACACCGGGCGGGAGAATATCGCCGATGAGCTCGGCGAGGCGGAGCGACGACAAAGGCGCCTGTTCCGGCGGCTTCATCACCACGGTGTTGCCGGTGGCGAGCGGCGCGCCGGCTTTGCCGGCGCAGAACATGAACGGATGATTGAACGGAATGATGCGGCCGACGACGCCGCGCGGCTCGCGCACCGAAAAATTGACCGAGCCCGGACCCATCGGGATGGAAGAGCCCTTCATTTCGGTCACCAGCCCCGCATAAAACTCGATCTGCGCCGCGGCGATGGTCGCATCCATGACCATCTCGGTCACGGGATTGCCGCAGTCGGCGGCGTCGATCAGC
Source organism: uncultured Alphaproteobacteria bacterium (assembly GCA_963753355.1). Classification (GTDB taxonomy): domain Bacteria; phylum Pseudomonadota; class Alphaproteobacteria; order Rhizobiales; family Xanthobacteraceae; genus BOG-931. Next base: position 125,177 of record CAVWBV010000013.1, read on the forward strand.
GCCAGTTCGTCGGCGCGCTCGCGCAGTACGTTGGCGACGCGCTTCAGAAGCCGCGCCCGCTCGAGCGGCGGGGTGTTGCGCCAACCGTCGAAGGCTTTCTTCGCCGCACCGACGGCCGCGTCAATGTCGTCTGCGCCGCAATCGGCGACGCCGCCGAGCAACTCGCCGGTGCCCGGATTGATGGAGTCGACGTGGCGGCCGGATTTCGGCGCATGCCAGGCGCCGCCGTAGAACGCGTCGCGATGATCGGGCAGGCGCAGCGGCTCGGCTTTAACGGATTTGAGCGGGACTGCGGTGTTCATCAGATTTCCTCCACTTTAGTTTTTTGCTCGCGTCAATTCTTCGCGCGTGTCATGGCCGCGGTCATGGCAGCGTTGTAGCCGGGCTCGACGCGCACATCGACGACAGCTACACCGCCGGCATCGACAACGGCGATCGCTTCTTGCAGCGCGGCGGCAAGCTTCGTCGGGTCGGTCACCGGTCCGAAACCTTGCGCGCCTTGCGCGCGGCCCATGGCGGCGATGTCGATTTCAGGATCGGCCATGCGCTGGCCGATCCATTTGTTCTCGACCGGGCGCGAACGCATCCGGGCCATGCGCTCCTGGTGCAGTTCGTCGTTATAGAACGAGCGATTGTTGGCGACGACAAACAGCAAGGGAATTTTGTAGTGCACCGCCGTCCAGATCGCGGTCACGCCCATGAGGAAGTCGCCGTCGCCGCAGATCGCGACCGGAAGCCGGCCGGAGTTCTTCAGCGCCAGTGCGGCGCCCACTGAAATACCCGGACCGCCGCCGACGCCGCCGCCGCCATCGGAGCCGAGAAAATCGAGCGGGTGGCGGAACGGCCACCAGCGGTCTTCCCACGACAGCGGCAGATGCGTCAGGCTCGTTGGTCGGTCGCCGAGAACTTTGCGAAGCGTGCGCGCGATGTTCTCGTTGGTGAAACCTTGCGGCTCGCGATCGGGCGCGGGAGCCGGGCGCTCCTTGGCGGCGCGTGGACGGCCGCCGCCGATTTCGCGCACGAGGTCCGCCACGACAAGATCGGGATCGGCGGAGAGAAAAAGATCGACCGGCGGTAGCGCCTGATAATCCATGCTCCAGCCGTTGTGGATGCGGTGGTCGAGCGAGATCTGGATGATTTTCGCCGATGGGGCGGGACCCAGGCCGCGCAGGGCGCCGGCGAGATCGACCCAATCGAGACTCAGGATCACGTCGGCGGTGCGCAGTGCCGGCACGGTTTCAAGCGTTACGTCACGCGGCGCGCCGGCATGCAATGGGTGATCGGTCGGGAAGCTTGCGCCGATTTTCAGGTCAGTGACGACGCTGGCGCTGAGCGCTTCGGCGAGCGCAATGCGGGCCTGCCACGGCTCGTCGTGCCGCGAGGCGCGTCCCGCCAAGATCACGACTTCCTTGGCCGACTTCAGAAGCGCCGCAGCTTCGCGCAGCGCACCAGCCGGCGCCGCGGTCGCAATCGGGGGCATATAGCGCGCCGCGTCGATCGCCGGCAGCGGCTCGGCAAGCTTTGCCTCTTGCATTTCGGCGTCGAGATTGACGTAAACCGGGCCTTGCGGCGCGGTGTTGGCGATCCAGGTCCCGCGCAGCAGCGCTTCACGCGCCGCGGCCGGCGAAGCCGGCTGGTCGTCCCACTTGGTGTATTCGCGCACCAGTGCGCCTTGATCGCGGGCGGTGTGAATCCAGTCGATCCACGGCCGGCGCTTGGCGGCGTCGACGGGACCGGTGGCGCCGAGGATGAGCACCGGCGTGCGGTCGCACCAGGCGTTGAACACCGCCATGGTGGCGTGCTGAAGCCCAACGTTGGAGTGCACCGCCGCCGCCATCGCCGTGCCGGTCACCTTGGCGTAGCCCTGCCCAATAGCCACTGCGGCCTCCTCGTGCACGCAAAGCAGCATCTGCGGGCCGGCATTGCCAAGATAATTGACGATGCTGTCGTGCAAGCCGCGATAGCTCGCTCCGGGCGTTACCGCGATATAGGGGATGTTGAGCGCCCGGAGCGCGTCGGCGACGACGTCGCTACCAAAGGCCGGCGCGTTGACCCCGGCCGGCCGCGGCCGCTCCAGGGCAGCTATAGATTCATCGGAGGCGGGGACTGTAGTTGTCGGACGCGCGTTCGCGGACGGCGAGGGGGACATTCAGGGCTCCTCGATAAGCGCGGAGGGATAGCACTGATCGAGACGGATCACGAGCCCTGACGCAAGCGGGCCAGAAGTCCCACACCCGCATAGCCGTCGGCGGGGTCGATGCCATTCTGCCGCTGGAAGTTGCGCACCGCGACCATGGTGTCATTGCCGGCGCGGCCGTCGGTGCCGCCGGTATCGAAGCCACGTGCGGTCAGCCGGCGCTGAATTTCCTGCACCTCGGCCAGCGTAGGGGTGCGTTCGCCACCCGGGAACTTTTGCACGAATTCGCCGCCGCCCATGATGCGGTCGCCCAGATGGACCAGAGCGAGCGTGTAATTCATCGACGGGTTGTAACTGTGCACCGCATAAAAATTCGGCCCCAACAGGAAGGCAGGACCGCCCGGGACCGGTGTCCATGGCCGCGTCTTGGCTTTGTCTTCCGGAAAAGGCTGGCCGTCGGCGCGCACGACGCCGAGCTTCTCCCACTCAGTGTAACTGCGCGTGGCATGACCCGATCCTGCCGGCATGCGCACCTCATAGCCCCAATGTTCGTCGCGCCGGTACTTGCCGCGCTCGACAAAAAACTTCGCGGTTGTCGCAAGCGCGTCGTCGGGCGGCCCGAACGGAGAAACCTTTCCGTCGTGATCATAATCGATCCCGAGATTGAGCCAGACTTCCGGCATCCACTGAGTGTGGCCCATTGCGCCGGCCCAGGAGCCGGCCATTTCGGCGGGCGTGCTCCAGCCATTCTGAACGACGGTGAGCGCGTTGATCAGTTCTTGTTCCCAATAGGTGCGGCGATGCGGCTCAGCCCAGGCCAGCGTCGCCAGCGACGGAATGACCGGACGCATATAGCGTTCCTGCACGACCGGATCGCCATAGCTCGATTCAATTCCCCAAACCGCGAGCATGACGCCGCGCTCGACGCCAAAATCGCGTTCGATGCGCGTGAGCAGCGCGTCATAGTCTTTGGCTTTTTGCTTGCCGGTGAGGACGCGCCAGTCGGACACGCGCCGATTGAGATACTGCCAGAGTTGTTCGGTGAATTCGGGCTGGCTGCGGATGGCCTCAAGCCCGGTCGCGTCAGGGCGTAAACCGCGCATGACCCGCGCGTACGTTTCCTCCGTAATTCCATGCGCCGTTGCTTTGGCGCCAAACTCGGCGATCCACTGATCGAAAGGCAACCGCCCGGACGATAGCGCGCCGGCTGTGCTCGGCAACATCAGGCCGGCAAAGGCGCCGACGATGGCCTTTAAAGAAGAACGTCTGGCAATGCTGGACGCCGGCGTCATTGCTTTTTTCAGTTTTGCTCTCGTCTTTGGATTCGCCGGGGCTATCGCTCTCACGCGCTGCGTCCTGCAGAGGTTCGATCGCGGGCGCGGCCGCACCAGGCGCGCGCACTTCGGGCTCGACAATAGCAGCCAGAGCGGACGGAGCGGTAATGGTCCGGGAATAGGCGGGGGAGGGTGGAGGCGTCGCCGCCGCGACCGGCTGCTCGGGATTTGGCGGCGCCGCGGGTTCTTGCAAGCCGCCAACGAGGCGGTCGAGGCTCGCGGCAAAGCTTGCAACGTCGAAGTTCAAAGGATCGTCGTGACCGTTGCGTATGTCGGCGTCGAGGGCGGCGTGGAACGCCGGGATGAGCCAGCGTCCGGCGCGCACGCTGGCGACGGTGTAAAGCAGCGCCAGGCGATCGTATTGCGCGGTGGTGAAACCGGGATTGGGCGCGAGCGCATCATCACGCCCGCGCCGCGAAGCACTGCGCCGCGGCTGAACCAGCTCGGTGTGCAGAAACAAGCCTTTCAGCGCACCGGAAAAGTTTGCCGCGAGCTCGAATTTGGTTTCGCGCCATGGCGTCGCCAGTTCGTGGTTGAGCAGCATTCCACCGACGCGGTTGACCACGACGTGGGCCTTGCCGTGTCCGTCCGAGCATTCGAAATGGGTGAGATCGTTAATGCGCGACGTGTCATCGATATCGGCCGGAAACGAACGTGCCCCGTAGTTCGGTCCGCTGGTGTCATGGATGACGAAGTAACGCGCCATCGGCGCGTTCGGATCGTTATCGTTGGCGCGCGACAACGGCTGCCAGAGGTAGGCAGCAAAATCCCACTCAAGGTTCTGTTTCGATAGATAAGCGCTTAGCGCGTCCCGGCGCGGCAGTCCGGTGTCGGCTCCGACGCGGCTCGCAAGCCCCGGCGGCAAGCTTTCCAGCTCCGGTCCGAGATTGCGCGAACTGTCCACGCCTCGCATCAGGCATCTCGCCTGATCGGCCGGCGCGCCGCGAAAGCTCAGCGCTGCCGGGTCGAACTCGCAGCGCCCCATGGTGTGGAGGAAGGCGGCCGGCCGGAAATGATTCGGCTTGCAATTGACCGCCAAGGCGATTGACGGACAGCCGGCCACGAGCGCCCCAACAAGCATCACGCCGGGAAAGAAGCCGCTCTGACGACGCTTGGCCAAGGGACCGCACCGCGCACCGGAAGGAAACCACCACACTATCGGCATGAACCGCGCGCTGCCAAGTTATGTCAGTTGCCATTCGTCCTGGATAGGAAATTTTTTCTTCGCAAATGCGTTCAGGTAGTAGCGAAAATCAGCGGAATAAGCGTTGGGAGAACGCGCGATGGTTGCGCCCGCCGGGCGTGCATGGCGGATTTGAAGCCCGCGCTGACCGCGGCATCTTACCGGGGCTTCGGCCGCGGTTTATGTTAGGTAGAGTGAAATTTGTCGCGCAATACGCGAAGGAGCGGACCATGGATCAGGTTCTTGAGCGGCCGGCGGCGCTGGAGACCGTTCCGCAGATCGAAGCGACACTGAACTATCTCATCGATACGGGCGAAAAAATCGTCACCGAGGCCGGGGCGGGGGGAACGGTCGACATGCGTAACGGCAAACCCGATCCACACAAGGTCGTGCTTCATAACGGCCGCCCGTTTGCCAAGGATTTCAAGCTCGAGCGCGAAGGCTTCCGCTTCGTTCCGCACGACACCAAAGTCGCCGACTTCTTCGACGACGCCGAGGTGCGCCGCACCTACTATCCGGAAATGGAAGCGCTGGTGAAAGCCGAAAGCGGTGCCCAGCGTGTCGTGATTTTCGACCACACGCTACGGACTGCCGACGACGCGATGCGCCAAGAGCGCAAGATCCGCGAAGTGGTGCCGCGCGTGCACAACGATTATACCGAATGGTCCGCGCCGCAGCGGGTGCGCGATATTCTTCCCGACGAAGCGGAAGAGTTGTTCAAGCGTCGGTTCGCCGTCGTCCAGGTGTGGCGGCCAATTCGGCTTCCCGTCGAAAGTTTTCCGCTGGCGATCTGCGACGCGCGCAGTGTCTCCGACGACGATCTGGTGATCTCCGAGCGGCGCTACCAGCACCGCGTGGGCCAAACCTACGCCATCACGTTCAATCCTAATCACAAATGGTTTTGGTTTCCGCGCATGCGCCGGGACGAAGCGATTGTATTCAAAGTGTTCGATTCAGAGAAAGACGGCCGCGCCCGCTGGACCGCGCACACCGCATTCGATGATCCGACCTCGCCGTCGAACGCGCGCCCTCGCGAGAGCATCGAGATCCGGACGCTGGCGTTTTTCTAGGCGGATATTGCGGGGCTCTCTACACAACTGAAGTTTGCGTGGTCGCGCTGGCATCGCGGCTCATGGCCGATTCCCGCGATGGCGGGTGCCGGTAGCCTACGAGATTGGCGCGGGCCGCGTCCATCGGCGGCGCGAAAAAGCACAAGGTCGCCTTCCCTGTGACCCCTGACGCACAAAAGCGTGTGGGGCACGAGGCTTTCTCTGCGGTGAGCGGACCGGGACTGCCTCCAGCGGCAAAGCATTGCTTCGAAAGAATGCTGGAGATTGAACTAAAGCTTCAAAGTAAGTTAGATTTTAGTGGCGGCGAGCGGCTTGGCTCAAACGATGCCGCAGGCCAGCGCGACGAATAACCAATGAATGAACAGTCTGCCGCCGCGAATTCACAACAAGGACGTGGGCAAGCCCAACCGCCGGCGCCGAGGAGCCGCGCGTTAACGGCCGCGATTGTCGCCTTGGCTGGGGGGCTTGTGACGGCGGGCGCTTTGTTCTTGGTGTCCAACAGCGCGCCGACCGGCGACGCCTCCAATCTCTCTGTTGTAGCAGCGAGTGACATTCCCGCGGCGACCGAGACGTTGGATCCGGCAACGGCCGGGCAGCTGGCCGCGGGAGCGAAGAACTGCACTGTCCCGCTCGCCTATGTCCGGATTGCAAAAAGGCCTGACGCGGCGGGCGGCGTGATCAGGATCCGATCGGGCAACTACGTGTCTCCGCCGTACCAGATGACGGATGCCCCGCAACAAGTTGCGATTCCCTATCCGGCGCCTTATCCGACGGGGCACGGAACGATCAGCATCGAGGGCAACGCAAGCGGCGCCCTCGTCTCGCTATATCCGACCTGGAACGTCGAAACGGTGAGCGGCTCGGCCGCCCGCAACGTTATCTGGAAGCCGGGAAACCCCTGCCAATGAAAGAACGAGCGCTTCCATGAAAGGCCTGTTCAAGAATCAAACCTTCGCCATGTTCTTCGGCTCGGTCGCCGCGCTCGTCGTTGGAACTTGGCTGATCAATCCACAATCCGGACTCATCGGGTGGATTTCCCACGGCGGCTGGTCCGTTGCGGCGTTTGGCAAAATTCTTATTGCGCTCGGCATTCTGCTGGTCGGCGCCGGGGTGACTTACATCGCGATGCGCCTGGCGACGAGCAATGTCGAAGCTGCTTATGCAGGCGGCGGCTCGCTCAACCTGTCAGGGTTGCGGCTACTGAGAATCCCGGAGGGCACATCGCAGAAGCCTGCGCGCACCGCCGAGGACGCCTTGAACGACCTCGATGCCATGGTCGGCCTGGCGCCGGTGAAGGAGGAGGTCAACAAATTGATCGCGCGCCTGCAGGTCGAAGCCAAGCGCCGGGCGCAGAATCTGCCGGTGACGCCGATGAGCTTGCACATGGTGTTCACCGGCCCTCCCGGCGTCGGCAAGACCCAAGTCGCGCGCGCCCTCGGCGAGATCTACCGGTCGCTGCACGTATTGCGAAAAGGGCATCTGGTGGAGACCGACCGTTCGGATTTGGTTGCCGGCTATATCGGGCAAACCGCCCCCAAGACACTGGAGAAATGCAAAGAGGCGCTCGACGGCATTCTGTTTATCGACGAGGCCTATTCGCTGGCCGGCACACCTGGCTCGACGGGGGATTTCGGCCGCGAGGCGATCGATACGCTATTGAAGTTCATGGAGGACAATCGCGACCGCATCGTCGTCATTGTCGCGGGCTATCCCAATGAAATGCGCCGCTTCATTTCCTCCAACCCCGGGCTGTCGAGTCGCTTTAGCAAGACCATTGAGTTCCCGCCGTATCAACCGCCCGAGCTCTGCGAGATTTTCAAAGGGATGGCAAAGCAGCAGAACTTCAAATTTCCTGACAGCATCGACAGCAAGCTGCGGCCGTGGGTCGAAAGGTGCGCCAAGCAGGAAGACTGGGGCAACGCGCGTGAAATGCGCACGCTTCTGGAAAAGGCGCGCGAGACGCAAGCGATGCGCATCTCCTCCGATCCCTCCGCCGACCTCACCACGCTGGAAACGGCGGATATCCTACAGGCGATGAAGGCCATTCGCCCAGCTGCCCAAGGCGATGACGACACCGCAGATGATGATGCGGATGCTTTTAACGTCGCCGATTTGCGCTTATTGAAGGTTCCCGAGCCAAAGGACGTAGCCCCGGGTCGCACCGCGGAAGATGCGCTCAAAGACCTCGATTCGATGATCGGCTTGGCGCCGGTAAAAGACGAGGTCAATAAATTGATCGCTCGCCTGCAAGTCGAAACAAAACGCCGTGCGCAGAATTTGCCGGTCACCCCCATGAGCTTGCACATGGTGTTCACCGGTCCGCCCGGCGTCGGCAAGACACAAGTCGCGCGCTCGCTCGGCGAAATCTATCGCTTCCTGCACGTGCTGCGGAAAGGACATCTGGTGGAGACCGACCGCGCGGGTCTGGTTGCCGGCTACATCGGGCAGACGGCGCCAAAGACGCTGGACAAATGCAAGGAGGCGCTGGACGGCATCCTGTTCATCGACGAGGCCTATACGCTCGCCGGCCCGCCGGGCGCGACTTATGGCGACACCGGCCGCGAGGCGATCGACACGTTGCTCAAGTTCATGGAGGACAACCGCGACCGTATTGTCGTGATTGTCGCAGGCTATCCCAACGAAATGCGGCGCTTCATTGATTCCAATCCGGGCCTCGCCAGCCGCTTTACCAAAACCATCGAGTTTCCGGCCTATCAGCCGCAGGAGCTGTGCGACATCATCAAAGGGATGGCGAAGCAACAGAACTTCCAGTTCCCAGAGGACTTCGAAACCAAGTTGCGCCCGTGGGTCGAGGAGAATGCGAGGCGGGACAATTGGGGCAACGCACGCGAAATGCGTACGCTTCTCGAAAAGGCGCGGGAGGCGCAGGCCATGCGCGTCTCCGCCGATCCATCCGCCGATCTGACGATGCTGCAAATTGCAGATCTTGAAAAAGCGATGGGAGCCGTCAATTGAGCGCGGCGGCGGGCGCGCTTCAGCGTCACGCCGGGTTATGGCAGAGCGATGCGTGGTATCGCCTGGCCTGGGTGGTCTGGCCGCAAGTCGCTTGCCTGCTCATTGCCGGCTGGCTTTTGTCCAGCCCCTCGAACGTTCGCGAGGCCGCCGCGCCATGGGCGAAGCCGATAATTCCGGTCATGACCGCCGCGCAGTTCGATGCCTTGCGCAATCAGGCGGAGACCGACCCGCAAGCATTGGACCGCCTTCGACAGATGGCCAACAGCGGCAACGCTGGGGCGCAATTCTCTCTTGGGACGCTGTTCGATCCGGACTTCAAAGCCCCCGCGAAGCTCGTCGCGAACGATATGAACACTGCTATCGGCTGGTATGAAAAAGCCGCCGAGCATGGCCATTCCATCGCACAGCAGAACCTCGCGGCGAAATACTATGAGGGCCGCTGGGTTCCCACCGATTACTCCAAGGCAAATTTCTGGGCGCGAAAAGCGGCCGATCAGGGCAATCCTGCGGGCGAGAGAATGCTGGGGTGGGCCAATCAAGCAGGTCTGGGCAGTCCCGCCAATAAAACTTACGCCCTGCAATGGTTCAAGCGCGCTGCCGATCATGGCGATTCCTTCAGCGAAGCGCAGGTCGCTGATGCCTATCGGTCGGGCGACGGCTTTGCCCTCAATCAGACGGAGGCGCTGAATTGGTACGGCAAAGCAGCGGCGCAAAAGAATGCCTACGCGCAGATGCGGATCGGCGAAGCTTATCTCAACGGCACGGGCGTAGAGCGCAACCTCGATCAAGCCTTCAGCTATTTCCAACAAGGCGCGAACGGCGGAAACGCGGCGGCCGAATTTTATCTCGGCGCCATGTATGACCAGGGATTAGCTACCCCGGCCGATCCGACGCACGCCTTCCAGTGGTTCAAGAAGGCGGCCGATAGCGGCAATGCCGATGCGCAGAATGCGCTTGGTTTGGCGTACGGCCAGGGCCGCGGCGTCGCCCGCGATACGGCCGCTGCCCGCAGCTGGCTCGAGAAAGCGCAGCAGAACGGTAATGCGGCGGCGGCGCAAAATCTTCGCATGCTGCAGTAAAGGCGCGGTGTGCGGTCGACGCCACGCACATCGCCGGGCCGGACCACTGCCGCGTCTTGTGCGCCGACTACGCGGAAGCGGCCCGTGTCAGAAATCCAGGAACGATGGCGCCAAGTGTAACCTTTTGCCCCGCTTGGCGCAGCCGCAAAGTTTGACTCCAGACCGTCAAACGCGGAAACTGGTCTTGGGGACGGCCAGCGAAATAGCCATTCGATTAAACTTGGTGTCACGGTATGCACGCTCCGGGCCGTCCGATGCACAATGGCGACAGCAGCCCGGAACGCCGTTCCGCGAAGGCCGTTCATTTCGATGATATGATGGCGCGCGAACGTCGCGACGAACAATGGCTCGCCGAAGCGTATTCAATCATTGAAGAAAAGGCCGACATCCAGGCGGTCGTCACTGGGCTCCGCGATTACCTCAACATCGATCACGTGGTCTACGTTACGTCGAAGTTTGGCGGCAGCCCCTCCACCGACCCCTACATCCGCTTGACCTATCCCGCCTCGTGGCTCGCCCGCTACCTGGGCATGGGATACTCCGACGTCGATCCGATCCTCCGTGAGGGATTTCGGCGCACGCTGCCGTTCGAATGGCGAGAGCTTGGCATCAGCGGCGGTCCCGAAGCAGCGTTTCTCGCGGATGCGACCGCGCACGGTGTCGGGCCTCACGGCTACTCTGTCCCGGTGTCGACCAAGCACGGACATCGCGGCCTGTTGGCTGTATCGTTTTCCGGGTCCGAAGGGGAGTGGGCCGAGTTTTTAGCAGCCACCCAGCCGGCCCTGATCCAGATCGCCAACCGCCTGCATGGCCGCGTCATCGCCGAGCTTTTCGGCGAGGATCGGCCGCGGCTGACGCCGCGGGAGCTTGAGTGCTTGCGGTGGATCGCGCTCGGCAAGGACACCACCGAAATCGCCACGATCCTGAGTATCTCGCCGCACACCACGCGAGACTACATGAAGTCGGTGCATTATAAGCTCGACTGCGTGTCCTCGGCGCAGGCCGTCACCAAAGCGGTTAAGCTCGGACTGCTCGTCGTATAGCAAGCGCCTAAATTGCTATCTGTTTTTTCAATCCGTTCCTAACCCGCAGTATTTCATAAATTTACAGCCGATCTTGTCGGCTCGCATCGCTGCGATATCAAGCCTGCCATATCACGAAGAAGGTTGCGGCCCCGACCGCTGATTATCGAAGGAGTCGGCGAGGTGATTGTCGTCGTTGAAAGTTCGAACGCGCACCAGCATGCGAATTTGCTGGAAAAAATGTTTCGGCAGCGGGCCCGTTTTTTCCATGATCGGCTCAAATGGGATGTACGGGTGGTCGATGGCCAGGAGCGCGATCGCTACGATGATGAATCGCCCGTCTACCTCATCTACACAGACGATCTCGGCCGCGAGGTGAAAGGCAGCCTACGCCTACTCCCTACAACGGGCCCCACGCTCGCTGCCGATGTGTTTTCCGACACGCTGCCCGACGCCGTACATCTTTCCGCCCCGACCATCTGGGAATGCAGCCGGTTTTGTCTCGACGACAAAGTGCTTGCCGGTGGAATAGAAGCAATAACGTTTACCGCCAGGGTTTTGATAGCGGCGTTGGGCGAAATCGCCATGCGGGCAGGGATTGAATCGATCATCGGCAATTTCGATGCTTCGAAGCTCCGGCTTTACCGACGTATCGGATGCGAGGTCGACATCCTGGGCTCGACATCGAGATACGGCGATCCCGTGTATCTTGGGCTACATCCGATTTCCGAAACGATAGTGCGACGGGTGTGGGGAAAGTTGAGGGACGATCGCCTGGCATCGGCGGTCGCGCGTGAAATCGCAATAAAGCCGACGGGTCTGCCCGCACAACAGCTGGTCGCGCGCGATATGCTCGACGGGCTGCCGGACGCGCTGGAGGTGCCACTGCAAAAGACCGCATCGCGGTCACAGCGGATATCTGGAGGCACTCCGGGGGGCACTTAAGCCGGGGCGCCGCGGTCTGCTTGCGACGTCGCTGTCGCTGCTTAATCTCGACGATCCCTGGAAAACTGTCCGCGGCGGCGCCAGAATTTCTCTGTCGCCACCCGGCCGCGTGCGGATGTTCCCGCATCGATTGCAGCCATGGCGTTAAGAAGAGCGGCGGCGGCCGTGCGTTCGTCGCCGCTCATATTGCCTTGATCAAGTCTTTTCCCGCCTATGATTTTCACCGGCTTGCCGTCGGTGCGCCGGATGCTGGCGCGCCACTTTCCCGGTTCTTGCTCAAATGCCCGCACGACAAATCGCTTGTACTCCATATGTTTACAGCACCGAAATTCTTGATGGTCTCCCAATGGACACGCAACATGGCGGCCGGAAATGGTTGCGTCACTCCCCCATATGCGGGGGGCGGAAAACTCGATCCGGAGGCGACCCCCTAGGCGGCCGTGCGATCAACTGGGTCCGGCAACGCCTGTGCCTTTCGCACGGCTGCCGTTCTTCGTGGCAAACGCAGAAGCCTAGTCGATTTCGCGGTTTCCTCGCCCGTCAGGCGGCGAGATGAAGGCGCGCTCCTTGGGGAAAGTCTCGAACACCGCCGGCGGCTTGCCGAAGTGATCGCTGAGCAAATAAGCCGGGTTGCTGGCGATCCATTGCGACAGATCGATCGCCTGGTAATTGCCGGTGTTCAAGCCGATCAGGATGCGACCGGCCTTGTTGCCGACGTTTTCGATCGAGTGGCCGTAGCCCTGCGGGATGTAGCCGACATCGCCTTTGCTCAACGTCTCGACGCGGTAGCGCCCATGCGAGCCGAACAGCGAGACACTGAAGTCGCCTTCGATGACGTATTGCCACTCGTCGGCGTTTGGATGCCAGTGCAGCTCACGCAAGCCGCCCGGCTCGAGGTCAAGAATGACGCCGGTCATTGTCTGCGAAATAGGAAAGCGGTTGGAGCCGACCCGCCACTCGCGCCCGAATTTGTGGATTGAATGCGGCTCTTGCGCCAGCATCCGGTATCTGAAGGTCTCGGGGGGCGAGTACAGCGCGCCTTGAACGGAAACCGCTTCCACCGGCGGCAAGCCGCCGCGCACGAAATAAGCCTCTTCCTTGGGAATGCCCCCGAACGTCGCCTCCGCGACCCCGAAATTCTTCGCCAAAAGCTTCGGCGACGCGTGTCCCAGCCAGTCGGTAATGCTGAACGTGCCGAATTCGGAGAAATACCCGTTGTCGAAAATCAGGATGAAATGGCACGGCGTGCTGCCGAGGCAGGACAGTGCGTGCGGATAACCGCGCGGAAAGTACCACACGTCGCCGGGATCGAAGTCGTTGATTTCGGAACGGCCCAGCGGGTCGAGCGTGGTGGTGCGCACGCGACCTTCCATGACAAACGCCCACTCAGCCGCGGTCGCGTGCCAATGCAATTCGCGCGTCACACCCGGCTCAAGCCGCATTGAAACGCCAGCGATTCCCTTGGAGATCGGCAATTGCGCGACGGTCGCTTCCTTACCGAAGCTGCCGTCCATCACTTTGCCCTTGGATCGCTCGAGGGCGAATTTGAACGTCGGTAGCTCTTTCGCGGAGAGCAGCGGATCGGGAACGTTGTTCTTGAAAGGAAAGTCGGTCAAATCGCCAGTTCGCATCGCCCGCCTCATCAGATGTTGAAAATTTGCGACGTATTATTCGCAAGCACGCGGCGTCGATATTATCGCGAAGGTCGCCAAGCGTACCAGCAGGGTCGCCGCGTAGCCGGTCTCACTTAATCTTCGCCGCGACGCCGGCGGGCCATGGCAAGCGTAAGGTCCCAGGCATTGCGGATATTGACGAGCGTCAAAAGCAAAAGCGCGCCGGCGAGCGCATTGAGCCCAAAGTCTTTCTCGAGGTAGATCGATGCGGCGGCGGCGAGCAGCGCAATGTAGCCGACGCCGGGCAACACGCCGTACGCGAAATAGTCTTCGACATAGTTTGTCAGGTCGGTGCGCACCACCTGAACGGTGATGTAGGTCGAGATGGCTGCGCCGATCAACGCCGTGGCGCCGATAAGCGCTGCGAAAAATCTGGCCTGGTGTGATGGAAACAAGGCGACGGCCGATAAGAAGAAGACACTGGCGAAATGCACGACGACCGGGCTCATGAACGTGCGGGTCGCCGACTGGCGTGCTTCGGTCAAATAACCGGCGCCAAGCGAGACGGCGACAAACAGCAACGCGAGCAGGGTGGCGCCTGCCGTGCCCATGAGCACATAAAAGTCGTGCCATTCTTTGAGAGCTGTGTCGGCCCACATGACAAATACCGGCGTTAGCAGCTGCCCGCCGAACGCCGGGGGCATCGGTCCTTGCGACGCTCATCTTCCTTGATTTCGCAATTCTCGCACAGATAATATTAGCAGCGATACTTTCACCATTGAGGGGTTGCGCCGCGCTTGAGCCGCGGGGAAAAGCTGGATCGCAGCCGAATGTCGAGTGGCACGTCTCGCGGCGGCAATCTTGCGAACCTTGACGTCCTGCGTGGCGTCGCCATCATTTCGGTGCTGATCGGCCATGCCTGGCCGACCGCTCTGTCGGTGCCGAAGTCGCTGACTTTGTTCTTCGGCCAATTTGGCGTCATCCTTTTCTTCTTTTTGTCCGGTTTTCTCATGGACCGGACATACGCGGAGCACCCGCAGCTTCTTCCTTTCGCTATCCGCAGGTTATTCCGCATCTTACCCATGTATTGGGTATCGATCCTTTTGATCGTCGCGCTGGAGGGCGGATGGACACTGCGGGACGTCATCGCAAATGCGTTTTTTTGCAACCGGCCCGATGCACGTCGCCAGAATGTCGGGGGTCTATTGGACGCTCTACATTGAGATGTTGTTCTACGCGACCGTCCCGCTGGCTTTTTCTTGCCGGGCGGCGCGCAATTCAATTCGGTCCGTTTGTTGCCATAGGGTTGTTTGGCACATTGTGGGCCTTCGGCGTACGGTCCGGCGTTGCGCCCCATTATCTGGCCTATTGCTATCTGGGCCTTCAGTTTGGAGCGTGGCAAAGGCAAGTGATTAGCGGCGTTTTATTGTTGATTTCGCTTGCTACCGTGACGGCCGCCGCGAGCGTTCTGCCATTCATCTCACCGTTTCCGGATATCGTGTCGCCGTTCTTTGGTCTGGCGCCGCTCGTTTGCGCTATACTTCTTTACGCGGCCATCCGAGTACTGTTTCAGGCGAGAGCGATCGAATTTTTTCGGCATATTTCGTCTAGTCTGTATTTGCTCCATGCCATCGTCATTTCTGAGGTTGGCGCCTTTCTCATATCTGATGGCTATTCAAGCTGGACTGCGGCGGCCGCGTGTGTTGGCGTCGCGTGCGTGCTATCGGCCATTACTTTAGTCGTGATCGAGCGGCCCGCCATTGCCGCGGGACGGCGGCTTGTAAAGCTTTTCTCGCGTGCCAAAGTCGGCGCGCCTGCATCAGGGAAGGTCGTTGACCTTCCTCCGGCAACGAAAAATACCTAAGCCGTATTTCGCCCTCGGTGCCAGCTTCGGCACATAACGGCACTAATCGCCTCAGCGAGGAACCGCTAATCCTTTGCCCGCTCGATGTAGCTGCCGTCTGCAGTATTGACCACGATCCTGGTGCCAGTGCCGACGAACGGCGGGACCATGGTGCGTACGCCATTGGAGAGGATAGCAGGCTTGTAGGAGGAGGCGGCGGTCTGGCTTTTGATCGCGGGCTCGGTTTCCGTCACTTCCAGCGTAGCGCGCGGCGGCAATTCGATCGCGACCGGCACACCCTCATGCAGGCTCAGCGTGACTTCCATCTCCGGCTGCAAATATACCGTCTGATCGCCAATGATATCGGGGGGCACGGCAACCTGGTCGTAGCTTTCCATGTTCATGAAATGGTAGCCGTCGCCGTCCTGATAGAGGAATTGGTGCTTGTGGTCCTCGACAAAGGCGCGCTCGACCTGCTCGGTGGTCTTAAACCGCAACGACAGCTTCACGCCGTCGGCGATGCGCCGGACGTCCATTTGCGTGACCGGTGTTCCCTTACCGGGATGAATGTTCTCGGTGGTGACGATGACGCCGAGCTTGCCGTCGATCTCCACGATATTGCCTTTTCGCAGCGAGCTGGCGATGACTTTCACGGGTTCCTCGAAGTTGTGGTTTAAAAACAGGGCGCAACATACCCATCCTGGCCGAGATCGCCAGATATTTCGTTAGTTACGGTAGTACAAGGATAATGTCCGCCAAATCGCCCGACGCTTCGCCTTTTTGGGCCAGGCATGTTCATGCCGAGCGCCGGCCGTTTTTGCTGGCACGGGGGCGTATTATCGCGGCATTGCGCGCCTGGTTTGCCGCCCAAAACTTCGTGGAAGTCGAGACTGGTATCCTGCAGGTATCGCCGGGCAATGAGACCCATTTGCACGGCTTCGCCACGGCGCTGGCGGCGCCGGACGGTCAGTTCTCAGTTCGCCATCTGCGCACCTCGCCTGAATTCGCCTGCAAGAAGCTTTTGACGGCCGGCGAACCTCGCCTGTTCGAATTCGCCAAGGTCTTTCGCAACCGGGAGCGCGGCGCGCTGCACCATCCCGAATTTACTCTCGTCGAATGGTATCGCACGAGTGAGCCGTACACGGAACTCATGTCCGACTGTGCGGCGATTGTAGCCGAGGCGGCGAAGGCCGCCGGAACGAGACAGTTTTCCTTCCGCGGCCGGTCGGCCGACCCTTTCGCAGAGCCGGAGCGGCTGACTGTTGCTGAAGCCTTTTCGCGGTTTGCCGGAATTGATCTTCTGGCGACGTTGCGCCCCGACGGCGGCGATCGCGGCGCTCTTGCGGCGGCCGCGCGTGCCGCCAACATCCGTATCGGCGCCGACGACACCTGGGGCGACATTTTCAGCCGGGTGCTGGTGGAAAAGATCGAGACGCAACTCGGCATTGGACGCGCCACTATTCTCGACCAGTACCCGGCCGCCCATGCAGCGCTCTCGAAAACGTCACCGAGTGATTCGCGCGTCGCCGAGCGGTTCGAGCTTTACGTTTGCGGCGTCGAGATTGCGAACGGGTTTGGCGAGCTTAATGACCCCGCCGAGCAGCGCCGCCGGCTCGAGTCGGAAATGGCGGAGAAAGAGCGCATTTACGGCGAACGTTATCCGCTCGACGAGGATTTTCTTGCCGCACTTTCGGCCATGCCCGAGGCTTCCGGTATTGCGCTCGGCCTCGACCGTCTGGTCATGCTGGCGACGGGTGCAGGCCGCATCGAGCAGGTATTGTGGAATCCCATGCCGGAAGATTTGCAATGAGCGCCAAGACGAAGCGTGGTCTCACTCCACTTTGCGGGGACGTGCTGGTGCCGGACGCGCGCCTGGCGGACCTGACAGAAGTCGCCGCGCGTTACGCGGTCGCCATCACGCCGGCCATGGCCGACCTGATCGACCCGGCCGACCCGCACGATCCGATCGCACGCCAATTCGTGCCCGACATGCGCGAACTCGAAACCTTGCCGGAGGAACGCGACGATCCAATCGGGGATCATGTCCATAGTCCCGTCGAGGGCATCGTCCATCGCTACCCCGACCGGGTGCTGCTTAAGGTCGTCAACGCCTGCGCGGTCTACTGCCGGTTCTGTTTCAGGCGCGAAATGATCGGGCCGGGGCGGCGAGGGCTTTCGCCCACTGCGCTGGCGGCTGCGTTGGATTATATCCGCCACAATCCGCAAATCTGGGAAGTGATCCTGAGTGGCGGCGATCCGCTCATCCTGTCAGCGCGGCGGCTGAAGGATTTAGCCGCGCAACTCGCCGCCATTGGCCACGTGAAAGTGATCCGCGTTCATACGAGGGTACCGGTCGTTGCGCCGGAGCGGATTTCGGCGGCGGTGGTTCGCGCGCTGCGCGTGCCGGACAAGGCTACATTCGTGGTCGCGCATATCAATCATCCGCGCGAACTGACCGCAAAAGCGCGGGCCGCCTGTGCGCGCTTGATTGACGCCGGTATTCCGATGCTCTCGCAGTCGGTGTTGTTGCGAGGCGTCAATGACGATGTGGAAACGCTGGGGGCCTTGATGCGGACGCTGGTCGAGTGCCGCATCAAGCCGTATTACCTCCACCACGCTGATCTTGCGCCCGGCACGGCGCATTTGCGCACGACTATCGAAGAAGGCCAGGCTTTGATGCGGGCGCTGCGCGGCCGCTACTCGGGCCTATGCCAGCCGGCTTACGTGCTGGATATTCCCGGCGGCCACGGAAAATCACTCATAGGGCCGAGCTATCTGCGCGATGACGCCAAAATAGTCGAAGATTTCAACGGCCGGCAGCATCGTTACCCGCCGCCGCGGTGACGCGGCTCAAACGTTGTGCGCTCAGGCGACCGCCTTTTCCAGCGCCGGAAAAAATACTGTCGTCTCGAAGCCATAGCCGCAAGCGCTGCATGACCAGTTATGGCGCACACAGCGCTCGTTGATGTGCTCTGACCAATCCGGCGCGAGCAGCCAGGCATCGCATTGGGGACAGGCGTTTTTGTCGTACGTGCGTCCGCGTGTTGCACGATCGAATTGCTGAACCATGGCTCCCTCCTGTCTCACCGCTCCCTTGCAAGCGGTGTAGAGGACGTCTGTGGCAGCCCTATGACCCAAGTGAGTCCGTATGCCGACACCTCGCGAAGCAATTGAGTCAATACGTCAGGATCGCTGACGGGCCAAGCAACACAAACATGTCCGCGAATTAATGACGCAGCCATTTGGCAGAAAGACCAGCGCTCCTAGCCTTATCGCCGTTACGGACCTTCTCGACTCATAGGAAACAAAGAGGAGTGTGCCATGAAATCAAGCATCACCACTGCAATTGCCGCCGGTTCTTTGTTACTCACGGTCAACGCCGCAATGGCGGTGTCGCCCGCCAATCCCATTCCCCAACATGCGCGCACGACGTACTCGCCCGCAGCCCAGCACGTGGCGGTGCGAAGGCTGACGCCGAGCAATCAGCTCAACGTCGACGTTGCCCAGTTCATTCGCGGCATGCTCGGCAGTGGACCGGTCCCTTACGCCAATCTTGTCCGCGACGTGCGTGGCATGCGCGGAACGGGAACGTATACGGGCTCGGATTACTCGTCTCCGACTTATGAAACCTCGGTACCGGATTCAGGCGCCGCCGCTGCGCAAGCCGCGTCGGACGCGGAAAATCAGGCGATTAAGTCGATGAACGACACCAACGCCATGACCGCGTCCATGGCCGCGGCCGAGCAGGAGAACGATGCGGCGAACGCAGCCACGCTGCAGACGGAAATCAACGCCGGTATGTAGCTGGTGAAACGGGCAACCTCACCACTAGGCGTTGGTGGACGTGAACGGGGCGGTTTTGGCCGCCCCGTTTTTTTGCTGTTCCATGATAACGAGCGCATGCGCGGGACGCGATCGCCCTAGAAATGGAAATGCTTGATCGGCAGCCCGAGATGCGCGCGGCCGATGGGCGCCCAAAAATTCTCGTACAGCGCGGAAGGGTGGACGCGATACATCTGCGCATCGCGGAAGTAGCGTTCCATGCGGCTGCCTTTGCGGGTCACCGAGGTGCCTGCGGTCTTGAACAAAAGCTCGACCGCGCCGCAGGCCATGCGGCCAGCCTGCTGCATCATCGCCCACAGCCGCAGGTTTTCCTCGACCGTGGTCAGCGTGCCGTCGCTGGCCCAGCGTTCGCACATCTCCATGTAAACTTCAGCGCCGCGGATCATCAGATTCTCGGCGGAGTCGGTCAGAACCGTGGCCTGCCCGAGCGAGCGCTGGTAGTCCTCGTGCTCTGCCCGCCGGACGATCGGCGGAAACGTCGTCTTTTTGCTGCGGATGATCTCTTCATACTCGTCGAGCGAAGCTTTGGCCGCGCCAACGACGGTCGTCACCAACGAGATGTGATAAGGGCCGGAAACCCGCCCCAGATACATCGGGTTGCCGTGAAGGCGCGTGCCCGGCGTGCCGTCGCGCATATCTTCAGGCCGGGTGAACATCGCTTGCAGCGGCACTGCATGATGCGCCGGCACGAAGGCGTCCTTGATCTCGACGCTGTTCGATCCGCTCGCCCGCATGCCCAGCGTTTGGTCGCCGCCCCAATCGTCGAGGATGTTGAGTTTGTCGCGCGGTACGGCGGCACAATACGCCTGCGGCGGACCTTCCGCGACCGGCAGGAGCGCGCCGCAAACGAGATGCGTGGAATAGGGGATGCCGGAGCAAAAATCCCACTTGCCGTTGAGCCGGTAGCCGCCCTCGACCGGAGTGAGTTTGCCCATCGGCGGCACCCGGTGCGGCGCGGCAAAGAGTCCATCGGGCCCGAATAGTTCGCGCTGCGCTCGTTCCGACCAGTGCGATGCGACCAGGAAGGGATGCGAGGCGCAAAGCATCAGGCACCAGCCGGCCGACGGATGGCCGTGCGCAATTTCCAGCATCGCCCGGTAGAAGGTTGGAATATCGAACTCATAACCGCCGAACATGCGCGGCTGCACCGTGCGGTACAGGCCGGCCTTGACGAAGGCTTCGTGCAGGTCCGGCGAATAGGCGCCGCGCTCGTCATTTTCCGCCTGTTGCGCGCGCAGCAGTGGCTTGAGCGCGGCGGCACGCGCAATCAATTCCCGCGGCGTCAGGTCAGGCTCCCGAACGGGCACGACGGATGGAGGGGCTCGCCGCTGGCCAGACTTGAAGCCGCCATTACCTTTTCGTCCTCGTCCGCGTTCTATCGAGGGCGGCACCATAACGGCATTACCGTCCTCGGAACAGCCGACGGAGCCGCCTACACCATTGCGTAAATCGCACGTTCGAAAGCACCATAGACGCCGAGCGCCCGCGGGTCGGCGAACGGCACGATCTGGGTCATGAACACGGCGGCGATGCGTTTTTGCGGATCGATCCAGTAATAGGTGTTGAACAAGCCGCCCCAGGTCAGGCTGCCGGCGCTGCGCCCGCCAGGGATCGGCTGCATGTTGATCATGTGGCCAAAGCCCCACTTCAGGCTGATGCCCGGAAAAAAATCGACATCGTTGGAGAATTGCGGCGCCGTGGTGCGCATCCGGCCTGCTTCGAGCCGGCCGATTTGATTGCGGCCCATCAGTGCGACCGTTTCCGGCCGGAGAATTCGCGAGCCGTCACGAACCCCGCCGTGCAATAGCGTGCGGATAAAAGTCAAATAGTCTGGCGCCGTCGAATAGATGCCGCCGCCGCCGGAAAACCGCCGCCGCGCCATTTGCCGTTCGCGCGGCTCCGCGATCAGCGAGCCGTCCGGCATGCGCCGATGCCCGCTCGCCTCGCGCGCCTGTTGCGCGGGCGATATCACGAACGCCGTGTCGTGCATGCCAAGCGGATCAAAAATGTTCCGGCGGAAATAAACGTCGAGCGGCTCCCCGCTGGCGACTTCCACCAGGCGGCCGACCCAGTCGAGACCGCCACCATATTGCCAGCGCTCGCCCGGATCGAACATCAAGGGCGTCGGCGGCAAGTTCTTCCGATCTTTCGCCGGCATTCGCGCCAACGCCTCGATATATTTCACAGCCTTCGCATCCCATAGCCGGTAAGCAAAGCCCGACGTGTGGGTCAAAAGCTCGCGCAACAGGATCGGTCGCTTCGCCGGCCGCAGTTGCGGGCGGCCTTGCTCGTCGAAACCGTCGAGCACTTGCGGCGCGCCGAGCGCCGGCTCAATCGAGGGCACCGGCGCGTCCAGAGAGAGTTTGTACCGTTCCACGAGCTGCAGCGCCGCGACTGTCGTGATCGGCTTGATCATCGACGCGACGCGGAAGACGGTGTCGCGCGTCATTGCGTCATCGTCCAGCAAACGTCGCGTGCCGAACGCGCCCTCATAAATTATGCCGTTATCGCCTGCCGCCATGGCGACGACGCCGGGCAAGTCGCCGGCGTCTACGGCGACGTGCAGCAGCGCATCAATTTTGTTTGTCGTGTCAGCGCGCAGCGCGCCTTGCTCCCGCGCGGAGGCGAGGCCGGTCCGATTCAGCATCAATGCGCCGAGAGCGGCGACGTGCGCCGCACTTTTTAGGATCCCGCGGCGGCTGGCATAGCCGGTCATGAGCGCCCGCAGTTTAATCGGCGGCGACTCAGCTCTTGCGCGCCACGATTACGGCATTAGCGGCGGCGACGCCGGTGTGCAACGCTCCGTGCGCCGTCGAAAAATCATGCACCGAGCACGCTTCGCCGGCAAAGAACAGCCGGTTGTCGACCGGTTCAGCGAGCACCGTGCGGCCGTCGGCACGATCGGGCAGGGCGAACGAATACGAGCCGCGGGCAAAAGGATCGACGCCCCAACGGTGAATGCGGTTCAGTTTCACGCGCTTTGCGAAATCGTTGCCGAACAGATGAGTCAACTCGGAAACCGCAAAGCGAAAGAATCCGTCATCGCCTTCGCTTTCCAGTTCTTTCGGCAATCGTCCGCCGAAATACACTTCGATCAGGGGTCGCCCGAAGGGCCGGAACTGGTAAACCGCCGTGGCGGCGCGATCGGTATGTCCGAACAGCCGGACGTCGTGGCCGAATTCCTCGGCGTGCTCTAGCGAGAGGAAGAGCTTGTCGTTAAGGCCGAGGGGAAGGCCGGCCGCGGCTTCCGTCTTTTGCGGCAGCGCTGGCGTGAACTCGATCTCTTCGGCGGCCAGAATGGTGGTCGGCACGGAAACGATGGCGCGGTCGGCGGTGAAGACGCCCTTGGCGGTTTCGATGCGCAAGCGCTTGCCGCTGTGGTCGACGCGACGCACCGCGCATTCGAGCTCGACCGGCACGCCGGCCGCATGTTCGCGTATCACCGATCCAAGGCCGGTAACGACGCGCCAGTTGACGCCCGTGTCTTCGTAGCGGTCGAAATCCTTGACCGAGACGTATTCCAGCTCGCCGCCGCTGATATAGGTGCCCAACGCCGAGATGAGGCCGTTCCAGCGGTTGCCAGATTCGAGCAGATCCGATGCCGGCATATCCCGCGTTTCGTCCGCGGCTTTGCTCACGCGCTCGAAGAAGGCATGAAACGCCCGTTGAAAATCCTCTTGCTCGGCGCGCGGAAATCCGATTTCCAGCGAACGGCGCTGCCAGGGCGGAACCGATTCGTCGATGGTTACGCCTTGCTCATGCGCAATAGCGACCCACGGATTGCGATCGGCGGAGTGCAGCCAGCCGCAGCCGAGGTCGAGCGCGAACCCGGACTCGTCGATCACCGTCAACGAACGGCCGCCAAGGCGCGGCCGCGCTTCGACAAGAAGGCAGGGCACTAAAGCAGCGCACAGCCGGTGGGCAGCGGCAATGCCGGCGGCACCGCCGCCGATGACGAGAACTTCGACGTCATTGCCTGGCATGGGTAAGGGCAAATCTCCGCAATATTGTGGTCGCTTCGCCGGTGTCTATATCCGTACATGTGCGAAAAAACCATTGCGGGGCGTGCGTGGAGATTCCAATGGCGCGACCATCGACAGCATTTCTGAAGAATTCCGGCAGCTATGTCGTTTTTCTTGCCGCTGTTATCGCGGGAAGTTTACTGCTTGGTGCAGCCGATGCGGAGGAGGGGCAGACAACTCCGAATCCGGCGCAGAATTTTCTCGTTGAGCATGAGATCGGACACCAGTTTCGCATTGATCCGAGCGATCTGCCCGCGCCGAAGACCGGGCCCATCGTCACCAACAGGTCGCTGGTGGTTCCTTATAACGGACAGACGCCGCAAGTGCCGATGGGCTTTACCGCGACGGCTTTTGCGACCGGGCTTACCAATCCACGGCGCTTGCTGGTGCTGCCGAACGGAGACGTTCTCGTCGCCGAGCAAAGCGCCGGTTACCTCACATTATTGCGCGACGACGGCAGCGGGCACGCCGCGTGGATCGACCGGCATGTCGAGGACTTGAACCGGCCTTACGGCCTTGCTTGGCGCGACAACAACGTGCTGGTCGCAGATCAAGACGGCATTTGGAGCGTGCCGCACAATCTCGGTGCTTTACGCGCCGGCCGAAGCGAAACGCAGCACGTCGATCAGGTGCCGCCGAACGAACGCAAGCCGGTCGACGGTGCGTATGGCGCAAGAATGATCACCAAGAAGGGCGTGTTCGGCATCGCCCAAGGGCACCAAAATCGTCCCATCGTCATCGATCCGAAAACCCGCGCGTTGTTTGTCGGCGTGGGGTCTTCAGGCAATGTCGGCGTCGAGCCTGCGC
Source organism: uncultured Alphaproteobacteria bacterium (assembly GCA_963753355.1). Lineage (GTDB taxonomy): Bacteria > Pseudomonadota > Alphaproteobacteria > Rhizobiales > Xanthobacteraceae > BOG-931. The sequence continues at coordinate 149,051 of CAVWBV010000013.1, forward strand.
CGAAGGCGACCATCCAGCGCTTTGCCGCCGATGGCTCCGAGCAAACAACGTTTGCGTCAGGCATGCGCAATCCGACGGCGCTCGCGTTTCATCCGCAAACCGGCGAACTCTACGCGCTGGTGCAGGAGCGCGACGGATTAGGCGACCGCTTGCCATCGGATTACCTCACCCATGTCAAAGATGGAGGTTTCTACGGCTGGCCTTATGCGTATATCGGCAAGCATCCGCAGGCAGGATTTGCCAGCCTCGCGCCGGACAAAGTGAACGCGACGATCACCCCGGATCTTCTGTTCGAGGCGCATTCATCGGTTCTCGACCTCGTCTTCTACGAGGGCGATCAGTTTCCGCCGGAGTACAAAGGCCACGCTTTCGTTGCGCTCAAAGGCTCGTGGAACAGATCGCAGCCGACCGGTTACAAGGTGGTGGACGTGCCGTTCAAGGACGGCAAACCGGAAGGCTATTACACAAATTTCGCCACCGGTTTCTGGGTATCGGGCGAGCGGCGCGCCGAAGTCTGGGGAAGGCCGGCGGCGCTTGCGGTCGCGAAGGACGGTTCGCTGCTGATAGCCGACGATACCGGCGGCACCATCTGGCGCATCAGCTATACCGGAACACGCGCCGACGCCGGCAAACATCAGGACTGAGCACGGCTAAGCGCGCTAACTCGCAGCGAAATAACCGCGGGTCATAAAACCAGGTAATCGCGCTGAACCTCGGCATTGGCGGCAAGTTCCGCCATCGTCCCCGCCCAGCGGATTTGTCCTTTCTCGAGCATGTAAGCGCGGTCCGACACCGCTTCCGCGAAACCGACATTCTGCTCGGACAACAGGATCGAAAGGCCTGACCGTTTGAGTTGCACGATGGTGTCGGCAATCCGTTCGACAATGACCGGTGCGATGCCCTCGGACGGCTCGTCGAGCAGAATGACCAGCGGATTGCCCATTAGCGTGCGCGCAATCGTCAGCATTTGTTGTTCACCGCCGCTCATGTGTCCGCCGTGGCGCTGGCGCAATTCGGCAAGATTGGGGAAAAGTTCAAACACGGCATCCACGGTCCAGTTGGCCGGCGCGCCAGCGGCGAGGTCGCGCGGTGGCTGCACCCCGACGTCGAGATTTTCCAGGACGGTGAGATCGGAAAAAATGCGCCGTTCCTCCGGGGTAAAACCCATTCCGAGCCGGGCAATTTCGAATGGCTTGAGCGAAGAAACGTCGCGGCCGTTGAGGCGCACGGTTCCGCTTCGCCGCGGCAAAAGTCCCATGACCGCTTTCATGGTGGTCGATTTGCCGACGCCGTTTCTGCCCATCAGCGCCACGACCTCACCGCGGCCGACGGTAAAGCTCATGTCGAACAGAATGTGCGCGGTGCCGTACCACGCATTGAGACGATCGACCGCGAGTGCCGGTGGCTCGCTCATGACGGCGTACGCTCGCGCGCCGCTATGCGCCCGCTGCCGAAGTAGACCTCGCGGACGGTCGGGTCGTTGCGGATCGTCTTGGCATCGCCGGCGGCGATCAGCCGCCCGCGCGCCATGACAACGATGCGATCGGCAAAGGCAAAGACTACGTCCATTGAGTGCTCGGTAAAGAGCACCGAAACCCCGCGTTCGACAACGATCGATTTGACCAGGCCGATCAGCTCATTGCGCTCGCGCGGCGCCATCCCGGCGGTCGGTTCGTCCATCAGCAGCAGTCGCGGATCGCTGGCGAGCGCGATCGCGAACTCGACGCGCTTGACGTCGCCATAAGCAAGCTCACGGCACGGCCGGCCAGCTGCCCCGGACATTCCGACCTGTTGCAAAAGTTGCATTGCGCGCGCACGATGGTACGAGTTGGCCTTTCGCCACAGGCCGTAGGTCTCGCCGGCATGCGCGATGAGCGCCATTTGCACGTTTTCCGCGACAGTCATCGAGCCGAAAGTGGCGGCGACCTGAAACGTGCGCGCGATGCCGCTGCGGCAGATTTCACGCGGCGGTAGTCCCGCGATATCGCGGCCCTCGAAGCGGATGGCGCCGGAATCGGGCTCAAGCTGTCCGTTGATGGTGTTGAAGCACGTCGATTTGCCGGCGCCGTTCGGGCCGATCAGCGCCAGAAATTCGCCGGCGGCAACCGAGAAAGTCACGCCGTCGACAGCGCGCACAGCGCCGAAGCTCTTGCATAGCGACGATACGGCGAGCTCGTTCACGACGTGCGCCTCCGCGCCGTCAGCCGCAGAAACGAACCCGCAAGGCCTGCGGGAAACGCCAACACCAAAACCAGAATGATGACACCAAGGAGTGCGTGCCAATACTCAGTTTGCTGCATGACAAAATCCTGCAGCGTCGTGAAAACGGCGGCGCCGACAATGGGGCCGGACAAGACCTGGATGCCGCCGAGCAGCACCATGACCAGGCCGTCGATCGAGCGGCCGATACTGATGGTTTCCGGCGATATCGACCCTTTGGCGAAGGCGAAGATGCCGCCGGCGAGGCCGCAGACAAGTCCCGAAAGAGCGAAAGCAAGCCAGTGCACGCGCTTGACGTTTATGCCGATGGCCTCGGCGCGCAACGGCGAGTCACGGCCCGCGCGCATGGCGTAGCCGAACGGCGCGAACAGGATACGGCGCAGCAGCAAAATGCCGAGGACGACCAGCGCCAGCGCGAGCAGGAAAAATGCGGGAAGCTGGTCGAACGGCGCGCTCGGCCAGATGCCAAGCACCCCGTTCGAGCCGCCGGTCAGGTCCTGCCATTGGAACGCGATGGACCACACGATCTGCGCAAACGCCAAAGTCAGCATGGCAAGATAGACGCCGGAGAGACGCACTGAGAACCAGCCGAACAACAACGCGCCCAGCACCGCCGCCACAGGAGCGGCTGCAAGCGCGAGGCCCATCGACACGGCAAACCATTTCACCAGCAGGGCGGCGCCATAGGCGCCCAATCCGAAATAAGCGGCGTGGCCGAACGAGTGCATGCCGCCCGGGCCCATGATGAAGTGCAGGCTGGTCGCGAATAAAGCGGCGATCACCACATCGATGCCAAGCACCAGCGCATAGGGTGGGGCGCTTCCGCTCAGCGGCAGGACGACGAGCACCGCGATAATCGCAGCCGCGATAACGACGGACGGTAAAGAGGCCGGCCGGATCGGCACTTCCGCGCCGCCAGACGTGCGGGCCGCTTGCTGCGGACGGCCCAGCAAGCCCTGTGGTCGAGCGATCAGCACCGCCGCCATGACAAGAAATTCGGCTACCAAAGTAAGCTTGGAAAAATTCACCGAGAGGCCGGCGAAATGAACAAGACCAACGCCGATGCAAAGCGCCTTCACCTCGGCGACGAGCACGGCCGCAATATAAGAGCCGACGATTGAGCCCATACCGCCGATGACGACGACGACGAAGGCATCGGTGATCACCGCAAGGTCGACGCCCAGATCGGCCGGTTCGCGGGCGACTTGCAGCGCGCCGCCGAGGCCGGCCAGCAGGGAGCCAAGCGCGAAAACGGCGGTAAACAGCACTGCTTGATTGACGCCGAGCGCGCCGAGCATTTCGCGATCTTCGGTCGCAGCGCGCACCAGCCGGCCGAAGCGTGTCCGCGCGAAGACGAAATAGAGAATGCAGAGTACGATCGGTGCCACGGCGATGAGAAAAACATCGTAGGTCGGCATGCGCCGGCCGAGGATCTCGACAGCGCCGCCGAGTCCGGGAGCACGCGGACCGAGCAAATCCTCCGGTCCCCACAGCCAGAGTACGGCATCGTTCATGATCAAAAGGATCGCGAAAGTTGCGAGCAGCTGGAACAGCTCAGGCGACGAATAGATGCGGCGCAGGATTAGGAATTCGATCGCCGCGCCGAACACCGCGACGCTGACGGCGCTCAATAAAATGCCGCCCCAAAACCCGAGCGCGCCGCCCATCACCGTCACCAGCGTGACAGCGATGTACATGCCAAGCATGTAGAGCGAGCCGTGCGCGATGTTGATAATGCGCGTGACGCCGAAGATCAGCGAAAGACCGGCCGCGACGAAGAACAGGCCGGACGCCGAGGAAAGGCCATCGAGGGCGGCAAAAGCGAGGCCTTCCCAGCTCATGCGGCGACGATAGCAAAGGTGCGGGGAGGGGTCACCGCACTTCGGTTGGTCTTACCGGATCAATCCTCCGACGCCGGCCGCAGCTTTTTCACCGCTTCATCGTCCGGAAGCACGCTTGCCCCGTCGACGTATTTGAAATCCGTCATGGTGCCATGGCCGTTCTTCAACGTGAGCTTGCCGACAAAGGCGCCCATGGTGGCCTGATGGTCGCTTGAGCGGTAAACGATCGGGCCAAAGGGGGTATCCACTTTGAGCCCGCGGAAGGCCTCGACTAGCTTTTCAGTGTCGGTCGAGCCCGCCTTGGCTATTCCGGCGGCGACTGACTTGATGCTGACGTAACCGACAATCGAGCCGACGCGCGGGTAGTCGTGATAGCGCTCTTGATACGCCGCGACGAAGGCCTTGTTCGCCGGTGTGTCGACCTCGTCCCAAGGATAACCGGTTACGATCCAGCCGGCCGGTGCCTCGTCCTTGAGCGGATCGAGATATTCGGGTTCACCGCCCAGCAGATCCACGACAACGCGATCCTTGAACGTGCCGCGGGTTCCGCCTTCGCGCACGAACTT
>CAVWBV010000014.1:0-438261 GCA_963753355.1 uncultured Alphaproteobacteria bacterium
GATCAAGTAGTCGACGCCGTCGAGCTTGACCTCCGTCCCCGACCATTTGCCAAACAACACACGGTTGCCAACCTTCAGGTCGATGGGGATCAACTTGCCAGTTTCGTCGCGGCCACCAGGGCCGACGGCGATGATCTCACCCTGCGAGGGCTTCTCCTGGGCGGTGTCGGGGATGATGATGCCCCCGGCGGACTTCGCTTCGGGATCAATACGCTCGACGACGACACGGTCATGCAATGGTCGGAATTTCATCAGTGTTCTCCTGCGGTTTCTTTAAGCAAACTGGTGAATTTTCGAGGCTGATCGTTATTTGGAAAACCGAAATTGGCGGCGCTTCGCGATCAGGCCTTATTGAGTGCCTTGGACACGCTTGTGTTGATTGTGCCGGCAGCTTCAGTTGCCATTTTCTGAGCGAGGGCGCAGAATTCTTTACTTTGCCCCGACACGATTTCGAATTGCTTGCACATTTGCCCGGTCGACAGCTCGATAAGCTGCGACGGGGACTTCGCACCTAACAACTGTTGGACGTTGTCAAAGGCGGCGCGCATGTTGGTCCGGGTAATCTCGATAAGCTTGTTATTATAGTCTGTGGCACGCTTGGCAGCGGACCCGTAGGTAGTTTCGAGCAAATTGACTGCTTCCTCGCTCGCGATCCTGGCTTTCGCGAGAGCGTCTCGGGTTTGCTCGACATGCTTTTCGGCCATCTCACGAAATGCCTCCGGCATTTCCATATTCGAAAGGTCGAATTTTGCCATTTCAAATTTCGGAATTCCGTAGTCCTGCACGCCAAACGAGAAGGCTGCGGGTTTCATAGTCTTAGCCGTCTTGGTGGTGGAAGTGGTGCTGTCCGTCATGACACTTATTCCTTTAGAGGGCGGTTTCGGTTAAGCCCCCTGACGCCGTCCTCAACGTCAGACGTCAATCGAGAAGATTTCTCAGTTCAACCCTGTTGCAACTTCGTCGGCCGACTGATTCTCGTGACGCATTCCTCCAAGCTGGGAAAAGGTCCAGAAGAAAGCTTGCCGTCACTCTCGATCGCATACCAGCCGGCTTTGATGCTGCGCATGTCGGATTTGTCTTCACCGATATAATGGGGAGTGGTCACTTATGGTGCTCCAGTGTGCAGCCATCATTTGACCACGCTGGCCTAACGGTGGGCGAGTTTGTCGCCAAAGCGCAAATCGCTGTGCAAGGTTGTGCCTACCGACGGCACCTGCTGCCAATTTAAGAAAACGGAGACTTCGGTAGGTCCCGATTTTATGGGCAGCTTTTAACAAGCACTGCTTGTCTTTAATAAAGATGGCTACTCAAGTTTTGAGCACAATAGGGATAGCGCTCGATTTGAACTTTTGTTTCGACTCCCCTTATCTACAGGACAAGCGGCGGCTTCTGAACCGACGGGGCTAAGTCCAATATAATCCGCCGGGGGGTGCGAATGCCGCCAACGCGAGCAACGAGGAAAGGCTTCAACATGGCCGGTGGTGATGACGACTATAGTGACGCGTTCAAGAAAGCGAAGCTCGAACACGACCAAGAACTGGAAACCCCAACAGAGGCAAAGCGTTTGCAGGCTGAAGCCGATGCAGACATCGCGGTATTGAGCAATGTGGTGCTCCCCCAATTACAAGCTGCTGCTCAGAAACTGCACCCGCTCGGCGGCAAAGTAGAAATTCGGCAATACGGCCGCACCGGACAAACCTTGCGACCCGCGTCGGTTGCTTTCCGCATAACGGATCAGCAGGGTCAGCAAGATAAGCCCGCATCTGGAAAAGGCCACCAAAGCCGCGCCTATTTGATTGTTCCGCGCAGTGGGATGGTCACGGTCACCTCCGGCGACGGTTTCGACGTGACGGGCCAGCCCAAACAACCCAAGAACGTAAGCGAGGAGATCGGTATCCAGCGACGCGATGACGTTACAATCGAGAACGTCAAAAAGCTAATCATGCGTGCGATTGAGGAATACCGAAACGATCGCGACCCGCCGGGCGCGCGGATATTGCCATCGACGTAAAAGCTAGCATGATTCGGATGGGTGCCGATTTTGAAGGCACCTAGTCGCGATTTTCCGGGCTTCCCGGAAGGGCGGCTCGCCTGCAATAAATCCCGGTCCAGCGTAAAGGCGCGCCAACGCCGGATGTCCGAGAAGGGCCAGAAGCTAACACCCGCGATGTACGAGAGCTGCAATGCCATGAGTGTTAGGAGCGTGGGTTGATCGACAACGTCAAAACGAACTCGGTACCGGGCTCTTTTCGCAGGACCTGTAGATTGTCTTGAAGCTGCTGCGCAAAAGAGTCCACTTGGCGCATGCCTAGGCGCGACGTCAAAGTGAATAAAGTTGCATCGTGTGAGCAATATTGCTCAGAAATGCATTAAATCGAAGCTCAATAATCATCCTCCAGCGCACTGCGATTCGGATCGGAAGATAGCGTACAAGCAAGTGGCACGACGATGATGCACGCAAACCTCAATGCTGATTTTTGGGTCGAAGTGAGACATCGCCATGACCTGCCAAAAAGGTATACTTGGGAAATTCACCGCAAAGGAATTTGCCTTTCCGTGGAAGAGTCATGCGGCCGGTTTGGTTCCTGGGAAGAGGCTAGTCAGGTAGGGAATGCGATGCTGAAGCAGTTGTTGCAGGCGCACTAAGCCGCGCTTATTTGATTAGATTTTTATAAGGCCTCGGCGCGGCCGACAACTCGCCGAGGATTGCGGTCTGACCAAGCAGAAACGGAATTGTCGAATTCCAGTGCAGTCATTCGTCGCGCTGACCGTCCTAATTTTTTTCTAAGATATCCACCTGAATGCAACTGCATTCAGCTCGCGTCGGCCATTGTACTGGCTTAGTTAGCCTCATGTTCAAACCGAGACATCCGCTCGAATTCGCCGGACAACTTGGGCCGCTTTCTTAAATGCCGACAAAAAGATTTGGATGAAGCCGCCCTTACTCGAGTGGAGCGGAACATTACTGCGGTGCACGCGTTCGCAATCTGCGGGGAGTGAAGGTTGAAATGAAAATCGCGCAGATCGCTCCCCTGGTTGAGAGCGTTCCTCCTCGTCTCTATGGCGGCACTGAGCGGATCGTCTCCTACTTAAGCGAAGAACTCGTCAGACTCGGCCACGACGTGACGCTCTTTGCAAGCGGTGACTCGATCTCAAGCGCCGAGTTGGCTCCATGTTGTTCTCGCGCGCTCCGCCTTGATCCTACGATCCCCGACGTCATTCTGCACTCAATGCTGATGATCGATAACGTGCGCGAGCGGGCGGACGAATTCGACGTTCTTCATTTTCACATCGATCTATTTCATTTCCCGCTTTTTCGCTCGTTGGCAGGGCGGACCCTGACCACACTGCACGGCCGACAGGATTTGGGGGATCTTGGAACCTTCTATTCTCGCTTCGGCGAAATGCCGCTGGTGTCTGTCTCGGACGACCAGCGAAAACCATTGCCGAACGCCAAGTTCATTACGACAATTCACCATGGCATTCCGCCTGACTTGCACCTGCCGGTGTTCGAAAAGGGAAGTTACCTTGCCTTCCTGGGACGGATTTCGCCGGAAAAACGTCCGGATCGTGCGATTAGGATTGCTCGCACTGCTGGCATCCGACTGAAGATCGCAGCCAAGGTCGATAAGGTCGATGAGGACTATTTCCGCAATGAAATACTCCCCCTTATAGATGGCGACGGCGTGGAATTCATCGGAGAGATCAACGAGCGAGAGAAAACAAAATTCCTAGGCGAGGCAGGCGCTCTGTTATTCCCGGTGGACTGGCCAGAGCCATTTGGACTCGTGATGATCGAAGCCATGGCATGCGGCACGCCTGTGCTCGCATTCCGTTGCGGGTCGATTCCCGAAATCATCGAAAATGGCATCACCGGCACAGTGGTAGACAGCGAGCAAGAAGCTGTCGCGGCGCTACCGGCACTCTTGTCTTACGACCGCCGTGCGGTGCGCCGGCGGTTTGAAGAAAAATTTACGGCCACGAGAATGGCGAAAGATTATGTCAGTACTTATCGTCAGTTGTTGAGAATCCGCTCGTCCAACGGCGCAAGGCGGAGTCGCTGGCCGGGTCGAGACGGTCTCAACGACGGCAACGGATCAATTCCCCTGTCGATTGAGAAACCGCTTCCGGCCTTGCCCCAAGCCGGTATGAACTCCGGCGGTCGATCCAAACAGGATTCGCGTCGATTTATCCACGATGTTGTGAAAGCCCTACCCCCAGCCCAAGACGTTGAGAGTTGACGCCAAAGTTATGCGCGTTTCTACGATCGGCCGACGATTGCCTGAGTATTAAGTGGAAGCCGCGGTTTAAAGCCCGTTCATCGCGCCCCACCCGAATATGATCGAACTGGCCAGTTATCGAATGCAATGCCTTCCAAAACCGCCGTGCAGATTCTTTCAAGCGAGGCATCGTCTGAGGCCCCGTTTTATATTACTGCGACGCAGGCCGGAGGCCGGTCGCGGCGTACGCTAAAGGATGGCGACACATTTGCAATCCTCGACAGCTACGGGGATATCGTTGCAACGCCGGGCGCTCCCAACGGCCTATTCTTTCAGGACACGCGGTATCTCTCTCGTCTCGAATTGCTGATCAACGAGAAACGCCCCTTGCTGCTTGGTTCCCATATACGCGACGACAATTCGGCCCTGGTCGTTGATCTGACCAATCCAGATTTAATCCTTGATCAGCACGTCGTACTCGAGAAGGACACTGTGCACATTTTGCGCACAACATTCCTCTGGCATGAAACAGCATATCAACGGTTCGGGCTGCGCAATTATGCGGCCCAGAAGATCGACCTTCGCCTATCGATATTGTTTGAGAACGACTTTGCCGACCTCTTTGAAGTGCGTGGTTCGCACCGCGAACGTCGTGGTATCGCCACGACAAAGCTTCGAGGCGACGACCAAGTCCTGTTGAGCTATCTCGGCCTTGACGCAAAAATACGGCATACCACGCTAACATTTGATCCTCCTCCCGATCAACTCGCGCGCGGCGTCGCCGTTTACGACCTCCACCTGGCTCCCGGTGAGATGCGGCCAATCTTCCTAACCGCGGGATGCGATCAAGCAAAAACCCGTCCGCTCCCGTTCCTGGGCGGTTTCAGAGCGGCACGCCGCTCGATGCGCGCAGCAACACGCGACAGGACATCCGTTGAAACTTCGAATGAGCAGTTCAACGAGATGTTGTGCCAATCGGCCGCCGATCTTGCGATGCTGATCACGGATACCCCGCAGGGCAGTTATCCCTACGCCGGCATCCCCTGGTATTCGACAACATTCGGCCGTGACGGTCTAATCACGGCGCTCCAAATGCTTTGGTGGAGCCCGGACGTGGCGCGCGGCGTATTGCAGTGCCTGGCCGCGTATCAGGCCAAGACGACCGATCCGCTTGCCGATTCCCAGCCTGGGAAAATCTTGCACGAGAGGCGACGCGGCGAAATGGCGGCGCTGCGTGAGGTGCCCTTTGGCCTGTACTATGGAAGTGTTGATTCCACTCCGTTGTTTGTCTTGCTTTCTGGTCTTTATGCGGAACGTACGGGCGATGATGCCACCATCGCCGCGTTGTGGCCGGCGATCGAAGCGGCCTTGAACTGGATCGATGGTCCAGGCGATCCGGACGGCGATGGTTTCATTGAATATAGGCGAGCGACCAAACAAGGACTCGCCAATCAAGGCTGGAAAGATTCGCATGACGCGATATTCCACGCTGATGGACGACTGGCGGAGGGCAATATCGCGCTGGCCGAAGTACAGGGATATGTCTACGCCGCCAAACGCAGCGCGGCGCGGGTGGCGCACCGCCTTGGGCGTGACGCTCTTGCGCTCAGACTTGATCATGAAGCGACCGTTCTGGCGGAACGCTTTGAAGCGGCATTCTGGTGCCCGGAGATCGAGACCTACGCGGTTGCGCTCGATGGCGCCAAAAACCCCTGCCGGGTACGCACGTCCAATGCGGGCCAGGTCTTGTTTAGCGGCATTGCCGGTTCCGATCGCGCCGCGTGCGTTGCTGCGGGACTAATGCAGTCGCGCTTCTTCTCTGGGTGGGGAATCCGCACTTTGGCGAGAGGAGAACCCCGATACAACCCGATGTCGTATCACAATGGATCGGTCTGGCCGCATGACAATGCGCTTATCGCGCTCGGTTTCGCGCGTTACGAACACAAGCGGCTAATTGAAACCCTTTTCGAGGGCTTGTTCAGTGCCGCCACCTACATGGACCTGCGGCGGCTGCCGGAATTGTTCTGTGGCTTCAAGCGGCAGCGCGGCTATGGATCGACGCTCTACCCTGTTGCCTGCATGCCGCAGGCCTGGGCTAGCGCGACGCCGTTCACGCTGCTCGAAGCTTCGCTTGGCCTAGAATTCGATCCGTTCAACGGAGAAATCCGGCTGCGCAATCCGCGCCTGCCAGCGTTTCTGGATGAGGTAATTCTGCGCAACTTGCAGCTCGGTCAATCGAGCGTCGATGTGAGAGTGCGGCGTCGTAATGATACAGTTTTTCTTGATACGTCCCAGACCAATGGCGATATTCGCGTTTCGATTGTTTAGACCCGCTGACAACGGGGGCTGACGACCGAAGACGCTGCCGCCGAGGCGGACCTCCCGCGAGGTATCGGGGCTGATTTCTTGAAGCGCTTGGCGCGCCCCATACGGGAGAGCGTGGGTCAGCGTTCCGCAGCCTCTTCGGTATGCGACAATGGACGGACCTCCACGGCCCAATAGAGCCGAGGTGGTGCTCTTCGGCCGCGCGGTGGCGTACGCGACAATGTGATCGCGACCGGCGACGGTTGATCTGCATCAAACCATGCCCAAGCGCTTTACGCTTTATTGCATCACTTTGCCGAGGCAAAAAAAATTTCGAGACAAAAATAGTGCCTGTTTAGGAAGGCTGGATACGGAAACGATCGAGATGTTTTGACTGGCTCGGTTCGGAGAAAGACCGATGTTCGAAATCATCTACCTATTTGTGCTGGCGTTGGCAGCGTTGCCCTTAGCCCGTACTTTCATGCAAGGGGCACGAGGCAATCACCGTGCGTTTGTGCACCGGCTTTATCGCGACGCCGCGTACATTTTAGCGGCTGTTGTCGGGGTCGTCATTTGTGAAGCGGCGCTCGGCATTTCGCTTGAGAACTACTGGTTTGCAGAACTGGGGCAGAGCCATCGCTATTGGCTTTCTCTTGAATATCGTGTGGCAATTTTCTTGGCAGTCTTGCTTTTGGTCGGCCTGTTCGTAGGCGCCAACCTGCGCTTACTGGCCCGGCCGTATGCGATCGTCCCGACAAGCGCGCCCTGGATCGCGGGATTCGTGTTTGCCGCAATGGCTGGATTTCTGGCGACGTCGTTGTGGATTCCGCTCATGCGGTTCCTCGGCGCCACGCCGGCGGGTGTGGTCGATCCGGTGTTCGGCCGAGATCTTTCTTTCTATTTGTTGGCATTGCCCCTCTACGACGACATCGTCGAAATAACCATTGGGATTCTTTGCGTCGTGATCGCGCTCTGGGCCGCGCTTGGAATGGTGGCGCGCAGCGGAACGGCCGCGTTTGCTTATCGGCGCGATCCATTCGGCGCCTCTTACCCGCGCCAGAGCGTCGCCGTTCTAAGTCCCAGTCGGGCGGTGTGGGTGAGCTGGCTGCGGCAAGGCATGGTTCTCGGCGCCCTGTTGTGCGTCGCCTTCGGCGCCAGCCAGTTCTTGGCCCGGTATCACCTCGTTCTGAACGGACATTCAAAGGTCGTAGCCGGCGCGTCCTATGCCGACGTCAATTTCTGGTTGCCCGGATACGACCTCACCGTCGCATGCTGGTTCGCGGCCGCGTTGATCCTCGGAGTGGCGGCGGCCAGTCCGGGCATTCGCAACTGGTTACTGATGCGTCAGTCGCATTGGCTCGCGCCGCTCGCGACGCTGGCGGTGCTGTTCGTGGGAGCGTACGCGGTTCCCACCAGCATCGAGGATTTTTATGTAGGGCCGAACCAGATCACGTTGGAGCTGCCGTATCTGCTCAGCAGCATCGCCGGCACCCGCCAAGCATATAATCTTGAGGGCCCCTCGGTTGCGGAGCGGGAATTTGCAGTTTCCGCAACGCCGTTAACGGCAGCCGAGCTGACGAAAAACTCCGCGACGCTGCAGGACGCGCGCATCTGGGATTGGCGCGCGCTAGAGCCGCAATTGCAGCAGATCCAGGGCTTGCGGCCCTATTACACGTTTCACGGGGTCGACATCGATCGCTATGTCATCGATGGGGCCGTGCGCCAAGTCATCATCACGGCGCGGGAGCTCGATGTTACGCGGCTTCCGGCCCCGGCCCAGGTTTGGGTCAATCTCGCGCTCAAATACACCCACGGTTACGGTATCGTTGCGGTCCCAGTGAATGAGATCGACGCCAGAGGCAACCCAATGCTCTGGGCGCATGACATTCCAGTCGAGGCTAAGAAGGATCTGTCCGTTACCCGGGGCCAGATTTATTTCGGCGAACTCACGGATGACCGCGTCTATGTGCACACCACCGAGAAGGAATTCGATTTCCCGCAAGGTCAGGCCAACTCCGAGACGGTGTACCAGGGAACTGGAGGCATCCTGCTATCTAACGTGTGGCGCAAGTTAGTCATTGCCCGCGAATTCGACGGCCTGAGGCTTTTCATCTCAGAGTATTTCACGCCCGAAAGCCGAGTGATGTTGCGCCGGAATATCGTCGAGCGGGCTCGGACGCTCGCCCCGTTCCTGAGCTTTGATCACGATCCTTACATCGTCGCCGATGCGGACCACTATTCCTACATCCTCGATGCCTACACGACGTCTGGAAATTATCCTTACAGCGAAGCCTATCAGGGATCGCTTCCCGCTTTCCGCGGGGACAACTACTTGCGCAATTCCGTCAAGGCGGTGATCGACGCCTATAACGGCTCGGTGACGTTTTATGTCTTCGACCGGCACGATCCGATCATCAATGCCTATCGGCAAGTGTTGCCAGAACTTTTCAAGGACGAGCGCGAGATGCCGGAGAATCTGCGCCGGCATATCCGCTATCCGGAGGATATCTTCACCGTGCAGGCGGAAATGTACGGCACCTACCACATGACCAATCCGACCACCTTCTACAATCGCGAAGATCGCTGGGAGGTCCCCCACGAGCTCTATCGAAGCAGCGAGATCGCGATGCTGCCATACTACGTGACGGCGCAGCTTCCCGGTTCTGAGAAGCCTGAGTTTCTGCTGATGTTGCCGTTGTCGGTCGCCGGCAAGAACCAGACGGCGGGCTGGCTCGCCGGTCTTTCCGACGGCGACAACTACGGGAAGATGGTCGCCTTCCGCTTCCCTAAGGGAACTTTCATCGACGGCCCGGCGCAAGTGGAATCACGGATCAGCTCTGACAGCCGGTTCTCTGGAGATCTGACGCTTTGGGATCAGCATGGCTCGCAAGTCATTCGGGGTAATCTTATCGTGCTGCCGCTGGTAGATAGCGAACTCATCATGATCGAGCCGGTCTACATCGAGGCGGAGCAAACCAAGATCCCGATGCTCGCCCGCGTGGTGTTGGGGCAGCTGTTGCCAGATGACCGCAAGATCGAATGGGCGAGCACGCTCACGGATGCCGAGCGCCTTCTCGTCGGTGTGTCAGCGCCGACATCTACCGCAGCCGGCGCGCCAACCGTGGGCACCGGCAACGAACTGCTGGAGCGTGCGCGCGTACTGTTCGGCGAGATGCAGCGCGAATATGCGTCCGGCAACTTCGCGCGCTACGGTGAGCTCCTCCAACAGCTTGGAAAGCTGCTTCAGTCGCAATGAAAAGCTGGGTTTCTTGACACCCCGCCCCATTGCGGCTGTTGCCGGCAACGCGGCCGGCGGGATCGCCGTTCTCGTAGCCCAAGCTCTGCGCCGAGTGCGCGTTCGATCGACGCCTTCTTCAGTTGCCCGAAAAGCCCATCATCCCCCGTCAGGTCCTTGGGCTTCTCATAATTAGCAAGCAGTTGGTTCCAGCAATTCTGGTGTAATCGTCGTGTCGGTCGTCATGCGAGTCTCCCCTTAAAAGTAGACAAGAGACCTACTTACACATCGGTCCTGACACCCTCCGAAACAGACTGCGACGAGTGCCAGCCAGCGCGACTAGATCAAGCATCTTCTTCCTCATCGACTAGCGGCGGCTCTTTTTTGGCCATCCACATCCACTTCTAGAGCAGCCGCGGGTTGTGGCACCCACCGCGCCGCCTTCTGCTGGAAGCCGCACCACAACGAAATTGATGCGTAAGAGCATTCGCACTGAGCTTGAGTAGCTGACGGGTTAGCAATGACTCCCGCAAATCATCTAACCACAGTTACGGGGACTGCTGATCGCTGGGCCACGTTGCTCGCGACGGAGCCCAACATCATGCTCGCAATGCTCCCAAGACCGCGCGATCCCATAACAATCAGGTCAATGTCATATTTCTGCACCGCGGTTAAGATGACTTCGGCCGGCCTACCGGTGAGGACGAAGGTTGTATTAGCGATGGGTTGGCTCGCTAACAATTCGTTCGCTTGTTCAAGTATGCTTCTTCCTATTCTTTCAGTGCTTTCCGGATCAGCGTCCGAAGACACGGCCTGGATGTATAAAACAAAAACTTCACTCTGATGCCCGGCTCTCGCCAGCGCGACGACGTGCTGAATGGCCCGAACGGCACTTGGTGAGCCGTCGAACGGGACGAGGATTCGCCGAGCCGGTCGCCTTTTTGCGAAACGCAGCGCCAGTTCGCGCAAGGCGGTCAGCTTGCGTTCCGAGAAGAAGGTGCGCGTGCTAGGCCGGGCCGGCACGCTTGCGCCCAATTCTCCCTCTTCGATTCTTCTGAGAAGGTCGCCCGCCGCAAGGTCAACGACCTCGACCTCGTCCGCCAGATTAAGGAGCCGATCTGGAACCGTTTCACCTACCGGCGCCCATGTGATCTTGGCCGCAGTCGTGCTGAGGCTCTCGATGTGCTGCACATTCAATGTGGTGTGCACATCGATACCCGCATCGAGTAATTCCAGGACGTCCAAATATCGCTTGGCATTTCGGCTTCCGGCGACATTGCTGTGCGCCAGCTCATCGACGATGGCCAGATCTGGTTTTCGCGCCAGAACCTTTTCGATATCCATCTCTGCGACGAGGTGCCCTTTATATTCAATCGTTTTGCGCGGAACGACCTCAAGCGCGCCGAGCAGCTCCTCCGTCCGTTGCCGCCCGTGGGTCTCTACAAGGGCGACAACAACATCACGGCCCTCGCGCCGACGCCGCTGTGCCTCCCTCAACATAATAAATGTTTTCCCGACGCCCGGCGCGGCGCCAAGGAAAATCTTTAGCCGACCAGATGGAGGTCTCTCGCCGACTTCACGCATGATCGTCATCCAGCCACGATTGCACTACCGTTCCTGCAGTAGCAGACACGTGGAGGAGGAAAAGATCCTTTTCCGCCTATGCTCCACTTATAAGAAAGGCAGGACATGCCTATGCAAACACCGCGTGCAATGCTTATGATATAAACGCCGTTCTCGGTCCGCGCCGCTTGATTCAGGTCAACGCGGGTGGTGCGAATATCTTATTTTTGGACGTGTCCTCATTGTACGATGGCATAAAGATGCAGCAGATTTTGACTATTCTCATGCTGCTGGTTCTGCTGGGTTCCTTCTTGTTGCTCGCGGGCCTCGTGTACTTTTCGGAAGGCCTTATTCGATCGCGTCCAGAGTCATAAATCGCGACTCTGCCGCAAAGAGCGCAATGAGGCCCAATCAATCAGGACATGGTGCCATGGGAGCTTATCTGTTGTTCGTGATGGTCGCATTCGTCATCATTTATCTTTTTTACGCCGTCATTCATCCTGAGCGTTTCTGACCGCGCCCATCATGTTTCACAATTGGCTTCAGATCGGGCTGACTTTGCTGATCGGCTTTTTGATCAGCGTCCCGACCGGCCGTTATCTCGCAAAGGTGGTGACCGGCGGCGGAACAGTTGTCGACCGGGTGTTCGATCCGTTCGATAATTTCCTCTACGCCGTGATTGGCCGGCGAGTCTGCACCCAGGCAATGGACTGGAAGTCCTACACGCTGCACATGTTGGCGACCAACATGGTCATGGCGATTCTCATCTTTCTCATTCTCGTCCTTCAGGATTTTTTGCCGTTAAACCAGCGGCATTTGGCCGGAATGGACCCGGTTTTGGCTTTCAACACTGCGATCAGCTTTATCACCAATACCGACTGGCAGGCTTATGGCGGCGAGACGACGCTTTCGAATTTCAGCCAGATGACGGCGATCACCTTTCCGATGTTCACCTCGGCCACCACCGGCTTTGTGGTGGCGATGGCTTTCATCCGGGCCTTCACTATTCGCGACGGGAACGCGAATCTCGGCAATTTTTATCGAGACTTTATCCGGTTCACGACCCGCGTGCTGCTGCCGGTATCATTTGTGCTAGCGTTGGTGATGATTCAGCAGGGCGAGCCGCAGACGCTTGCCCCCGACGTCGTGGCGCACACCACTTTGGGCGCCGACCAAACCATTGCGCTGGGTCCGGTCGCGTCGCTTGAGACGATAAAGCACCTCGGGACGAATGGCGGTGGGTTCTTCAATGCCAATGCGGCGCATCCGTTTGAGAATCCGACGCCGTTAACAAACCTCATCGAAACATTGCTGATGATCATCCTGCCGAGCTCGATCGTGCGGTGCTTTGGCGAAATGATCGGCAACCGCCGACAAGCCTGGGTACTGTACGGCGTGATGACGGCAATGGTGATCATGTTCCTGCCGATCGTCGTGGTTTCCGAGCAGGCGGGTACGCCGCTCCTGACCAAGGCTGGCATTGAGACTCAGGCCTCGGCCACCCAACCCGGGGGCAACATGGAAGGGAAGGAGGTTCGCTTTGGCATTGCGCAAAGCGCGACCTTCGCCTCCATCACCACGCTGTTCACCACCGGAAGCGTGAACTCGATGCACGACAGCTACACGCCGCTCGGCGGCTTGGGCGCGTTCATCGGCATGATGCTTCAGTGCGTCTTCGGTGGCAAAGGCGTCGGCTTCTTAGCCGCCCTGGTATTCGGCATAATCGGTGTCTTCCTGGCCGGCTTGATGGTAGGCCACACACCTCAGTTTCTCGGCAAGAAGATCGAGAAACCGGAGATTGTTCTCGTCTCATTGACGCTATTGATTCACCCGTTAGCAATCCTTGGTCCGACCGGATGGTCGGTGGTTGCACCTTATGGCGTCGCCGCGATGGGCAACGCCGGCATCCACGGTTATTCGGAGGTGCTGTATGCCTTTACGACTTCCGCCGCCAACAATGGCTCTGCCTTTGCCGGACTGAACGCCAACACATTGTGGTACAATTTAATAACTGCGGCCATCATTCTGATCGGCCGCTATCCGCCCATCATCTTCATGATGGCGCTCGCCGGATCGGTGGCCGTGAAGCCTATCGTGTCGACAACGTCCGGCACGTTGCGCACCGATACGCTGAAGTTCGGCATCTTCTGGTTCGGCACCATCCTGGTCATCGGAGCCCTGACCTTCGTTCCGGCTCTGGTGCTCGGTCCGATCGCCGAATTCTTTGCCTTGAAAAGTGGCCTCTTGTTTTGACGGGTTTCCACATGAAAGGCAGAGAGTCGCTCCCATGAGCTGGGTCAGCGTACGCGCAAAGCCAGCTTCGGCGCGAACTAGCAAGGCACCTAAGGCGATCTACGACGCCGCTTTGTGGCGACGGGCTACGATCGATTCCCTGCGTAAGTTCGATCCGCGGACCCAGGTCCGAAATCCTGTCATGTTCGTGGTGTGGCTCGGTGCCGTCGTCACAGCCGCTCTCACGATCAATCCTGCCCTGTTCGGGCCGAGCGACGCGTCGGCTACCTACAACGCGGTCGTTACTGTGATTTTGTTGTCCACGGTCTGGTTCGCGAATTTCGCGGAGGCGCTGGCGGAATGCCGGGGCAAGGTCAAGGCCGCGTCCCTGCGGCGGACCAAGGAAGAACTGACGGCCACCCGCGTGAATCCCTCGGGAGGCACTGAGGCCGTTCTTGCCTCAGCTCTGCGCAAAGGCGATGTGGTGCGGATCGAGCGTAACGAGGCCATCCCAGCGGACGGCGACGTCGTCGAAGGCGTCGCCTTTGTCAATGAATCAGCCATAACCGGCAAATCCGCTCCGGTGCTGAAACAGCCTGGCACGGACATGTTTTCGACTGTCACGGCGGGCACGCTGTTAATTTCGGATCGGCTGGTTGTTCGCGTCGCCGCTGATCCCGGCGAGAGTTTTTTGGATCGCATGATCCATCTCGTCGAACGCGCCAAGCGCCAGAAGACGCCCAACGAGCTGGCGCTCACAGCCCTACTCGCCATTCTCACGCTGATTTTCCTGATCGTGGTCAGCGCGATGGCGCCGGTTGCTGCCTATCTCCACGCGCGCATCAATGTCGCGGATCTCGTGGCGCTGCTGGTTGCGCTCATTCCGACGACGATCGGCGCTTTGTTGTCGGCTATCGGCATCGCGGGCATCGACCGCACGTTCCGCTTCAACATGTTGGCTATGTCCGGCAAAGCGGTCGAAGCGGCCGGCGATGTTCACACGCTGCTGCTCGACAAGACCGGCACGATCACGGTCGGCGACCGCCAAGCCACCGAATTCCTTCCGCTTGTGGGGTGTACTGCCAACGAGCTGATTCGGGTGGCTTATCTGGCCTCCTGTTTTGACACGACACCCGAAGGACGCACGATTATCACGCTAGGAGAGCGGCTTGGCGCCACGCGCGAGCTGTTGCCCGACGGCGCGCGCCCGTGTGACTTCTCGGCAGAGACGCGGATGAGCGGCGTCGATCTGCCAGATGGTCAGGTGATCCGCAAAGGTGCCGCCAGTGCCGTCGTAGGACATGTGCTGGAAAGGTTCGGCGGCGTGGCGCCACCCGACCTTTGGTCAACCGTCGAACAGGTGTCGATGAGGGGCGCCACGCCATTGGTCGTCGCGGTCGGCGCACGCATCCTCGGCGTTGTCGCCCTATCGGATGTCCTCAAGTCCGGCATCCGTGATCGCATGCTTCGCATGAGGGAAATGGGTATCCGCACGGTAATGGTGACTGGAGACAATTGTCCGTAGTCAGAGATTTTGAGACAGGAGGCGGCCTGATCTAAGAGAGAGTCTGGCGCATCTTGGATGGATGTTATGCGGCTTGCTGGTTATGAAGCAACCGACGAGTTTGGATGGTTTTGCGTTTGATCCTTTCTCTTTCCAGCAGGATGGTTTGACCGCGTCCGAAGTAGACGTCGGCCGGGGTAAGATTGTCGATGCTCTCGTGATAGCGCCGGTGGTTGTAGTAGGCGACGAACGCATTGATCTGGGCTTCGAGGTCACCGGGCAGATAATAGTTCTCGAGCAGGATGCGGTTTTTGAGCGTTTGATGCCAGCGCTCGATTTTCCCCTGCGTCATCGGATGGTAAGGCGCACCCCGAGTGTGCCGCATATCCTGCCGATCGAGCCATTTAGCGAGGTCGCCGGAGACATAGCTCGACCCATTGTCCGATAGCAGACGGGGTCGGTGCATCACCGTGGCCTGGTCCATTCCGGAAGCCTGCAGAGCCAGCTCCAACGTGTCGGTGACGTCCTCGGCCTTCATCGTGGTGCACAGCTTCCAGGCGATGATGTAGCGCGAGAAGTCGTCGAGGATCGTTGACAGATAGAACCAGCCCCAGCCGGTCACCTTCAGATAAGTGAAGTCGGTCTGCCAGAGCTGGTTCGGCGCGGTCGTCTTGTTCTTGAACTCGTCCGCCGCCTTCATTGTGATGAAGGCCGGGCTGGTGATCAGATCGTGGGCCTTGAGCAAGCGATAAACCGAGGCTTCCGATACGAAGTAGCGCTCGACATCGGTAAAGCGCACGGCCAACTCCCGTGGCGAGAGCTCCGGCTGGTCGAGGGCCAATGTGATGATCCGTGCGCGGACGTCATCGGGGATACGGTTCCACACCCGATCAGGCCGAGGGCTGCGATCGTCCAGGGCCTCTGGCCCACCGGTCTGATACTGATCGCACCATCGATAGAACGTGGATCTCGGGATTCTGATCTGCGCCAGCGTGCGACGAACCGGCAAGTGGGATTGTTCGACGAGCCGGATGATCTCCAGCTTCTCCGAGGCGGGATATCTCATGCCTCGTCCTCCCCATCCGCCGTCACGCTTTTTTTGAGCAGACGGTTTTCCAGGGTCAGATCGGCAACCACCTCCTTGAGCGCCGTAGCCTCACGCCGCAGATCCTTGACCTGGTCCGAGGTCGCGGCCCGAGCCGTGTCACCGGCCAGGCGCTTCTTGCCAGCCTCCAGAAAGTCTTTCGACCAGCGATAGTACAGGTTCTGCGCGATCCCTTCGCGGCGGCACAGCTCGGCGATGCTGTCTTCGCCGCGCAGGCCTTCCAACACGATGCGGATCTTCTCTTCGGCCGAATATTGCTTGCGCGTCGCCCGTCGGATGTCCTGGACGACCTTCTCAGCCGGTTCCTTGGATGATCGAGTTTGCTGTCTCATCTTCGCTCCTGTGAACGTTACGATGAGCCAGAAACTCTCCCTTCTTCAATCTGCCAATTCTGTCTCACGAGCACTGACGGCGGACACTAAGCCCGCAAGTACGGAATCCGACAGCAGCGTGAGGAGCACGTTGATCGTAACATTGCCCCACAGTACGGTGGCCAGGGTGAGGTTCGAATCCTTGCGCAAGGCAAGCAGTCCGGACGCGTCGCGGTTGCCTCCCGCGGCCTCAACTTCGAGCCGTAATTTGCTGATGCTGAACATTGCCAGATTAAGGCCTGAGAAAATGGCGGATTGAGTGATGCACAGCGCAATGCCGGTCCAAATGAAAATATCCGCCAGCAACGGTGAGGACCCGGGCGAAGCGTCCATTCAGCTCAACCCGAACCGTCGGATGAACCACGTCTTCACGAAATTTGTCAGGATGACATAGCTCAGGAGGATAATGCTGAGCGCGATCCAATATGCATGAGGTAACGGCACGAAACCGAGAAAGCCGCCCAGCCCGGTGAAGGGCAGCGCTATCCCGATTGCGGCAATGATGATGGTCGTCGCGATGAGCGCGTTACTGGCCCGGCTTTCCAGAAACGGAATCTTCGCGGTGCGGATAATATGGATGATGAATGTCTGCGTAAGCAGAGATTCGACGAACCAGCCGGTCTGGAACAGCGCTGGATTGTTCCACGCGTTGAAGCCATAAAGCATCACGAAATAGGTGACGTAATCGAAGATCGAGCTGATTGGGCCGATAAACAGCACGAACTTCGCAATGTTACCAATGTCCCATCGCCGCGGCACCGACAAGTAGTCGGCATCGACATTGTCAGTGGGGATGGTAGTTTGCGAAAAGTCGTACAGCAGGTTGTTGGTCAGCACCTGAATCGCCGTCATCGGCAGGAACGGCAGGAAGACGCTAGCGCCGAGCACGCTGAACATGTTGCCGAAATTAGAACTCGCTCCCATCTTGATATATTTGGTAATGTTGCCGAAGACTTTGCGGCCCTCAATCACGCCGTCGCCGAGCACTGCCAGGCTTTTCTCGAGCAAGATAATGTCCGCAGAGTCCTTGGCGATGTCGACCGCGCTGTCCACCGATATGCCGACGTCCGCGGCCTTCAGCGCCGGTCCGTCGTTGATGCCATCGCCCAAATAGCCGACAACGTGCCCCTTCCGGTGTAGGGCATCGATGATTGCCGCCTTCTGAGATGGCGAGACCTTGGCAAACACTGCGGCCGTCTCGGCCAGGCTTGCCAGCTCGTCCGGCGACAACGTCGCAATCTCACTGCCCAGAACGATGCGGTCCGCGGCTAGGCCGACTTCGTGGCAGATCTTTCGCGTGACGATGTCGTTGTCCCCGGTCAGGATCTTCACCTCCACGCCACTGGTTTTCAGCGCCTCGAGCGCTACAGCGCAGGTCTCCTTCGGAGGGTCGAGAAACGCGATGTAGCCGAGCAACGTGAGGTCCGCTTCGTCGGCAACCGAATATGTCGCCTGCGTCGGCGGCATCTCCTTGAAGGCGACCGCGACCACCCGAAACCCGTCCGCGTTGAGCTTCGCCGTCGTCTCCATCACCGCAGCGAAGTGACTGGCATCGAGGGGTCCGGTCTCGCCGTCAATCGCGTAGTGCTTGCAAGCCGCGAACACCTCTTCGACGGCGCCCTTGCAGATGAGGATATGAACCCCGTCATCGCGGGCGAGAACGACGGACATCCGCCGCCGCTCGAAGTCGAACGGCATCTCATCGATCTTCTGGAACCGGGCCTGGACCTTGAGGCCGGCCGCGAGCTCGACATGCTGCAGGACGGCGACGTCGAGCAAGTTCTTGAGGCCAGACTGGTGGAAACTATTCAGATAGGCATATTCGAGGACGCGGCCCGAGTCGCCACCTCTGATATCAAGGCAGCGCTTGAGGATGATGCGGTCCTGCGTGAGCGTGCCGGTCTTGTCCGTGCACAGCACGTTCATGGCCCCAAAGTTCTGGATTGAATTGAGGCGCTTGACGATGACTTTCCGGCGCGACATTGCCAGCGCGCCCTTAGCGAGATTGACCGTCACGATCATCGGCAGCATCTCGGGCGTGAGACCCACGGCCACGGCCACCGCGAACAGTAGTGCCTCGAGCCAATTGCCTTTGGTCAGACCATTAATAACGAACACCAGAGGCGCCATCACAACGATGAAACTGAGCATCAACCAGGTAAACCGGGTAATACCCTTGTCGAAGCTCGTGAGTACCCGCTGCTTGGCAATTTCACTCGCCACCAGGCCGAAGGCCGTGCGCGGCCCGGTGAGCACGACGACGCCGCAGCCGATGCCGCTGACGACGGTACTGCCCATGAAGCAGATGTTGGGCAGATCAAACGGCGTTTCTGCGGCTCCGACATGAGCCGCTGCGACTTTCTCAAGTGGCATCGCCTCGCCGGTGAGTGTCGATTGGTTGAGGAAGAGATCCTTCGCCGTGATCAGCCTAAGATCGGCGGGAATCATATCACCCGCCGACAGCAGGACGATGTCGCCGGGTACAAGCTGCGCGATCGGCACGTCGATGTGGTCATGCGCCTCGGCATCTGTCTGCCGGCGCACGGTCGCGGTTATCGACACCATCCGCTGCAGCTTGTCGGCGGCATTGTTGGAGCGATGTTCCTGAATGAAGCTCAGCGAGATGCTCAGAATCACCATGACGGCGATCACGATCGCGGCCCGCTGGTCGCCCAGGAAGTAGGACGCAGTCGCGAGGGAAAGCAGAAGCAAGTTCAACGGGTTGATCGAGCGGCCGATGAGCTCGCCGAGAATTGTATGTCGCGCCTGGTGAGCGACTTGATTCAGTCCTGCTGAACGAAGCCGCTCCGCAACCTGGTCGGGTGTGAGGCCCGCGGCGGTACTGGAAAGTCGCTGCAACGCAGCGTCGGGCGAAAGGCAAGCGATTTCGCCCAAGGCCTTTCCGCTCTCAGCCGACCCTCCGGGTGCCTTGGCCGCCTGGCGTCCCCCACGAGCTAGGATGGGCGTTATTGCTATCGGCTTATTCACGAAGCCCCCGCCTCGGTGTTACCTTTGCCCGAGAGGATCTAGCGGGCTTGCCGGACGCCTTGTGTCGCTTCTTTGAGTGCGCGCATCACGTCCTCGCGAGAGATTATCCCTGCCAATTGATGATCCGGCCCGATAACTGGAAAGCTGCGGCTCTTAAGGCTCACCATCAGCTGGAGAACGTGTGTCAAAGGCGCTGTCGATTCGACATGCACGACGGCGTCGGTCATCATTTCGGCAACCGGCCGCCGCATCAACTCGTCATAATGGGGCACCATCTGACCGGTGGTGAAGGCGAAGGCCCGAAGGAAATCGAATTTCGTAACGATCCCCAATACCTTTCCCTCTTCCATTACGGGGAAAGAATTGAAATCGTGTTTCTCGAACAACACCTCCAGCTCACGCATGGTTGTCCGACGCGTCACCGTCGATTACGGCACGCGTCATATATTGATCCGCTGTTGCTTCGAGAAAACGATACACGATTAGGATTGCCGCCGGCCGCGGAAATAACCCTCGTTCGTAGTGTTCTGCTTGATATTGGCAGTGTCGCCTTCTTCCGCGGAATTGGGATGGTGCTCATGCTTCACCACCTTGTCGTCTTTCGATACTTCCGGATTCCTTTTCGGACCGTGCTTGCTGCGACTGGCAGGCGGTACGGGGGGCATTTTGTTCGACATAATCCAAAATCCTGACGTTGAATAACATCAATTTTTCCGCGAGAGATCGTCGAGTTGCCGCCGGGCGGCGGCAAACGCGTCTTTGACTGCCACCTCGACATGTTCGTATCGGCTGTCGTCAGCCGGCGCGTGATTGACTATAACGTGTTCGTGCGGCGGAACCGTAAGCGAAATGTGGACACGGAATCCGCTGCCGTGACGGTGTTTGTTGCTGGGTGCAATTATCGCAACCTGGCATCCAATGATGTGGCTATTGTGCCTTTCTAGCCGCTCCATCTCGCGTACGATCGCAACCCGTACAGGCTCCGACGGATCGGATCCTTCAAAAGTCACTTGCAATGGAATTTGCATTAAAATCCTCCGTCCCCACCCAAGACCATTAAAGCTGCAGGACAAATTACCGGCTCACCCATACACCAAAAACTCTGCATGCTTTTGATCCACGTCAACCATGTCGGATATCGGGCGTAGTTAACTTAATAAGGGTTGATCGGGAGCGCGCCAATATCGGCTTTCCAAATAACGATCGGCCTCGCAATTCACTAGATTGCTCATGATCGTGTCGTTGTCGAGCGTATTGATCCCGAAGCGGGGTCCGCCGAGGCATCATCCGCTATGTCAACCGTGCCTATAGCCGCTCCACACTTGCGGGGCTTTATGCCCCTTTTCGGTGTGCACCGCGATTGCAATGTATCGAAGACGAGTTGGACAGGCAGCGAGAGACCGAAGCAAAACTGAGAGAATCGTCACTCCGCGAAAGCGATCTGCTTCGTCAGAAAGAAGAATTAGTCCTCCAAAAAGATATTTTGCACAATGAGGTCCGAACATCGGATTTTGAACGGGCTGCCGTGATCACAAGCCTGCTCGCGTTACAAAGCCGCACAACCAGGAATTCTGAAGTCACAGCTCAATTGACCATCGCGGCCAGCCGCGTCGCCACGCTCGGGCGTGTCCACCGCCATCTCCACTTTTGGATAACGCGAAGAGTGTCGAGTTCACTCAATTTCTTTAGAGGTTTTGTTGATCTTGCAGATATGGCGTCGAGCGAACGCTCAGAACGATCACTCGCGGTAGAGGGGGCGGAGATTCAAATCCTAACCGCGATCCCACGACTTCATCGCCTGCGAACTAATTACAAAGTGGCGGTTCGCTTGCAACGAAAGTCGCGAAGACGCATCATTGCGTGCGGCGGGGATGCAGGTAACTGGAAAAAAAATCGAGCGAGAGGCGCGCTAGCAGTTATCTCCAAAGCAACGCTGATCGACACTTAGCGGACGAGAAATTTTCCGATTCGGTGGCGGCTCTCGTGAAGCGCTGGTTAAGCAGCGCTGCGATCGGGTCCCCACGGTCCGAGCTGCGCGCCGGCGGGCAGCGCATGATGCAGCATCAGCATCTCGCCGATAGTCTCGGAAGTGACCAGACCGACGAGCTTGCCCGAGACGTCGACCACGGCCACGGCCGGCGCTGACTTTTGCTGCAACAAGCGGAAGGCCTCATCCAGGCAGCGATTTTTGTTCATCGTTGGGATACCGGTGGTCATGGCGTC
Source organism: uncultured Alphaproteobacteria bacterium (assembly GCA_963753355.1). Classification (GTDB taxonomy): domain Bacteria; phylum Pseudomonadota; class Alphaproteobacteria; order Rhizobiales; family Xanthobacteraceae; genus BOG-931. The sequence continues at coordinate 21,746 of CAVWBV010000014.1, forward strand.
GGCAACCCTCGCATGCGGTCCGCGCTGTTTGAGCGCGCGGATCAGATCGCTGCGGCCGAGTATGCCGAGCGGCCGGCCATCGCCATCGACCACCGGAAACTCGGTTTGGCTGGTGCGCAGCAACGTCTCGACCGCGGCGTCCACATGCTCCTCCGGTGTCAGCGTCGCGAACTGCGTCACCATTGCCGCCGTCACCGGCACCCCACGCGCCATTGCACGCGTTGCCACCAGATGTGCTTCGGCGGAAGCGGCGAGATAGACGAAGATTGCAATGAAAATCAGGAGCGGATTGAAGAATAGGCCAACGAAACCGAGCGCGAACGCCACCCATTGCCCAATCATCGCCGCGACCTCGGTGGCATGGACGTAGCCAAGCCGCGTGGCGAGCAGCGCGCGCAACACGCGTCCACCGTCCATCGGAAACGCCGGGATCAGATTGAAAAGTGCGAGAAATAGATTAACGGCGGCCAGCCGGTCGATCATGCTGCCATTTGCGCTGCCAAGCGCCGCGAGGTGCTCGGCGGTAAGATCGGCGCCGCCCACGAAGACAAGAACGAGCGCGATGACAACGTTCACCAACGGCCCGGCGATGGCAACGAGAAATTCTTGGCTTGGTTGTTCCGGAATCCTTTCGAGGCGCGATACGCCGCCGATAGGCAGCAGGATCACGTCGGGAGTGCGGATGCCAAAGCGGCGCGCCATGAAGATATGGCCGAATTCGTGCAGCAGCACACACAGGAACAAGAGAACAATGAAGGTGAAGCCGTACCAGGCCGCTTGCGGGCCGCCCTGGATGTAGTCCACGCCGAAAATCCAGGCGAGCAGCAAAAGGAAAGTGACATGGATACGGATCGCCGTTCCCGCGACCGATCCGATATTCAGCGACCAGGACATTGCAGCCTCTTGGCAGGCTCTCGGGTGTTCTCACGTACCAATATAATGCTTGATAGATCGCGCGATAAGCGTGCATTTTGCTGTCGCCGTATGAGCACCACCGACGCGAGTTCGCAAAAAACCTCCTTCGCGGCGCCGTTCCGTCACACCGCCTTTGCCGTGATATGGACCGCCATTCTCGTGTCCAACGTGGGCTACTGGATGTACAGTGCGGCATCGGGTTGGCTGATGACCAGTCTCAATCCCGATCCGCTCGTCGTGGCGCTGGTTCAGGCGGCGAACACATTTCCGATTTTTCTATTTGCGCTGCCGGCGGGTGCCTTCGCCGACATTTTCGACAAGCGCAAATATCTAATTGTCGTGGAGACGCTCTACACCCTCGTTTCCGCCGTTTACGCAGCCGTGGTGTGGTTCGGCTTCGCTACGCCGGGAAATTTATTGCTATTCACGCTGCTGATCGGCACGAGGCATGGCACCAATTCCCAGATCTCAGGGAAGTTCCTTGAACGCAGTGATTGCTCGCTCCGTTCATGGGGCTCGGCGCCCCACATAAGCTAACGCGGTGATGGTACCTCGCATCTGGAGTGCCTTCAGCAGCACCATGTTCAGATAGCGTTCGGTTGATCATGCGGTCCGTCACTGTGTCGATGCCTCTGTCGGGTCAACAGCGTCGATTTTGCGATGTTCCCGTCATGTCCGATTTACCCAAAACAGCGGACATTCGTGAGGTCGTTCGATAATGTAGCGATGGGCCAAAAAGCGACCTCGCTGCATGGCTATGACCGATCACTCGACGATCGGACGGGCTTGCCGACAAACGCTCCAGTCGCAGGCGCGCTCGGCAGCATCCGCTGCGTGACGCCATCGCGAAAATAGAACAGATGCACGAGCGCGGCGGCGACGTGCAGTCCGGCTACGACCAATAAGGCCCACAGGAAATTCTGATGCCAGCCGTCGAGCACCTTCACCGGCGTACGGTCGCCGGAGGTTAGCATCCGGAGCGGCGCGACGAAGAACCAGGACACGCTCCAGCCGCGTGCGGAGGCGAACAGCCAGCCGCTGAACGTGGTCAGGAGCACGAGCAGATAGAGCAGCAAGTGCACCCCCTCGGACGTGATCCGCTGCCATCGTGGAAGCGAGCTTTCCGGCGCCACCGGATGGGTCACACGCCACAAAAATCGCGCGACGATCACCGCAAGAATGACCGTGCCGATCGAGATGTGCCAGGTCATCGGCACGCCTGGAGATCCGCCTTGCACATCCGGCATGAGCCAGCCAATCGAGTATTGGACGGCGAGGAGCGCGACGACAGCCCAGTGCAGAACTTTGGCCGTCGTTCCGTAACGCCGGCGCTTTGTCATGAAAGTTCCGCGATTATTAAGGGTGTGCCAAAAAGGCCTGAAAGGTTGCATTTGCTTGAAGCGCGTCGCGCCCCGCTCCAATAACTAGATCCACTGTCTGCGGCGCCATCTTGAAACGTGTCGGAAGGGAATTGAGTTCATCGGCGCGTTGTTTGCCGAGATCGTCAAAGTTCACAAATCCAACAAAAACTTTCAGGTCCCGGCAACTCGATCCATTTGATACGCCATATTTATGCTGCTCCTCCACCGAAAGAGCGCACCGCCAATGAACCAACGCGTCGCGCCACTCAGACATCGTGCGATCAAAGGCCGTATAACTAGAACGGACGCTTGAATCGATTGCCGTATTAGCGGCAGCCCAGATAATCTCCGGAGCAGTGGGACCTTCTGCGGTATTTGCCCAGTCTCCGGTAGGTCCCTTACCTCCATCGACAACGAGAAACAGTAGGCGTCTTACATTCGCCGCCTCCCTTGCGGTTAAGGGAGCGTACAGCGTACTTGCCGAGAGTTCTGGCAATCGTGAAGCCGGAGAGCCCATAATTATCGACAAGGCCTCCGTCGAGAAGCTTGATATAGGACATAGATCCGTCCCGGTAGCGGGTTAAGGCGTTGCCGTACGCCTTCAGGATGGGAGGAGCGGTCGCTTCATGTCGCGCCCGTTGGATCCAATTGGGCATCGTGGATGTACAGCGGTCAGGGAACGTTCGCAGCACAACAGGCGCAAAAATTACCGGCATCGCAGCCGATGCTGCAACGGCGTTCGCAATGGGATATGACGCCAGATCACTACAGATAGCGCCGAAGGTCTCGTCACTGAATACGAACGGTGTGCGATTGAAAATGTCCGAAGCGTTGATCCAGACGCGCGGCCGGTGTTCGGGGTTAAGCTGTCGGAAGGTCGCGCCATGGAATAGATTGTCATCGAGCCAGTGCGGAAACTGCTGAGAACCATTTATGCCGCCTTCATATGCGTGCGCGACACTTATCGGATTGAAGATGCTTGAGAGGGATTCCTCGGCGTCGCGCATCAAAAATCTCTCACGAAAATCGCTGAGCGCGGAGCGTCCGTTCAAACCAAAGTAGGCAGCCGTGATCGCCCCGCCTGAAACACCGGACAAGAAGTCCACGTGATCGATCAATCGGGTGGTCGAGTTTTTGGAGCGAATCAAAGTGCGATCAAGCTCGGCAAGCACACCATAAGAGAACGCGGCTGCTCGCATCCCCCTCCGGAAAAAGCCAGTCCAACAAAAAGATCTCCCTCGTCACCCGATAGCCCGGGATCATTCTCGGCTAGGTTGCGCCCAACCGTCGGCAATGGCTGATTAGTCGGCTCAACGTGAAAGGTTGCGCATCCCGCAAGCGCGACCGCGCACAGAACTATGTACAGCTTAACGATGTCAGTAATCCCCGAGCCCCGAGAGGCCTTAGTGGCAGTGATTGGAACTTAATCTTGGAGAGATTGAGGCGCTACCCAGATCGCAGGGCTGCACTGCACTCAGTTTCCAATTTATCGGACCAGCGGGACCACCGTCGCAGCTCTCGGCTGCGCGCGTATTCCGTGGGCCTTACTTAATTCAGAGCAGCGGATGCTTGAGCGATGGGGCAGCGGCAAGCGTCCGTATGCCGCAGACTAGCATTCACTTTACGGGACTTCCTCAAACACAGATTCGATTTAACCGGCGGATAATCGTAATAATCAGGAGGAGTTGCGCCGAAGTCGGATAATGACGGAATCTGTCACATGAAAAACGCAGTTAGCCCCAAGATGGGGTTCGTCTTTGTCTTGCTCGTTATCCTCCTCCTGGTCGGCTTGCCGGTCGCCGTATGGTTGGATCTGCGCAATCTCGCCGACAGCAACCTGCGCCGTCAGGCGAGTGATCTCAATTCTATTATCACCAGCGTCCGCGGCTATTATGCCAGCAATGTGGTCGGGCGTATTCTAGCGGCTCCGCCCGGAACCGCGACTCGCGTCGTGCATAATTATGAAGATATTCCCGGCGCGATTCCCATCCCCGCGACACTTTCATTGGAACTCGGCAAAGTCATCAGTCAACAACAGCACAACATTATCTATCGCTTTGTCTCCGACTACCCATTCGCCAACCGAGCTCCGCATCAGCTTGATTTGTTCGAGACTGATGCGCTTCGCCGTCTGCGGGAAAACCCGAATCAGATGATCTCGATGTCGTCAAACTCGCCGTTGGTTGATCAGGTGCGCTGGGTATCACCGGTCATCATGGCTCAGGCTTGCGTGAGTTGCCACAACGCGCATCCGGAAAGTCCCAAACGCGACTGGAAAGTCGGCGACGTGCGTGGCTTGCAAGAAGTTACTATCACCCAGCCGATCATCGGCAACATTTTTGCCTTCAATTACCTGCTTGCGTACTTCGCTCTTGTGGCGTTAGTCGGATTTACTTTCATCGCGTTACAGAGGCGACAAGCCCATCTCATCCAGAGCATGAACGCGGAACTCGAAACCGCGAATGAGTTCCTTGCCTCACTGTCAATGAAGATATCCCGCTACCTGTCACCGCAAATCTACAAGAGCATCTTCAGCGGGCAGAAAGAAGTGACCATCCAGACCGAGCGGAAGAAGCTGACGATCTTCTTCTCCGACATCCAGGGTTTCACTGCGACGACGGAGCGACTTCAACCGGAGGAGATCACGGCGCTACTCAACGAATACTTCACGGAAATGTCCAAGATCGCACTGAGCCACGGCGGTACCATCGACAAGTTTGTGGGCGACGCCATGCTGATCTTCTTCGGCGACCCGGAAACCAAGGGGGACGCGGAAGACGCGAGGGCGTGCCTCCGCATGGCAATCGAAATGCAAGATCGGATCGCGGGACTGAATGCGAAATGGCGGAACGCCGGCATCGAACAGCCATTCCGGGTGCGCATGGGGATCAACACTGGCTATTGCAACGTCGGCGATTTCGGTAGCGATGATCGGATGGACTATACGATCATCGGCGCCGAAGCTAACCTTGCTGCGCGGCTGCAATCGGTGGCACAGCCCGGCCACATTGTGGTCAGCTATGAAACTTACGCGCTGGTTCGAGATGCCGTGGTTGCGCAGGCGCTGCCGTCGATCACGATGAAAGGGATCAGCCGCGAAGTAATACCTTATTCAATCAGCGGCGTTCTCGACGCGACTGGCCAGACCGTCCAGGTGTTCAGCGAACATCAAACTGGCCTGGATTTCTACCTCAACGCCAACATGATTGACGCCAACAACACTGCCCATATTCGTAAGGTGCTTGAGGACGCGCTGAAAGCGCTGGATAAAGGCATCCCAAGCGTCCAAACGGCAGCCAGCTAGCGGCCATCGCTTAAAGCTGAACCGACGTCGGCGGGCTTCGCGGCGCTAGCTCTGGACCGTCAGGAGCCCGCGCCAAAGGTCTACGGTCTGCTGGACGGCGTCTTTCATTGCATGTCGCTTAATGGCACAAAACGTCGACCGGCGATGTCTGCTCTCATCTCAGCAATTGGGTGATGAACGGACATGTTCCGGGATAGGCAATTCGATAGCGATTGACCCATCTCGGAAGTGGGGTGTGTATCGCAGCATTCGAGAAAATGTTGATTTTTGCGGGCATCCTTATCTCTACCGCGACCATCGCAGAGCGGAATAGCTACGCGCAGTCACCAGCGCCGGTGTCACGCAGCCACGGCATTCTGCAGTAATGCACAGGTGGCTCAAGCACCATCACCGCCGCGCAACTGCGGCCTCGTCAAGTTCAAGTATGTTTCGCCGAAGTGTACTGAACTGCTCTTCAAAATCTGCTTCCGACGGCGGACCGTACCGATCGGCCAGTGTCAACGCGATGTCAGCCCAATCTCTGGGCGGTAATGTGTCAATAATTGCCGGGAAAATCACCTCGTTTTCTAAGGCGATATGTCTTCTTTCGCTGTCGATGAAGTCGCGGACAATCCGGTCGACACTCTCACGTAAAAGTTCCTGATCGTTCAGGACGCTGTCGATAGCTTGAGCAACACGGCGCAATCGCACTGCACCTTCTCGATGCTCAGCTTGAAGGTCAGAAATTGACGCTGCTCGACCAGGATCACGCGCCTTAAATTTCTCGTAAATGATGTCCTCCTTGGGATGATGACAGGAGTCCGGGTACTTTTTGAAGAATTCTATAATTGCTCCAAAAATCTCGTAGTCCGGACGTTCGCCTCGATCGAAGACACTTAGCTCCTGTTCCATTACGCGGAGCAATTTCTCGATATTTCGATGTTCCTCGCGCAGAATCTCGATGATTTCGACCATTGCATCCTCCCACGGTTGGCCGTCAATGGAGATCCGACACATATCCTGAGTTGTGGGCATTGAGCTGGATCAAACCCCAACGTCGAGCGGCACAGGTCGACAACAGACACGACCCACCGACTAAGCCGTCAGCAGGAGTGCCGACGGTATCGCAAGCTTGAGAGCGAGCCGTTGTTCTTACGCTACCATTCGCTTCGCGAGGACCAAGGTGAGGCATTTAGCGCCATTAAGAGTTGCGGCATTCGGGCAATAGTTCTCCCCATGCTGGGTTACTACCGGCATTGCGCGCAAGGTCTCGCGCACGCAGCCTTTCGTTGGCATACAGATTGCAAGTTCGCTGCAGAGGCGCGATTTCAACCAGGCCATTTGGTCACCAGTGTTCGCATGCGCCGGGAAGACCGACCTCTCATCCCAGGGACGCGATTTGATCTAAGTCAAAGCGCCCATCATCGCCACCAGGTTTACTTGCCGCATACTGACGAGTGGAGGGTCACATGGTTGCCCTACCCCGTGGTCAAATCTTCTCTTCACCGATCGACACGATCCTGCAATGGATTCGCGATCGAAGCTGCAGCAGCACTCTAAACGAGCTGCAGTCGTGTGGCGAACAGGAAGTCGAGCGCATAGCGCGAGACAGCGGGCTATCCGTTGCCGAATTCCGCGTGCTCGCGTGCCTTGGTCCGAACGCGATTGATCTTCTGGAACGCCGCATGGCGGCGCTCCGCCTCGATCCCATCGCGGTGTCAGCGGCTGCGCCGCCGACATTCCGCGATCTTCAGCGCATTTTCTCTTTCTGTGAGAGACCGAGGCGGTGTCTGCGAGAACTTGCGCGCGATCCCGCCATCCCGGCCTGGAAGGATTATTGCCCGAACGCCAAAACACTGATGGCGCTCCATGCCAAAGGCCAACATGGAATCCCGACACGGGGCCCGCCATGAGCGTAAAACACCTGCTTGCACAGAAGGGCCGGAGCCTTTGGATCATTGAGCCGAACGCCACCGTGCTCGACGCTGTGGTTAAAATGGCGGAAAAAGATATCGGCTCTCTGGTCGTGATGGACGGCGAAAAATTGGTGGGCATCATCACGGAGAGACATTATTCGCGGGATGTCATTCTCAAAGGCAAAACGTCCCCAAACACGCTGGTCAGGGACATCATGGACAGAGACGTAATCTATGTCCGGCCAGAACAATCGGTCGAGCGATGCATGGCCCTGATGACCGACAAGCGCGTGCGTCATCTGCCTGTGCTCGACGGCACAAAAGTAATCGGCATCATCTCCATCGGCGATTTGCTCAAATTCCTAATTTCCAAACAGGAATACGTCATCGACCAACTTGAACACTACATTCAGGGTTAGCGCGTCTTGTCCCGCGGTATGATTTTATATGCCTCGTTCGTTGAGCACTACGTCGTTGGCCGGTCCATGACCCCATTGGGGCGCGGTGAAGGAATAAAACTGAACTGGCCATTTGATCCCTCGATCCGTTGGGCCTTACGATCACGGTCGCTCGACAAAAAATCGAAGACCGTAAGCGAAGGTGTTGCTTGGCAAGCCGTGCACCTGCCGACCCGGAGGCGGCCTTACAGGCCAGTCACGAAACGTGCCATGATGACGATAGTCAAGACTTGCATCGTTCCTTGCGCGCCAACGGCAAAAAAGTAATTGCGCATCGTCCGGCTGATCTTGGCAAGGTCGGGATCAGGTCGGCGCAACTGGATGCAAACCCACAAGTTAGTCGGCAACAGGTAGCCGAGGCCCTGGATTGTCATCAGAGCGACCAACGCGAGCGCAGCTGAAACCCATCCGAATTGTGGCCAAGGAACATCGAGAAGGCCAATATCCTTAGCGAGAAACCAGCCAGTGGTTCCGGTGATGATCGAGAGTGTCGGCATCAAAAAGAGCGTCCGCGGTACTAGCCGGATGATGATTTCACGGCGCACCGACAAACCTACCTTGCGAAGGATCGGCCCGATCACAAAGCCCATGAACAAGTCGATGCCCGTCCACAGAACGCCGCAAATGACATGGACGAAATTGAGGAACCAGTGATCGTGGCTCGCGATCGCGACCATCATCACACCAAGGGCAACCACCGCATAACCGAGATAATGCCAACGGATAAGTTGCCCGGGGCCAGTATCGGTAATTGCGGTCATCTGATTTTCCCGACGTGAAGCCTTTTTAGCAAGCGCCGACACGTTCATCTAGCTGGCATTGACCCCCGTTCGATCAGGAGCCTCTGGGTCTGGCAGTAACGCGATGGCCTGATGCTGCACTTTCGATCGCCCGAGCGATACCAGGGCAGCCATGAGCGCAGATCGCAACAATGCTAAGCGCTTGAGTGCGTGGCGGCTGTCCACCGTAACAATTCCGGATCCACGCATTGCAGAAAGTCGATGCGGTTCAGCAGGGATGGCAGGTAAGCACGCCGCCCTATGCTGATGCGAGGAATGATTACATGGAGTGCTAGAAATACAAATTGGAACTTAACGGACATGTCACTAGGCCTGCTTGATCGAGGTGTTTGGCGAGAGAAAGATCCTTCGCGCAACAAGGATGGCCGTTTCGTTCGGCCACCGACTACGTACCGGAATTTCGTCACTGCCGACGGGAGCCCAGGCCCGACGGGTCAAGGCGGCTTCCAGGCCGAAGCGGGGCGCTATCATCTCTACGTTTCACTCGCCTGCCCATGGGCGCATCGCACCCTTATCTTCCGCAAGCTGAAGAAGCTGGAGGTTGTGATCTCGATATCCGTGGTTGAGCCTTTGCTCAGTAAGGCGGGTTGGGAATTTGGCACTGGGCCGGGCGCCACGCTAGGGACCATCAGAATTTGTGTGTGAGGCCGGGGTATGCCGTCATGAGTTCACGAATTGCTCGTTGAACATGACGGCGAATTGCGTCTTCGCCTCGGCCCATTCGCGCGGCGGTCGTTTCCATTCCGCAGTGGCGCGGTTCAAGACCAAATATAACAGCTTCGTCGCGGCGTCGTCAGAGGGAAAATGTCCTCTGGTTCTGACGGCGCGGCGCAGTTTGGAGTTTAGCGCCTCGATGGCATTCGTGGTGTAGATGATCCGCCGCACCCCTTCGGGGAAAGCGAAGAAAGGGATCACGAGCTCCCAGTTGCGGCGCCAGCTCTGCGCGATTGCCGGATACTTTGCGCCCCACGGACCTTGCGCAAAGGCGTCGAGGGCAGCCTGGCCAGCAGCGGCATCGGCCGCGCGATAAACAGTCCGCAGCGCCTGCGCCAGGCTCTTGCGATCCTTCCAGGAGGCAAAATCCATCGAATGGCGGATCAGATGGACGATGCAAGTTTGAACGATTGTCTGTGGGAAAACGGCATTAATGGCCTCAGGAAATCCCTTCAAGCCGTCAACCACGGCGATGAGAATGTCCTGGGCTCCGCGAGTTTTTAGCTCGTTTACGACGCGCAGCCAGAATTTGGCGCCCTCGGTCTGTTCGATCCAGATGCCAAGAATTTGCTTGGTGCCATCCGGCAGAACACCCAGCGCGAGGTAGATCGCCTTATTGCGCACGAAGCCTTCGTCGCGGACCTTGACCCGAATGGCATCGAAGAACACCAGCGGGTAACAGATATCGAGGGGCCGGTTCTGCCATTCTGCAACCTCGTCCAGCACCGCGTCGGTGATTGCTGAGATCAGGTCCGCCGAAACCTCGATGCCGTAGAGTTCCTCAAGATGGCCACGGATCTCGCGGACCGTCATCCCGCGCGCATACATCGAGATGATCTTGTCGTCGAAATCCGGAAACCGACGCTGATATTTAGCGATCAGCTTGGGGTCAAACGTCCCGGCCCGATCCCGCGGCACCGACAGCGTCATCTTCGAGGTGCCAGTCAGAACCGACTTTTTCGAATAGCCGTTGCGGTGATTGGGCTTGCCCTCAACGCCGTCGGCGTCCAAATGCTCGTCGAGCTCGGTATTCAAGATCCGCTCAGAGAGCGCCTTCTTCAGCTCGTCAACCAACCCGTCTTTATTGAACACGTCCTTCGGATCGCGCCCGGCCAGAAGCTGGTCCAGTAGCTCTTTCTCGATCGCCATGTGATGCTCCTTCGATTCTCATCATCATGACCTCACAAAAGATTCCCGACAGTCCCCCGACACCGCCAACGGCAAGTCGACGCTCGCCGAGATCTATCTTCTCACCAATCCGCATTATACCGGTCGCGTGACCGTGCCCGTGCTGTGGGACAAAAAGCGGCGGACAATCGTTAACAACGAATCCTCGAAATCATCCGTGCTGAACTCCGCATTCAGCGGTTCACGGACGTGGCAGCGATTACTATCCCGCCGAATTACGCGTCGAAATTGACCGCATCAACGACGTCATCTATCCGAACGTCAATAACGGAGTCTACCGCGCAGGCTTCGCCACCACGCAGGCCGCCTATGAAGAAGCCGTGCGGGCATTGTTTACAACGCTTGATAAACTTGAAGAGCGGCTACCGTGCCAGTGCTACCTCGTGGATAGCCGGATCACCGAAGCCGACTGGCGGCTATTCACAACGCTCGTTCGCTTTGATGCGGTTTATTACAGCCGCTCCAAATGTAATTTGCGGCCCATCGCCGACTATCCAAATCTCTGGAACTATCTTCGCGAGCTCTACCAAGTGCAGGGCGTCGCTGATACGGTCAATCTCGATCACATCAAGCGGCACTATTACAGTAGCCATCGCAACGTCAATCCGACCCGCATCGTGCCGATCGGACCGCATCGACTTCACGCTACCGCACAATCGCAGACGATTCGGTCGAACGGCCATGCACCTCGCCCAAAATAGGCGCGGCCCACTGGGCGCGCCCGGCGCCCTCATGTACGAAGGCAGATCATCGGGAGAATGTCGGTTGGGTCCAGCGCTGATCAACTGAGAGAATATGCACGGGGCCGGGACCGCACCGGCCTTCAGGCCCGCCGAAGGCACTAGGCACTCGCCGCGGATGCTAATTCTCTCGGAACTGGAGGTGAGCAAATGCCGACACTCGTCTCGCTTGTTTTCTTGAGGGGTAGCCGTTCTGATTTAGTAGGAAGTCAGCGAGGGGCGAATGCAAACGTGCCGGTCCGCTGCATAGCTATTCGCGACCGAGCCGACGTCTGTTCCTGGTACATTTCGGAAGTGGCGCGACGTCCGCTATGTGGGCGTTTTCGGGAGGAAAGCGGAAGTCGCGTAAGCCCGAAGAATAGCGATTATCGGAGTAGTCAACCGAGGTTGGATGGGCCCAGCCATGTGGCGGCTTGATCAATTCGAAAAGGTCGCTTCCAACGAGACTGCGATAGAAGAGGTCGTGATTGGTCGGGCTGTAAGTCAGTGTCACGATGACGGGATCCCCCAGAGGCCTTGGTCGCAGTTATTGGAACCGAGAGTGTCATGGCTTTCCGAGCCGTCGGCTAGGATGGCTGTTGTTCCCGATCCGTCTTGCCGGCGCCTAGCGTATTGCTCGACCTCCGAGCAGGCGATCGAACTCCTTCTTGGAAACGCCGTAGCACTCGCACGAGCGGCGGATCAGGCCGCGGCGATCGATGATAGTGACGTCGCCGCGTTGTAGCGGATGAGACCGGCCCGTTGCAGGGCGCCGGCCGCAGCCGTGACGCCGTCCGTTGCACGCCAAGCATCATCGCCAGGAATTCTTGCGTGAGCAGAAACTCGTCCGATTGCATGCGGTCGTGCGTCATCAGCAGCCAGCGGCAGCATCGCTGCTCGATCGTATGAAACTGATTGCAGGCCGCCGACTGGGCGACCTGGTTGAAGAACGCATGCGCATAGTGAAGCATCACGTGCCGCATCGAAGCGCTGCGCGCCAGCTCCTTTCTGGAACACGGTCGCGCTCATCTTCAGGCCTCGTTTTCCCGGAACCTGGACGTAGACGCTCGTGGGCGCCCTGTTGTCGCCGAACACGAGAGGCAGGCCGACGACGCCCTCGTTCCCGATCGTTCCCACCTCGGCCGCCTGTCCGTTCGTCATCGTGTTCAGCAGCGAGCCGACGCCCGTCTCTCGATGAAATAGACGGAGGCGACCGGCTTGTGCGCGCGGTAAAGGGACTGCCGGTACTCAAGCGCAATGCGGTGAAGATGCGGGCGAAGCCGCTTGTAATCCCCGGGCGACAGCAAACCGAGCAACCGGTTGGCAGGCTGGTTCGCAACTTTGCGGCTAGCCCTTGGCGCGTCGCTCCTCTCCGTCATCCTTGACCCGATTCTCAGTTGCCGCGTTGACGGGTGGTCGTCGTTCGCTGGCGTCGTCTCTGCGTCTCGTTTCCAACATAAGTTTAGCCTGTTCTTCGGTCAGCAATTTCATGATCTGTGATCGCTCGGTCGAATCCGTCGATGCGCTCGCAAGCTTGCGATATCGTCTGATATTTTCTTGGCGGACGAAATTGTCCATTGCAGCCTCCTGAAGGCTATCGGACGCATCAGACGCTGCGCCCGTCTGACCGCCAATGCAAGCTCAATGTCCGATAGCGGACATTTGACTCGACTTCGCTCGAAAAGAAGCGGCAGGTTGATTTATGCGATTGCGAAATTCATTGGCGCAGGCTTCGGTTTGGCGGCTCCCTCCTGTGTCACTTTAGTGACGGAGATAAAAAAGAACTGACGGCATAGCCACATAGCCGAGACGGCAGAATCATTGTCCGGTATCGGACATAATTGATTTGCATCAATGTTTTCTGGCTATTCCGTCTGCAAGTTCACCTTAGTCCGGGTATCCAGGCGACCAGGCCGAGATACGGGAAAGGACTGCCAGATGACCATCGAATATTCGCCGCGCACTGCGACTTCACATCTGATCGCGCCAGTTAAAAGCCCCGAGTTCCGCACGGCCGCGAGCTACGAACGCGAGCTCACAAGACACAGGCGCACTGAAATTGGACTGAGAGAGGCTCTCGCCCGAGATGAGGCTCTGCTTTGCGAAAAGGAAGAGCTGATTTCGACAACAGCAGACTTTGAGTGAGGAATCCGATCATCAGCTTTTGAACGGCGTGCAAATGATCGTAAGCCTGCTTTCGTTGCAAAGCCGGGCGGCTGAGAACGCCGAAGTTGCCGCGCAATTGGCCGCCGCGGCAGATCGCATTGCCACGATCGGGCGCATCCACCGGAGTCTTCATTCATTGGACAGCGTGCAAACCTTCGCGCTAAAAAACGTCAACCATACATCGAAGACCTCTGTCGCGACTTCTCCATGATGCTGTCCTTGGGGCACCCGGAGCGAATTGTCGTCGTCGAGGGAATTGACATCGAGTTGCCGGCCGTCACCGCTATTCCGCTCGGCTTCATCGCCAACGAGCTGATCACCAACGCAGCCAAATACGGCACTGGCCGGATCACGGTCCGCTTAGAATCCAATCCTGGAAACGGCTACGCGTTGTCGGTTTCCAACGATGGCCCGGGTTTGCCGCAAGGAATTTCGATCCGGCCGCCCGCAAAGGGCTGGACGGCTGTGGATTATTTGCTCTCTCATCGGACGGATCGGCGGTGAATTGCGCATTGGTCAAAGTGACAAGGATCAAGGAGCGCGATTTACCGTACTGTTTTCATGATTTCCGCTTCAAAGGAAAGATAAGATCATGTCGCCCGTGGGCATCATTCTCGTCATCCTGCTCATCATTTTCCTGCTTGGTGGCTTCAGCGGCCGCTTCGGCGGCTACGGTTATGGCTTTGGTCACGGCGGCATCGGTGTCATTGGCATTATCTTGATCATCATTGTCGTTCTTATGCTGCTTGGTCGAATTTGATGTGATGGGCGGAATATCGGATGAGCCGTCTCCGCCAGCTCCCGGAGAGGCACTTCGTCAACCGTATCGGTTGGTTGAGAGCGGCGGTTCTCGGGGCCAATGATGGGATTCTCTCGACCGCAAGCTTGGTGGTCGGCGTTGCCGCAGCCTCTGCGACGCAAAATGCTATCTTGATCGCGGGTGTCGCGGGACTGGTGGCTGGCGCCATGTCGATGGCCGCCGGCGAATATGTATCTGTAAGCTCGCAATCCGATTCCGAACAGGCGGATCTCGCGCGCGAGCGCAAGGAGTTGAACGAGAACCCTGAATTTGAAGTCGATGAGCTCGCCGAAATCTACGTGAAGCGCGGGGTCGATCGTGATCTTGCGCGGAAAGTTTCCCGGCAGCTGATGGCGAAGGATGCCTTGGGCGCCCACGCACACGATGAACTCGGGATTTCGGAAATCACCGCTGCGCGCCCCGTGCAAGCCGCACTGACATCCGCCCTATCTTTTTCTTTAGGTGCGGCAATGCCCGTGCTCATAGTCGTCGTGTCGCCCTCGAGTGTGCTGGTTCCCATTGTGTCCGCTGCATCTTTGGGCTTTCTCGCCGTCCTGGGTGCGATCGGCGCGAGAGTAGGTGGGGCCCACATTCTTCGCGGCACGGCCCGTGTGACATTCTGGGGAGCGTTGGCGATGGCTCTCACCGCGGGCATCGGGAAACTTCTCGGCACCGTTGTCTAAAGATGGGGCGGTGAAGCCACCGATCCACCACGCCCAAACCGGCGCACGCCTTGTAGCCGACCAGAAGCGCGATCGGCAGCATGAGTCGAGTTGGCGTTGGTCTGGCGTTGCGCGCTGCCGCGCGGCGCTTCGCGGCTATACTCGATGTCAAAATTTGACGGAGACCGGCCCAATGATGATCCGAATGTTGAAAAACGTTTTCACGCAGTGCACCGCTCATGTTGGCTGCGGCGCTCATGGCCGGCGCTTCCGGTGCAGGCCTGGCGCAGGGCGATGCGGATTTGGAAGCGCCAGGCCTGGAATCGTTCCCTGCTCCGGCCAGTGGCGTCGCGACGCTTTTTCAGAACGTTCGTATCTTCTATGGTAGGAGCGCCGCGATTTCGGCACCGTCCAATGTGCTGGTCAAAGACGGCATTATCGCGCGCATTTCGGAAAGCCCGATTGCCGTCGATGCCAACGCCAAGGTTCGGACCATTGCGGCAGGCGGGCGCGTGCTGATGCCCGGGCTGATTGACGCTCATTGGCATGCCTTCATGGCGGCGACGCCGCAGATGGTGCTGATGACCGCCGATCCGAACTACCTCCACCTCCTGGCTGCGCGACAGGCTGAAGCGACGCTGATGAGGGGCTTCACGACGGTTCGCGATCTCGGCGGTCCCGTATTTGGACTTAAACGCGCCATCGACGAAGGTGTCGTCATCGGTCCGCGCATCTACCCGTCGGGCGCATTTATCTCGCAGACCTCCGGTCATGGAGATTTCAGGTTTGCCTTCGAAGTGCCGCGCACGCTCGGCGGCCCGCTGAGCCACTCTGAGGTCGAGGGTATCGCCGCCATTGCCGACAGCCCCGACGAGGTCCGGTTGCGATCGAGGGAACAGTTGAGGCATGGCGCCAGCCAGATCAAACTCATGGCTGGGGGCGGCGTTGCCTCGCCCTATAACCCGATCGAGTCGACGCAATACACCGAACCGGAGATTCGTGCCGCTGTTGAGGCTGCGGAGAATTGGGGCACGTATGTCACGGTGCACGCCTATACGCCGCATGCGATTCGGCAAGCCATTGCCGCCGGAGTGAAATGTATCGAGCACGGCCAGTTGATTGATGAACCCACCGCCAAATTGCTCGCGGACAAGGGCATCTGGTGGAGCCTGCAGCCGCTTCTCGATGACGAAGACGCGCCGCCGCTGGTGAACCCGGTATCGCAACAGAAGGCGTTGGTCGTCTTTGCCGGAACGGATAATGCCTACAAGCTTGCAAAAAAATACAACATCAAAACGGCCTTCGGCACGGACATTCTATTTGACGCGAGGCTTACGACCCGGCAGGGAGCAATCCTAGCGAAACTTGTTCGCTGGTACGCGCCCGCCGAAGTGCTCAAAATGGCGACCGCCGACAATGGCTCGCTGATGGCGCTTTCCGGATTTATCAATCCCTATCCCGGCAAACTCGGTGTGGTCGAAGAAGGCGCCATCGCCGACCTACTGTTGGTCGACGGCAATCCGCTGGAAAATATGAAGCTCGTTGCAGACCCGGACAGGAACTTTCTAATCATTATGAAGGGCGGCACGATCTACAAAGATACCCTCACAAAGTAGTCGACGCCGTTTCGGAGATAAGTTTTCGCACCGGAGGAGAGTTCCCTGATGTCTCCTCCTGGCCCATTTCGACGTTCGCGGCGCCGCAAGATCATATCTGAGATTGGGAGATAAACGGACGTGTTGCGGACATGGCAAAAGGCGACGCGAATGACCGATACTGTCGAAAAAGGATTTTTGGCATCGGCGCGAAGAAGAGCATTTCAAAAACAAGCCAGCATTGAGAATATTGATTTAAGTATGGGTGATTTCGGACTTTATTATTGCTCATTTCGGCCGGTGGGCGCGCTCAGAGACTGACTTTTTCGACAGCATCGACCCAACTCAGACCTCGGCGTTCAAGCGAAGATCGAGGAGATCGGTCTCATGGGAAAACCTCGCCACCGTGCTCGGCCGCTTGACCGGCATCGAAACCATCCATCATCGGCATTTTTAATGCGCGTAAATTAGTATCCCCTTGCTTGATTGCTATTTCGCTTCGCTAGATGGCGCGATAGGGTTTATTGGCTCAACGACACGGGGGTGTAGAGCCGGGTGGCCTTCACCGAGCCAAAGTGATCTTAGGCACTACGCAGCTGCGGTGATGGCCGCCTCCGTCAATCATCATGAAGGGCGGCAGCGATTTGTCCCCTGCACTGTTTATGTGTCAAACGCTCTTGCGTTCCCAAGACCGCCAATGTGTCGCTCAAGCGGCATGGAATGATTGGTGCGAATGTCGCGCCACCCTGAACCATCGCGCTGACAGGGAAATACCAGCGCATGATATTCGCCTTCGTCATGGATACTTAGCTCCAACTCGACAAGCGCTGGAGCCGTGGCGATGGGCTGCCAAACCTTTTCCATTGAAGAATGATCATCTAAGATACACAAACCCGCATTGATCTAGCTCAAGGAGCAATAGAGGCGCGGTTGCGGCTTCGAGAGGGGATCATGGAACGTTTTGTCATACGACAAAACATTGAGCACTATCGGGCTATGCTCAAAATCGCCACCGATCCAGCAGAGCGTCGGCGGCTCGAAAAATTGCTTCTCGACGAAGCAGCCAAGCTCAAGAAATACGACGACGATCACAAAAGGCAATAACGCCTCGCTCTCTCGACTTCCTCCGTCGGCCCTTCGCGACGTGCGGAGTAGCCGCCTCGGCGTCATCCGCGCATGGAAAAAGCAGCAGGTCAGCAAAGACCGGTGTGTTGCGCCATCGTTCGTTTAAGGTCGCTTTCTAAGAACGGCTTTCGGATGAGCGGGAACTCGGAACCCTCTTGCTCGCGGCCAGACAGCGGATCACTCCCACTCCTTCGCGCACCCTCTTGCTTTTTCGGCTAGCTCGTATCCGTCCATGCCCGGCATGTTTATGTCGGTTATGAGGATTTCGACACGCGGATCAGCGGACAGCGCTGCCAAAGCCTCCGGCGCGTTTGCAGCAGTCACGACCTCGCAGCCAAGGTCCTCCAGCATCGACGCAGTAATCGCGAGAACGAGGGGTTCGTCATCTACCACGAGTACTACGCGAGACAAGGGCAACTCCTTCCGAGACGCCCTCCCTGAATTTCAACGATTGTATTACATCACGGTTCCCCAGCCGGGCGGGCGGTATCGTCTTGGATCATCGCCGCCATGTCGGCGTTGGCCCTAAACGTCGTGTGTTGCGGGACAGCAACACGTCTGGAGTTGAGGGCAATGGGGACGTGATTAACTCACCCTCGAAAGAACGTTGATGTCCCAAATCGGACATGGCGGCGCTATGGTGTCAGCTCGGCGCAATATTGATATTGCGCGCAAAAGCTGGCGCCTTCTCATGCGTGTCAGCCGATGATGAGGCCTATCAGGCCGCATAACGAAGGTATTCATGGCATTCCAATAGTGCGACAACAAAAGGAAGGGGGCCGCTTCAGGGCATCAAGGCAACGAGGTCCTAAAGCATTTCCGGTGGTCGGCCTAAAGCCCGAGGGTGATGAGGCGTTCAGTAGCTCGGTCATCCGGCCGTCGCTGCCGGTGGCTGTTAATACTCAATCGGTTTCCAACACCTCGCGAGCCGAAGCGGCATAACGAGGACTGGGCTTTCCGGCCCTTTCTGCAATGTATGTTTAATCTGGGGTATAGTGAATTTCAGTGGGGGGCACGGTTCAATGTTGCCTTTCAGTAGCTTTTTGAACTGCCATTTATTGGTTGATCGTAAAAGGCCTCTTTGGGCCTGACGAAAATCCAAGCGATGCCAGGGCTCAACGCAGGCCGCGCCGCTCGATTCGGCCGAGGCGGGGAGAGGAACGGGGATGCATTTTCATACCCGGTACAACCGTCTTTTTTGGCTGCCTCACCCAGAGAACCTCGAGGAGACGCACACCATCTTCTGCGAATCCGATGTGGAAGCCATCCCCCGGGTTTCACTAGATCTCCTAAACGCAAATTTCGTTTGAATCAGGCAAAACACGCGAGTGGTTAGAATGCTGGAATTGAAGCATACGACAAAGCTGCCTGAGCTTGGTGGCCTTTTTCATTGGGGGTACATTGGCAAAAGTCTTTGGGTGCAGCCTTTGGTCTGGATGAAGGTGACAGCCCTGGAATGTCTGGCTCGCACAGCTCAGTGGCGGCCCGCATCCCGGTCTGCCCAGAGGTGGAAAAAGAAGTTCTCATGCTGCAGTTCTCTATTAATTTGTCAGGGGAAAGATCGATCGAAGGTTGTCGGCGGGCCTTCAACTTCCTCCAGGCGCCGAACGACGGAAACCGCGACACCCGCTGCGTTGGCCAGTTGGTGGACCGACCAGTTTAGTACTAATTTTTGGAAAGGAATTCCCGGCTGGTCACGGTTAGGGACTTGGGGGACGACAGCCATAGCTTCTGATCGGCGAGACAAGGCGCATCACGGAGCTATTCAATAACGTGGAGCTGGGGGATAATCGCCTGCCGGGGGCGGCCTCCAGCCTGGCATACAGTGGACAAGGCGATCGGCACACGCGGGCGGACGAGATCTTCAATCCAGTCAGCGTCCCGCGGCCGATATCGGATGTCCAGGACTGTTTTACCGCCCGCCGCTCTTCCGGATGTACATTGTCGAGCCATCCGTAGCCCGCGATGGCGGCTTGTAGCTCATTCTCGGGTGAAATTTTGCCAATTCCACGAAATCCCAATTTGCCATTGGCATTCACCGTGAACACCATCGCCGGTATTGCTTCGGCTCAACCTGCACAGGCGTTGCCCCTGAGTTTCAACGCTCGAAAATGCTTCTGCTCGTTTCGCGCCATCGGCGAAGGACGCTGATTGCGACGTCCGGTTTGCCTTCCCGATCCAGCAAAACCTCGCCGCGATTGAGAAGATGACGCACGTGGCGATTGTCCAGGATGAGCCGAAGCCGATGCTCTATTGGCAGGAAGGGCCCGACTAAAAGAAGATGTCTGGATCTCGCCGGTCGGGCGCACGTCATCGGGATGAGCGATCGTTCCGTACAGGCGCAAAACACCAGAGTTCGCGCCGCCCGGTTCGAGGCCCAACAGGTGGAAAAATCCGTGTGACTAGTCCATCTTCCTGATTTTCAGGTTGCAAAACCAAATCCCGACGGCAGCTTTTTCTTCGAATGGATCGGATGCGTCTGGCGGGTGCTATTTTTTCCGCCGAACAGAACCAGCATTGCACTTCGAATTAAAAGCGGTCCTCCCTTATGACTTACTTTGACGCCGCCCGGATTTATCTTTAAGCCATCGATTCTTCTAATCCCGACTTGGAAATGTTGGTGCAGTGCACAACGTTTGAGCAAAACCCACTGGAAGATTAACTTTTAATTTGGATCCAGCAATCGGCATTGCGTACGAATTGGGGAAGCCTTTCGCGACTGGAGGCACTTGCCCGTGCATTGCTCTACTGGTGGTGAAACATAGGTTGTTGAAGCCTGTTCAATGAAAGGGACGCCGATGAAGTTCAACATTGCCGGCCTGATGAATGGCGCAGTTTTACCACCAACACCCAGCCTTTAACGCCCCGCCTGAAATGGTCGGCGAACTCCCTGCGGCAACGCCGGCGAAATCATCTCTGGGGCAAAGCCGGGCAAAATCAGAACCCAGCGATCGTTCGGTAGGTCGTCGCATTATTGATTGCCCGAGGTAACTCAGCTGCTGAAGGAGAAGCCGATTTATTGAATAGCTGGCGTTGGGATGAAACGCACGCAGCACCGCTGGCAAAATCAGCCGGAACGGCCTGATGGCAAACTACCGCTGCTGGCACAAAAGCGAAGGCTCCTGGGCGCCTATCGCCAGTTCGGTTATTGGTGGGCCGGCCGACATAGAGAAATCGGTATAAATGCGTTTTCGGGCCGGGAGCGAATTTCAATTACGTAAAATTCGGCGGAACGGTCCTCCGCCTTCTCCTGCCGATTTTCATTAAGCTTTCGGAGGCCCGCCTTGTTCAGCCCACAAATTCACCTATTGGCTGCATTACCTGCACGCGCCGCATCACCGGCATGAATGAACATGGCAGCGCCGTGGCGGAGGACTTAATTCGCCGCCGGTGCTTTGTGGCGAGCCAAAACCCAATCGCGCAGCACGTGCCGGCGAATCTTGCCGGTGCCGGTCATGGGAAATTCGTCGAACCGTTCGATGGTTTCGGGCAATTTGTAATCGGCGATCTGACCTTTCAGGAAACCTACTGCCTCGTCGAGCGACAGGTCCCGGCCGCACTTCGGAATAACGCACAGGCAATTGCGCTCGCCGAGGCGAACGTCCGGCAACCCGACCATGGCGGCGTGCAGCACATTCGGATGGGTGTAGAGAATCTCTTCCACCTCGCGCGGGAAGAATTTCTTGCCGCCGCGATTGATGATCTCCTTGCTGCGCCCCGATAGCTGGACGTTGCCGGCATCATCGACGAAGCGCCCGAGATCGCCGGTGCGGAACCAACCGTCGGCGGTGAACGAGGCGGCGTTGGCGGCTGGATTGTTATGGTAGCCGAGATGGATGGTCGGTCCGCGTGCCGCGACTTCGCCGACTTCGCCGTACGGCACGTCGTTGCCGGCGGTATCCAGAATGCGTATCTCCATGTGATCGATCAGCCTGCCGATGGTGCCGTTGACCTTTTCTGGATCGTCGGTGAAACGCGTCCAAGTCTGGAAACCGATCTCCAGCATGCCGTACAGCTCGATCAGGTGCCCCTTCGCACGCGCCTGATAGTCGCGAATGGTCTCGATCGCCGCCGAAGCACCGCCAGTCACCACGACGCGCAACGAAGAGAGATCGAAGCGGCTGAGTTCCGGATCGGGCAGACATTGCTACGATGCTGGCCGGCGCGGTCGGAATGAATGTGACGCGTTCGCGCTCGATCATTTCCAGCGCGGCG
The DNA here is from genome assembly GCA_963753355.1 of uncultured Alphaproteobacteria bacterium. Taxonomy (GTDB): domain Bacteria; phylum Pseudomonadota; class Alphaproteobacteria; order Rhizobiales; family Xanthobacteraceae; genus BOG-931. The sequence goes on from CAVWBV010000014.1 coordinate 43,662, forward strand.
CGGCCCGAGAAACGTTCCAGCAGGACGGCGCGCGCGCCTGCCATGATGGTCTGCATGAGCGTGAAGTACCCCCAATTGAGCCCGACCGGGAGGTAAACGAGGAGGACGTCGCGCTCGGTGATGCCCATGTCGCGGTTGAGCAGCCACGGGGCGTAGAGTGTGGTGTTGAAACTATGCAGCACGCATTTCGGATCGCCGGTTGTGCCCGACGTGAACGCCATGCGAAAAACTTCGTTCGGGTCCATTCGCACCCGGTCTCTCGGCGGCAAGCGGCGGCGTGGAATGCAGATCGTCGAGGCTGTGCGCTCCCTCAGCCGCCCCGCGGGCGACAATGAGATGCGTGAGGCCAGGCACCAACTCCTTCAGGCTTTTCGCCATTGCCAGGTAGTCGAAGCCGCGAAATTCGTGGGCGAAAACATAAGCTCGGCTCCCGGAAAACTTGAGAATGTAATCGAGCTCGCGCGCGCGAAAGTCGGGGTTGACCTTGTTGGCGATGGCGCCGATCAATTCCAACGCGAAGAACGCCACGGCAAACTCGATGCGGTTCGGCAGCTGCGCGGTGACGACGTCGCCGCGCTTGATGCCGATACGGCGGTAAAGTTCGGCGCACCGGAGAATCTCGTCTTTGAGAGCGCCGTAGCTGATCCGGCGCTTTGCGTCGGCAAAGACTTCGCGCTGCGGATGTGCCGCAGCCGCTGCTTCAACGAACTCAAAGAACGTCTTGCCGGTCCAAGTACCCGACGCTGCATAGCGGCGGGCGAGTTCGGGCTTGATCATGTTGACGTAGGTCATCGCAGTCCCATCAGCGAAGGCCGCGGAATAAGCCGCCGTCCACCTGGATGGCGGCTCCGGTAATGTAATTGCCGCGCGGCGACACGAGGTAAGCCACCAGGCCGGCAATATCGTCGACGCTGCCGATACGCCGCATCGGCACCTCGCTAATGAGTTTGGCGCGCATTTCCTTTGCGTCCTCACCGCCGGCGGCGAATACCTTTTGCAAACGTTCGGTCTCGATGTAACCGGGGCAAATGGTGTTGACGTTGATTTTGGCGGCGGCGAGCTCAAGCGACAGAGTCTTGGCGTAGCCGATGACCGCGTCCCAGGTGGCGACGGAAAGGCCGAAACCGGCGATCGGCTGAATTGCCGAAATCGCTGTGATGTTGAGTACGCTGCCGCCGCCGCGCGTCTTCATGTGTGGCACCGCCGCCCGGCACATGCGCACCACGTACATCAGATTGCGCTCGACCGCTTGCTGCCACGCGCCGTCGTCGAACGCGAGCAAGTCGCCCAGCGGCGGCGCGCCGTCGTTGTTGACGAGAATATCGATCCCGCCGTAATGCCCGACGGTTTTTGCGATGACGGCGTCGCAATCCGCTGCCAGCCGGCAATCGGCCGGCAACGCCAGCACCGGGGCGCCGGTTTCCGCTTCGATCTTTTCCGCTGCCTGGCGCAGCGGCTTTTCGCGGCGCGCGGTGATGGCAATTTTCGCACCTTCGGCAGCGAGCGTCCACGCAATGCCGTAGCCGATGCCCTGGCTGGCGCCGCCGACAATCGCAATCCGGTCTTTCAGTTTCAGGTCCACGGCTAGCCCAAGCTCTTAAGAAAGGTCTCGGCGTTGCGATGGAAGATCTTGTCCAGCATTTCCGGCGCGTAGCCTTCGGCTTGCCAGTCGCGCACCAGCCGCTCGTAGCCGAACAGCGGATAATCGCCGCCGAACATCACCCGGTCCCTCAGCCGGCGCGGGATGTCGTGCTTCAGGTCGGCGGCGTGATATTTGGGCGACCAGCCATGCAGCTCGTACCAGATGTTGCGCTTGTGCATCAGCACGGCGAGCGTCTCGGTTTGCCAAGGCCATCCCGGCCGCGCGGCGATGATTTTTAGCTCGGGATAGTGCACCGCCACCAGATCGAGGTGGCGCGGATGGCAATTGTCGAGGATGACGCCGCCGCCGCCGGGCAGGCCCGCGCCGAGGCCAGTCGTGCCAACGAAGAACAGGATCGGAATGCCGGCTTCGATGCACAATTTATAAAACGGCGCATACGATGGATCGCTGCCCGGCGGCGATTTGGACGCGGACACCGCATAGCCGACAAAACCGACGCGATTGTCGATGCAGCGGCGCAGTTCCTTGACTTCGGCGGCTCCCATCGACGGGTCGATATGAAACCAATGGCCCAAAATCACATCGCGATGCGCGCGCTCGGTGGCGAAGGAATAATCGTGGAGCGATTGCATTTGCTCGAGCGGCAGAAACTTCGAGAAACCGAGATCGAGGATCACGCGCGCATCGTTGTCGCGAAAATACTGCGCCATCTCGTCTTCGGTCTTGTAGTCCGGGTCCGAATGCCACGTCGCCCGCTGCTGGGCGAGCTCCTCGGGCGTTTGCAGGACATAGCCGCGCTTGGTGCCCCAGTGCGAGTGCATGTCGATGATTTTCATTCTCAGTCTGCTCCAAGATACGACTTGCGAAGCCGATCGTCGGACAACAATTCGTGGGCTTGTCCCGCCAGCGCAATGCGTCCGGATTCCAACACATAGCCGTAATCGGCGAGCTTGAGGATACGGCGGACGTTCTGCTCGGCAATCAATACCGGAATGCCTTCGCCGTTGATCCGGCGAACAGCCTCTAGGATGATGCCGAAGGCGCGGGGCGAGAGCCCGAGCGAGGGCTCATCGAGCAGGAGATAACGCGGCGACGACATTAGCGCCCGCGCCACCGCCAGCATCTGCTGCTCGCCGCCGGAAAGGAGCGCGGCGAATTGCCGGGCGCGTTCGCGCAGAATGGGAAATAGCGATTCGACCAATGACAATTGCCGGCTCCGGGCGGCTTGCCCAACGGTATAAGCGCCCATTTCCAAATTCTCGCGCACGGTCATGTCGGCGAACAAGAGGCGACCTTGCGGCACCAGGACGAGACCCCGGCGCACCAGGGTTTCCGGCGCTTCCCGCGTCGCCGACTGCCCGCCAACGGTGATCGCTCCGGAATAAACGGTCGCAAGGCCGGCAATGGCGCGCATCAGTGTCGTTTTGCCGGCGCCGTTGGCGCCAAGGAGCGCGACAATCTTGCCGGCGGGAACGCTCAGCGATACGCCGTGCAGAACGCGAAGGCGGCCATAACCGGCGGCGAGATTGCTCACCTCAAGCATGCTCGTCGTCCTCGCCGAGATAGGCTTCGATCACCGCCGGGTTGGCGCGTATCTCCGCCGGCGGCCCATCGGCCAGTATTCCGCCCTCATGCATGACGGTGATGCGCGCGGCAAGCCGCATCATCACCCGCATGTTATGCTCGACAACAAGGAGCGTAATCTGCCGTTGCTCCGCCAATTCGCGAAGTATGCCGATGGCAGTGTCCGCCTCGGCCTCGCTCATGCCCGATATCGGCTCGTCAAGCAGAAGCAATTTCGGCTGCACGGCGAGCGCTCGCGCCAGATCGACGCGCTTTTGAATGCCGAACGGCAGGTCACGCACTGGCACCGACGCGATCGGTGCCAAATCGAAGGCGTCGAGCAGCGCCAGCGCCTCATGCCGCGCCGCGTCCTCGACGCGCCGCGCCCGGCCCCAACCCATGATTGCCGCGGCAACTCCGTAGATGTGGTGGCGATAAAGGCCGGTGAGGACGTTATCGAGCACGGTGGCTTCGCGGAAAAGTTCGACGTGCTGGAAGGTGCGCCCGATGCCGCGTACTGCAATGACATCGGGCGCAAGCGCGGTGATCTCGTGACCGCCGAAGGCGATGGCGCCGCCGCGCGGCCGGACGATACCGGTGATCGAATTGATCAACGACGTTTTGCCGGCGCCGTTCGGTCCGATCAGCCCGCGGATTTCACCTTCCTCGACGCGCAATGTGACGCCGCGCACCGCGGCGACGCCGCCGAAGCTGACAAAGACGTTGTCGAGGGCAAGAAGACTCATGGCAGCGACGTCTTCCGGCTGATGCGGCCGAGGAGCGAGGCGGCGAGACCGACGAGGCCTTTCGGCGCAAGCAGCAGCGTGGCTAGCAAAATGGCGCCATAGGCGACGTCGCTATATTCCTTCGCGCCGCGCAGCGCCTCGGGCAGGAGCGTCAATACTACCGCGCCGACAACTGAACCAAGCACTGAGCCAAGCCCGCCGACGACAATGAAAGTGATCTGCCGCAGCGACGCCGATATGTCGAATTCGGTGGGGTCGATAAAGCCGACCACCGCCGTGAACAAACCGCCGGCAAGTCCCGCAAAGGCGGCGGCGATGGCAAAGGCAAGGAGCTTGGTGCGGCCCGGCGAAATGGCGAGCGCTTGCGCCACGATGACGCTTTGCCGCACGGCATTGAAGGCGCGACCGTAGCGCGAGCGCTGGATGTTCCAGCCGGCGCAAATCGCGAGCACCGTCACGCCGAGCACGAAATAGTAGAGGCCGGCGGCGTTGAGCGGGCGGCCCAAGAGTTCAGGCGGCGACAGCTTCAGCCCTCGGACACCACCGGTGAGATTGGGAAATTCCTCGATCGCGATCGAGACGAACTCGAGGAAACCAAGTGTCACCAGCGCGAGGTAAAGGCCCGACAGCCGCCGCGCCGGATAGCTCAAGCTCGCGCCGAGAAGCGTCGTCAGCACGACGCCGCAAGGAAGGGCGAGCGCGTAAGTCAGGCCAAGACGTGTCGTCGATAGCGCGGTGCCGTAGGCGCCGATCGCGATCAACGAGGCGTGGCACAATGAAATCTGTCCGCAATTGCCGGTCAAGAGATTAAGCCCAATGGCGGCGACGACGTTGATAAGAATAAGCTCCACCAAATAGATCTGATAAGAACTGGTAACCAATGGCAGCGCCAAAGCCAGTAATGCCGGCATCGCGATAAGGGCGGCGCGAAAGCGCATTGCCAACTAAACGCGCACGAGCGCCGTGCCCCACAGGCCTTGGGGCCGGACAAGAAGAAATGCGATCAAGAGAGCGAACGGAATGATCTCCTTGAGCGCCGCGCCGAACAGCGCGCCGGCGTAGGTCTCAAGAACACCGAGCAGCAGCCCGCCGAACACCGCGCCGCCGAAGCTGCCGAAGCCGCCGATAACCGCCGCAACCAGCGCCTTCACGATCAGCTGGCCAAGTTCCGGATTGATGCCGACGACCGGAGCGAGCAGTAATCCGGCAAGCGCCCCCAAGACCGCCGCTAACGCCCATGCCGAACCGAAAACCGTGCCGACGCGGATGCCCATCAGCCGCGCGCCGGTCTGGTTGACCGCGGCCGCCCGCATCGCTTTGCCGAGTTTGGTGCGCTGGAAAAACATGACGAGAAAACACACCAGCACCGCGGTCGCGCCGATGATCACCAGATAAGACGGATTGACGCGGAGCGGTCCAATCGCGAGCGCCGGTCCGGCATAAGGCGCGGGCAGAAAGAAATTGTTGTCCTGCCAGTGGATACGGATCAGCGCGCGGATAATTAGGCCGATGGCGAAGGTCGCGATCACCAAAGTAAATTCCGGCGCGCCGATGATCGGACGAATAAACATCCGTTCCAGCACGAGCCCGAACACTGCGGCGATGATAAGGGTCGCTGGCACCATGGCCGCGTACGGCAGGCCGTAAGAGGTCAGAACAAGGCCGATATAGGCGCCGAGCGTGACGAGCTCACCTTGCGCGAAGTTCAACACGCGGCTCGCCTTATAGGGGATCGCGAGCGCCAGCGCGATAATGGCGTAAATGCTGCCGACGCTCAGCCCTGATAACGCAAGCTGCAGTCCGATGCGCCAAGTCATGTGCGCCAAGTCATGTGCGCCGAGTCATGTGCGCCAAGTCATGCGCGATATTGCCCGTCCGCCGGCCCCGCGGCGCTGTCTGCCTTGCGTCAGTGATAGCGCTCGAGAATATCGCTCGGCCGCTTGCTTTCCCACGGCACCTGCACCCATTCGCCGTTTTTCACCTGCATCGGCTGCAGGTGAAGGTTGCCGATGTGATGGACCGTGGTGAAGCTGCGCGGACTGGCGATCGGTCCGACCCGGTAATCGTGCAGATGCTCCAACGTGTCGATCAGGCCGGCGGTCGTCAGGTCTTTTCCGGCGTTACGCATCGCCGTCGCCAATACGTACATGTCGGCATATGAAAGCACATCGAAGATGTTCGGCCGGTTGGGCGGCAGGTTCGGATACTCGGCGCTCCACTTGGCGCGCCACGCCTTCATCGCCGGATCGTTCGAATTCGGCAACAGAGGAATAAGCGCGAAACCGCTTATGCCCTCGGCTGCAGGACCCGCAGCGGTCAGGATGCCTTGATCGACCATGGTGGTGCCGACGAAGAACGGCTGATTGACGCCGAGCTCCTTCGCCTGGCGCAGCGCAATGGCGGCCTCCGCCGGATTACCGAAAAAGGCGATGACTTGCGGGTTGGCCTGTTGCAGGTCAAGAAGCTGCGGCGTGAAATCCTTGTCGCCGATGTTGAACTCGGCGCGTTTGACCGGCGCAATCCCGTACCATTTCTGCAGCTGCTTGGTGAGCGCATCGCCTTCGTTTTTGGGATATTCCTCGCGGCCGCTGAGGATGCCGATCTTCTGCGCCTTGAGACCGTCGACAATGTACTCGGCGTAAAGCTCGCCGTAACGCGGCACTTCGGTGGTGCCGCCGCGAAAGAGATTCTTGGCGAACGGCCAGGTCACCGCGGGCGCGGATGCGAACGACACGAACATGACGAGACCATTTTCCTTCACATAGTCGATGGTGCCGATAGTGCCGTTGCTGCCGGCGACATTGAACAACATAAAGACTTTGTCGTCGTCGCTGAGCTTCTTCACTGCGGCGAGCGCCTTGGCCGGGGAGTGGCCGTCGTCCTCGAATATCATGTTGAGCTTGCGGCCGTTGATGCCGCCGGCGGCGTTGATCTCCTTGATGGCAAGCGCGGCGCCGTCGCGCCCGGCAAGCCCGATATAGGCGGCCGGACCTGTGATCGGTCCGAATGCGCCGATGGTAACAGTGTCCTCGGTCACGCCTTGCTGGGCCGCTTGCGCCGCGAACGGCGGCGCTGCGAGCGCGGCACAAATTGCGAAGGCCAGGAAAAACCGGTTTCCGGCTGACATGCGACTTTCCTCCCGTCCGCGTTCAGCGCGGATATTTTCAAAAGGCCTAAGGGGCAGTCTATTGATCGGCGCGGACGGCCGTAAAGCACAAGCCCCCTCGGGTATCCGGCGCCCGCTAACTGGGGCGACGCTTGAATTAGCCGATGTCGCCCATTAGCGCCAGGAGATGTTAGCAGTCTGCTCCTTCCCGGAGAATATCGCCTTTCCCGTGGCCGAGCCGAACCTGGAAACGCGCCGTCTACCACATCGTAGTTCCATAACCAGTCATTATGCGAACTTAGGCAGGTCGGGACACTATTAAGAAATTGTAGTTTCTCTGTCAGAACGTTCGATCAGAAGCGTCCCTTTAAAATCCCTGATCGTACTGAGATTTTGTCTTGAACTGCCAGAACTCGCGCACCCTAACTCAGTCACACCAAGTCCGCCCCTCCTTACGTCGTAAGCCGCCGGCCAACCGCAACATGAACGAAGCCGCGAAGAGCATCATCATGATGGACTTGGTAACTCTGCAACTGAAGCCGCCGCTGGCATGTACAAGAAGCCGAATTGGTTCCTTGCGCGGGAAGTCCACTACGAACCGTTGCCGATCGAAGCTCGCATGGTCGTTATCGCGGCATGGCAGCGGGGTGGGCTGCCAAAGGAGACATTGACCGAATAATTCCAGAAAAGGGTGCCACCCAGGAGCACATTCCGGCAGCGCTGTGACCGGTCCGGCTGATCGTATAAGCGCAGTCGCGAGCGTTCCGTTTCCCAAAACAAAGCCGCCTACTGACATCCAAAAAACGATCCTCACAACCCACCAAAATATAATACCGCGACTTTTTCTGCCGTTCACCTTCTGCTAAATCGCGGTGTCTCGCGATCTCTTCCCAATAAGCGTTCCAGTAATCCAAACTCTCCGTCATAAAAGACATTGCGAGCGCGCCAAATTCACAACCTGTCGCATATGCTATAAGCGCCCACGGCGCCGCTTTCATTATGCTCGGATCAATTTTTTCTTTTTGAAAGAAACGCCATGATCGCGCTAGCGGCCGCACCGTTTGTCAGCGGCACGTACTGCGACATAGGCCGCGAGTTCTCATTCGCGGCGATTCCAGCGTTATTGCTTCTCGTTGTGGCAAAATCTGCTTCGTCGAAGGGCATTGTTTCCTCCTAGTCGTCGCATCAACGCCACCCAAATCGCGTGATATAATTGAATTCTATCAGCTTCGCCTTTCAAGTCTGAGCGTTCCGCCCTGCCCTCGCACAGAAGGATCATAGAATGTCTTTGTCATTCACTGGCAAGTCTGTGCAAACGCTGAACACGACCGACTACAAAGCAATCGGCTCGCAAGGCGAGCAGATTATCGTCAAGGCTTCCATGAGGCGATCCAAGACTACGGCGAGGTGGCGGTTCAACCGAAAGCCATCGAAAAATACAACAACAATCAAATAGTCAACCACACCGTAACGGTCCAAATTCCAGACTTTCAAGTGTGAGTACCCGAGCGAGCGCTTCACGATGCGCAACGGCATCCTCGTTATCCGCGAGCATACACCGAAGTAAGTATCAGGCTCCGGATCAACAGGTGCCTTTCGTCGAATTTGTTGAGCTGAAACTCTTTAGCGGCGTCCTCCCGCGCCGCCTCCTCATCCGGTGCGTAGACGGCACTGGCGCGCAACCGGATGATTTCCCACACACTCAATGTGCGCACGGTTACTCACCCTCTAACGCACCAAGATTTTGAGACGGCGCCGTTTTGTCGAAGCCACGGCAGAGCTAACGAAGAGACAAACCGCAGAGCGGTTTTGGTGGGCCATTTTTATGCGGGCGGTCTCGGCAAAACTCGAACTTGCGACCTTCGGTATCTGTTGCGACTTATGGTCGACTTACCTCTCGTTTTCGAATTCTACGACAAGCCCGAAGTCGCTGAGGACTTGCCAAAGAAATGGCAAAACATTAAAAAAACGCCATGGTCGCCTCGGGCGGCCCTTGCTTTAGACACCCATATTCCGGCACAGCCGGCAAGCAAGTCTCCAAAACGCGCGTGCACAACTAGATGTGCCGGGCGGGAGCCTTGCTTTTTGCGCTTGCTCTCGCTCGGCCGTCCAATCGGAGGATGTCGGAATGAGCATTAATGTCAAAGAACTCGCCGAAATCGTAGAAGTGCATGTACAGCGACAGTGGAACTCCTGGCGAATCGCAACCTACGATCAAAGCCGCGTTGGAAAATCTCCATTGGGGCGACGTGAGTGGCGGAGTAAACGCGAAGGCGCCGCGTCGCTTTCCTCACGGATACGTCTGGTGCAATGAAATGATTTGGGGCGAACTGGACCATTCCTGCCGGCATGGTCCGGGACCGCATCGGATAAAGGTCTGCATCGTCAAGATCGACAACAAGGAGGTCTGGCCGCAGATTCTAAAAGCTGTGTGAACAGTGGGAGGCGATACCCGATTGTCGGCGCTCGCCTCCCGACACCCTGCGACCGCAGCTGAGAAAATCTTCGTACGCTCGTCACCGATAAGGAAATGCGTCTTTCTTAATCAGTTTGAGACCGCAAAGCCGAACTAACTCGACAGGTCGGATAGCGGGTTGCGCACGGACTCTTCGTCACCGACACGGCTACGCTTACGACCATTACTGATTCCTCATGACATGCTGCGCGTCCGCCTTCGTAGGCGTCCGTATGCCAACAAGATTGTGGGCGCCCTTCACATTGTCGTTTCGCCAAGGAATGGAAAATGAAAACGTGGCTCCCGGACCATCGTTAGGCTCCGCCCATAGGCGGCCGTGATGACTTTCTATAATGGAGCGGCTAACGGAGAGTCCGATTCCCATGCCGTCATCCTTGGTTGTGTAGAACGCCTCGAAAAGTCGGTCCCGCGGTATTTTCTATCGTCTCGGTCGGCCGGATAATACTGCAGTTGCTAAAGCGCAAGCTTTCAAGGACGAACTCCAAGAGCAAAATCGTCGGACCCCCAACCTTGTATTTTCCGTTACAACAATAGCGTGACAGCAGTTAGCCCCCATCCGACAAACCAGGAATCGGCACGCCGATCGTCTGCAGGATCAGGAAAACATTGAGCCCCAAGACAACCGCGGTGCCGACTATCGCGGCAATATTGGTCAGCCGGCCATTGGTGAACCGACCCATGATGTCTGAGCGTCGTGTGAAGATGAGCAGCGCGATCATGGGAAGCGGCAGAGCGATACTAAGTACGACCTGACTGATCACGAGCGCATTTGTGGCGTTCGTACCCAGACCGACAACCACGAAGGCCGGAATCATTGTTACAAGCCGTCTGACCCAAATCGGTATGCGGAACCCGACGAAGCCTTGCATGATCAATTGGCCAGCCATTGTGCCAACCGTCGAGCTCGATATCCCCGATGCAATAAGTGAGAGCAGGAACACGCCTGCTGCCCCGATGCCGAGCAACGGCGTCAACGTGTGATAAGCCGTTTCTATCTCCGCTACTTCGGGATGACCGGCATGGAAGGCGCCCGACGCCATCATCACCATCGCCATATTGACCATGCCGGCGATCGTCAGTGCGATAATGACCTCTCGATTTGAGAAGCGCAGCACCATTCGCCGCTCGTCATCGCTGGCGACTGGCGTGCGGGCCTGGGTAAGGCCGGAATGCAAATAAACGGCGTGCGGCATGACCGTCGCGCCTATGATCCCGACGGCAAGCAGCAGAGCTTGGCCATCCGCAAGCTGCGGCAGGACTGTGTGTAATGCTGCTGAACTCCAATCGATCGGAACTATGAACATCTCGATCAGGTAGCAAAGCGCAATAACTCCAACCATACTGCCAATAATCAACTCTAGCGCTCGAAACCCATGGCGTTCGAACATCAAGATGCCGTAGGTGACGACGCCAGTGACAACCATGCCCGCAAGGAGGGGCATGCTGAAAAGGAGCGAAAGCCCGATGGCGCCGCCGAGAAACTCGGCTAGATCGGTCGCCATGGCGGCGACCTCGCTGACGATCCACATCGCCCAGACGACCGGCCGGGGAAACTCGTCGCGGCACATCTCTGCCAGGTTGCGGCCGGTGACGATGCCGAGCTTGGCGGACAACGCCTGGAATAACATCGCGATTAGGTTGGCCAACAGGACCACCCAAAGCAGGCCGTAGCCGTATTTCGCCCCCGCTTGAATATTTGTCGCGAAGTTTCCGGGATCGATGTAAGCGATCGAGACCACCACTGCGGGACCGGCGAAAGCCAGATACGCACTGGGCCTCCGGCGCTCCCCGCTCAATATTCCACGCGCCGCCCCGACGCTCCGCTCCGTGAGCGACCCTGGTCGCAACTTCAAATTGCTCATTCGCGGGCTCGCTCTATCCAGCGTCGACGTCAATACGTAGCTTAGGCTACAAGCTGCACATGGCACACAGACTTGTCAACATTGCTAAAAACTGTATGGTCCGCGCAACGTCTATCAAGTGAGTTAAATGCCTCTGCACAGCGCATGGTCAAATTTGGTGATGCCTTGGCCGCGATCGTTGGAGGCCTGATGTCCCGAAGAGCAATGGGAAAACAAGTCGAAAGGCTGTCGAAGCTTCCCGCTGAGCTGACCCAGGCACGCCGCTTCGGCAAAGACTCGTTCGGCCCAATCGACAGCTTTGCTTGAGGACTATGTTGAACTTATCGCTGACTTGCTGGCCAACGCGGGCGAGGCACGTCCGACAGATATTGCGCGCCGCCTTGGCGTTTCCCATGTCACCGCCGTCAAAACCATCTCTCGGCTGAAACGGGAGGGGATGGCAACGGCTCGTCCCTATCGTGGGGTCTTTCTGACGAAGAGCGGACAGGAGCTAGCAGCGCGAGTACGAGCTCGCCATAGGCTCGTCGTGGATGCACTTGTCGCGATGGGCGTCCCCGTCGAAGCTGCTGAAGCTGACGCCGAGGGAATTGAGCATTACGTATCGGAAACGACGCTTAAAGCATTTGCTCGATTTTTGCGTTCGCGAACCTGAGGCTTAGGTGCAATACCCGTCACTGAAGCGGCACCTTGGTAGTCGGGGCGGGTGCTGCAATGCGAACTGGACTTCCGCGTCGGGTCATTCGCGACCGAGCGGAGCACTGGTTGAATTTCCGCTTTTGTCAGTAGCGGACATCGAACGGGTCGGCCAATCGTCGGGTTTACAGCGCAGCAAAATGCCTTTAGCGCCCATGATTGCGCTCTATGCCGTTTGACAGTCCAAGTTCTTGAAATCCCTATACCGAGGCACAACCCCCGGACCTAGCACCGAACGAAGAACCCCGCCTGTCCAGCAAACTGCCTGAGCAGACGCCACTCTTCGCTTTAGCAAGCGTCTAATGACGTGAATGAGACCCGACCGCGTCAGCCGTGTCTTCCTGACGAAATTCGTCGTCGTATTTCATGATTTCGCGCATCAGGTGCTCGATCAAATGCTGGCGGATCGCGCCGCCTTGGCGAGACGTTAGTTCTGCAACGGTCTTCGCCACAGCGACAATCACTTCATCCGCCTCACCGGTATCCATCTTGTCTGAAACACTTGGCGCCACAGGGTACTCCGATAAGAAATCCTCGATTAGTTCGACCATCATACAGTGAAGGCACGGTCTCTCCTCGTGTTCTGGCCTCTGCGACATCCGTTTTGTCCTTTGCCCCACCACGAAGCCAGCAGCGAACGTTAAACGAACAGACAGCTGCTTTCCATGTGCCAAGCATGTGACATGGACGCGCCGACAGAGATGACACGGCGTAGGAAAGCCTTGATTTTATTGACATTCCGTAGAACGCCCCTCAATACGCCAAAGTGAGCGAATTTACGCGCAGAAAAGCCCGCTAAGCGACTGACTTAGCGGGCTTTAAATTTGGTTGCGGGGATAGGATTTGAACCTATGACCTTCAGGTTATGAGCCTAACGGTGTGACACGTTCCTCGTGGGATTTTGGGATTCCAGCCGTCGACTAGCCCGGAACTGCGCCAAGTGTCGCGGGTTTGCCGGCGAGTTTTTGCTGTTCGATCCGGCGGCTGTCTGAGATCCGGCGCGGTCGGCGCGCCGATCAGCCGCGAGGGGGACGGGCTGGCACGCAGCGACGTGAGTGGAAAATGTGGGCTTGAGATTGCAGCCAAAGCTCTGGATGGCTCAGGCAAACACTTACTTAGTTCCGCAGGAGTCACCCCAAGCTGACATCAAGGCTCGCCTCTTTTCAAAGAGATCCGACCGCCGATACGCAGTTTCCGTCTTATTGCCGATCGAATGAGCCAATGCCATTTCGACAACCTCATTCGCAAATTCGGTCTGCTCAGCTGCCCAATCTCGAAATGTCGACCGGAAACCATGAGCAGTTACGTCGCCGCGATCCATTCTCGCAAGCAACATTAGCATCGCCATATTTGAAAGGGATTTGCCCGAAACGCGTCCCGGAAAGATGTAGTCGCCATTGAACAGCTTGGCACGATTTAGAATTTTCACCGCTCCATCAGAAAGCGGAACGCGATGCTCCCGTTGTCCCTTCATGCGCTCGGCTGGAGCGATCCACACCTGTCGTTTTAAATCAACTTCATGCCAGCACGCGTAAATTACCTCCCAGTTCGAGCAGCAGTCAAAATTAAAAATTCGAGTGCAAGAGCCGCGATGCCCTCCACCTCATGCAGTTCTGCCACAAAAGCTGGGACCTCCGTGTACGGAAGTGCCGCGTGATGCTTCACGGGCCGCACCTTCGTCCGCGAAGGCAATAAGTGACTCAGATGTCCTCGCCATCGAGCGGGGTTCTCGCCGTTGCGATAGCCCCGTACTTTGGCCCAGTCTAGGTTAACCTCTACCCTTCCACGCAACCGGCGGGCCGTTTCGGTCTTTTTGTTCCAGATTGGCTCCAGGACCTTTATGACGTTATCGGTATCTAGGTTTTGGACCGGCGTGGCGCCAAACACCGGCGAAACGTAGGTCGACAGCGTATTGCGCCATTGCTGGCGATGCTTTTCGTTTCTCCATGCCGCTTGATGTACGTTGATGTAAGCGTCAGCGCATTGATCGAACGTCATTGAACGGGCCGCTTCTAGTTTTTCCGAAGCGACACGTTCTATGTTCTCAATGTGACGTTGCGTCAGCGGGTCCTTTCCCGCACCAAGGGACCCGCGCGCGTCACTCGCTTTCTTGCGTGCGTCGGCCAAGCTCACTCTGAGCAGACTCCCGAATCCCATCTCACGTGCGCGGCCGTGGAGCATGAACCGGAAGCTCCAGCTCTTCGAACCGTTGCGCCCAACGCGCAGATATAAACCTCCGCCATCTGCAAAAAGGCCGGGTGTTTTCATTCTGCTGACTGTCAACGCCGTCAACCGCTGAAGCTTTTGTGCCATGAGTTGAAACGTTCGCTACTTAGAATGAAATCACCTTGAGGGTCATTCCAAACTCACCTAATAGGATTTGCGGATTCGAATCCCATGTTGGTCGTCTAACTAATTGTCCGCCTAGTCCCACAATTTCCTCTACAAGAATAATGCGGATCTGACCGCCCGTCCCCGGACGACGGCGAACGACAATAGCGAGATTTACTTAGCAACTCCAACAAATTATGCGGAGGCTGGCGAACGGCGGCGAACGATGGCGGATGAGCCGCTGGCGGAGGGAGTGGGATTCGAACCCACGATACGGTTTCCCGTATACACGCTTTCCAAGCGAGCGCCTTCAGCCACTCGGCCATCCCTCCAGGCGCGGCAGGCCCCGAATATAGCGAGCCTTAGCGCGCAGACAATGCGAGCCGGATAAACGGCACGTCGCGGCAGAAAACCGGCGATTGCGCAACGTAAATCGTGCATGCGCAACGCCGACGAGCGGTTATGCGCCCACGTTGCCGGCTTCGCCGCGCTTCTGCTAGGTTCGCGCCGCCAACGATATATACGTCACGCCGGCAACAGGTAATAAAAGACATGATCGTACGGGAGGGAGCCGACGGCGCGCTCATTCTGATCGCGCAAACGGATCACGCCAAGGTTTCGGGCCAATGCGCAGCGCACTGGGGCAACGAGATGTTCTCGCGACCGCAGCCCTACGAAGCGGTGGTGCGGGCGGCCATGTTTCACGACAGCGGCTGGTACGACTACGAGGCAAGCCCCTCGATCGCGCCGGACACTGGTAGGCCATTTAATTTCATACAGGTCCCGTGGGGCAAGCCGCAGCGGCAGGCGTTCGAGTGGGCAATCGAGTGGATGACTCGCATAGATCCGTATTCGGGCCTCCTGCTGAGCAAACACCGCACCGGATTGCAGCGCGGCCGTTACGACAAGGTTGCCCATCCAAAATTCTTCAATACCCAAAACCTTCCGGAAGACAACGAGAACTTTTTGGCGCGCAATGAAGACGCGCAAGCCGTGCAACTGCGCAACTACGACAAATCCGAATTCTGGACGAACTATCAGCTGCTGCAGGTGTTCGATTTGATCTCGCTTTTTCTCTGCAACAAAGATGTCATCGACGATTATATCGAGCCAGTACCGACGTCGTACGGCGAGCGCACCGCGCCCGTGCGCTTGACGCTGAAAAGCATCGGACCGAACCGGGTTGAAATCGATCCATTTCCGTTCGACGCAAATGACTTGCGCGTTCAGCTCATCCGGCGGCGGCTTCGGCAAAGCAAGTTTGCCGATCCGTCCGAATTCCGCGAGGCGTATTTCAAAGCGACGCCCGAAGCGCTCGATTTCATTTTTGTCTCGCGCTGATCGCGAGCTGTTGGAAGGCCGCGATGAAAGCCATCAGAGTGCACGAGTTTGGCGGCGTCGACGCGATGCGGCTCGAAGAACTGCCAGCTGCCACAGCCCGGCGCAGGCCAGGTGTTGATCGAGGTGAAAGCCGCCGGCGTAAATCTTTTCGATACGCAACTGCGCAGCGGACTCTATAAGCGCGACCTGCCCCAAACACTCGGCGGCGAAGGCGCGGGCGTCGTTCAAGCGATCGGAGCAAGCGTTGCTGACTTGAAAGTCGGCGACCGGGTGGCGTGGGTTTTTTCTCCATCCTACGCAACGCACACCATCGCGCAGGCTGACCGGGTCGTGCCGTTGCCGGACGCCGTCGACTACGCGGAAGCCGCTGCCACAATCTTCCAAGGCCTGACCGCCCATTATCTCGCGACGTCAACCTTCCCGCTTGCTCAAGGCTCGAGTTGCCTCGTTCATTCGGCGGCCGGCGGGTGCGGCATTCTCCTCTGCCAGATGGCGAAAATTCGCGGGGCACTAGTGATCGGCGCCGTCTCTACCCCTGCGAAAGCGGAAATCGCCCGCGCAGCCGGCGCCGATGAGGTCGTCGTCTACGTCCAAGAGGATTTCGAGGCCGCGGTCAAACGCGTCACCGGCGGCCGCGGCGTCGACGTGGTTTACGACGCCGTCGGTCTCGACACCTATGTGCGGAGCATGAACTCGTTGCGGCCCCGAGGCCTGCTCGCGCTCTACGGTGAAGCCAGCGGTCTCGTTCCGCCGATCGATCCTCGCGAACTTCTGTTCCGCAAATCGCTTTATCTCACACGTACCGGGCTTGATCATTACATCGCTGACCGTCGCGAGCTTATGAGCCGTACGAACGAGATTTTCACCTGGATGGCGGAAGGCCGCCTGAAACAGCAGATTTTCCGCACCTACCGCCTTGACGAAGTGGCCTACGCCCACCGCGCTCTCGAAGGTCGCGAGAGCGCCGGCAAGCTTCTGGTGATTCCATGACGACAGCGAAACCGGCGCCTCCCCGGCTGCCGCTTATTGAAGCGCCCGACGATCCGCTCGCGCGCGAACAATTCGACAAGCTCGCCGCCGGACGCGGCATTCTCAATCTGCATCGCATGATGGCGTATGCGCCAACGTTGATGAAGGCGTCCGGCGATATGGCGGTGGCCTTTCGCCACGATTCGATCCTTCCTCGCGCACTCGCTGAAGTCGTCATCTTGCGAACGGCGCAAGTTGCCGATTGCGATTACGAGTGGGAGCGCCACGTACCGCTTGCCCGTTCGGTTGGCGTCTCCGAACGGCAAATCGCCGACGTCGGCCGCTGGTCGCAAAGCGCCGCCTTCAATGCGAAGGAAAAGGCCGCGCTCAAATATGCCGAAACCATCGCTCGTAACGCTCCGGTCGACGATCAGACTTTTGCCGAACTGCAACGGCACCTGCCGGCGCGCGAGATTGTCGCGCTGACCATGCTGGTCGGCTTTTACGTCTCGACCGCGATTTTTATTAATGCGATGGCCATACCGGACGACAACGCCTGAGCGCCGGTCACTCGTGCCGCAAAGGCGGGCCAATCCGATCGAGTGGCAACGCCTCAGCCTGCAACACGTTGGCAATGCCTTCGATGTCGTCGAGTGGCAAAACCGGCAGCGGCGCTTGCGGCAGATGTTGGTCGCTCGCAATGGCGACGATACAGTCGTCTGCGGGATAAAGCAGCGGCTTGCCCACCGAGGCCCGATAAACTTCCAGCTTGGGATGCGCGTGGCGCTTAAATCCTTCGACAATAATCAGATCGACCGGAGATAGCTTCGCCAGCAAGTCTTTCAGCGGCGGTTCGGGCTCGCCGCGCAATTCGTGAATGAGCGCCCAGCGCCGGCTCGACGCCACCATGACCTCGCTTGCACCGGCCGCGCGGTGCAGCCAGGAATCCTTGCCCGGCTGATCGAGATCGAATTCGTGGTGTGCATGTTTCACCGTGGCGATTTTCAAGCCTCGTCCGACAAGAACCGGGATGACCTTGGTGATCAGCGTCGTTTTGCCGGATCCGCTCCAGCCAGAGAGACCGACGATGCGCATGCTCATGGCGGGTATGATAGGCACACCGGGCGTATATTGCGACACTCGCCATGACCGAGAAACTCATCGACCTCCGCGGGCTGAAATGCCCGCTTCCGGTCTTGCGCACCCGCAAGGCGCTGATTTCGTGCGCTCCGGGCGACATCCTCGTGGTGCAGTGTACCGACCCCCTCGCCACGATCGACATCCCGACCATGGTGAGACAGACCGGCGACGTGATCGAGGAGACACGCCACGAGGAAGGCGTCACGACATTTCGCATCCGTAAGCGCTAAGCCGGGACGCGCTCGTTAAACCGCGAGCGTCGTCGCGTCGTAGGAATAGAGCCAATCGTAGCGTTCGCGCACTTTTTCGTCTGAAAATTCTCGGGCGGCGTGGGCTTGCGCTGTCCCGGCCGTCGCCAAGTCGGGGCTATGCAGCCGCGGGATCATGGCGGCAGAAGCTGCGACTACTTTATTGGCGCGTTCGCGCCGCACCGCCTCGTAGCGCGCAAAGGCCACCTGATGATCGGGTGCGTATTTCTCGAGGCAGCGCGCGAGGATCATGCCGTCCTCAAGCGCCATCACTGCACCCTGCGCAAGGAACGGCACCATCGGATGGCAGGCGTCGCCAAGCAGCGTGCAACGGCCGACACTCCACGCCGGCATCGGCGGCCGCAATGCCAGCGCCCACTTATAAGGAGTCTTGATCTTGTCGATGATGGTATGCACGTCGTGATGCCAGCCGGCAAAGTCGCGGGCGAATTCTTCGGTCGTGCCGGGGACGTTCCAGCCTTCCACCGTCCAGTCGCTGCGCTCGCGCAAGCCAACGAAGTTCAGAAGCTTTCCGGCGCGCAACGGATAATGCACGGCATGGCCGCCGGGACCAACCCATTGCGTGCCGACATTCGTTGTAATCGACGCCGGCACGCTCTCCACCGGCACGATGCCGCGCCAGGCGACAATGCCGCAGAATCGCGGTCGAGCGTCGCCGAACAAATTCGCGCGCACGGCTGAGTGCACACCATCGGCGCCGATGACGAGACCGGCCGTGACCGGCGCAGCCCCTTCGAATTCGAGCTCTACGTCCTCGCCATTTTGCGAAAGCTGCACCAGCTTATGCCCGAGACGAACAGCGCCCGGTTTTTCCCGCTGAAGGGCCTGGGCGAGAATGCCATGCAGGTCGCCGCGATGAATGGTGATGTAAGGCGAACCGTAGCGCTCGACCAACTCCATGCCGACATCGAACAGCTTGAAGCTTTGCCCGGTGTCCCACAGCCGGACCACTTTGCCGGCCGGGAGCACCTGGATCGGTAGCAGTGCCTCTTTAAGTCCGAGCTCGTGAAGTATCCGGGTGCCGTTGGCGCTGACCTGGACACCTGCCCCGAACTCACGCAGTTCGTGCGCCTGTTCATAGACTTCGACGTCAAGGCCGCGGCGGACGAGCGCAAGGGCGGCCGTGAGCCCGCCAATGCCCGCACCGACGATGGCGATTTTTTCCAAGTGCGCCGACATGACAAGGGAGGATGCCGTTAAGCCCGCTCGCCCGCGGCGTTGCGATCGAGGTCGGCGCAAATATCGTCATCCTTGACGACCACCTGGTAGGTGCGCAGCGGCACCTCGCAGGGCGGTTGCACGACGTTACCGGTGGGCACGTGGAACGAGCCCATATGCATGCAGCATTCGATCACGTCCCCGTCCAGCAACCCGTCGGCGAGGCTCGCCGCCGCGTGGGTACATTCATCATCGGTGATATAAAACGCCCCGGCAATGTTGTAGACCGCCAACCGGCGATCGCCGACCTCGAACGCCTTGACTGAATCCGGCCCGACCTCGGATTTTGAACACACCCGGACGACATTCCCGGAATTATCAGCCATTAGATGCTCCTCTTTCGCCATGCTCGCTTACAATAGGCGGCCCGGAGTCCGGAAGCCATGCAGGTTCTAATCGTCGGTGCCGGGGTCATCGGATTAGCGGTTGCGCGCGCCGCAGCGCTGCGCGGCCACGACGTCATTGTGGCGGAAGCGACTGGCGGGATCGGTAATGGCGTTTCCTCCCGCAACAGCGAAGTCGTCCACGCCGGCATCTATTATCCGACCGGCTCGCTGCGCGCCCGCCATTCGACGCGCGGGCGGCGCATGCTTTATGATTTCTGCGCCTCTCATGGCGTCGCCTACAACAAATGCGGCAAGCTCATTGTCGCCACCGACCAGGCCGAACTCGGCAAGGTCGAAGCGCTGAAGGCGCAAGGCGAGGCAAATGGCGTCGAAGGACTCGAACTGATCGGCGGCAATGCGGCGCGCGCTCTCGAAGGCGAGCTTGCTTGCATCGGTGCACTATCTTCCCCGGAATCGGGCATCGTCGACAGCCACGGCTACATGCGCGCGTTGTGGGGCGAGCTTGAGACTTGCGGCGGCCGCATTGCATTCACCACCCCGGTCGAACGGCTGTGGTTTGCGGCCGACGAGTGGCACGTCGCGTTCGGCGGGCGTGACGCGGGTACCGTGGCCTTCGACGCCGTCGTCAATTCGGCGGGATTGGGGGCGCAAGCGCTGGCCCGCCATATCGAGGGCTATCCGACGAAGAAGATTGCGCCGCTGGTGCTGGCCAAGGGCAATTATTTCGCCTTCGCCGGAAAGCCGGTTTTTTCCCGGCTCATTTATCCAACACCGGTCGACGGCGGGCTCGGCGTCCACGTTACTCTCGACTTGGCCGGCCGCATGCGCTTCGGGCCGGACGTCGAATGGATCGACCACGAGAGCTACACGGTGGATCCACATCGCGCGGATGCTTTCTACGACCGCATTCGCCGCTATTGGCCGGCTGTCCCCGACAACTCGCTGGTCCCCGATTATTGCGGTATTCGTCCGAAACTCACCGGGCCGGGCCAGCTCGCCGCGGATTTTCTGATTACCGACGCAGCCGCGCACGGCATGAAACGGCTCGTTTGCCTATTCGGCATCGAGTCGCCTGGGCTGACCTCGTCGCTCTCGCTCGCCGAAGACGTCGTCGATCGCATCGCCTGAGCAACGCCCGGCGCTCGTCATTTCTGGGCTGTGCGCTCCGGCTGGACCATTGAGAAGCAGGCTCGGCCGTCCTTTTGCACGCACCTGCATTTTAAAAATTTTACACGCACAAAATGGAGTTGGGGAACAATTTCAGTTTTGTGACGTTTATCAACGCCTCGCCCGTTAGGGTGTGCGCGGAGGCGACTGGGTTGGGGAGCAATGGAATGAAAAAGACCGCGCTAATAGCTGCCATTCTCACGGCGGCTGCTTATCCGGCACTGGCAAAATCTCATCGAGTTTATCAACAACGAAATAATCCAGCGGCACACTCGTCGATCACCTGTGCCACGGTTCGAAGTTACGTAGCGCAGGTCGGTCTCGAACAGGCGAAGGCAGTGGCTGAAGCTGCCGGCATGAGCGCGGCGGAAGAAGTGCGCGCTAGACACTGTCTGTCCCATAAAGTTTAGGCATACCGGCCCCCGTCACTAACGCAGCCCTATTCATTTGCGCGCCGACGGTCGGCCACCCTCTCCCTCTGCGCGTGCCCGGGGCCGAAACAACGCGGGCTGCGCCCCTGGCGGCGGCCGCCAGCAATCAATAGCAGGCCAACGACTGCAATGGCGCCGCCGTAATAGATCCACTGCGTCGCTTTGATCATGAAGCTAGACGCCGGATAGGGAAAATATCCCGAGCCCTGCCCCATGAAGACGAGCCCGGAGATAAGAACGATTGCCCCGAGAATAGTGAGCACTGTGCGCATGCGATCACTTTGTGTGTTGCGTCGTGAAGCGGTCCGGCGTCGCCTTCAATGAGGAGGCGAGCAATAATCAATGCGCGGCGTCCCAATTGTCCGCGGCGTGCGCCTCGACCGAAAGCGGCACCGAGAGCGCCACGGCCGGAAGCGGCGCGTCCTCCATTACTTTCTTGATCACCGGCAGCGTTTTTTCCACCTCGGCCTCCGGCACTTCAAAGACCAGTTCGTCGTGGACTTGCAATAGCATCTGCGCCGCGAGCTTATTCCGGGCGAGCGCCTCGTCCATGCGGGTCATGGCGCGGCGAATAATGTCCGCTGCGGAGCCTTGCAAGCGCGCATTGATGGCGGCCCGCTCGTTGAACGAGCGCACTGAGGCATTTGACGCGCGAATTTCCGGGTAATGGCATTTGCGGCCGAACAGCGTCAGGACGTAGCCGTGCTGCTTGGCGAACGCTTTGGTGGTCTCGATGTAGTCGCGGATGCCGGGAAAGCGCTCGAAATATTTCTTGATGTAAGCACCGGCCTCCTCGCGGGCGATGCCGAGCTGATTGGCAAGCCCGAAGGCGGAGATGCCGTAAACAATGCCAAAATTGATCGCTTTCGCCCGGCGGCGGATTTCCGCCGGCATGCCCTTCACCGGCACGCCGAACATTTCCGAAGCCGTCATGGCGTGAATATCGAGCCCCTCGCGAAACGCCTTTTGCAGCGGCTCGACGCCGCCAATTTCGGCCAACAGCCGCAATTCGATCTGCGAATAGTCCGCTGAGACGAGCTTGTTGCCGGGCGCGGCAATGAACGCCCGGCGGATCTTGCGGCCGTCCTCGGTGCGCACCGGGATGTTTTGCAGGTTCGGATCGGACGATGAGAGCCGGCCGGTTGGCGTCGCAGCAAGCGCATAGTCGGTGTGGACGCGGTGCGTCGTCGGGTTGACGAACCCAGGCAATGCGTCGGTATAGGTGGATTTCAGCTTGGAGACTTGCCGCCAGTCGAGAATTTTTTGTGGCAACGGATGGCCCTGTTCGGCGAGCTCTTCCAGCGCCCGCGCACCAGTCGCCCATTGTCCGGTTTTTGTTTTAGTGCCGCCGGGAAGCCCGAGCTTGCCAAAGAGCACGTCGCCAAGTTGCTTGGGGCTGCCGGGATTTACCGTCTCTCCGGCGATCTTGTTAATCTCGGCTTCGAGCCCGGTCGCTTCCTGGGCGAATTCGCCCGAAAGCCTTGAGAGAAGATTGCGGTCGATGGAGATGCCGCGGCGCTCCATTTGCGCAAGCACGGCGACGAGCGGTCGCTCCAATGTCTCATACACCGTCAGCACATGCTCGTCCGGGAGCCGCACGCGCAGCACCTGCCACAGGCGCAACAAGATGTCGGCTCTTTCGGCGGCGTATTCTGTGGCCCGGTCGATGCCGACAGCATCGAAGGCGATCCGGCTCTTGCCCGCCTTGATCAGATCATTGAGGTCGAGCGCGGCGTGATTGAAAGTGTGTTCGGCAAGCGAAACCAGGCCGTGATTGTTGCGGCCGGCGTCGAGCGCGTACGACATCAGCATGGTGTCGTCATAAGCCGCGATCTCGATGCCGCGCAGCGCGAATAGCTGCCAGGCGAACTTCAGATCGTGGCCGATCTTGAGCACGCCGAAATCGGCGAGTAGCGGCGCCAGCGCTTCGATCGCCGCCCGCTCCGGAATTTGATCCGGCGCGAGATCGCCGCCGAACAACCCCGCTTCGCCGCCTTCGCCACCGTGGCGATGGGAGAGCGGGACGTAGCAGGCTTCATTCGGCGCGACGGCAAGCGAAATTCCGCAAAGATCCGCACGCATCGGATCGGAATTTACCGCGACGACGTCGATAGCGACCATACCGACATCGCGCGCCCGTTCCACCCACGCTTTGAGACGGTCGAGGCTGCGCACCGTCTCGTATTTGCTGCGATCGAACTTCTCGTTCCGCGCCGCTTCCTTGCGTGCGGCTGCGAGCGCGGCTGTGTTGGAGACAAAATTAGCGGGTGCTTCAGCTCTGCCCTGGGGTACCGCCGGCCGCGCGAGCGGAAGCATGCCTTGGCCTTTGAACCCATCACCTGGCGGCGTCGCTTGACGGGGCGTCCCACCCTCTCCCGCAAAGGAAGCCACCGAAGCGGCGCGTACGGCCTCACCGTGATGGCCGGCAAACCGCCCTTCCGGTTCGATTGCGCCGGCATCGACGCTGGCAAACTCGGCGACGCGGCGCATGAGCGCGTTAAACTCCATCGCCTTGAGAAAGGCGATGAGCCGCTTGTAATCCGGCTCATGCACGGCGAGATCGCCGATCGGCACCGCAAGCTTCACATGGTCGTCAAGCGTCACCAGCTTTTTTGACAAGCGCGCATTCTCGGCGTGGTCGATGAGAGAATGCCGGCGTTTGTCCTGTTTGATCTCGGACGCCCGCGCCAGCAACGTTTCCAGGTCGCCATACTCGCCGATGAGCTGTGCTGCCGTCTTTACGCCGATGCCGGGAACGCCCGGCACGTTGTCGGTGGAATCGCCGATCAGCGACTGCACTTCGATGACCTTCTCCGGCGGCACGCCGAACTTTTCCATCACCTCGGCGCGGCCGATCTTCTTATCCTTCATGGTGTCGAACATGGTGACGCAGTCACTCACGAGCTGCATCAGATCCTTGTCCGAGGACACAATGGTCGCGGTGGCGCCCGCCTCGCAAGTCTGGCGGACATACGTGGCGATGAGATCGTCGGCTTCAAATCCGTCCTGTTCGAGGCAGGGCAAATCGAACGCCTGCACCGCTTCGCGGATATATTTGAACTGCGGTTTGAGATCGTCGGGCGGATCGGGGCGGTGCGCCTTGTAATCCGCATACATTTCAGAGCGGAAGGTCTTTTCGGACTTGTCAAAGATCACCGCGAGGTGGGTCGGCCGCTCCTCGGGCTTCATATCGCGCAGCAGCTTCCACAACATGTTGCAGAAGCCGAATACGGCGTTGAGCTGCAGTCCGTCGGACTTGCGGCTGATCGGCGGCAACGCGTGATAGGCGCGGAAAATGTAACCCGAGCCGTCGACGAGAAAGACGTGATCGCCTTTCTTGACGCCCTTCAAGGAGGCAGGCGCAGGCGCCTTCGAGGGGGACGCGGCTTCGGACTTTTGTGCGGCAGGCATGACGCGAGTTAATATATGAGTTCAGGCGGAATTATCACCGTCGCATTCGATGCCTGTGAATTGGACGCCTAAAGCCTCGCGGTGCGCTGCAATGATGTTACCACGCCGCTTGCCTCCTGCCCGAAGCCGGCTTTTGGGGAGACGCCGTGGGTAAGTTCCTGGTTCTATCCGTCCTGGTGCTGCTAGCGCGCCCCGCGTCGGCGGCTGAGCTTTGGCAAACGCTCCCGCCGACTCCTGCGCCGCTCGCCCCAACCCGGGGCGGACAGACACAGGCCAACGGCATTTCCATTCACTACGCGATCTACGGTCAGGGGTCGCCGGTCGTGTTCCTACATGGCGGGCTCGCCAACTCCGATTATTGGGGCCTGCAGGTTCCGGCAGTCGCCGCGCACCATACTGTCGTCCTGATGGACAGCCGCGGCCATGGCCACACCACGCGTGATTCTCGCCCTTACGGCTACGACCTGATGGCGGGCGACGTCGTAGCACTCATGCAAGCGCTGCAAATTCCCAAGGCCGACATCGTCGGCTGGAGCGATGGCGGCATTATCGGTCTTGATCTTGCGATGCGTCACAAGGACCGGATCGGTAAGGTCTTTGCTTTCGCCGCCAACACGGTGACGTCGGGCGTCGTCGACGGCGTCGAGAAGAATCCGACCTTTGCCGCCTATATCGCGCGCGCGGGACGTGAATACGCGAATTATTCGGCAACACCGAAGGAATACGACGCCTTTGTCGGTCAGATCAGCCACATGTGGGCCAATCAGCCGAATTGGACCGATGCGCAGCTCAAGGCGATCAACGCACCGATACTCGTCGTCGACGGCGATCACGACGAGGCGATCAAACGGGCACATACCGAATATATCGCCGCCACGATTCCGCATTCCGGGCTGTTAATTTTGCCCAATGTGAGCCATTTCGCCTTCTTGCAGGATCCGCATCAGTTCAACTTCGCCATCCTGCATTTCCTCGGCGACGAATAGTGACACCGCTACCAATCGACGCCGCGCTTCCCGACCTGACGCAAGCGCTGCGCCATGGCAACGCCGCCGTCCTGGTGGCGGCGCCCGGTGCGGGCAAGACCACGCGCGTTCCGCTTGTGCTTGCACGCGAACCCTGGGCGGAAAATCGCCGCATCCTTGTTCTGGAACCGCGCCGCCTCGCCGCGCGTGCCGCCGCCGAACGCATGGCCAAGACGCTCGGCGAACGCGTCGGCGAGACTGTGGGATTGCGGGTGCGGTTCGGCTCCAAGGTTTCGCGCAAGAGCCGGATTGAAGTCGTCACCGAGGGCATTTTTGCCCGGCTGATTATCGACGACCCCATGCTCGACGGCGTCGCCGCCGTTTTGTTCGACGAATTCCACGAACGCTCGCTCGACGCCGATCTTGGTCTCGCGCTGGGGCGTGATGTTCAGCAGGGCTTGCGTGAGGATTTGCGGCTCGTCGCCATGTCGGCGACCATCGATGGCGCGCGCGTCGCCAAACTCCTCGGCGACGCGCCAGTCATTGCCGCAGAGGGCCGCACGTATCCGGTCGAGACCCGTTATCTCGGCCGCGACGCGCGCCCCATCGAGCCACAGATGGCCGATGCGATTGTTCGCGCGATGCGCGCTGATAAAGGTTCACTACTCGCCTTTCTTCCCGGCACCGCGGAAATTCGCCGTACCAAAAGCTTGCTTGACGGTCGTCTCGATGCCGATACGGCCATAGCCGAACTGTACGGCGCGCTTTCTGGCGACGAACAGGACCGCGCCATTGCACCCGCGCCGACAGGCTGCCGCAAAATTGTGCTCGCCACCTCAATCGCCGAAACGTCGATCACCATCGAGGGCGTACGCATGGTGGTCGATTGCGGACTGTCGCGCGTGCCACATTACGAGCCCGACGCCGGTGTCACCCGACTCGACACCGTGCGCGTCTCGCGCGCGGCCGCCGATCAGCGGCGCGGACGCGCCGGCCGCACCGAGCCCGGCATTTGCTACCGGCTATGGGACGAGCCGCAGACCGCGTCATTGGCGGCTTTTTCGCGGCCGGAAATTCTCGCCGCGGATTTGTCCGGCTTCGCGCTGGAGCTTGCGGCGTGGGGTAGCCGGCCGGAGGGTCTTGCCTTCCTCGACCCACCGCCGCGAACGGCGTTTTCCGAAGCGCAGGCCGTGCTGCGCGAACTTCGCGCCATCGACGGCGTCGGCCGCATCACCGAGGAGGGCAAGCGGCTGCGTCGCCTTCCGCTGCCGCCACGGCTGGCGCGCATGGTGATCGACGCGGCGAACTTTGGTGCGCCGTTATCGGCCGCGGAAATCGCGATTCTCATCGGCGAGCGCGGCCTGGGCGGCAACGATGTCGATCTCAACACCCGACTCGAGCTCTTCCATCGCGAACGCTCGGGCCGCGCGCGCGAGGCTCGTGCCATGGCGGCAAGGTGGGCGGAAATTGCGCAAGCCGATAAGCCGCTCACCGCGGACGGGGCAAGTGACGTCAGCGTCGGCGTGCTGCTCGCACTCGCGTTTCCTGAGCGCATCGCTAAAAACCGCAGCGCGGGTGACGGCGGAGGCGGGTTTCTCCTCGCGAACGGGCGCGGCGCACAAATCGATAAAGCGTCTCCCCTCGCCCGCGCGCCCTTCCTTGCGGTTGGAGAACTTTCCGGAAGCGCCGCGGCAAGCCGCATCTTGTTAGCTGCGCCCATTACCCTTGCCGACATCGAAACCCGCTTTGCCGATCGTATCGTGGCACGCAGCGAACTCTCATTCGATGCGGAGAACGAGAGCGTGCGGCTTCTCCGGTTGCGCCGACTGGGCGCGATTGCGCTTTCCGAACATACGGCGCCTGCGCCGGCCGATGAGACCTCGACGCGCCTCTTGGCCGAGGGCGTTGCGCGACTCGGCGCCGGACGATTGCCCTGGACAAGTGCGCTGCACCAATGGCGCGACCGCGTGATGTTTCTGCGTCACTCTGAAGGGGCCGAATGGCCAGACCTGTCCGACGCGGCGCTCGCAATCGATGTCGACTGGTTGGCCCAAACTTTTACGGGAAAGACAGCATTGGCCGACCTGTCCGCCGAAGAGTTTGCCGCGGCGCTTCGCGCACGCCTCGCGTTTTCGATGCATCGCCGGCTCGACGCCGAAGCGCCGATCCATTTCACTGCGCCAACCGGGACGCGCGCGTTTATCGACTATGCAGCGGACGGCGGTCCGAAAATTTCCATCCGCGTCCAGGAGCTCTTCGGCGTCGCGCAGCATCCCGCGATCGCCGGCGGAAAGGTCCCACTCTTGATCGAGCTTCTTTCGCCGGCGCACCGGCCGGTGCAGATGACACGCGACCTTCCCGGATTTTGGCGCGGCAGCTATGCCGCCGTGCGGTCGGAAATGCGCGGCCGCTATCCGAAACATCCGTGGCCGGAGGATCCACTCAACGCAACGCCGACGCGGCGAACCAAGGGCGCCGCGCGCTCTTAAGCCGCCGGCACCGGGAACCTTATCGCCCGGCTGATATTCCTTATTCTCTTATTTAATGCATTCCCTGTAATGCGAAGCGCAAATCGCATACTCTCGAGGCACGATGTTTCCCAAGCCAAAACCGCAGCTTAAGCCGAATACTTACGCCTATGAATCCGAGCCGATGGTGAAAGCCACCGGCTTTCGCGAATACGACGCGCGCTGGCTGTTCGGCAGCGAGATCAACCTGATGGGCGTCGAGGCGCTTGGGCTTGGGCTGGGCACGCTCATCCACGAACTTGGGCGCGAGCCAAAGATCGTCACCGGCCACGATTTCCGCTCATATTCAGCCTCGATCAAAATGGCGCTAACCAACGGGCTCATCGCCTCGGGGTGCCAGGTCCGCGACATTGGGCTTGCGCTGACGCCGATGGCCTACTTCGCGCAGTTCGACCTCGACGTGCCGTGCGTCGCCATGGTCACCGCCTCGCACAACGACAACGGCTGGACCGGCGTGAAAATGGGCGTCGACCGTCCGCTGACTTTCGGCCCCGACGAGATGACGCGCCTAAAGGAGATCGTGCTCGAGGGCCGCTTCAAACCGCGTGACGGCGGTGGCTACGACTTCGTCGAGAATTTCCCGGCCCGCTATATCGCCGACCTCACCAACCGGCCGAAGCTCAAGCGCCGGCTGAAAGTCGTCTGCGCCTGCGGCAACGGCACCGCCGGCGCTTTCGCGCCGCAGGTGCTGGAAAAGGTCGGCTGCGAAGTCATCCCGCTCGATTGCGAGCTCGACCACACCTTTCCAAAATACAATCCGAATACCGAAGACCTGAAAATGCTGCATGCCATGCGCGATGCGGTGCTCGCCAACAAGGCGGATGTGGGTCTCGGCTTCGACGGCGACGGCGATCGCTGCGGCGTCGTCGACAACGAGGGTGAAGAGATTTTCGCTGATAAAGTCGGCGTCATGCTGGCGCGCGATATATCCGCGCAGCACCAAGGCGCGGTGTTTGTCGCCGATGTGAAATCCACCGGCCTGTTCATGACCGATCCAGTGCTGATCAAGAACGGCGCCAAGACGGACTACTGGAAGACCGGTCATTCCTACATGAAACGCCGGGTCAACGAGATCGGCGCCATCGCCGGGTTCGAAAAATCCGGTCACTTCTTTTTCAACAAGCCGTTCGGCCGCGGTTACGACGATGGGCTCATTTTCGCGTTCGCGGTCTGCGACATGCTCGACCGCAATCCCGGAAAGACCATGGCGGACCTGAAGAACGCGCTGCCCAAGACGTGGGGCTCGCCGACCATGTCACCACATTGTCCTGACGAGCAGAAGTACGGCGTGGTCGACGCGGTCGTCGCCCATTTTGAGGCGGAAAAGAAAAAGGGCGGCAAGGTCGCCGGCCAGCCGATCCGCGATCTCAACACCGTCAACGGTGTCCGTGTGACCGTCGAAGACGGCACGTGGGGCCTCGTCCGCGCCTCGTCTAACAAACCGGAACTCGTCGTTGTAGTCGAGAGCCCGGCGTCGGAAGCGCGCATGCGCGAAATGTTCGCGGCGATTGACGGCGTGTTGCGCACGCACAAAGAAGTCGGCGAGTACAATCAGAAAATCTAAATGACCTTCGCTCGCGGGTGGTAGATGTCGCTCGACGTCTGAGATCGACCGCCATCCAAGCTGTCCGGTTCCGGACGACGCCGGCGGATGCTCGTCCGCGAGCAAGCGCGGCAATCGGCGCAGCACACCCACTGGTTTGCCAAACAAGTTCGTGACACAATTGCTACAGTTAGATGTCGGTTTGACGTAGGTGCGGAACGTTCCATGAGCGTAGAGTGGCGCGCGCGACCAAACTCCTTGACCTGGTCAAATCCTGTCGCCCGGTGGTGGGGTCTGCTGACTTTCGTCAGCGCTGCCAACATTGCCATCTGGTTCCTGCTGTACCGCGAATACCACACCGAACTCGCAACGCGTTTCAGCAGCAGTTCAAGCACCGAACTCATGCTGCTCCTCAGCGCGGCGTATGTTTTTGGCTGCGCGTTCAGGTCGCTCCTGCCGCGCGCGGACGTCCAGCGCATTTGCTTGTTCGACACGTGGCTGTCGAGCGTCGTCGTCGGACGATCGGTCGCCACCGTGGCCGAGCTGTGTTTCGCGGCGCAGTGGACCATCGTCCTCCTGCGGCTCGGCGCAATGACGGGATCAGATACGACGTTGAACGCGGCTTTAGTGATCTTGCCGCTGATTCTCATTGCCGAGGCCTTTTCGTGGTACGCCGTCCTGACCACCAATTATTTGGGTAGCGCCATCGAAAACTCGATCTGGGCTGTCGCCTTCTCTGCAATTGGGATCGGGCTCATGCGGCTGTTGCCGGATTTTGACGGCGCGGTGCGGGTCGCACTTGCCATTGCGTGCCTCGGTATCGCCGGCTATCTCGCGTTTCTTCTGACTGTCGACGTACCGATGTACGTTGGCCGATGGCGAGATAAAGCGGCCAATGGCCGCCGGTTTCTCCGGCCGCTCGAGGGATTATATGATGCGAGCACGCGCTGGGTGGTGACGCGCGATCTTTCCGCGTGGAAGGACGAGATCGCCTGGATGTCGCTTTATTTCAGTGCGGCTGTTTGGTCGAGCCTGGGGCTCTGCGTTTTCTACGCGCTGGAAGCCAGGTGAGCCGTTGTGGAGTGACGGTCGATCCAGCCGCCCGGCTGAATACTCAGACTTCCTCGTAGACGTCGATCTCCAGCGCGCCCGGCAGCATGGCGCGCCAGCCTTGCAAATAAACCTGAAAGCGGGCGTCGCTGGCGATGGATTGCCGGTTCAATTCAAACAACTCCGGCGTCTCGTATTCGATCACCTGAATGAATTTCGTCGCGTCATCGGCGTTACGCAGCAACCGGAAATGCGCTTTGCCGAACATTTGATAGAACGGCGCCGCGGCCTTCATCATCGTCAAAAGGTGCTCGGATTCTCCGCCCGGCAGCGTAAACTTAAGATGCAGCGTTCGCCAGATTTTCGCATCTTCGTTGCTCATCGCGTGTCGTCCTTAAAATCGCCACCGCTTCCGTGGGCACCCCTACCGGCAGCATGCCGGCAAAGATCCGCCGCATCCACCAAACCCGGAATCATAGCCTACTTGAAAGTCTCGCGGAAACGGTGGCCAGGATAGACGCCCAGAATTTTCAGCGATTTCGGCCGTGACACGAATTCCAGCTCTTCGAGCGCAAGCTCAAGTGCGCGCTCCTTCGGATGCCCCTGCACGTCGGCGTAAAACTGCGTCGCGGCGAAGCTGCCGTTGACCATGTAGCTCTCGAGCTTGGTCATGTTGATGCCGTTGGTGGCAAAGCCGCCCAGCGCCTTGTACAGCGCGGCAGGAATGTTGCGTACTTCAAACACGAACGTGGTGACGACGTGGGGCTCCTTGCGGCTCGCCCATTTCGGCTTGCGCGCGAGCACGACAAAGCGGGTGGTGTTGTGCTTGGCGTCGGCGACGTCTTTCTTGAGAATTTGCAGGCCGTAGATCTTGGCGGCCAGAGTCGTGGCGAGCGCAGCCCGCGTAATGTCGCCCGCTTCCGCCACTTCGCGCGCCGCGCCGGCGGTGTCGGCGGCAACTACGGCCTTGATGCCGAGTTTCCGGATGATGCGGCGGCATTGTCCGAGCGCGTGGACGTGGCTTTCGACGGTGCGGATGGTCTTGAGCGTCGCGCCGCGCGGCGCCATGAGCTGATGCTGCACTGGCAGAAACCATTCGCCGACAATGTGCAGTCCGGACCTCGGCATTAGATGGTGAATGTCGGCGACCCGGCCGGCTATCGAATTGTCGATCGGAATCATCCCAAGCTTCGCCCTGCCCCCGCGTACTGCCGCGAACGCATCCTCGAAGGTCGGACAAGGCAGCGGCTCGTGGCTGGGATAGGCCTCGTTGCAGGCGATATGTGAGTTGGCGCCCGGCTCACCCTGAAATGCGATCCGCTTGGGTCGGCTCATGCGCGCTCCGATAGCACGGCGCGGGCCCGCGCCAAATCCGCCGGCGTGTCGACCCCCAAGGGAACGGAATCGACGATAACCACGTCGATGCGCATACCGGCCTCGAGCGCGCGCAATTGTTCGAGCTTTTCCCGCCGCTCCAGCGGCGACGGCGGGAGCTTGACGAAGCGCTCAAGAGCCGCGCGGCGGAAGGCGTAAAGCCCGATGTGATGATAAAGCGGCCCCTCGCCGTAGGGAGCAGTCGCGCGGGTAAAATAGAGCGCCCGCATCCGATCGCGCCCGAGCGAAGATCCCACGACCTTGACCACATTCGGATCGTCGCGCTCCGCGGCAAGCGAAATCTCCACGGCGAGCGTCGCAATATCCACGGCCGGGTCCGACAGCGGCGTCAATGCAGCGGCGATGTGCGAAGAAGCAATGGTCGGCAGATCGGCCTGCAAATTGATAACGATTCCAGCGCGGCGTTCTGGATCCACCTTGCCGACCGCCTCGAAAATGCGGTCCGAACCTGACTCGTGACTGGGGCTGGTCATGACCGCGCGTCCGCCTGCCTTTTTTATTGCCGCCTCGATCTCGGACGAGTCGGTCGCCACTACCACCGGCCCGAGGTTCGCGGCTTCCGCGCGGCGCAAAACGTGCACAACCATCGGCGTTCCGGCGATGTCGGCAAGCGGCTTCCCCGGCAACCTCGTCGCGCCCAATCGCGCGGGAATAATAGTGAGAACGTCGGCCATCAGCGGGCAAGCCCCGTCCCTGCTTATACGGGTTGCAAACCGCCCGGCAAACTGGCTATCTCTGCGCCGCCCGCCCCCTCCCAACGGTACGGAGCCGTTGCCCCGATGAATTCATTCGAAATCAACAAGGTCCTCGGTGCCCTCCTGGGCACGTGCCTCGTGGTGCTTATCGTTCATTTCGCCGCGGGCGCGCTGCTTGCTCCGCCGGTTGCGGCCAAGCCGGGCTACGAGATTGCAGTTAAGGAGGAGGAACCGGCGAAAGCAGGCGGTGAGGCGGCGGCGAAGGCCGAACCAATTGAAAATCTGCTCGCCAGCGCATCCACCGAACACGGCGCGCAAGTCGCCAAGCAGTGTCAGGTCTGCCACAACCTGCAAGAGGGCCAGGGTCCGAAAATCGGGCCTGATCTCTATGGCGTTGTCGGCCGCAAAGTCGCCTCCAAGGAAAACTTTCACTACACCGACGCCTTGAAGGCCAAGGGTGGCACGTGGACTTTTGACGCGCTCAATAAATGGCTCGACGATCCCCGCGCTGACGTTCCCGGCACCGCCATGACGTTTGCCGGAATCAAGAACGAGAAACAGCGCGCCGACGTCATTGCCTACCTGAACACCTTGTCGAAGAATCCGGAACCGCTGCCCAAGCCACAAGGCGGGGATGCCGCTGCGAAACCGGAAGTGGCGGCCCCCGCCAATCCGCCGGCCAACAAATAGCGCTAATCATTCGGCGCCAGCGGACTGCGCGCACGCGGTTGTGAAGTGCTTTTTCGTCGCGGCGCGTGGAAGCGCGCTGGCGCGGCAACGAAAAAGTCCATAATCAGCGTCATCTGCGGGCCCAAAGTGGCGGGTATTTGATTGGAGCTTTGTACGTGAACCGCCGAACTTTGCTTAAATCCACCATTGCCGCGCTTACCGCCGGACAAACTTTGCCGCTCCGCTGGGCAACGCCGGCCCAGGCCCAGGAGAAAACCTGGCGTCACGGGCTGTCGCTGTTCGGCGATCTCAAATATCCGGTCGGTTTTAAGCAATTCGACTACGTCAACGCCGCCGCGCCGAAAGGCGGCGTTGTCCGGCAGATCGCGATCGGCACGTTCGACAACTTCAACATCGCGGTCGCAGGCGTAAAGGGTGCGCTCGTTACCGGGATCGACCACATCTATGATACGCTGTTGACGGCGTCGTTCGATGAGGTTTCGACCGAATACGGCCTGATCGCCGAAGCCGTGAGCTACGCCGACGATTTCTCCACCGCCGCCTACCGCTTGCGCGCGGAAGCGAAATGGCACGACGGCGTGCCGATCACGCCGGACGACGCGATCTTTTCCTTCGACGCTTTCAAAAAATACAGCCCACAGCTCGCGGCGTACTACCGGCACGTCGCCAAGATGGAAAAGACTGGCGATCGCGAGATCACTTTTGTCTTCGACGCGCCGGGCAATCGCGAGTTGCCGCAGATCGTCGGCCAGCTCCTGATGCTGCCCAAACATTATTGGGAAGGCACGGACAAGAACGGCAACAAGCGCGATATCGGCTCAACGACGCTCGAGCCGCCCCTTGGTTCCGGCCCCTACCGGATCAAGGAGTTCTCTGCCGGCCGGAACATCGTCTATGAGCGCGTGAAGGACTATTGGGGCAAGGACCTCAATGTCAGCGTTGGCCGCGATAATTTTGAGGAGCTTCGCTTCGAATATTTCCGTGACACCACCGTGGCGCTGGAGGCGTTCAAGGCCGACACCGTCGACTGGCGGACCGAGAACAGCGCCAAGAACTGGGCCACCGCCTACGATTTTCCCGCTGTCGCCGACAAGCGCGTGATCAAGGAAGAGTTTCCGATCAACAGCCAGGGAATAATGCAGGCGTTCGCCTTCAATATTCGCCGGCCCAAATTCCAGGATCCCCGAGTACGGCTGGCGTTCAATTACGCCTTCGATTTCGAGGAAATGAACAAGCAGATTTTCTTCGGACAGTATAAGCGCATCGCCAGTTACTTCCAAGGCACCGAGCTAGCAGCAAGCGGCATCCCGGAAGGGCGCGAACTCGAAATACTGGAAAAAGTTCGCGACCAAGTTCCCCCGGAAGTCTTCACCACGCCCTATTCCAATCCGATCGCCGGCGACCCGCAGAAGGTACGCGATAATCTGCGCGAGGCGGTGCGGTTATTTCGCGCCGCAGGCTACGAAGTGCGCAACGAGCGGCTGGTCAACGGCAAAACCGGCGAACCCCTGACGGTCGAGTTTCTCGCCGACGACCCGAGCTTTGAGCGGGTGTTTTTGTTCTACAAGCCGTCGCTTGACCGGCTCGGCGTCGCCGTGTCGGTGCGTACCGTCGATGATTCACAGTACGAAAACCGGCTGCGCAATTGGGACTACGACGTCATCACCGCGAGCTGGCCGGAATCGCTGTCGCCCGGCAACGAGCAGCGCGGCTTTTGGGGCTCGCAGGCCGCGGATCAGCCGGGCTCGCTCAATCTGGTCGGGATCAAGAATCCTGCGGTCGATGCCATGATCGATCAGGTGATTTTCGCCAAGAGCCGCGCCGACCTCGTTGCGGCCACCAAGGCGCTCGACCGGGTGCTGTTGTGGAATCATTACGTCGTTCCGCAATGGACCTACGGCAAGGTGCGTAGCGCCCGCTGGGACCGTTTCGGCCGGCCCGATCCCTTGCCCAAATACGCCGGCGCCGCCTTCCCGGCTTTGTGGTGGTGGGATGCGGCGAAAGCGGCGAAGACCGGAAGCCGTCAGTGATGCAATGAATGCGCTGACGCGCCGATCCGTTCTCAAGCTGACCGCGGGTGTTGCCGCGGCGAGCGCATCCGGGTTCGGCGCCCGCGCCGAGCAAGAAATCGAATCTCACGGCATGTCGGCGTTCGGCGACCTCGCCTACCCGCCCGACTTTCACCATTTCAGCTACGTCGATCCGCACGCGCCGAAAGGCGGCACGTTCTCGCAGATCGGTCCCAATCGGGAATTCAACCAGAACTTCCTGACCTTCAATTCGCTCAACAGCTACATCCTCAAAGGCGATGCGGCGCAGGGAATGGAGCTGACGTTCGCGACCCTGATGGTTCGCAGCGGCGATGAGCCTGACGCTATGTACGGGCTGGCGGCGGCAAAGATCAGGCGATCGGCCGACGGGCTGACTTACCGGTTCTTCCTCCGACCGGAAGCGAAATTCCACGACGGCGCCAAGTTAGGCGCCGCAGATGTGGCCTTTTCGCTCAACACCCTCAAGCAAAAGGGCCATCCGATCATCACCCAATCGCTGCGCGATTTTATCGGCGCCGAAGCCGAGAACGAGACGATCGTCGTCGCCACCTTCGCGCCGCAACGCGCCCGCGACGTGCCGCTTTTGATCGCCGGCTTGCCGATTTTTTCCAGGGCCTATTACTCGACCAAGCCGTTCGAGGAGTCGACGCTCGATGTGCCGCTCGGCTCGGGCGCGTACCGGGTCGGGCGCTTCGAGCCCGGCCGCTTCATTGAATATAACCGCGTGCCCGATTGGTGGGGCGCGGAGCTTCCGGTCGCCCGCGGCCAAAACAATTTCGACGTGGTGCGCTTCGAATATTACCGCGACCGCGACGTCGGCTTTCAGGGCTTTACCGCCGGCAATTTTCTGTTTCGCGAAGAATTCACCTCGCGCACCTGGGCGACGCGCTACGATTTTCCCGCGATCAAGGACGGGCGCGTAAAGAAAGACATTATTCCCGACGACACCCCCTCCGGCGCCCAGGGCTGGTTCATCAACACGCGGCGGCAGAAATTCACCGACCCGCGCGTGCGCGAAGCGCTGTGCAACGCATTTGACTTCGAATGGACCAACAAAAGCATCATGTACGGCTCCTACGACCGCACCATTTCGGTGTTCCAGAATTCCGACATGATGGCGAAAGGACCGCCCACCGGCGACGAGCTTTTACTCCTCGACCCGATCCGCGGCCGGGTGCCGGACGAAGTGTTCGGCGAACCCTACGTGCCGCCGGTGTCGGACGGCTCCGGCAACGACCGCGCGCTGCTCCGCAAAGCTTCGCAGCTTCTCAAAGACGCCGGCTGTGCCGTCGCCAACGGCAAGCGCGTGCTGCCCGGTGGCGAGCCGTTGACCATCGAGTTCTTGATCGACGAACCGACCTTTGAGCCGCACCACATGCCGTTCATCAAAAATCTCGGCACGCTGGGCATCGACGCGTCGCTCCGGATCGTGGACCCGGTGCAGTACCGCGCCCGGCGCGACGGCTTCGACTTCGACATCACTGTGGACCGCTTCAGCTTCTCGGCTACCCCCGGCAATTCGCTGCGTTCTTTTTTTTCCTCGCAATCCGCCGCATTAAAAGGCTCCAATAATCTCGCCGGCATTGCTGATCCGGCCATCGACGCGCTGATCGACCGCATCATCGCCGCGCCCACGAGGCCCTCGCTGACGGTTGCTTGCCGCGCACTCGATCGCCTGATCCGCGCCGGCCGCTACTGGATTCCGCATTGGTACAAGCCCTCGCACTGGATCGCTTACTGGGACGTGTTCGGCCGGCCAGCCGCACAGCCACGTTATTTCCGCGGCATTCCCGAAACGTGGTGGTATGACGCCGATAAGGCGGCGAAAATCCGACGCCCCGGGTGAGTCCCGCCGTGCTATAGGGCACCCGTCGCATTCAAGGGCGTTGTCTCGTTACTGCGAGTTGGAACGCGGAATAATTCGCCGATCGCTGGAGTCCAATGACCGCTTACATCGTCCGCCGCGTCCTTTTCATGATCCCCACCATCTTCGGGATCATGCTGGTGTCGTTCGTGGTCGTGCAGTTCGCGCCCGGCGGCCCGGTGGAGCGCGTTATCGCCCAGTTGTCCGGCAATGACACCGGCGCCACCTCGCGCATTTCGGGCTCAGCTGGTGGCGACTTCGGCAACCGCGGCGCGATGCAGCCGGGCACCCAGGTCGACATCAATTCCAAGTACCGCGGCGCACAGGGTCTCGATCCGGAGTTTATCAAAAGCCTGGAAAAGCAGTTCGGCTTCGACAAGCCGGCCTACGAGCGTTTCTTTCTGATGCTGTGGAACTATCTGCGCTTCGATTTCGGCAAAAGTTACTTTCGCGACATCAGCGTTTTGCAGCTCATCAAGGAAAAATTGCCGGTCTCGATTTCACTCGGCATCTGGATGACGCTTTTGAGCTATCTGATTTCCATCCCCCTCGGCATCCGCAAGGCGGTGCGCGACGGCACGCAATTCGACGTGTGGACCTCGGGCGTGATTATTATCGGTTACGCCATTCCCGGCTTCCTGTTCGCGATCCTTCTCATCATCCTGTTTGCCGGCGGCTCGTTCTTTCAGATTTTTCCATTGCGCGGGCTCACCTCCGACGGGTGGGAGCAATTTTCGTGGTGGCACAAAATTCTCGACTATTTCTGGCACCTGACGCTGCCGATCGTTTCCATGGGGCTCGCGGCCTTCGCCACCATGACGCTGCTGACCAAAAACTCTTTTCTCGAAGAATTGCGCAAACAATACGTGCTCACGGCGCGCGCCAAGGGCTGTAGCGAGCACCAGGTGCTTTACGGCCACATCTTCCGCAACGCCATGCTGCTGGTCATTGCCGGGTTTCCCGCAGCGTTTGTCAGCGCATTTTTCGCCGGCGCGCTTTTGATCGAAACCATTTTCTCGCTCGATGGTCTCGGATTGTTGAGCTTCGAGAGCGTGCTCAACCGCGATTATCCGGTGGTCTTTGCCAACCTCTACATTTTCGCCCTCGTCGGCCTGGTGGTGAATTTGATCTCCGATCTGACCTACACCTGGATCGATCCGCGCATCGACTTCGAGACGCGGGAGGTGTGAGTGGACGTCAAGACCGACGAAGAAAAAGCGGTCGATACGCCAGAAGCCAAGCGCCAGGCCGTTCCAGAGCTGATGCCGGACGTTGAGCCGGCCGGCCCGCTGGGCCCCCCCGATGCACCGCGGCGTTTCGCCGTCTCCCCGCTCAACGCCCGCCGCTGGCGAAATTTCAAGACTAATCGCCGCGGATACTGGTCGCTGTGGCTTTTTCTTGTGCTGTTTGTTGGGACGCTGTTCGCCGAATTCATCGCCAACGACAAGCCGCTTTATGTCGGCTACGCCGGCAAGGCCTATTTCCCGGTCTTCTTCACCTACCCGGAAACGACGTTCGGCGGCGATTTCGAAACCGCGACCGACTATCGCGATCCTTTCGTACAAAAGCTGATCGCGGATAAGGGCGGCACCATGATTTGGGCGCCGATCCGGTACTCTTACGACACCCATAATCTCGATTTGCCCACGCCCGCGCCATCGCCGCCCACCTGGATGCTAACCGAAGCGCAATGCAAGACCGTGGTGGAGCGAAAACACCTGCATGACTGCAGCGACCTCGAATACAACTGGCTCGGCACCGACGACGAAGGCCGCGACGTGCTGACGCGCCTGATTTACGGGTTCCGCGTGTCGGTGTTGTTCGGCCTGATCTTGACCATCGTCTCCTCAGTCATCGGCGTGGCGGCCGGCGCTGTGCAAGGTTATTTCGGCGGGTGGACCGATCTTTTGGCCCAGCGATTCCTGGAAATCTGGACCTCGGTACCTGAGCTTTATCTGTTGCTGATTATCTCTTCGGTGCTGGTGCCCGGATTTTTCGTGCTGCTCGGCATCCTTCTCCTGTTCTCATGGACGCGGCTTGTGGGGCTGGTGCGGGCCGAATTCCTGCGCGGCCGAAATTTCGAATATATCCAGGCGGCGCGGGCGCTTGGCGTGTCGAACGCCGTCATCATGTTCCGGCATCTGTTGCCCAACGCCATGATCGCCACTATGACGTTTCTGCCGTTCATCATGTCATCGTCGGTAATGACGCTCACCGCGCTCGACTTCCTCGGCTTCGGCCTGCCGCCGGGTTCGCCATCGCTGGGCGAACTGCTCTCGCAGGGCAAGGCGAACGTCCAAGCGCCATGGCTCGGCCTGACTGGCTTCTTCACTGTGGCGCTGAT
Source organism: uncultured Alphaproteobacteria bacterium (assembly GCA_963753355.1). Classification (GTDB taxonomy): domain Bacteria; phylum Pseudomonadota; class Alphaproteobacteria; order Rhizobiales; family Xanthobacteraceae; genus BOG-931. The sequence goes on from CAVWBV010000014.1 coordinate 83,460, forward strand.
GCTGTCGCTCTTGATCTTCATCGGCGAAGCGGTGCGCGACGCCTTCGATCCGCGCAAGACATTCAGATGAGCCCGCTATTCGCATGACCGAGCCCCTCCTCGCCGTCCGCGACCTGTCCGTCGCTTTTCAATCGAGCGGCCGCACGACGCTCGCGGTCGATCGCGTCTCCTTCGACATCGGCAAGGGCGAGACCGTTGCGCTAGTCGGGGAGTCCGGCTCGGGCAAGTCGGTTACGGCGCTGTCGATACTGAAACTCCTGCCCTACCCGGCCGCGCACCACCCCTCTGGGGAAATCTTCTTCAAGGGCCGCGATTTGCTACCGCTCTCCGAGCGCGATATGCGGCGCGTGCGCGGCGACGACGTCACCATTGTGTTCCAGGAGCCGATGACGTCGCTCAATCCGCTGCACACCATCGAAAAGCAGATCGCCGAGATTTTGCTGTTGCACCGGGGGATGACCGGCGCCGCGGCGCGAGCGCGCACGCTTGAGGTGCTGACCCAGGTCGGGATACCCGATCCCGAGACGCGGCTTGCGAGCTATCCGCACCAACTTTCCGGCGGCCAGCGGCAACGCGTCATGATCGCGATGGCGCTCGCCAATGAACCGGACCTGTTGATCGCCGACGAACCGACCACCGCGCTCGATGTCACCGTTCAGGCGCAAATCATCGAATTGCTGCAGGAGCTTCAGAAGCGGCTCGGAATGTCGCTTCTCTTCATCACGCACGACCTCGGTATTGTCCGCAAGATCGCGCAGCGGGTGTGCGTGATGAAGGAGGGCAAGATCGTCGAACAGGGCGATGTCGAAGGCGTATTTGCTGCGCCCGCGCATCCCTACACGCGAGCGCTGCTTGCTGCCGAACCGAAGCCAGATCCTGCGCCGCCGCAACCGCAAGCCCCGGTCGTGTTGGAGACGACCGACCTGAAGGTCTGGTTTCCCATCAAGCGCGGGGTGCTGCGCAAAGTCGTCGGTCACATCAAGGCGGTCGACGGCGTCAGCCTGGAAATCCGCAAAGGCGAGACCCTTGGCGTTGTCGGCGAGTCCGGTTCGGGAAAGACCACTCTTGGTCTGGCGCTGTTGCGTCTTGTGTCTTCCGACGGCCCGATCGTTTTTCTCGGCAATCAGATTCAGGGCCTGCGGTTCAAAGAGATGCGGCCGTTCCGACACGACATGCAGATCGTATTTCAGGACCCGTACGGCTCGCTGTCGCCGCGGCTTTCGATAGCGGAAATCATCAAGGAAGGACTAAACGTCCATAATCCCGGCATGACCGAGCGGGAACGGGATCAGCGGGTGGCCCGTGCGTTGAGCGACGTCGGGCTCGATCCGGCGACGCGCTTTCGCTTCCCGCACGAGTTCTCCGGCGGCCAGCGACAGCGCATTGCGGTCGCGCGTGCCGTTGTGCTCGAGCCCACTTTCGTGGTGCTCGACGAGCCGACCAGCGCGCTCGACATGCTGATCCAGTCACAAATGGTCGATCTGCTGCGCGATTTGCAAAAGCGCCGCAACCTCACTTACCTTTTCATTTCGCACGACTTGCGCGTGGTCGCGGCGTTGGCGAGCCGATTATTGGTCATGCGCCACGGCAAAGTCGTCGAGAGCGGCGACGCCGCTTCGCTCTTCGCCAACCCGAAGACCGATTACACGCGCGCCCTATTCTCCGCCGCCTTCAATCTGGAGACGGCGCCAGCCGGGGTCGTGGCGCAGTAACGCGCCGCTAATCATTCGACAACGGCGGACGCTGCCGCCAGGGTGGCGAAAATCCGCCGGTGACGCGCTGGGATCATGGATCGTGATCGACCCAAGGACCGCGCCCTGCGACGAAGGAGTCATCCGCTCAACTCGGGCGAACGCGGACTGTACCGCCAGCCAAAAGCGGTGGGTTCTGGTCGCAACCATCCTGGCCTCGACCATCGCCAATATTGACAGGTCCGTGGTCAACGTCGCGCTGCCCGCCCTTGAAAAAGAATTGGCAGCGTCGATCGAAGTCGTTCAGTGGCTGGTCAACGCCTATACACTATGCCTCTCCGCCCTGCTGCTCGTCGGCGGCGCCGCCGCCGACCGCTATGGCCGCCGCAAGATTTTCATCAGCGGGCTTGCGGTATTTGCCGCCGCATCGCTGTGGTGCGGATTTTCACCAGATGTTGCGCAACTGATCGCGGCGCGCGCAGTCCAGGGATTGGGCGCCGCACTTCTGATTCCGTGCTCGCTGGCGCTAATCGGTGCGTCATTTCCGGAGACCGAGCGCGGCAAAGCGATCGGCACCTGGGCGGCCTTCTCCGCCATTGCGTCAGCGATCGGCCCCCTTCTTGGCGGGTGGATCGTCGATCATCTCACCTGGCGATGGATCTTTTTTATAAATCCGCCGCTCACTCTGGTCGCAATCTGGATCGCTTCCGCTCACGTTCCGGAAAGCGTCGATCCGCAAGCGCGCGGGATGCTCGACTGGCGCGGGGCCATTTTGGCGCTGGTCGGGTTAGGCGGAGTTTGCTTCGGACTCATGGCAGCGCCCGATTTCGGCTGGAGCGACGTGAGAGTCGTCGCAGCGTTCGCAGGCGGATTACTGCTGCTGGCGGCATTCATTTTCGTTGAGCGACGTAGCGCCGCTCCCATGCTTCCGCTCGGTCTGTTCCGATCGCGGGCGTTTTCCGCCGTCAACCTGCTCACTCTGCTGCTCTACGCCGCGCTCGGCGCCACGTTCTTTTTTCTGCCGTTTGCGATCATTCAGGTGCACGGCTACTCGGCCGAGCTCGCCGGCGCGGTGTTCCTGCCGCTGACCATCGTCATGGCGTTATTGTCCCGCTGGTCCGGCGGATTAATCGATCGCTTTGGTGCCCGCTTGCCGCTCACCGTCGGGCCGGTAATCGCGGCTTTGGGATTTGCCCTGCTGGCGTGGTCGGTCGGCGGCAATTCCTACTGGGCCTTCCTCGGCTCGACCGCCGTCCTCGGACTTGGCATGGCGATAAGTGTTGCGCCACTCACTACGGCGGTTCTCAACGCCGTGCCGGCGCGCGAAAGCGGGACCGCTTCGGCGATCAACAATGCCGACGCCTCGCTGGCCAATCTTCTTGCCGTCGCCATCTTCGGCATGCTGGCGCTCGGTTTTTACGACCGAGCCCTTGATCGTCATCTGCAAGGGCCGACGATCTCCGCCGAAACGCGACAAACCGTCGAGGCGGCTCGCGGGCAATTCATTGTTCCACAAGCGGCGCCTGCGACGGCGGGCACCGAGCAATCCGCCGCGCAAGCCGTTATCAAAACCTCGCTCCGCGACAGCATACAGACGGTCATGATGCTTGCGGCACTATTGGCTCTCGGCGCGGCTGCAAGCGGCGCGCTGTTTCCGCGCGGCGTGCGGCCGCAAGAATCCTAGGCTCAGGTCTTTCTTACTTCGGCGCGTCAGCCGCCGTCTGTCCGGGCGGCTCGATTCTGAAGGTAAAGATCGAGACCTTTTCGCCCGGTTTGAACGGCCCGGGTACCGCGTTGTGCACTGGAGGGATGCTACGGAGATAAGCGACGACGGCCGCGACATCCTCCTTCGTCATGTGCGTAAAGGCGGCGTAATTCATGAGCGGCGCGAGCTGCCGGCCATCCGGGCGTTTGCCGGTGGTGATCGCGGCCGCGATTTGCTCGTCGGTCCACGCGCCGATGCCGGTTTCCTTGTCCGGCGTGATGTTCCTGCCGTTGAACACGCCGAGGCCGGGAATCTCGAAGCCAACGTCCGAACCGCCGAGGAATTTGTCCTTGTCGGGTTTGCCGAAGAAGAACCCGGGCGTGTGGCAGTCGTTGCACCCGGCAATGACGACGAGATAGGAGCCGCGCTCAACCGGCGTCTCGGCATGAGCTTTTGGCGACACAAACGCTGCAGCGCCGATCGCCGCCAGACCCGCGGCTGCAACAGCCAAAATACCTGATCGCATGATGTCCTCCCCCATTTGCCCGTTGTTGGCGCGGCACGTGCGCGCTTGGTGAGGTTATACAGGTGACCGGCGAAGGCAAGCGATGGGAGAAGGTGGGAACCGCCCACCTTTTTGCTTTGCGTGGAACAAAAAGCGTCCCACTCGGGCCGGCGTGACGCGCTCAGGCCGGGCGCGTGTGCCGTTGGCGAAAATGCCACCAAACGACCAAAGCCAAGCCCACGACGACCGCGGCGACCAGCACAAGCAACAGCGCCGAATTCTCTATCCAGGCAATAGCGGGAATTCCGAAGGCCATGATCAGCCCGAGCAGGCAGACCTGCCAGGAAAGAATATGCACGCCGGCCGTGAAGGTGCCGAGCGCGAGCAGCGTGAAGATCGCAAGCCCGGTGCCGGTGGCGTTGAAGACGCGCTGCACCGTGCCGAGGTAGACCATGTTCATCACCAGCAGGAACGCCAGCCAGTGCAGCACTTGCGTCGCGATCAAACGAAGCCGCGCTTGATTATCGGCTGTACCCGGCCAGCCGTACCACACGCAGACAAGTCCAATGACCGGCGCGAGTATTTCCCAGTAGATCAGGACCGGATGCTTGGAGAAGCTCGTGTAGCCGACGCCGCCGATTGTGAGCAGCAAAACCAGTGTAAACGGCAGCTCGCGGATCCAAAAATTTGCGTGATAAGCTGGGCGCCGCGAAGCCGTCTGCGGAACGCTTAACGGCGGAACTTGCGGGTGCACTTCGTTGGTCATGGCGTGCGCTCCACCTGCCGACTCGTCCCGGCCGGACACAAGATTAAACCAGCTTTGGACCCGCGCCGCTATGCAGCGTTCTTGGGCGGTAGCCGCCGGATGCTCAAAATTTCTGTGCCGCTCGCCCGTATGCGGCCGATGGCTTCAGCGATGGGCTCGACCGCGACCGCCATGTGAAACACATTGGCGTGTATCAGGCTGGCTTTATCGCGAACCATGGCCACATGGCCGTTCCAGAAAATGAGATCGCCACGCTGCGGATTGGCGAGTGCGCCGGCAACTTCCACCGGCGCACCAAGAACCTCTTCCTGCATGTCCGAGTCGCGCGGGCATGCCACGCCGCACGCCGCGAGCGCTACCTGGACAAGTCCTGAACAATCAATACCGAGGAGGGTCTTGCCACCCCACAAATACGGCGCTCCGGCAAAGCGTTCGGCGACAGCGACGAAATCCGTCTCATAGTGGCTGGTGGGCGCGAGATGCACCGCCGGCACGTAGCCTCGCGCCGGCGTAACGGCCATCTGGTCCTTGGTTTCGATGATAGCGAGCTGCGCACCGAAGGGCAGCGCTTCGAACGGCGGAAGTTTGATTGACGGCCCGGAGAATACAAAAGTACGCAGCGCCGTGACTTTGTGCGTTGGATGTTGCGCCGGCGGCTCAAGTGCGTCGCTCGCCAGCCAGCCAACATAACCGTCGGCCGCGAGCTGACCCCAAGCCCACCCTTCGGCATTGGAGTCGTAGATCGCCACGCGCTCACCTCGCAGCGCTTCGGTCGCGAGCGGCGCATCGGGCCGCGGCTCGGCGCGGAGCGGCGTTTGTGGCGCGACGACTTCGTAAATGCTGCCCTCGGCGTAGCGCGAAGCTTCGACCTTGCCGTAAAGCTCCTTGGCTGCGAGGTCGGCGCGCGCGGGGGTTACCCGCGGGTCAAACTGGCGCATCGCGCTCTTTCGTCAACCGTAGCGCTCGGCAAGTAGCGTATAGAGAGCGCGCGCGGCTTGACATTCGCCGCCCTCGGGCCGGCCGGGCTTGGCGGTCGGCGTCCACGCATAGACGTCGATGTGCAGCCAGCTTTTGGCCACCGAAACAAACCGCTTGAGGAACAGCGCACAAGTAATCGAGCCGGCGAAACTGCCCGAGCTGACATTGTTCAGGTCGGCGATTTTCGAATCGAGCAGCGAATTATAGGGCGGCCACAGCGGCAGACGCCACATCGGATCGTTCTCTTTGCCAGCATAGCGGGACAAATCCGCCGCAAGCGTCTCGTCGTCGGTATAGAAGGGCGGCAAATCGGGCCCGAGCGCGACACGGGCCGCGCCGGTGAGCGTGCCCAAATCGACCAACAGATCCGCCGGGCTTTCGTCGGCAAACGCCAACGCGTCGGCGAGCACCAGCCGTCCTTCGGCATCGGTATTGCCGACCTCGACGCTCAGCCCCTTGCGCGAGAAGTAGACATCGCCCGGCCGGAACGCTTCGCCGCCGATCGCATTCTCTACCGCCGAAATCAACACCTTGAGCGCGACCTTTAATCCGCGGCTCATGATCATGTGCGCCAGCGCGAGTGCGCTCGCTGCGCCGCCCATGTCCTTTTTCATCAGCAGCATCGCGCTTTCCGACTTGATATCGAGACCGCCGGAATCAAAACAAACGCCTTTGCCGACGAGGGTGACCCGCGGACGATCCTGCTCGCCCCAATTGAGCTCGATCAGCCGCGGCGCGCGCGCCGACGCACGGCCGACGGCATAAATAAGCGGAAAGTTCTCGGTCAACAGGTCGTCGCCGACAATCGCGCGCACCGTCGCCCCATGGCGTGCAGCGAGGGCGCGCGCCGCCTCTTCGAGCTCGGCCGGACCCAAGTCGTTCGCCGGCGTATTGATAAGGTCGCGCGCAAGCGTCACGCCTTCGATGAGGCGCTCCAGGTCGTCGCGGTCGATGCCTTGCGGCAAATCGAGCTGTGCCTCGCGGCGCTCTGCTTTGCGGTATCGCGAGAAGGCGTAAGCGCCGAGCGCGAAGCCGAGTGCCGCAAGCCGGGCGTCGTGCGGATCGTTGGCAAACCGGAAGATGCCGGCGGGGAGCCGCTGCGCCAGCAGCCCTGGCAAAAACGGGTCGCGAGGTGCGCCCGCGGCTTCGAGTCCAAATAGAACCCCGCCGAGCGCCTCGCCTTTTGACGCCGGCAGCAACAAATGGTGGCCAGGTTTTGGCTCGAAGCCGGCTGCGTCGGCGAAGTCGCGGGCGGCGGCGTCGAACCGATCGCGCACCTCGGCATACGTCGCCGCGGTCACAAACCAGATGGGGATGGACGCTCGCGCCTCTCCACTTTTCGCAAAGATCGAATTCACCGTTGCCCCGTTTCCATCGGCACGTTACCGGCCCCGCGCGGCGTGAGCGCAAAGTATTAAGGCGAAGCCAAGATATTACGAACGCTAAGCGGCCAAACCCCGTCCGGCGCGGCTGTGCCTCATGCCATAAAATACGTACAGCAAAATTCCGACTACCAGCCAACCGACAAACCGCAGCCACGTGTCGTAAGGAAGCCCGGTCATGAGGAATACCGACGACACCACTCCCAGAGGCGCGACAATAAAAACGGCGGGCGTCCTGAACGGCCGCTCCAATCCGGGATTGGTAATCCGCAACGCCAGCACCCCGGCCGACACGATGGCGAAAGCAAACAGCGTACCGATGCTGACCAGTTCGCCGACAAGACCGATCGGCAGAAATCCGGCAAAAACCGTCACGACCACGCCGGTGACGATGGTGGTGACGTAGGGCGTGCGAAAGCGCGGATGGACGCGCGCGGCGACGGCAGGCAGCAAACCATCGCGCGCCATGGAATAGAAAATTCGCGGCTGGCCGAGCATCATCACCAGGATCACCGAAGTCAGGCCGAGGATGATGCCGATCTTGAGGATCGGCGAAAGGAAACCCATGCCGATGGCGTCGATCCCGACGGCGATAGGATCTGGCACGTTGAGCTTGTCGTAAGACACAATCCCGGTCAGCACGAAGCCGACCGCGACATAGAGCACCGTGCATATCGCCAGCGAGCCGAGAATCCCGATCGGCATGTCGCGCTGCGGGTGCTTGGCTTCCTGCGCGGCGGTCGAAACGGCGTCGAACCCGATATAGGCGAAGAACACCACCGCAGCGCCGCGCAAAACGCCGCTCAGCCCGAACTGGCCCTCGCCAATGTTTGGCGGAATGAAATTGCCCGACGGGTTTGCCGCGGTCACCCAGTGCGCCGTGCTCACGAACGGTGCGGCGACGGCGATGAACACCAGAATAATGACGAGCTTGATGGCGACGATCACCACGTTGGCCCGCGCCGACTCACGCACCCCAACAACAAGCACCGCCGTGACCGCCACGACTACAAGCATCGCTGGAACATTGAGGATGGAGCCGGTCGCATGCCAAGCGTCCGTTGCCGGATCATAGGCGAACGGAGCGCGGTCAAAAGCGGGCGGAACGATAACGCCGAAATCCTTGAGAAAGCTCACCACGTAGCCCGACCAGCCGATCGCAACCGTGGCGGCGCCGAGCATATATTCGAGGATCAAATCCCAGCCGATGATCCAGGCGATGAGTTCGCCCAAGGTCGCGTAGGCATAAGTGTAGGCGCTGCCGGCAATCGGCACCGTCGACGACATCTCCGCGTAGCACAGTCCGGCGAAGACGCAGGCGATCGCGCCAAGCACGAACGAGAGCGTGATTGCTGGTCCCGCGTTGGCGGCAGCCGCATGTCCGGTCAGCACAAAAATACCGGCCCCAATGATGGCGCCGATGCCGAGTGCGACGAGGTTGATTGCCGACAGCGTACGCGAGAGCGGGACCTTGCCATGCGCGACCAGCGCCTGGGTCTCCGGCTCTTCCGCCTCCGTCTGCAACACAGCAATGGATTTGCGAGCCCAAATACTCGCCATCGTCCCTCCTATAAACCCGCGGCGGCGAGCGCCGCTGCCTGGCGCTTGCCGACACGATCCATGGAGAAGTTCTCGATCGCCTCGTTAAAGAGGCGATAGAAGTTCAGTTCCGCGCGCAAGTGCAAGAACACGGCGCCCAGCCCGACGGCGGCGCGATCCATGAACACGAATTCGCGCGGCACCGTCACCGGGCCCTTGCGCTTGAGCGCCTGATGCACACGAAACGCTTCGCGGCGTCCGTATTCGCCCGGCGCCACACCGTCGGCGATGGTGCGCACGCGGTCATCGAGCAGCGGCGCGTAAACAAATCGCGCCCAGATGTTGAGCGTCTCGATCAGTTCGCGGGAAAGCTTACGAAAGCCCCACGTTTCGTACGCGCGCACGACGAGATCGTCGTCGTCGTGCAGCAGCCCATGGTAGAGATCGACCACGCCTTGCACGAATTTCGGCGGGAAAATGCGGACGCAGCCGTAATCCAGGAGATTGATCCCCGCCGGTTTTCCGCCACGGGAAAAAACGGTGTAGTTGCCGAGATGCGGGTCGCCGTGAATAACGCCGAAGCGGCTGAAGGGAAACCACCAGGCGCTGAACATGGCGCGCGCCAGCTCGTTACGAACCGGCAGCTGATCGCTTTTGTGCGCGAGCATGCGGGTGCCCTCGAGCCAGTCGAGCGTGAGCAACCGTCCCGTTGAGAGTTCAGGCCACGCCTTCGGCACCCGCACATTATCGACGCCGGCGAGCATCTGCCGGTAAAGCGCGACGTGCTTGGCCTCGCGCCGGTAGTCCAATTCCTCGCGAACCCGATCGCCGATTTCCTTGCCGATCTCGCTGGTGTCGATCGCGGAATCAAGCCGCCGCCGTATGGCAAGGAGCCACTGCAATTGCTGCAAGTCTGCTTCGACCGCCGACTGCATGTCCGGATATTGCAGTTTGCAGGCAAGCGCCGCGCCCTCGAGCGAGCGCGCACGATGGACCTGGCCGAGCGAAGCCGCCGCGGCCGGATGATGTTCGAAGCTCTCGAACTTCTCTTGCCAATCCGAACCGAGTTCAGCGCTCATGCGCCGTTTGACGAAGGCCCAGCCCATCGGCGGCGCTTCGCTCTGCAGCTTTTGCAGTTCCTCCGCATATTCGGGCGGCAGCAAGTCCGGAATGGTCGCCATTAATTGGGCGACCTTCATCAACGGACCCTTAAGGTTGCCGAGAGCCGAGGCGAGTGCGGAGGCTTCGCCTGCACGATTGGGCTCGCCGCCGAGCAGGCGCCTGCCGCCATAGCGCGCCGCGACCCGGCCGACATTGGCGCCGACACGGGCATATCGCGCGGCGCGGGCGGAGAAGCGGTTTTTTTCGCTGTCGGCCATCAGTCCATTAACGCAGTGACAATACAAACGACCTTATGGGAGCGGCGATGAAACGGCAAATTGCAGTAATTGCAGCAACGGTGATCGGGTTCACTTTTGCAAGCGAGGCCCGCGCCGGACGCTGGGAATGGGGTTGTACCGGCAAGTCAGCAGATACGCAGTTTGTCTTCAATCGCCGGCAGCTCGTTGTAATCTCGCCGCAGAAGCGGCGGGGAAAGATTCAAGATCTAATCTTCGCTGACGAACTGTCGAAAGACTTAAGCGTGGAACACCATTATGATCCGGCCGACGAGAACGGCGGATTGACGGCGACAATGACGTTCACGCACGGCGAAGATGCAAAACAGAAAATCACGCTGACGGAAAAGTCATCGAAAACCGTCCTCAATCACACCGCCATGGTATGCGGGCGCGATGAGGACAAAACCATCACCCGCAAGGTTTATCGGTTGGAGCGCAGCAGCGAATCGGCGCGCGATATCACGATGCAATGCATGGAATATATGCTGACTACCCGCGGTGGACGGCCCTGCATCAACCGGCCCTGAGCCGACCCTAAAGCGTCTCCAGCTCCTCTATCATCCGTTCGATGACGCCGAGACCGCCTTGCCAGAACGAAGGGTCGCGCGCATCGAGCCCGAACGGCGCAAGCAGTTCGGAGTGATGCTTGGTGCCGCCGGCCGCCAGCATGGCAAGATAGCGCTCGGCAAAACCATCAGCGGCGTGCTCGTAGACCGCGTAGAGCGAGTTCACCAGGCAATCGCCGAACGCGTAAGCGTAAACATAAAACGGCGAGTGGATGAAATGCGGAATATACGCCCAGAAGTTTTCATAGCCGGGTTTGAGCTCGATCGCGGGACCAAGGCTCTCGCGCTGCACGTCGAGCCATAATTCCCCGATGCGATCGGCGGTCAATTCACCGTTCTTTCGCTCGGTGTGGACGGCGCGTTCGAAGCTGTAGAAAGCGATCTGCCGCACCACGGTGTTGATCATGTCCTCGACCTTGGCGGCGAGCATGGCCTTTCGTTCTTTGGCGTCGCGCGTGTCGGCCAAGAGCCGGCGGAAGGTGAGCATTTCGCCGAACACGCTTGCGGTCTCGGCAAGCGTCAGCGGCGTCGGCGCCATCAGCGCGCCGTTGGGCGCGGCAAGCACCTGATGCACGCCGTGGCCCAATTCGTGGGCCAACGTCATGACGTCGCGCGTCTTGCCTTGATAATTGAGCAGCACGTAAGGGTGCGCCGATGGAGTGGTCGGATGCGCGAATGCGCCCGGCGCCTTGCCCGGGCGCACAGGCGCGTCGATCCAGCGCTCGGCAAAGAAGCGTTCGGCAATTGCCGCCATTTCAGGTGAGAATGCTGCGTAAGCAGTGAGGACGGTTTTGCGCGCCTCGACCCAGCCGACCGCGCGCGTCGCAACCTGCGGCAACGGCGCGTTGCGGTCCCAATGCGGCAGTTTCTTCTTGCCGAACCATTTGGCCTTGAGGGCGTAATAGCGGTGCGACAGGCGCGGGTACGCGGCGCGCACGGCCGCGACCAGCGCGTCGACCACTTCGCGCTCGACCCGGTTGTCGAGGTTGCGGGCGTCGGCAATGTCGGCAAAACCGCGCCAGCGGTCGGAGATTTCCTTGTCCTTCGCCAGGGTGTTGGTGATGAGTGCGAACTGGCGGACGTTGTCTTTGAGCGTGCGCGCCAGCGCTTCGGCCGCAGCTTTGCGCTTCGGTCCCGAACGGTCCTGCAACAGATTAAGGGTCGGCTCGATGGCGAGGGTCTTGCCCAACACCTTGAAGCGGAGCGAGGCGATGGTGGCGTCGAACAGCCGGTTCCACGCCGAGTAGGCGGTCATGGATTTTTCGTGAAATAGCTGCTCGACGCGATCTTCGAGTTGATACGGCCGATAGCGGCGCACGTCTTCCAGCCACGGCCGATAATGGCCGAGCGCCGGATCTTTCATCGCGGCGTCCAGAAGCGCATCGTCGATGCGGTTAAGCTCCAGCGAGAAAAACAACAAATGCGTCGATGCCGCGGTCAATCGTTCCTGCACGTCGCCGTAGAATTTGGTGCGCGCCGGATCGAGAGTATCTCCGGCGTGCAACAGGCCGGCATACGAGCCGAGCCGGCCCATCAGGTCGTCGATGGCTTCATAGCTTTTCACCGCGGCGGCAAGCGTGGCCCCACCCTCCGGCGACGCCGCCATGTCAGCGAGCTTGCCCTTGTAGGCAATCTCGAACGCCGCGCACTCGGCGTCGGCGCGGTCGAGGTCGGCTTTGATCGCCGGATCGTCCAACCCGGAATAGAGATCGGACAAATTCCACTCCGGCAGCGCGCCTAGCGCCTTGTTGCTCGACGAGGCGGTGGTCACCGGCCGCTTGGCGGCGGTTTTTCGTGTCGCTCCCTTGGAACGCGTGGCGGCTTTTGCCATAGAATGCATCCTCACCGGCTGCTGATGTGGCGAAACAAAAAGGCGCGCGCAAGGCCGCCCACAACACGCCGGGATCCGGAGCCGCGGCATGGCCAAAGTCCTTATTCCGCTTCCGCGCCGAGATTTCGATCCGAGCGAAGCGGCCGTGAGTTGGAGCGTGCTCAAGCAACTCGGCCATTCCGTCGCTTTTGCGACGCCTGATGGCCGGCCAGGTACGGCTGACGACATGATGCTTACCGGCGAAGGGCTCGACGTGTGGGGACTCCTGCCCGGCCTCAAACATCTCGCCGCGATCGGACGGCTGATGCGGGCCAACGCCGACGCTCGCGCCGCATATACGCGCATGCAGGACGATCCGGCGTACCGAGCGCCGCTGTCATGGGCGCAAATCCGCCGCGAAGATTTCGATGGCCTCCTCCTTCCGGGCGGGCATCGCGCCCGCGGCATGCGCGAATATCTCGAAAGCGAGACGTTAAAGCGCTTGGTCGCCGACTTTTTCGCCGCGGGACTACCGGTGGCGGCGGTCTGTCACGGCGTTTTGCTCGCCGCGAGGAGCCGCGCTGCCGACGGCCGCTCAGTGCTGTTCGGCCGGCGCACCACGGCGCTCCCCTGGGCCTTGGAACGCGCGGCATGGCGGGTTGGGCGAATCGTTCGCTTCTGGGACCCGAATTATTACCGCACCTACGAAGACGGCGCGGGAAAACCGGAAGGGTATATGTCGGTCGAACAAGAGGTAACGCGCGCGCTCGCGAACCCTTCGGATTTCGTCGACGTGCCGCGCAGCGATCCAAATTATCGGCAAAAGACCAGCGGCATGGTGCGCGACACGCTCGACGATGAGCGTCCGGCCTTCGTGGTGCGCGACGGCAACTACATATCAGCGCGCTGGCCAGGCGACGTGCACACCTTCGCCAAACGCTTTGCGCAAATGCTTGTTGAGGCGCGATCATAGGCACGAACCGCCCGCAATCAGTCTTCGTACTTCTCCGGCTTCGTTTCCGACAAAAACAGCCAGATCAGGCCGGTCGCCGCTGCCGCGACTGCGGCCAGCGGCAGATAGCCGATGCGCTGACCAAAAGCCTGAAACAAAAATCCGGTCGCGCTGGTACTGATCGAGGCGGCGACGCCGCTCATGGTGCCGACCGCGCCCACCGCGAGATTGAATCGCCCCGTGCCTGCGGTCAAATCGGCGATGACCAAAATCGTCAGCACGCCGATCACCGCGCCGGTAATTCCGCTCATGATCTGTCCGACCATGAGAAGCGGATACGCTGAAGTAAAGGCGAGCAAGATTATGCGGATCGGCTCAAGTCCAAAGCCGATCAAGAGAAGCGGACGCCGCCCTCGCTTTTCCGAATGAAAGCCCACCCACGGCGCCAGCAGCGCGACGACGATTTGCGGCGCGATGATCAAGCCCGACATCCAGATCGCCGCTTGAGTGTATTTGGCGGCGACAAGATTTTCTCCCATCACCGGCAGGACGGACGCGTCAGCGAGCTGAAACAAAAGCGTCGCGGCGGTGAACAGAACGAGTTTGTGATTTTTGACGAGATCGACAACTCGTCCGGTGGTGATTCGGTCTTTGCTCCGCCCGGCGTTGCGGGCTCTCGCGTAATCGATTTCATCGCTGCGAATGAAACCAAGCGAGATCAGCGCGGGAACGCACAACGCCGCCGCGCCATAAAAGATTGCTCCGTTCCAAAGGTAGGCGCCTGCCGCCCCCATAAACGCAGCCGTCACCGCGTGACCCGCGGCGGCGTAACGGTAATTGCGGCCGGTGCGCACCGAGATGGCGCGCCGGCCGACCAGCCCGAGACTGATGGCGCCGATGGCGGGGGTGATGATGCCTGCGGTCGAGCCCTGCAGAATCTGCGCGAAGAAAACCGAGACGAAGTTCGGCGCCAAACCAAGAAGCAGCGCCGAAGCGCCGGTGATCACGATGCCGACCGCAGCAAGGCCGCGCTTCCACGTAATTGCGTCGGCGATCGCCCCGCCGGGAATCTGGCTGATCATGCCGGCAATGCTCGCCGCCGACAGCGCCACGCCGATATTACCTTGCGACCAGCCCGCCTCTGCCAAATAGAACGCCACAAACGTGCCGAATCCGGTCTGCACGTCGGCAATGAAAAAGTTCATCCAGTCGAGGCCGTGGCGGCTTTGCGCCGACACCGGTGTGCGCAGCGAATGCCGTGCCTCGCGGTAGCGCCCGGCGACGGCGCGCAGGCGCGATTGGCGATGTCCTGCGGCGGTAGACATGCGGGCAATCTGCGAAGCGTCGACCAAAAGGACGTTTGAGACGAAAGCGAAACGTTAAGGATGCGCGTTGAGTTCCCCGGGTGTTGCCGCATACCGGCCCCGCTCATCCCCCTCCGCTGCTTTCGGCAGGTTTAACGCCCCTTTAAACACCACTCACCCAGAGTGCCCCGAAACGGCACAAAGAGAAGGCCGGTTGAGAAATTAGTTGAGGATTTTCATGGGTATCCTTGTCGTTGATGACGATCCGGTGCAATGCCGGCTTGTCGAGGGCATGCTCCAAAAGTTTGGCTACGAGACCCAGTCGATTGACAACGGGGAGGCCGCTTTAGCCCTTCTGATGGCTCCCGAAGGGCAGCAGTTCGATGCCGTGATCCTCGATCTGGTCATGCCGAACCTCGACGGGCTTGGCGTGCTCGCAAGGCTGCGGCAAGCGGCGATCCCGGTGCCGGTGATCGTTCAGACCGCGCATGGCGGAATAGACAATGTCGTTTCCGCGATGCGTGCCGGCGCCGTCGATTTCGTCGTCAAGCCGGTAGGCGCGGAGCGGCTACAAGTGAGCCTGCGCAACGCGCTCAACTTGCGGGCGCTCGAAGGCGAACTCAATCGGATCAAACACAGCCGGTCCGGCACGCTCGGCATTGCCGACATCATTACCAAGACCGCGGTCATGCAATCCGTGCTGCGGATGGCGGAAAAGGCCGCGGGTTCGAATATTCCGGTTCTCGTCGCCGGAGAGTCCGGCGTCGGCAAGGAATTGATCGCCCGCGCCATCCACGGTTCGGGCGAACGCCGCATGAAGCCATTCGTCGCCGTCAATTGCGGCGCCATGCCGGAGAACCTGATTGAGTCGATCCTGTTCGGACATGAAAAAGGCTCGTTCACTGGCGCGACCGAACGTCACGTCGGCAAGTTCGTTGAGGCCTCCGGCGGCACGCTGTTTCTCGACGAGATTGGCGAACTGCCGCCGGCCGCGCAGGTCAAACTGTTACGGTCGATCCAGGAAGGCGAAGTCGAACCGGTCGGTGCGCGCAAGCCGGTGAAGGTCGACGTTCGGCTCGTCTCCGCGACCAATCGCGATCTTATTGCGGACGTGAAGCATGGCCGCTTCCGCGAAGACCTGTTCTATCGCCTGCATGTCTTCCCAATCACCGTGCCGCCGCTGCGCGAGCGTCCAAATGACATTCCGGCGCTGGCGCGGCATTTTCTGGCGCTGTTTGCCGCGGAAGAAGGCAAGCGAATCCGATCCATTACACCTGAGGCACTCAGGCTGCTGACGGCCTTCCCGTGGCCGGGGAACATCCGGCAACTCGAGAATGCGGTCTTTCGCGCCGTCGTTCTCGCCGAGGGCGACAGCATCGGTGTCGCTGAGTTTCCGCAAATTATGGCGCAACTGGACGCGCCTTCGACCATCCCGCAACTCGAGCCGGAAGCCGCCGGTGAGACCGGCTTCGCCGAGCTGCCGCAGGCGGACGCCGCCCCCGATGCAGACGCAAGGCCCGCCGCGCCTGCGGCAAGCGATCGGGCCGCTATCGATGCCCTGCCCTTACTCGATGCCGCGGGCGCAATGCGGCCCTTGGACGAACTAGAAGCGGACATCATCCGCTATGCGGTAGCGCATTACCGCGGCCAGATGTCGGAAGTCGCAAGGCGGCTGCAAATCGGACGCTCGACGCTCTACCGCAAACTGGAGCTCTTGGGCCTAACCGGGAGCGCCTGCCGGGAGCCGGAACCCAAGGATGAGAGCGTTGCCGCGGAGCGACAGCCGCAGAAAATCGTCGGAATCGGGGCAAATTAAGCTTATTCCCCAAGGACAAACCTCCTGCGCGTCACGTAAAGTGAATTCCCAAGAAAATTGACCGCTGTTAAATAGCGTGATCGGGGAACATGGTCCCGATCGGCGTTGTGGTTTTGCCACCCAACGCACGGTCGGGGGTAAATCTGACGTTCGATTCGGGTCGAAAAAGGAGAAGAAGCAAATGAAGGGCGTCCGGCTCGATCGGTTTTTGGCGTCAACCGCGATCGCGCTCCTTTTATGCGCGAGTGGCGCGGCCTGGGCTGGATCTTCCGCCGACCAGGACACCCCGGCCGCGACCGAGACGACATCGCCAGTCGCCGATCAACCGGCGGCGTCGTCAGAGGTTGTAGCCGACCCCACGACGGACGCTGCACCCGCTTCGGCGGCCGAATCGACGTCGGCCATTCCCTCATCGTCAACCGCTGCCGAACCCGCCGATCAGCCCGCGACAGCGGCAGAGCAGCCGGCTGAGCCTAAAGCTCCCACCATCGCGGACACGCCGCCGGCTGATGCGAAGCCGGCCGCTGCAATCGGCGGCGGCGACGAAGTGCCGGCGCCCGCCGCCAGCACGTCGCCCTCTGCCGCGCCAAATGAACCTGCGACGGCCGCCGCTCCGACTACGGTCGCCGACGGCAATACCGCAATCGCTGAAAAATTGCGGGACCTCGCCACCGGAAAATTCGATCGAATGCTCGGCGGCAAAAAGGAGCGAGCGGCATTCGAAGCCTATTATGCGAGCCGCGATTATGCGCCGCTCTGGCTGACCGACGGCAAGCCGAACGCGCGCGCACAAGCGGCGATAGTGTATCTCGGCCATGTCGACGCCGATGGTCTCGATCCCAGTGATTATCCGACGCCGAGTTTCGCTTCACTGAGCGATCCCTCCGCGCTTGCGGAAGCTGAGCTGCGGCTCTCGCTCTCGGTCTCCGCCTACGCGCACCACGCCGCAGTAGGCCGCGTGCACTGGTCGCGCGTCAGCGGCGACATCTATTACGAGCCGAAGGTCCCTGCCCCGGGCGACGTTCTTGCCAAAGTCACCGGCGCGCCCGACGTGAGCGAGGCGTTGGCGAGTTATGAGCCGCAAAGCCCGGGTTACCTCGCGCTGAAGGCCAAACTCGCCGAACTGCGCGGCGGCAAGGATGAAGCCGGACAGGTGCCGATTCCAAATGGGCCGGCGCTTAAGATCGGCTCGCAGGACGGACGCGTTGCGCAACTGCGGCAACGCCTGAACGTCCCTGGCGATGACAACACCTATGACAAGGCGCTCGCCGAAGCGGTGAAGCAGTTTCAGCAAGGTCACGAGCTGAAGCCGACAGGCTTGCTGACGCCTGCGACCATCGACGCGCTCAATGGCCGGCAGCCCGACCGTCCGATCGATACCATCGTCGCGAACATGGAACGCTGGCGATGGATGCCGCACGAGTTGGGCCGCACTTATATCATGGTCAACCTCCCGGATTTCACGCTGCGCGTGATGCACGACGGCAAAGAGCTTTGGAAGACGAAGATCGTCGACGGCAAGCCGAACATGCCGACGCCGATCATGAGCGCGGAAATGAAATACATCACGGTCAATCCGACCTGGAACGTGCCGCCCTCGATTGTCGCTCGAGAATACATGCCGGCCCTGCAGCAGGATCCGACAGTGCTGACGCGGATGGGTTTGTCGGTCAGCACCAATCCAGACGGCACGGTCCACATTTCGCAGCCGCCCGGCGAGAAAAACGCGCTCGGCCGGCTACGCTTCAATTTCCCCAACAAATTCCTGGTCTACCAGCACGATACGCCCGAGAAGCACTTGTTTGCTTATGACAAGCGCGCGTTCAGCCACGGCTGCATGCGAGTGCAGGATCCGGTGAAATATGCCGAGGTGTTGCTTTCGGTTGTCCGGCCGCGCGAAGGCTATACCGAAGACCGCATCCGGCGAATGTTCGGCAACAACGAGACCGATATCAGCTTCCCGAATTTCATTCCCGTCCACCTGACCTATCAAACTGCGTTCGTGGACGAGAACGGCAAGCTGCAATTCCGCGACGATGTCTATGGCCGCGATAAGGTTCTGCTTTCGATTCTGAAAAGCGATGAACGTAAAGTGGCCGATACGCCGATCGAGCGTAAGGAAAACACTGTCAAGCGCGAGCTGTTGGCGATGCCTGAGCAGTCAGGCTTTTTCGGCGGACGCGGCTACCCCGGCGGCGGCGACTTCTTCTCGCGGCTGTTTGGTCCGCCTGCAGACCAGGCACCGGTCAAAGGCCAGCGCCGACGTTCGGCGCAAACAACCGACAGCAATTTCTCGGAGCGTTGGCGGTAAGATCGCGGGAGCGGCGCGAGTAGCCGCTCTCGATTGCCCGCGTTCTCTGCATGCTGGAGCCGATGCCGCGGTGGCACTTCGCCCGCTTGCGGGCGGCCCGCTGCGGGAGCGACTTTTCCTTTCTTCTTGGCTGCTGCCGCTGAAGCTTGGCACTGAGCGACGCGTCTCAGTGTCGCCCGAACACCACAGCGTCCGACGAAAAGCCTGTTGCCAAAGTCCACAAGCGCCGGCGCCATGTTGATCTCCGCCATGGCGTCGGGCATGCTTTGCGTTTGCGCGATCACTCCGGGGCGGGGGGTCGCCGATGTAAACGCGCGTGTTACCCAGCCGGCGCGAAACGCTTGACCGGCGGGCGTGGCAAATGGAACTGGCGCGTTTAGTCTGTTCCAAAAATAAATAGCACGGGTTGGCGGCAGTGGTTGCGTTGGCGCATGCTTATTGCGGTCGAAGTGCGGTGCTGCGCGCGGAGGAGTTCTTCTCGCGCGTTCGCGTCCGTCGTGCTGTGCTGCTTCTGGCATTAGCGGCCGGCGCATGCACCGTCGGCCCTGACTATCACCCGGATGCGGCGCCGACGCCGGCGCACTTCAAAGAACTCAAGGGCTGGAAAGTCGCGACGCCAAGCGACCAGCTCCCGCGCAACGACTGGTGGGCCTTCTACCGGGACTCGAAGCTCGATTTTCTCATCAAGCAGGTCGAAGTCTCAAATCAGAATGTTCTCGCGCAAGCTGCCGCGTACGAGCAGGCGCGTGCGGTGATCCGCGAAGCGCAGGCGTCGCTGTACCCGACATTTACCGGCGCTTACACCTTCACGCGCACCTTTACCGGCCCGAAAGCCGTGGGTAACCAAGCCGGGCTCTCGGGCGTGGGTAACATCAGCGCGATCTACACAACCAGCTTTAATCCGCAGTTGAGCGCCACCTGGGACATCGACGTGTGGGGCCAGGTACGCCGCCAGATCGAAAGCAACGCGGCGGCGGCGCAAGCCACCAAGGCCGATCTCGACAACGCCAAGCTCTCGGCCCAAGCGATGCTGGCTACGGCCTACTTCAATCTGCGGGCGACGGATTCGCTGATCGATCTCCTGCAACGCACCACAATACAATACCAAAAGACGCTCGACATCGTGGAAAACCAATACAAGGCCGGGTATTCGGTCACACTCGGCGACGTCGCCACTGCGCGTGCGCAAGTCGAGACCACGCAAGCGCAGACCAAAAGCACGATCGCGACGCGCGCACAGTACGAGCACGCCATCGCCATTCTGATCGGCCGGCCGCCCGCCGAGCTGAGCATCGGGCGTCGCCTCCTCGCCGGCGCGATTCCGAAAATTCCGGTGACCCTGCCTTCCGAGTTGCTGGAACGTAACCCGGCTATCGCGGCCGCCGAGCGAGCCATGCAGGAGCAAAACGCCCTGATCGGGGTAGCCGTCGCCGGTTATTTTCCGGTGATCAGCTTGTCCGGCAGCTTCGGCTGGCTCGGGACTCATCCCCTGCCGTTCAACGTCGCTAACGAAGTTTGGTCGTTGGGCGCCGCCGGCACGCAAATTTTGTTCAATGGCGGGTTGACCTCGGCGCAGGTCGATTCCGCGCGTGCGGTCTATTGGCAAAGCGTCGCGACGTATCGGCAGACCGTCCTGACCGCGTTCCAGGGAGTTGAAGATAACCTTGTCGCCATACGGCAATTGGCCCAGGCGCTCACGGTGCAGCACCAGGCGGTCAAGGACGAACAGCAGGCTGTCGACGTTTATCTTAATCAGTATCAGGCCGGCACCGTGGCCTTTACAACGGTGGTGACCGCTCAAATCCAGCTTCTGGCCGACGAGGAAACGGAACTGACCTACCGTCAGAACCTATTCCTCGCCAGTGTGCTGCTGATCGAAAACCTCGGTGGTGGTTGGGACACCAATTTGCTGCCATCGCGGAAAGAACTCGAACAGGGTTTCTCAGTTCTGCCGCAACTTCCGCCTAATGAGACCGGGCCTCGGCCCGAACTGCCGCCGGCTCCCGCAACCCATTGAGTTACCGTTTGATTTCCGATTAACCAACCGCGCGTGACGGACAGCTCTCCGTGCCGCCGCGGGGAACGCTGCGCGCATGGTCGCCCCTTCATTAGCGAATATTCATTAGCTAAGGCGTCGTGGCTCCCGCTATATACGGCCCACCTGATAAACGAACGCGCAGATGGACGAGCGAACGCGCAGAACGGTTGAAGAAGCACCGCCGGACCACCGCACGGTACCAGCGCCGATAACTACAACGCCACGCGGCGGAAAAACTCGCTTCGTCGTCGGCCTGATCGTCGTCATCGGCCTTCTCCTTCTCGGTTATCTGATCTTCCGCTGGGCCTCTCCGGCCGCGCCGCCCTCCGGCGGACGCTTTCAGCAAGGCGGCGGCGCTCAATCGGTCGGCGTCGCCACCATCGGCCGAGGCGATATTCGCGTGATCTTGAATGAGCTCGGAACGGTCACGCCGATTGCGACCATCACCGTGGTGACGCAGATCGACGGTCAGGTGATATCGGTGCCATTCACCGAAGGACAGATCGTCAACAAGGGCGATACGCTGGCGCAAATCGACGACCGGCCCTACCGGCTGTTGCAGGCACAATACGAAGGCCAGCTTGCGCGCGATCAAGGCGTGCTCGCGCAGGCGCAAGTCGATCTCACGCGATATCAAAAACTCGCCGAGCAGAATTCGATCGCGCGCCAGCAGTACGAGGACCAAGTCTATATCGTGCAGCAAGACCAGGGCACGGTGAAACTCGATCAAGCGCAGATCGATCAGCAGAAGCTGAACGTGCAGTATTGCCACATCGTCTCGCCGGTGACCGGCCGCGTCGGCCTCCGCCTCGTCGATCCGGGAAATTACATACAAGCGTCGGCGAGCACTGTGATCACCACCGTGACCCAGATGCAGCCGATCACGGTGATCTTTCCGATTCCCGAAGACAACCTGCCCGATGTCATGCCGCAATTGAACGCCGGCACCACGCTTGAAGTGGCGGCGTACGACCGGGCCAACGTCAAACACTTGGCGACCGGCCGCGTTATTGCGCTCGACAGCCAGATCGATACAACCACCGGCACTGTCAAAGTGCGCGCACAGTTCGATAATCCCGACAACGCGCTGTTTCCGAACCAGTTCGTCAACGCCCAGCTTCTGGTCAAGACGTTAAACGATGTGGTCACCGTTCCGAGCGCGGCGATCCAGCGCGGCGCGCCCGGCAGTTACGTCTATGTCGTCAACGCCGACAACACCGTCTCGGTGCGGCCGATCAAAGTCGGTCCGACCGACGGCCCGACGGCGGAGGTGGTTTCCGGTTTGTCGGCCGGCGAGCGGGTTGTGGTCGACGGCACCGACCGGCTGCGCGATGGAGCGCGCGTCACCATCCCCGCGGCGTCCGGCGCACCGGCAACCGTGCCTGCCGGACAACCGCACGGCGCCGAGCATGGCCAAAAGCCGCGCGGCAACAGCGGGCAATAAGCGCCATGATCGGAAAAAGCCGCATCAGGATTTGCGAACGGCCGGCGCTTTGAGGCAGCCGGCGGTGAGCGCGAGCCGATTATAAAATGCAGCGCGACACTAAAGCCCAGCGATGAACGTCTCCGAAATCTTCATTTTGCGTCCGGTCGCAACCACGCTGCTCATGGCGGCGATCATGTTGTCGGGCATCGTCGCATACACTTTCCTACCGCTGTCGACACTGCCTGAGGTCGCCTATCCGACGATTCAGGTCCAGACCTTCTATCCCGGCGCCAGCCCGGAGGTGATGACGTCTTCGATCACCGCTCCGCTTGAGCGCCAGCTCGGACAAATGCCGGGCCTCAATCAGATGACGTCGGCAAGCTCGGCCGGCGCGTCCGTCATCACGTTGCAGTTCAGCCTCGACCTTTCCCTCGACGTCGCTGAGCAAGAGGTGCAAGCCGCGATCAACGCCGCCAACAACCTTTTGCCCAGCGACCTGCCGATCCCTCCGGTCTACGCCAAGATCAATCCGGCCGACGCGCCGATCCTGACGCTGGCGGTGACCTCGAAGAGCATCTCGCTGACCGAGCTCGAGGATTTGAGCGAGACGAGACTCGCGCAGAAGATCTCGCAATTGAACGGGGTCGGCCTGGTCAGCATCAGCGGCGGGCATCGCCCGGCGGTGCGCATACAGTTCAAACCGCAGGCCCTTGCCGCGTATGGGATAAACATCGACGACGTCCGCACTACGGTCGGCAACTTCAACGTCAACACGCCGAAAGGAAATTTCGACGGCCCGGCCCAGGCGACCACTATCAACGCCAACGATCAGATCGAGAACGCCGCTCAATACGCCAACATCATCATCGCCTATCGCAACGGCGGGCCGGTGCGGCTCTCGGATGTCGCCGACGTCGTTAGCGGCACCGAAAACACCAAGCTTGGCGCATGGGCAAATACCACGCCGGCGATCCTGCTCAACGTCCAGCGCCAGCCGGGCGCCAACATCATCCAGGTAGTAGATCGCATCAAGGCATTGCTGCCGCAGATCGTTTCAAGCCTTCCGGCCGCGGTCGATGTCGGAGTGCTGAGCGACCGCACCGTGACCATCCGTGCGTCGGTATCAGACGTCGAGTTCTCGCTGGCCCTCGCAGTCGTCCTGGTCGTGATCGTGATCTTCGTGTTCCTGCGGACCCTTCCCGGCACCATCATCCCGAGCCTGTCGGTACCGCTGTCGCTCGTCGGCACGCTTGGCGTGATGTATCTGCTCAGTTTCAGCCTCGACAATCTGTCGCTCATGGCGCTGACCATCGCGACCGGCTTTGTCGTCGACGACGCCATCGTGATGATCGAGAACATTGCGCGCTACGTCGAAGACGGCATGGAGCCGGTGGAGGCGGCACTTCAAGGCTCGCGGCAAATCGGCTTCACCATCATTTCGCTCACTATCTCGCTGATCGCGGTGCTGATCCCGCTTTTGTTCATGGGCGACGTGGTCGGCCGCCTGTTCCACGAGTTCGCCATTACGCTCGCGGTGACCATCGTCATCTCGGCGATCGTCTCGCTCACGCTTGTACCGATGATGTGCGCCAAACTGATCCGCCATCACCCGGAGGCCGAGCGCTCCGCCTTCGATATCCACGCTGAACGTACCTTCGATGCGATCATTGCGGTCTACGGCCGTGCGCTGAATTGGGTGCTCGACCGCCAACCGCTCACGCTGCTGGTCGCCGTGCTGACGCTCGCGGTCACGATTGTGCTCTACGATCTGATCCCGAAGGGTTTCTTCCCGGTGCAGGATACCGGGATGATCCAGGGCATCTCGGTGGCGTCGCAAAGCATTTCTTATCAGGCCATGGCCGAGCTGCAGAACAAGCTGGCCGAAGTCATTCTGACCGATCGCGACGTCGCGGGCTTGAGTTCGTTCGTCGGCGTCGACGGCACCAACCAGACGCAGAATACCGGACGCTTCCTGATCAGCTTAAGACCGCACGACGAACGCCACCTCACCGCCACCCAGATTATCCGGCGCATTCAAAAGGAAATATCCGGCGTGGTCGGTATCTCCCTGTACATGCAGCCGGTGCAGGATCTGACCATCGACGCCACGATAAGCCGTGCGCCCTATCACTTCGTGCTTGAAGACGCCAACTCGAAGGAATTCAACACCTGGGTGCCGCGGCTCGTCGACCGGCTCAATCAACTGCCGGAACTCACCGACGTCGCCAGCGACTTGCAGCAGGAGGGCCTGGCGCTCGACATCGTCATCGACCGCGCCACCGCCGCCCGTTTCGGCATCACCCCGGCTACGGTCGATAACGCGCTGTATGACGCGTTCGGCCAACGCTTCATCACGACGATCTATACCCAGTCGAACCAGTATCGCGTGATCATGGAGGTCGACCCCACGCTTCAGCTCTCGCTAGACGGGCTGTCGATGATCTATCTGCCGTCGTCATCATCTACGACCAACGGCCAAGTGCCGCTATCGGCCATCGTGCATCTGGAGCAGCGCACCGGACCGTTGCTGATTACCCATTACGGACAACTCCCGGCCACCACCATCTCGTTCAACACCGCACCTGGCGTTTCGCTCGGCGAGGCCGTCAGCGCCATCGAGAAGGTCGAGCACGATCTCGGTCTGCCGATCAGTTTCACCACCGCCTTCCAGGGCACCGCCGCCGCTTTCCAGTCCTCGCTGCTCAACGAGGTCTTTCTCATCATCGCCGCGATCGTGGCGATGTACATCGTGCTCGGCGTTCTCTACGAGAGTTTCATTCATCCGATCACTATTCTCTCGACCTTGCCGTCGGCCGGCGTTGGCGCGCTGCTGTCGTTGATGCTGCTGCATTACGACCTCGACATCATCGCCATCATCGGCATCATTTTGCTGATCGGCATCGTCAAGAAAAACGCGATTATGATGATCGACTTCGCGCTCGATGCCGAACGCAACGAGGGGCTGCCGCCGCGTGAGGCGATTTACCAGGCCTGTCTCCTGCAATTCCGCCCGATCATGATGACGACCATGGCCGCGATCCTCGGCGCGGTACCGCTGATGGTGGGAACCGGTACCGGCTCCGAGCTGCGCCAGCCGCTGGGCGTCGCCATCATCGGCGGTCTCGCGCTCAGCCAGTTGCTGACGCTGTTCACGACGCCGGTCATTTATCTGTACTTCGACAGGCTGGCGGTGCGTATCACCGGCCGGCGGCCGGCCAATCCGCTCGCCGGTCGCGAGCCCGCCGAATGAATATTTCGGCGCCATTCATCGCCCGGCGGGTGGCGACAACGCTGCTGACCATAGGCATCGCGCTCGGCGGCGCGCTCGGATTCTCCAAACTCCCGGTGTCGCCGCTGCCGCAGGTCGATTTCCCGACCATTTCAGTCACCGCGTCGCTTCCCGGAGCCAGTCCCAATACGGTCGCCACAAGCGTCGCCGAGCCCCTCGAGCGCCATCTCGGGCAGATCGCCGACGTCACCGAAATGACTTCGCAAAGCGGAATCGGGCAGGCCCGCATCACGCTTCAATTCGATGTCAGCCGCGACATCGACGGCGCCGCCCGCGACGTGCAAGCCGCCATCAATGCGGCCGCCGCCGATTTGCCAGCCAACCTTCCCAGCAATCCGACTTACCGCAAGGTCAACCCCGCCGACGCGCCGATCCTCATCCTTGCGCTCACGTCGAAGACCATGACGCAGGGACAGATGTACGATGCCGCGAGCAACGTGCTCGCCCAGCGCCTTTCGCAATTAAGCGGCATCGGCAACGTCATCATCGGCGGCTCGACGCTGCCGGCGGTGCGCGTCGATCTCAACCCGCAGGCGCTTTACAAATACGGTGTCGGGCTTGAGGACGTACGTGCGGCGCTCGCGTCGGCCAACGCCAACAGCCCGAAAGGCACCATCGACGACGGCAACCGGCGTTACCAGATCTACACCAACGATCAGGCCAACGTCGCGGCGGACTATATCCCCCTCGTCATCGCTTACCGCAATAACGCCGCCATTCGCCTCTCCGACGTCGCCGAGGTGACGGATTCGGTCCAGGACACGCGCAATCTCGGCATGTCCAATGGCCAGCCTTCGGTGCTCGTGATCCTTTTCCGTCAGCCGAACGCCAACATCATCCAGACCATCGACAACGTCACGCAGGAGCTGCCGCATCTGGAAGCGGCGATGCCGGCCGACATCAATGTCAATATCGCCATCGACCGCAGCACCACCATCCGCGCCTCCCTGCATGACACGGAAGTGACGCTGGTGATGGCCGTCATCCTCGTCACGATCGTCGTGTTTCTTTTCCTCCGCAACATCCGTGCGACGCTTATTCCGAGCGTCGCCGTGCCAGTCTCGATCGTCGGTACGTTCGGCGTCATGTATCTGTTCAATTACAGCCTCGACCTGCTGTCGTTGATGGCGCTGACCATCGCCACCGGCTTCGTCGTCGACGATGCAATTGTCGTGCTGGAAAACATCTCGCGGCACATGGAAAACGGCATGTCGCGGATGGAAGCCGCGTTCCGCGGGGCTCAGGAAGTAGGTTTCACGGTGCTATCGATCAGCCTTTCGCTGATTGCGGTGTTTCTCCCGATTTTGCTGATGGGCGGCATTCTCGGCCGCCTGTTCCGCGAGTTCACCGTCACGCTGTCGATCGCTATTCTGATATCGCTGGCGATCTCGCTTACGACCACGCCGATGATGTGCGGGCTCTTTCTACGAACGCGGCCCGCAAGCGGGCCGCGGCGTTTCGACGTTTTCGGGCACGTCCGCAATGCCTATGCGCACTCGCTGACGTGGGCGCTGCGTCACAGCCGGCTGGTGCTGGTGATCTTCATCGCGACCATCTGCCTGAACGTGGAGCTGTTTATCATTGTGCCCAAGGGATTCTTCCCGCAGCAGGATACCGGCCGCCTGGTCGGCTCGCTGCAGGCTGACCAAAGCATTTCCTTCCAGGCGATGAGCCAGAAGCTGCGGCAGATGATGAGCATCGTGCAGGCTGATCCGGCGGTGGAGAATGTCGTGGGCTATACCGGCGTCGGCAGCGGCGGCGGCTACGCGCAAATCAATACCGGCAATGTCTTCGGTTCGCTCAAACCGTTGTCGCGACGTAACGTGACGGCGGATCAGGTCATCGCACGGCTGCGGCCGAAACTCGCCGAGGTGCCCGGCGGCCGGCTTTACCTCGCCGCGGTACAGGATTTGCGCGCCGGCGGCCGCCAGAGCAACGCGCAATACCAGTACACTTTGCAGTCCGAGGACGTGCAGCAGCTCTATGAGTGGGTCCCCAAGCTGGTCGATGCGCTGGAGCACAATCCGGTGCTAACCGACGTCAGTTCCGATCAACAGCAGCGGGGACTGGAGACTTATCTGGACATCGATCGCGATACGACTGCCCGGCTCGGCATCTCTCCCTTGCAAATCGACAATACGCTCTACGACGCTTTTGGGCAGCGGCAGGTTTCGGTGATCTATAGTGCCATCAACCAGTATCACGTCGTGATGGAAATCGATCCGCGCTATACGCAGTATCCGAATTCGCTGAACGACGTCTATGTGTCGCTGAGTGGCGCGACACCGCCCGGCACTGCGACCACCAACGCCTCAGGAGGAACGGTCAGCGCGCCCGCCCCTGCTGCACCACTCTCCAACACCAAGACCGTCCCCACGCCGGCATCCAACGTTTCCGAATTCACCCTCAGCCGATCGACCAACACGGCGACGCCGTCCACCAACGCACAGGCGGCGCGCAACTTCTTTACCAACTCGCTCGCCAATACCGGCCACGGAGCGACGTCCGCCGGCGCGGCCGTATCGACCAATGTCGAGACAATGATCCCCCTGGCGGCGGTCAGTCGTTACCGGCCGGGTCACACTCCGCTATCGATAAACCACCAGGGATTGTTCGTCGCCTCGACGATCTCGTTCAATCTGCATCCGGGTAAGTCGCTCGGCGAAGCCGACGTAGAGATTAATAATGCGATTCAGCGCATCCATATGCCTTCGAGCATCCACGGATCATTGGCCGGCACGGCGCAGCTCTTTCAGCAATCGCTGTCGAAAGAGCCGATCCTCATTCTGACCGCCATCGCCGCCGTCTACATTCTGCTTGGCGTGCTCTACGAGAGCTATATCCATCCGATCACGATCCTTTCGACGCTGCCATCCGCCGGCGTCGGCGCGCTGCTGGCGCTGATGCTGTTCCACACGGAGTTCGACATCATCGGCACCATCGCCGTCATTCTCTTGATCGGCATCGTCAAGAAAAACGCGATCATGATGATCGATTTTGCCATCGAAGCGAAACGCGCGCGCAACCTGAGCTCTTACGACGCGATTTTCGAGGCCTGCCTGCTTCGCCTGCGCCCTATTCTAATGACGACATCGGCGGCGGTTCTGGGCGCCGTGCCGCTCGCGCTCTCCTTCGGCAATGGCGGAGAAATTCGCCGTCCTCTGGGCATCGCCATCGTCGGCGGCCTGCTTATCAGCCAAATGCTGACGCTCTACACGACGCCGGTCGTCTATCTTTATCTCGACAGCGTGAGCGAATGGTGGGCCGGCGTGCGCGCGCCGCGGCCGCGGCGCCTGCGTCCGAGCGTAACCTAAACGGGTAGCCGCCGCGCGGCGTTTGCCGTCAGCGAATGTGGATCGGCCTGCGGCTATAGCAGCACGGATCGGTCCACCGCCAATGCGCCGGCGCCAGACTTGCCTGCAAGCGCCTTATCTCGCGGCGCGCCGCTTCGACGATGGGAGCGCGGTATCCGTCGTCCATCTGCGGATCCGCCTCGAGCCTCGCGATCCGGTTTTCCAGCTCGTAAATGTCGCGGTGGATAGCGTACCAGCGATCGCCATGACCCTCGAACCAGCCGTCGGCAAAAGCCGGCGAAACGGCACAAGCAAGCGTGAGGGCCGTCAATGCAAATACACTGCGCATCGTCATTCGCACCCTCCGGTTCGCCGTACGCATGATAGCCACGGCCGCAGCCACTGCAAAGCTGATGACCGATTTCTTCCACACGCCTGATCGGTTCCTGACGTTATACTGACTGCTGCGAATTGCCACGAGGAGCCAGTAAGGGATGAGCCAACGATTTTTCGAGGACTTCACCGTAGGAGAAGTACAGAAGCCCAGCGGCCGGGTTCGGGTCGAGAAGCACGATATTATTGCGTTCGCTAAACAGTTCGATCCGCAGCCGTTTCACCTCAGCGACGAAGGGGGACGAAAGTCGATATTCGGCCGGCTCGTTGCGAGCGGCTGGCATACGGCGGCCTTGACCATGCGGCTGGTTGCGGGAAGCGAATATCGGGCCGTCGAAGGCACCATCGGGCTCGGCATGGACAGTTTGAACTGGCCGATTCCGGTCCTTCCCGGCGACGAATTGCACATTGAGAGCGAAGTGATCGAGAAGCGGCTGTCGAAGTCGCGGCCCGATCGTGGTCTGCTTAAAATCCGTACTCTCACGTTCAACCAAGCCGGCCAGGTGGTGCAGGAACTCGTTGCCAACGCCCTGGTGCCGCGCCGTCCGGCGAACGACAAAGCCTGAGCGCCACCGGCAGACGCAAGCGAAGACCAAGGGGCTCCTTCATGCAGATTGCAGCGCTGTCCGGCTGGACCAGTCAGCAAAAGCACGTGGTCGCGGCAAGTTTCCTTGGCTGGTCGCTCGACGCCTTCGACTTCTTTCTGATGGTGTTCGTGCTCACGGACATCGCGAAGGAATTTCATACCGACGTGACGCGGGTGACGATTGCCATTCTGCTTACCTTGGCGACACGGCCGATCGGGGCGTTCCTGTTCGGACGCGCCGCCGACCGCTGGGGGCGGCGGCCGACCTTAATGGTCGACGTGTTGTTGTATTCCGCGGTTGAATTCGCTTCCGGCTTCGCGCCGAACCTGACAGCGCTGCTGATCTTGCGCGCGGTCTACGGCATCGCCATGGGCGGCGAATGGGGCGTCGGCGCCTCGCTCACCATGGAATCGATTCCGCCGCAGGCGCGCGGCTTCGTCTCCGGCCTCCTGCAATCGGGCTATCCCGCCGGTTACTTTCTTGCATCAGTCGTCTACGGATTGTTCTTTCAGTATATCGGCTGGCGCGGCATGTTCATGGTCGGCGTGATA
Source organism: uncultured Alphaproteobacteria bacterium (assembly GCA_963753355.1). GTDB lineage: Bacteria > Pseudomonadota > Alphaproteobacteria > Rhizobiales > Xanthobacteraceae > BOG-931. The sequence goes on from CAVWBV010000014.1 coordinate 113,762, forward strand.
CCGGCCCTGCTGGTTCTTTACATCCGCCGGCATGTGCCAGAGTCGCCGAGCTGGAAACCGACGGCCCGCAGCAAAACGCTAACTGTTCTCCGCTCGCATTGGCAGCTTGGCATCTATGCCGTGCTGATAATGACGGCGTTCAATTTCTTCAGCCACGGCACCCAGGATCTTTATCCGACCTTCCTGCAGGTCCAGCACGGCTTCTCGCCGCACGAAGTCGGCTTGATCGCGGTGATCTATAATATCGGCGCGATCATCGGCGGCATTTTCTTCGGCTCGCTCTCGGAACGTTTCGGGCGCAGACGGATCATCATTATCGCCGCGGTGCTCTCGCTCGCCGTGCTGCCGCTGTGGGCCTTTCCGCGACCGCGGTGTGGCTCGCGGTCGGAGCGTTCCTGATGCAGGTGATGGTCCAGGGCGCATGGGGCGTCATTCCGGTTCACCTCAACGAGCTCTCGCCCGACGAAGGCGCGCGGCACGTTTCCCGGTTTCACTTACCAGCTCGGCAATTTGATCGCTTCGGTCAACGCTACCTTGCAGGCGGCGATCGCGGCGCATTACGGCAACGATTACGGGTTCGCGCTTGCCGTGGTAGCCGGCACGGTTGCGGTGGCGATCGCCGTTCTGACCGCGCTCGGCAAAGAAGCCAGAGGCGTCAAATTCGGCGACGCTCCGGCCGGTATTGCCGGCCAGCCTCCATGATCGCAACGCGACATTTCTGATGGAACCTTGATGCGTAAGATTGACGGAGCTCGATTTTCGAAAGCCGTTTTTAATCTCTTTCGGAAACATGCTCCGGCACGGATTGGCAGGAGGCATCGATGGCTCAGACGGTAGCGGACATACTCGTCGAAGTTCTGCAAAAAATCGGTGTCCGGCAGATTTTCGGATTGATCGGCGACTCGCTCAATCCGCTCGCCGATGCCGTCCGAAGGAGCGATCTTGAATGGATCGGCGTCCGCCACGAGGAAGGCGCCGCGCTTGCCGCCGCCGGCCAGGCCAAACTGACGGGACGGCTGGGCGTATGCTGCGGCACCACGGGGCCCGGCAGCACGCATTTGGTCGCCGGCCTCTATGAAGCAAGCCGCGACCATGCGCCGGTGTTGGCGCTCTCGGGTGACATGCCGCGCCAGATGCGCGGCACGGACCATATCCAGACCACCGAACCCGATTTGCTATTCCGCGACGTGTCGCTCTACACCGAGACCGTCACGTCGCCTTCGCAGGCGCCGGCCGTCATCCATCAAGCTATCGCTGCCGCTTACGCCGGGCGCGGCGTCGCCCATCTGACGCTGCCGCAGGACGTCATCGAAGCAAAGGCGCCCGGCGCCGTCACCAGCATTGCCACGCTCAAGCCCCGGGCGGAGCTTGCGGCGAGTGCGGACGAAATCGCCGAGGTTGCCCGCCGGCTCGATGCCGCCGACACCGTCGTGATCATGTGCGGCGTCGGATGCCAGGGCGCGGCCGACGAATTGCGCGCGTTGTCCGACCGGCTCAAGGCGCCGCTCATTCACTCGGTCAAGGGCCAGGACATCTTGCCCTTTGACGATCCGCGCTGGATCGGCGGCATCGGCATGATCGGCACCAAGGCGGTCTACAACGCGGTGATGGGCTGCGATCTATTGCTGATGCTCGGCACCGACTATCCCTATTCGGAATTCCTGCCGCGAAAAGGCGATGTGATTCAGATCGACGATCGCGCGCGCGTTCTTGGCCGGCGCACGCCGACTTCGCTCGGCGTCGTCGGCTCGGTGCGGCCGACGTTGCGACTTTTATTGGACCAGGTAGCGGCCAAAACCAACGGCAAATTTTTCGACCGCATTAGCGAAGAACGGCGGAAATGGGATGCCAAGATCGATAAACAGGCCGATCCGGCACGCAGCAAGGACAAGATTCATCCGCAAGCGGTGGCGCGCGCGGTCGGCGATCTCGCGAAGCGCGACGCAGTTTTTGTCTTCGATACCGGCCTGAACACCTTGTGGTCGGCCAACTGGATCCGCCAAAGCGGCATGCAGCGCATCATCGGCTCGTTCAACAATGCCGCGGTCGGCACTGCGCTCGGCCAGGCCAACGGCATCCAGGCGCTCGACCGCTCGCGCCAGGTCATCGCGCTGTGCGGCGACGGCGGCTTCAACATGCTGATGAGCGAGTTCCTGACCGCCGTGCATCACAAGCTGCCGGTCAAGGTGGTGGTGTACAACAACTCCGCTTTCGGCCTGATCTCGTTCGAAGCGGAATCGGTCGGCCTGCCGGCGTATAAAAAAGGCATCGAATTTCCCAATCCGGATTACGTTGCGCTCGCGCAAGCGTGCGGCGGCAACGGCTTTCACGCCGCCAAGCCGGGCGAACTGCTGCCGGCGATCAAAGCCGGGCTGGCCGCGGACGGTCCCACTATTATCGACTGTGTTGTCACCGCCGACGAGATGCCGAACTTTCCGCATCTCGACCTCGACAAGGCCGGCCACTATGCTCTGGCCAAGATCAAAGAAGCCATCCTTGCCGTAACAGGGCCGTAACGGCCTGCCTTTCCGCAAATGTCAGAGAGACCAAGAGTGATCGAGACCGCGCTCAGCGGCTACGAGCTCCTGAACGACCCGCTACTCAACAAGGGCACCGCATTCAGCGATGCTGAGCGCGACGAATTCGAGCTGCATGGATTATTGCCGCCTTACGTAACCTCGCTCGACCTGCAAGTCGGCCGGCGGCATGACGCCTTGCGAGCAACCGGCAGCGATCTCCTGAAATACGTTTTCCTGCGCGGCTTGCAGGACACCAACGAGACTTTGTTTTACGCACTGCTGACCCGGCATATCGAAGAGCTGATGCCGATCGTCTACACGCCGACCGTTGGAGCGGGCTGCCAGCAGTTCAGCCGCATTTTTCGCAAGCCCCGCGGTCTTTTCCTCAGCTATCCGGTCAAAGACCGCATCCGGGATATTCTGGGCAATCCGCGATTTGATGCGGTCGACGCCATCGTCGTCAGTGACGGCGAGCGCATTCTGGGTTTGGGCGATCAGGGCGCCGGCGGGATGGGCATCCCCATCGGCAAGCTCGCTTTGTACACCGCTTGCGCCGGCCTGCATCCGTCCACCACGTTACCGATCCTGCTCGATGTCGGCACCGACAGCCGCGAGCTCCTGGCCGATCCGCTTTACATCGGCTGGCGGCACGAGCGCATCCGCGGCGCCGATTACGATGCGTTTGTTTCGGCATTCGTCGAAGCGGTGCGGGCCCGCTGGCCGCACGTGCTGTTACATTGGGAGGATTTTGCGCTCCGCAACGCCAACCGCCTGCTGGCGCAATATCGCGACCAAGTTTGCAGTTTCAACGACGATATCCAGGGAACCGCGGCGATCGCTGTCGGCGCAATTCTTGCCGCCGTCAACGTGACTGGCGTGCCGCTCACCGAACAACGGGTCGCGGTGCTCGGCGCCGGATCCGCCGGCACCGGCATATGTGCGCTGCTTTTGCGCGCCATGATCGAGGCCGGATTACCCGAGGGCGAAGCGCGCAGGCGATTTTATTTGGTCGATCGGGACGGACTGTTGCTGGAAGGGATGTCCGGATTGCAGCCGTTTCAGCGCTCGTTCGCGCGACCGCGCGAAGACGTCGCGGCGTGGGCAGTCAAATCGAAAGCTCGCATCGATCTCGCCGATGTGGTCGCTAATGCCGGCCCGACTTTGCTGATCGGCACGTCTGGACAAGCCCATGCGTTTTCGCAGGAGGTCGTGCGCGCAATGGCGGCGCGCGTCCGGCATCCCATCATCTTTCCATTGTCCAATCCGACGGACAGAAGCGAGGCAACACCGGTCGACCTTCTCGCCTGGACCGAAGGCCGAGCCGTCATTGGCACCGGCAGTCCATTTCCGCCGGTGACGCGCAATGGGCGCGCCTTTCGTATCGACCAGACCAACAACGCCTACGTTTACCCCGGCATCGGACTTGGCGTCATCGCGGTTGCGGCCCGCGCCGTGTCCGACGGCATGTTCCTGGCCGCGGCTCGCACCGTCGCCGATCTTTCGCCGGCAAAGCATGATCCGCGGGCCAACCTTTTGCCGCCGCTAGCCGAGATCCGGCACGTATCCCGGCAAGTAGCGATCGCGGTGGCGAAACAAGCCGTTAGCGAGGGCCTGGCGGAGCTGTACAGCGGGGAGGACGTAGTCGGGCGCATCCGCGCGAAAACTTGGGAACCGGCTTACGCGCCGTATCACCGCCTGCGAAAGAACGGCCGGAACTGACGCCTCAAAGCAACTTGTTTTGCCCCGATTTCGCCGCCTCGGAAAAATAGCGTGCGAATGAGGTAAATGGGGCAATCTTTTTCAAGGGCGGGGCTCCCAATGAATAAGCCGTGGCTGACGCTGCTAACTGTCGCATTTGTCGGCATTGCCGCCGGTATCATGTCGTCGTGCGCAACGGCACCACCACCACCTCCTCCGCCTGACGCAGGCTACATGCCCCCACCCCCGCCTCCCGGTTATCCGCCGCCGCCCGGACCTGGGGGTCCGCCGCCGCCCGGCGCGCAATATGTGCCGCCGCCTGGTGGGCCACCACCTGGCGGACCACCGCCTGGCGCCATGCCACCGCCTCGCGCCATGCCACCTCCGGGCGCGGAAGCTGGGCCACCGCCCGGCGCCATGCCTCGTGAAAGAGGTGACTTGCGCGAGGCGTGCCGCGCTGACATTCAGCGCTTATGCGCGGGCGTGCCGGCCGGCCAAGGCCGCAAGAAGCAGTGCCTGGAAGAGCATCGGCACAAGCTATCCCCGCCGTGCAGGGCATTCCTCGCCGGACGGGGCGCCTAGCACGGCTTCGACCGAAGGCAACCCTCGCCGTTCTTCAGACGCGCGGTGCCTTTGTTCGCGCCAGTCTAGTGCCCCGCCATGTGACGGCCGATCTCGGTGAGATCGGCCTCGCTGGCCCGCGCCTCGTACACCAGCGCGCCGTGAAACATCACGACGAGACGATCGGCGAGCTCCAAAAGCTCATCGAGATCTTCGCTGACCAGCAGCACGGCGGCGCCGCGATTGCGCGCCGCCATGATCTCGGCGTGGATCTGCGCGACCGCGGCGAAGTCGAGACCGAAGCAAGGATTGGCGGCCACCAGAATGTCGACTTCGCCGGCGAGCTCGCGGGCCAGCACGGTGCGCTGCACATTGCCGCCTGACAATTCGCCGATGGCAGTGTCATCAGAGCGTGTCTTGATCTTGTAGCGCTCGATCTTGCGCAGCGCGTTCTCGTGGAATTCCTTGCGGTTGAGCCACCAGCCGCCCGAAGCAAACGGCGCGCGATCAAATTCGCGAAAAGCGAGATTGTCGGCGACGCTCATCCGCGCGACGCAAGCGTTCTTCAGCGGCTCCTCCGGCAGGACAGAAAGATGATTGTGCCGCATCTCCCGGCGGGTCGCGTGATAAAGCTCGCCCTGCAAATAGATGCGGCCGCTCTCGGCGTCGCGCTGGCCGGCGAGCACTTCAATCAATTGCCGCTGGCCGTTGCCGGACACGCCGGCGATGCCGACGATTTCGCCGCCGCGAATTGACAGCGAAACGTCGCGCACCGCCGGCCCCCCCGCATCGTCCAACGCATTGAGTTGTTCGATATTCAGTCGCGCCGAGCCGAACTCGCCGCTGCGCGGCGGCTGCACGGTCAGTTCTTCCGCGCCGATCATGGTGCGCGCCATGGCGTCGGGGCTTAAATCCTTTACCTGCCCCTGTCCCGCCAGCTTGCCGCGGCGAAGAATGGTGACTTCATCGGCGAACGCCATGACCTCACGAAATTTGTGCGTGATCATCAATATGGTGAGTACGCCGCGTCCGACCATGTCGCGCAGCATGCCCAGCACCTCGTCGGCCTCACCGGGCGTCAGCACCGAAGTCGGCTCGTCAAGAATGAGGAAACGGCGCTTCAGATAAAGCTGTTTGAGGATTTCGCATTTCTGCCGCTCGCCGGCGGAAATCGCCGACACTTTGGCATTGAGCGGCACGCGAAACGGCATATGCGTGAGAAACTCTTCCAGCGCTTTTTTCTCGCGCGCCCAGTCCACGACGGCAGGAACGTGATCGCGCGCCAGCACGAAATTTTCCGCAACCGTCATCGCCGGCACGGAGGTGAAGTGCTGATAGACCATGCCGAGGCCAAGCGCGTGCGCCGCGCGCGGATTGCCGACGACCTCCTGTCGGTCGTCGATCAGGAGCTCGCCGCTGTCGGCCTGGTAGTAGCCCATGATGCATTTGACCAGCGTCGATTTGCCGGCGCCGTTCTCGCCAAGGAGCGCGTGGAAAGTGCCGGGCCGCACTTTCAGCGACACCGCATCAAGCGCCGTGAAGGCGCCGAAGCGCTTGGTCATGGAGATAGCTTCGACGCCGAAGGTGCTTTTTCCCGCCGTCGGGGACGGCAACCCGCCCGGCGGAACGAGCGTGGCGTATTCGCTCACGCGAGCGCCTCGAGGAATTTCGCCGAGTCCGCCACCGCCCCGAATACGCCGCCCTGCATCTTGATCATCTTGATAGCGTGCTCGTGGTTACTCTTGTCGGTGGCGCCACAACAATCTTCAAGGAGCAAGCACTCGAAGCCGCGATCGTTGGCTTCGCGCATGGTGGTGTGCACGCACACGTCCGTGGTGATGCCGGTGAGCACGACGTTGTCGATGCCGGCGAGCCGCAGCATGAGTTCGAGATCGGTGGCGCAAAACGAGCCCTTGCCCGGCTTGTCGATGATCGGCTCGCCTTCGCGCGGCGCAAGCTCGGCGATGATTTCCCAGCCGGGCTCGCCGCGCACCAGAATGCGGCCGCAGGGTCCGGGATCGCCAATGCCGGCGCCGATCTGGCGTGAGCGCCAGCGTTTGTTTGCCGGCAGATCGGCAAGATCGGGACGGTGGCCCTCTCGGGTATGAATAATGTGAAAGCCTTTGGCACGCGCAGCCGCGAGCGTTCGCTTAATGGGCTCGATTGGCGCGCGGGTAAGCGAGAGATCGTAGCCCATCTTGTCGACATAGCCGCCGACACCGCAGAAATCGGTCTGCATATCGATAATGATCAGCGCGGTGTTCTGCGGCCGCAAGTCGCCGTTGTATGGCCACGGATAAGGGTCAGCGGCGACGTAGCGCTCCGGCACTGGACTTTCCTTGCGCGCGAGTTGGGGCATGGCTCACCTCGTAATCGATAGCTCCGCCGGCGCGCCGATCAGCGTGCGCTTGGGCGAACAGGTCACGATCATGATCAGAAGCGTCAAAATGTAGGGCGCGGCATTGAACAAATGATAGCCGTGGCTGTAGCCAACCGATTGCAACGCCGGCCCGAGCGCAGCGGCGCCGCCGAATAACAGCGAGGCGGCAAGGCAGAGCATGGGATTCCAGCGCGCGAAGATCACCAGCGCCACGGCGGTGATCCCCTGCCCGCTCGATAAACCCTCGTTCCAGCTTCCGGGATAATACAGCGACAGGAATGAGCCGCCGATGCCGGCGAGAAAACCGCCGAACATCGTCGCGCGCAGGCGGATGATGTTGACCGAATAGCCCATAGCCAAAGCCGCGTCGGCGCTTTCGCCGGCGGTGCGGATGATCAGGCCCCAGCGGGTCGTCCGCAACGCCCAGACCAGAACCGGCGCGAGGATGACCCCGATAATAAACAACGCATTGATGCGCAGTGCGGCGCGCAGTTGCGGGATGTCGCTCCACCAGCCGAGGTCGATGGCCGGAAGCCGCGGCGCCGTCGGCTCGATCAGCGGTTTGCCGAGATAAAACGCCAAGCCGACACCGAACAGCATGAGCGCGATGCCGACCGCAATGTCGTTGACCCGCGGCAATCCGCAAATGCCGGCATGCAGCGCGCCCATTCCCGCCCCGGTCACGCCCGCGGCGAGCACGCCAATCCAGGGAGATCCGGTGAGGTAAGAGATGCCGTAGCCGGCCATCGCGCCCATGACCAGCGTGCCTTCCAGGCCGAGATTAATGCGGCCGCTTCTTTCGGTGATGCATTCGCCGAGGCTGACAAAGAGAAACGGCGTCGAGACGCGTACGGCGCCGCCGAGCACCGCGACCGGCACCGTCCATAATCCGATGTTGCCGGGATCGGCCAAGGCTTAAGCTCCTTTTGCGCGGAAGATACTAAAGCGGCCGTAGAGTGTGTCGCTGGCCAGCACCATCACGAAGATCACGCCTTCCAGCACCAGCACCGAAGCGTCCGGCAGCCCGAGCCGCCGCTGCAATAAGCCGCCGCTCGCGCCGATACCGCCAAGCAGAATGGCTACTGGAATGACGGCCAAAGGATTTTGCCGAGAGAGGAACGCGACCAGAATGCCGGCGAAGCCATAGCCGGCGGCGAGGTTCGCATTAGTCCGCCCCTGCACCGCCGCGACTTCGAACATGCCGGCGAGGCCTGCCGCAGCGCCGGCGAGAAAACAGACAATGAGGATGAGCTTGCCGACGCTCAATCCCACCACGCGAGCGGCGCGGATGTTGCCGCCGGCGACGCGCGCGGCGAAGCCGAACACGGTGTGATAGATTAGAATGTACGAAAGAACCGCGGCCAAGATCCCGAAAACAAATCCCCAGTGCACGTCGGTGCCGGGAATGCTGCCGATCATGTTGGCGGCGCCGATTTCCGGTGTCGACGGCTTGTTCAAACTGGTCGGGTCGCGCATCGGACCTTCGACCAGGAAATTGAGAATCGCGAGTGCGATATAAACCAGCAGCAGGCTGGAGATCGTTTCGTTGACGCCGCGATATTGCCGCAGCGCTCCCGATAGCAAGATCCACAACCCGCCGCCGAACATGCCGGCGATCGCCATGGCAACATCGACGACGATCGGCGGTGCGCCCGGCATCGCCAGCGCTGCGGTGGTCGCGCACAGCGCCCCAATCAGCAGCGCGCCCTCGCCGCCGATGATAACCATGCCGAGTTGCGCCGGAAGCGCCGTGCACAACGCCGTCAAAATCAGCGGTGCTGCGCGGGTCAGCGTGTTTTGCCACGAGAACCAGGTGCCGAATGCGCCCTGATACATATAAAAGTAGAGGTCGAGGGGATTCTTACCGAACAGCGCGACAAAAATTCCGAACAGGACCAGCGACGCCAAGACCGCGCACGCGGGGATGACGACATATTCCGCCGCGCCGCCGATCTTGGCGGTAAATGGAGGCAGGCGAAGGAATTCGCCTGCCTCAGGTTTCACAACAGGCGTGCCAACCGGCGCGCCGACGTCAGCTTTCACGAAGTCGCTCCAATGACGCCTTCGACGAGATAGCCCATCTTTTCGAGCTCGGGATCGGTCTGGCCGCGCGATACGCCGGCAGCGATAACCGTTTTGCCCTTGTTGTCGGCGATCGGGCCTTTGAAGATGACGTAGCTGCCGGAGGTCAGTGCCGCCTTCACTTCATCGGCTTTCTTCTTCGCTTCGGCGGTGACCATGTCGCCGTACGGCGACACCTTCACGATCTCTTCCTTGAGGCCGCCGCGATAGAAGTTCGGAATGGTCTCGCCCGAAGTGAACATCTTGGCGAAGCGCGGATAGAGCACTTCCCAGTTCCACTCGGCGCCGGTGAGATAAGCTTTGGGCGCCAGTACCGACTGGTTGACGTGATAGCCGGTAACCATCGCGCCGCGCCGCGCGGCATTCTCGACCACGGTCTTTGGACCATCGACGTGGCAGGTAATGACGTCGACGCCCTGATCGATCAGGCTGTTGGTGGCTTCGGCTTCCTTCACCGGCATCGACCAGTCGCCGGTGAAGATGACTTGCGTCGTGATCTTGGGATTGGCGATCTTGGCGCCGAGCGTCCAGGCATTGATGTTGCGCAATACCTGCGGAATGGGCTTCGCGGCGACAAAGCCAAGCTTGCCGGATTTCGACATATAGCCGGCGACAATACCGGCGACGTGCTGCGCCTCGTCGATGTAGCCGAAATAGCTGCCGGCGTTCTTCGGATCCTTGTCCGACCACAGCCCGCCGCAATGTTCGAAGCGCAGCTTCGGAAATTTCTGCGCCATCTTGATCATGTGCGGGTTGTAGTAGCCGAACGACGTGGGGAATAAGAGGGTCGCGCCGTCGAGATTGATCATCAACTCCATGGTCTTTTCCACGGCGTCGGTCTCCGGCACTTTTTCTTCCTCGACGACCTTGATTCCCGGCATCTTCTTCAGCGCCGCGGCGCCGGCAGCATGTGCCTGGTTGTATCCGTAGTCGTCGCGTGAGCCGACGTAGATGAAACCGATCGTCGTATCGGCTGCCAAAGCGCGGCTTACCGGCAGGGCCGAGCCGATGGTCAGGGCGGCCGTCCCTTTAAGAACGCCGCGGCGTGAAATCTTGTCGAAATCCATTGCATGCTCCCTGTACACGCGCGCGCGCCTTGGCGCCGCGGTTTGCTTAGCCATCGGGGCGGGTGCTTCGATAGGCGCTCTAGGCCTTCGCAAGGCGCATGCCAGCTTTTGCGGGTTCGCGTGCCCCGCCCCAGAGCGTTGAAGAGTCTCGATAATTTTATGACGGCTTCACGGGCGTCGGGAGCGGCTGGCGGCCCCGATTAAAAAATAGGCAGAAATGCGCTACGTTGTATACAACATGAAATCCTAAACCGTGCACTCGCTGTCGTCCGCTCTCGCCCTCCATTTCTGCTGGCGGCATGGGCAAAACAAAAGGCCGCCCGTTTGGGCGGCCTTTTTTCAATTCGCTGCAGTAGATCGCGCTATTTGCTCTGATTACGGAAAGCGTCTTTCACATCGCCTACCGCGTTGTGCATATCGCCTTTCGCCTTGTCGACTTTTCCTTCGGACTGCAGTTCTTTGTCGCCGGTCATTTTGCCGGCCGTGTCCTTAATCGCACCCTTGGCCTTGTCGGCTGCGCCTTTAATGTGCTCGCGATCCATGAGCGGAACTCCATTGTCTGTTTTGCTCTTCACACAGACAACGCCTCTGCGCTGACGCCGTTCCGCGTCTTGCGGAAATGCTTCCACTACCTGTCTTGCCTTGATCGCCTCCGGAACTAGAATCGAGATGTTCGGGGATGGAGTCCCCCATTAACCGCCGCCTCGGCTGATGACTCCTGCCAACCGCTAGCGTCGGTAGGAGTTTCGCCGACAGGAGGCCGTTATGGGGTTCCTTATTGTCTTCATTGGTGGCGGCGTCGGCGCCGCTATCCGGCACGGAGTTAATCTCACCGCGTTCCGTTTGGTCGGCACTGGCTTTCCCTTCGGCACATTGTTCATCAACATCGTCGGCTCCTTTGTGATGGGGCTGACGGCGGAGTATTTTGCGCTCAAGGCCGGGCTGCCGCAGCATTTGCGGCTGTTTTTAACAACCGGCATTTACGGCGGGTTCACAACGTTCTCGGCATTTTCGCTGGAAACCGCACTGCTTTATGAACGCGGCGATATTACCGGAGCGATCATATACGTGGCCGCATCAGTGATTCTTTCGATCGGCGCGCTTTTTGCGGGCCTCGCCGTCATCCGCGCCATCGCTTGATCCGCCGCAGCGTCGCCGAGCCTGGCTCGGCCGGACAGCCCAAACGGAACAAACGCGCGACTTTTATCAACTGGTGCAACGAAAAATCATTTTCTACTAATTTAGTATACTAAATTATTTTAGTATACTACGATGGAAATTCGGAGGCTGCGATGGGCGAAGCGGGCGATCGCGCCGCCAGGTGCACCGATGCAATCATTGTCGGCGGCGGCGCCGGCGGTGCGCTGATGGCGCTACATCTTTTGCGCGGCGCCGATTTGCCGATACATGTCACGTTGATCGAGACCACGTCGTGCATCGGCCGCGGCGTTGCCTACGCGACGGCAAATCCGTCACATCTTCTTAATGTCCCGGCCGGCGCCATGAGCGCCATCGACAGCGAACCGGATCAGTTCTGCGACTGGCTGTGCGAACGCACCGGCCGGCCGGCGGCATCGGCAGCAGCGCTGCGATGTATGTTTGTCCCGCGCGCACTTTACGGCGAATACCTCGCGAGCGCGCTCGCGCCATTTGCCGGGCGCGGCGATCGGGCGGCCCGACTGTCGATTGTTCACGCCGAATGCGTGGCGATCGAAGAGAACCGCGCCGGCGTGACCGTCCTTCTCACCAACGGCGCGCGCCACTCCGCCGAGTTCGTGGTCCTGGCCACCGGTCACGACGCGGCTGCGCGGGGCGGCCGCTGTTACGTCAATCCGTGGACGCCGCCGCGCGATGCCGGCGTCGAACCGCACCATCACGTGCTCTTAATCGGTACCGGGTTGACCATGGTCGATTATTTGCTCTCCCTTGAAGATGCCGGACACCGCGGCCCAATCGTCGCCATCTCACGCCACGGGTTACTGCCGCTTGCGAACCGGACCGTGACGCCACTACCCACCCAGGAGCATGAAGTACCGTTCGGCGCGGATACATCCACTGTATTGCACTGGCTGCGTGCGCGCGTTGCCGCTCACGCGGCGCGAGGCGGCGACTGGCGCGAGGTGGTCGACGGCATCAGGCCTTTCAATCAGAAAATCTGGGGCAACTTGTCGGCACCGGCCCGGCAGCGATTCCTCCGCCACGCGCGCGTTTGGTGGAACGTCCACCGGCACCGCATGGCGCCGGAAATTGAAGTGCGCATTACCGATGCACTGCGATCGGGCCGTTTGGTCGTCATGCCCGCGAAAATAAGCGATGTCGACGCCGATGCCGCCGGCGCGCGCGTAACCTATCGGCGGCGCGGCGAACTTGCTGCCGGGACCATGCAAGTCGACAAGATTGTCGATTGTCGCGGCGTCGTCTCGGTCCCCTATCGGCCGGCGAATCCCGCCTTGCGCGACCTGCTTGTGCGCGGGCACGCGCAACTTGATCCGCTGGAAATCGGATTGGACGTGACGGCCGACGGAGCCATCGTCGATGGCTCCGGGCGCGCATCGCAGCGGCTGTTCGCGCTCGGACCACTCGCCCGCGCGGCGTTTTGGGAAATCACGGCAATCCCGGAAATACGCGCGCAGTGCGCGCGCCTGGCCGACCGGCTGCACGGCGCACGCCTGCGCCGCGCCGGCTGATCTTACCTTAACCCGAAGTACCCTCGCGCGTTATGTTCTTGCGGCGCGCAGCGATAATTTCAGCCACGATCGATACCGCGATCTCGTCCGGCGTGATGGCGCCGAGATCGAGACCCGCCGGCGCTTTGAGCTTAGCAAGCTGTTCGGGGCTGACGCCGCGCTCGGTTAGTGTCTGCTTCAGCGCTTGCGCTTTCTTGCGACTGCCGACAAAGGCGATGTAGTCGGCGTCGACTGCGAGCGCGGCGAGCAGCGCGGCTTCATCGCCGCGCCCTTGCGTCGATACGATGACGTAGCGGGCACCCGGCTCTTTGACCGGCAGCGCGTAGCCTTCGATACGGCGTTCGGCCTCAGCGAACGCGACCTGCTCCGCAGCTGGCGCACATACCGTCACGGCAAATCCGGCGCGTTTGGCGAAATCGGCGATAGCCACGGCGACCGGCGACGACCCGCAGATGACCACCTGGGGGCGCGGCAGCACCGGCTCGACAAAAATGTCCATGGTGCCCTGGCTCGGACACATATTCTTGGCGAAGCGCACACCTCCCTTCTCCTCACCGGGCTCATTTCCGTGTCCTTCCAGCTGGTCGGGCGGCTGCACCGATACCAGCCGCGAGCGCCCGTCGGCGAGCGCATCGCGCGCCGCTTTCAGCACAGCCGCGCGGGCGCAGCCGCCGCCGATCCAACCTTCTGAGATGGTGCCATCGGGCAAAATCACCGCCTTGGCGCCAGCCTTGGCCGCGGTCGCCGCCACCGTGCGCACAACGGTTGCGAGCGCGAACGGCTCACCGGCCGATTTCCGGCCGGCGATGATGTCGAGAATATCGGCGGCGCGGTTCACGGCTCAAATCCTCGCCAGATACGGCTCAAGCGCGGCAAGACTTTCGAGATTGTGCGCCGGCGCAAACAGATCGACGTAAGGCAGCGCCGCCTGCATGCCGCGCGCTTGCGGAGAATAATCCCGCCAGCCGATCAGAGGATTGAGCCAGACAATTCTCCGACAGCGGCGGCGCAGCCGTCGCATCTCGTCGGCGAGCTGCCCGGGCGCGCCGGTATCGTACCCGTCGGAAACGATCATGACGGCCGTGCGCGAATTGATCACGCGGCGCGCATGCCAGCGATTGAAGACAGCGAGGCTTTCGCCGATGCGCGTGCCGCCGCCAATCCCCTGCGCCATCAATGCGAGCTTTTCCACCGCGCGGGTGACGTCGCGATCGCGCAACGATGGCGAAACATGCGCCAGCCGGGTGTGAAAGACGAACGCTTCCGCCTCGCGAAACGCATCCACCACGCCGTGCAGGAAGCGGACGAAGAACGCGGTGTAGAGATTCATCGAACCCGAGGCGTCAAGTAGGACGACGAGCCGCAGTGGCTTGATCTTGCGCCGCCGCCAGGCGAGCTCGATCAACGTGCCTCCGTGCGAAACATTGCGGTGAATGCTGCGGCGCAGATCGAGGCGGCGGCCGTGGCGGCGGACTTGCTCGCGGCGTACGAGCCGCGCCCGCATCGAGCGGGCAAGCCGCGCGGCGAGCGCGTGCGTCGCCGCGATCTCGGCGGGATCGACAATGTGGCGAAGATCGGTCGTGGAGAGTCTCTCCGCCGATGAAGCACCCTCGCGGCGGCCGCGGCCTTCGCTCTCGACGTCGGCATCGCCGTCGTTGCGCCGTTCGATACGGTCGAGGAGCCCGCGCGCTTCTTCCGGCACATGCGCTTCGGCGAGTTTTTTCGCTGAAAGCGTGCTCGCCTGCGAATGTCCCGCCAAAATCTGCCTTTGCCGCATTCCCTCGCCGCACCAGAAAGCATCGAAAATCTCGTCGAAGCGCTCCCAGTCTGAATGCGTAGCGCAGAACAGCGCCCGCAGTGCCGGCATCAGCGATGCAGCATGCGCGGCGGCGGGCGAGGTAAGAACGACAAGCGCATCGCCTGCTTCCGCAAGACCGACGCGAAAGCCATTGTCTCTCAATGTGCGAACGAAACCGGCGAGCCGGCGGCCCGCGCCGGACAACTCCACCCGCTCGTCCCCGCGAACGCGAGGACCCCGAACTGGATTCCCGTTTTCGCGGGAATGAGCGGATGTAGGCATCACGCCACCTTGCCGAGGAGCCGCCCGCTCACTTCACGCGTGAGCCGCGAGCGGTCCTCATGCGTCTTGAGCAAACAAATCATGGTTTCATAGATCGTTTCCGGCTCTTGGCGCAGATCGTGGATTTCGAGGCCGGCCAGGGTCGCCGCCCAGTCGAGCGTTTCGGCGACGCCCGGCATCTTGCGCAAATCCTCCTTGCGCACCTCCGCCACCATGCGGGCGATCTGCAAGGCGAGCGCGGTTTCGATGCCAGTCGTCCGCGTCAAGATGATCTTCGCCTCGCGATCAACCTCGGGAAAATCGACATAGTGATAGAGACAGCGCCTGCGCAGCGCGTCAGAGAATTCGCGGGTGCCGTTGGAGGTCAACACCACGCGGGGAATGGAGATCGCCTTGATGGTGCCGAGCTCAGGGATGCTGACCTGAAAATCGGAGAGCAACTCGAGCAGGAAGGCTTCGAATTCCTCGTCGGCGCGGTCCACCTCGTCGATGAGCAGGACCGGCGGTTTTTCGCGGCGGATGGCGGCCAGCAGCGGCCGCTCGAGCAGATACCTCTCCGAGAAAATATGTTCCTCGATCGTATCGGCATTTTCGCCGACGCCTTCGCGGGTTTTTATGGCGAGCAGCTGGCGCTGATAATTCCATTCGTAAAGCGCGGCGTTCTGGTCCAGACCCTCGTAGCATTGCAGGCGAATAAGCTCGGCGCCGTGCACGGCGGCCAGCGCCTTGCCGACCTCAGTCTTGCCGACGCCGGCCTCGCCTTCAAGCAACAGCGGACGCTTGAGGAACTCCATCAGCCACAGCGCGGTCGCAATATCGCGGTCGGCGACGTAGCCAACGGCCGCGAGCCTGTCGGAAATTTCTTCGCGCTTGAGGGTCACAGCGCCCAACCTTTTTCTTCGTCATGCGCGGGTTTGACCCGCGCATCCATCTTTCTTCCGCTTAAGATGGATTGCCGGGTCGAGCCCGGCAATGACGAGTCGAGGGCTGACGCCCGCACGTGTCACCCATGCAGGCCGAGTTTTTCCGCGGCGGTCCAGGTGCGCCAGTGATCGTGGGGCATCTGGATGTGGGTCGAGCCGAGGAAGCCGAAGGCGTCGTTGACCGCGTTGGAGAAACAAGGCACGCCGCCAACATTCGGGCTTTCGCCGACGCCCTTGGCGCCGATAGGGTGATGCGGCGACGGGGTCGTAGTCCAGTCGGTCTCCCAATGCGGGGTTTCGACGGCCGTCGGCAAGAAATAATCCATGAACGACGCCGTCGTGACGTTGCCGTCGTCGTCGTAATGGATTTCCTGGCCCATGGCGATGGCGAAGGCTTCGGTCAGGCCGCCGTGGATCTGGCCTTCGATGATCATCGGATTGATGCGCGTGCCGCAATCGTCGAGCGCGTAAAAACGCCGGACTTTGGTCTGGCCGGTATCGACATCGACGTCGACGACGCAGATGTAAGCGCCGAACGGAAAGGTGAAATTCGGCGGATCGTAGTAGTTGATCGCCTCGAGCCCCGGCTCCATCCCGGGTGGCACCTCGTGATAGGCCGCCCAGGCGAGTTCGGTCATGGTCTTGGAACGCTCGGGGTTGCCTTTCACGCGGAAGCGGTCGACGTCCCATTCCAGATCGTCGTCGTGCACTTCGAGCATGTAGGCGGCGATCATCTGCGCCTTGGCCTTAATCTTGCGGCAGGCCATGGCGGTCGCGGCGCCCGAGACCGGCGTCGAACGC
Source organism: uncultured Alphaproteobacteria bacterium (assembly GCA_963753355.1). GTDB lineage: Bacteria > Pseudomonadota > Alphaproteobacteria > Rhizobiales > Xanthobacteraceae > BOG-931. The sequence goes on from CAVWBV010000014.1 coordinate 130,560, forward strand.
GAGCCATAGGTACCAAGGCCGTAAGGAGCGGTATCGGTGTTGCCCTCCTCGACCATGATGTTGTCGGCGGGAAGCCCCAACTCGGTGGCGATGATCTGGGCGTAGGTCGTCTCATGACCCTGCCCTTGCGATTTGGTGCCGAGCCGGCAAATGCCGCTGCCGGTCGGATGGATGCGGATCTCGGCGGAGTCGAACATGGCGATGCCGAGGATGTCGCAGGCGCGCGACGGACCAGCGCCGACGATCTCGGTGAAGAAGGCGACGCCGATACCCATCAATTCGCGGGTCTCGCCGCGCTTGAAGGCTTCGCGCTTGGTCTTCTGTTCTTCGCGCAGCTTTTTGTAGCCGACCAACTCCATCGCCTTGTTCATGGCGGTCTGGTAGTCGCCGGAATCGTATTGCCAGCCGAACGCCGAGGTGTAGGGAAATTGCTCACGCCGGATCAGGTTCTTCATGCGGAATTCGGCCGGGTCCATGCCGAGCTTTTGCGCCATGATGTCCATGGCGCGTTCGATGGCATAGGCAGCTTCAGTGACGCGGAACGAGCAGCGATAGGCCACTCCGCCGGGCGCCTTGTTGGTGTAAACGCCGTCCACCAGACAATGCGCCGCCGGAAAATCGTACGAACCGCTGATGATACTGAACAGTCCGGCTGGCCATTTGGTCGCATTGGCGCAGGCGTCGAAGGCGCCGTGGTCGGCGATGGTGTAGCAACGCATCGCCGTCACCTTGCCGTCCTTGGTCGCCGCGATTTCCATGTCCATGTGGAAGTCGCGCGCGAACGCAGTGGTCGAAAGATTCTCAATGCGATCCTCGACCCATTTCACCGGGCGTCCGGTCACGATCGAGGCGACGATGGCGCAGATGTAGCCCGAATAGGCGCCGACCTTATTGCCGAAACCGCCTCCGATGTCGGGGGCGATGACATGGATCTTGTGCTCGGGGATTTTTGAGATCAGTGAGCCGACCGTGCGGATCACGTGGGGCGCCTGGAAGGTGCCCCACAGCGTCAGCTCGCCTTTGATCTTGTCGAAGGACGCTACGCACTGACAGGTCTCGAGCGGACACGGGTGACAGCGCGGATAGACGATGAACTCCCTGATCGTCACGTCGGCTTTGGCAAAGGCCGCATCGGTCGCGGCCTTGTCGCCGGCCGCCCAGGAGAAGATGTGGTTGTAATGCTTGCGCTTGCCGTGCGCGCCTTCGGTCTTATCTTTCAGGTCCTCGCGGATCATCGGCGCGCCGTCGGTCATTGCCTTGAGCGGATCGACGTTGCAGGGGAGCGCCTCGTATTCGACTTCGACCAGTTCGACAGCGTCGGCCGCAGCTTCGCGGTTCTCCGCGATGACAAAAGCAACTTCCTGGTTCTGGAACAACACCTTGCCGTCGGCCAGCACCATCTGCACGTCGCCGGCAAGCGTCGGCATCCACGCCAAGTTGACGGTTTTGAGCGTTTCAGCGGTGATCACCGCGACGACGCCCGGCACCGCCGCGGCCTTGATCGTGTCAATCTTCTTGATGCGGGCGTGAGCGTGCGGCGAACGCACTAAATCGCCGTAGAGCATGCCCGGCAGCTTCAAATCATCGACGTAATTGCCCTTGCCCTGGGTGAAACGGACGTCTTCGACGCGTTTCCTCTTGCAGCCCATGCCCTCGAGCTTGGCGGCGCGTTCGGCGGAAGTGGGGGTCATGTCGTTCATTCTGCGGCCTCCTGGAACGGCACGCCGGCAAGTTTGGCGGCGGCGAATTGAATGGCCTTGACGATGTTCTGGTAGCCGGTGCAGCGGCAGAGATTGCCGGAAATGCCGTAGCGGATCTCCTCCTCCGAGGGATTGGCGTTCTCCTGGAGCAGACGGTAGGCGCGGGTGATCATTCCCGGCGTGCAGAAGCCGCATTGCAGCCCGTGCATCTCACGGAAGCCTTCCTGCAAGGCGTGCAGCGTACCGTCGGCATTCGCCATGCCTTCGATGGTGCGGATGTCACCGCCGTTCGCCTGGATGGCGAACACGGTGCACGACTTCACCGACTTGCCGTCAAGGTCGACCGTGCAGGCGCCGCAATGACTGGTTTCGCAGCCGATATGCGGGCCGGTGATGTTTTCCTGGTCGCGCAGGAAATGGATAAGCAGGGTTCGCGGCTCGACCAGCGCTTCGATGGTCTTGCCGTTCACTGTCATCGAGATTGCGATTTGGCCATTGTTCTTGCCTCCTTCAGCCGCGGGCGCGCGACTTGGCGCGGGCGAGCGCGCGCGTGAGCATCACGCCCGCCATCTTGGTGCGGTATTGCGCGGGCCCGCGGGCGTCGGCGGCGGGCGCGGTGATCGCCTCGGCGGCGGCGACGGCACGTTTGACAGTGGCCGCATCGAGCGCCGACCCGACCAGGATTTTTGCGGCCTCCTCGGCCCACAGCGGCGTCTCGGCGACATTGGTCAGACCGATTGAACAGCTACCGACCTTGCCGCCGGCCATGGTGAGAACGACGGCAGCTGCCGCGGTCGCGTAATCGCCGATCTTGCGTTTGAGCTTTTCGTAGGCGTAGCCGTGTCCGGCGGGCGGCATCGGAATGCGAATGCCGGTGAGCACGTCGCCTGCGTCCAGAGCCGTGAAGTAGGCGCCCTGATAAAACTCCCGCGCCGCAATCCGGCGATCGCCGCCCTTGCCGCTGACCTGGTACGACGCGTTCAGACACATCATGACGGCAGGCATGTCGTTTCCCGGATCGCCATTGGCGACATTGCCGCCGAGCGTGCCGAGATAACGCACCTGCGGATCGGCCACCTGCAGCGAGGTCTCGCGCAAGATCGGCAGTTTCGCGCTCAACAGATCTGAGGCGATCAGCTCGTGTTGCGTAGTCATGGCGCCGATAACGATATCGCCGCCGTCGGTGCGGACGCCCTTGAGATCGGCGATCCCGGCGAGGTCGACCAAGTGGCCCGGAGTAGCGAGCCGCAGTTTCATCATCGGAATGATGCTGTGACCGCCGGCGAGCGCACGGCCGTCGTCGCCATATTGGGCGAGCAGACCAACGGCTTCCTTGACGGATGACGGGCGGTGATAGGCGAATGCGCCGGGTATCATGGGCATGCTCCCTAGGTGCGGCGGCCGCGGGGTCATGGTCGTCACCAAGCCCGGTGCAAAGCCGCACGCGATTAATGCTTAGGCCGAGATTTTGCCGATTTGTGCGCCGCAGCGGCAAGAAGATGTGCACCGCTGCCGCGATCATTGCACCAACGGGCGAAAGTTGCGCACGAGAGGCGGAGATTTTGCACGAAGTGCGTCAACCCTGCTGACACAATCGGGAGCAACAAACGCTCCCTATTGCGCTGCAACACGCCCGCGGTCCGTCGCAAAGTCCTCGGCCGCGCCTGTCAAACTCGCGACGCGCGATTTTAGTGACGCGACACGGCTGCGGCTGACCGGCACCAGATAGTGATGAACGGCGGCCATTTGCACCAGTTCATTATCGCCGGACCGTTTGTAGCCGACCACGCGGTCGATATTGACAATGTGGCTGCGGTGAACGCGCACAAAGCGGCCTCCGTCGAGCCGCGATTCGACTTCGCCGATGGACAGCGGACAGAACAGCTTGTCGCCGCCATCGAACACAAAAGTGTAATGCGCGTTGGCGTGAACCGCGACGATTTGATCGACGGCGACAAAGTGCGTGCCGCCGTCGCGTTCGATCGGCAATTGTCGCGCGAACTTGCGCGGCGGCGCACCAACGCCGCCAAGAGGCGAAAAGGTGCCACGACCGAATTGGGTGTTATCTGCTGCGGCGATTGCTGGTTGCGGTATCGGAGATGCGATCGGCGCCTGCGCCGCCACGGTCCGCGGCGCCTCATCCTCGGCAACCTCAAGCGCCGGCGCTGATGAACGCGACGCGTCGGGAAGGAGTAGCAGGAGAAATACTCCCGAAATCCCAAATGCGACGACGGCGACAACAATAGCGAGTAGACCGACGGAAAGCGCCGGCGCTCCCGGCGAGGCCGTGCTGTAGGAATAAAGAGTAACTCCGGTCATTGCTGTGTAATGCATGCCGGAAACGGCAACGCCGAATGCGGCCGCCGAAAGAATGAGCGGCGGACGTCCACCGCGTCCGGCGGCAAGCCAAAGCGCCAATCCCGACGCGGCGATGGCGATGGCCATGCTGGCTGCGACGAAACGCGGATCGTGAATCATCAGCGCGCTCGCATCGAGCGCGTCCATGCCGATGTAATGCATAGCGAATATGCCGCCGCCCATCAGGCAGGCCGACAGCGTCAGCCGCAGCAACGTGAGCGGCCCGGCGCTGGTCGCGTAAACCGCTGCTCCAACAACAATCGCGCAAACAAGGAACGATAACAGCGTCGGCAAGGCGAGATAGTCGACCGGGAATGGGAGCCGCACCGCTAACATGCCGACGAAATGCATGGTCCAGATGGCTACCGCCAGCGAAGCAGCCGCACCGGCAAGAAGGAGCCGCCGCCGCACGCCGTGTGCGTCGCCGATCTGCACGGCAAGGCTCAAGCCCACATAGGCACCCTGCGTCGCCATCACGATCGACAGCAACACGAGCCAGGGCTCGTAGGTCACCGGCATTGCCGTCATCCCTTCGCTGTGTGGGACGGCCTTAGTTCACCCCATCGGGTATGGAACTATTATAGAGCAAATTGTGCCAGCCGCCGAGAGGTTGTGCGGCGATATTGCCCGCTCCCCCAGGCAGGCAGCCGCGTTGCATGCCCTCAAGCACGCTCGTGGATTCCCGCGTAAATCCAGCCCGTTTCAGTAACCCACGGTGAAGTGCCGTCGCGAATGGGCGGACTTCTCGAGTTCGTCGACGAGGGCGACGGCGTAATCTTCGTACGAAATGCTGCTCTTGCCGTCGGCGGCGGTAAGAAGCTGGTCGCCGCCAAGGCGGAATTTGCCGGTGCGTTCCCCTGCCCCAATAAGCGCGGACGGCGACAGGAACGTCCAGTCGAGATCCTTCTCGCCGCGCAAAATCCCGAGAAACACGCCGCCCGCGGATGCTTCCGGCTTGTAAGCCGCAGGGAAATTCGGCGTATCGATCAGCTTTTGGCCGGGCGCGACTTCGAGGCTTCCGGCGCCGCCGACGACGAGATAGCGCGGCACGCGGGCTTCCTTGACCGCCGCAATCAAGAGATGTGGATCGGAAGCCGAGAAACGCACGGCGCTGATGGCGGAGTCATGTCCCGCGAGCAAAGGCGCAAGCCCAGCCTTATCGTGGACATCGCCACGCTTCGGCGCGACACCCGGCCGCGCCGGCACCTTCTCCGGATTCCGGGCAATCGCGGTGACGGTGTGGCCGCGTGACAATAATTCCGCGAGTATCCGGCTTCCGACATTTCCGGTCGCGCCAAATCAAAGCAACTTTCATAATGATTTTCTCCAGCAATGATCAAACGCTACATGAGATCGCGAACGTACCTGCCGTCGCGCATCCGGTAAAATGGCGCTGGCGCGTCCTGCGGAAAACCGGCCTTGATGCTGGCGGCAATATCCGCGAGCACGATTTCAGTGATATCGGGCAGCGGCAGCCGCATGGCCTCGTCGAGGCCGACCCACACGATCTCGACAAGCTCGGCGCTGGCGTGCACGACGCCCTCGCTCTGCGCGGCGATGGCGCTGGCGTCGACAGCCAGAAAACGGGCGTCGAAGCGGCGTTTGGTTCGTGGTGGCGCAAGTGCGCGCGCCATAAAGCGCAGGGCGGAAAGATCCGGCAAAAATCCGGTCGCGAAAAAGCTTCCCCATTGGTCGGGCGCAGCCGGCATGGCACCGTCATGCTTTCGTCCGATCACAATGCCGGTTTCTTCAAAAGTTTCGCGAATTGCCGCCAGCCCGAACCCGCGGGCCGTCTGGCCGTCAACTTTCGAAACCTCTTTGGTCAGACGCGCCGCGACAGCCGGATGCAGTTCCGCGGCGGCGGGCACATTTCGGTCGCTTGCCTCTATTCGCCCTCCGGGGAAAACAAAGTGCCCCGGCATGAAGGCGTGCCCTTCATGGCGCTTTCCGAGCAGCACCTTCGGCTCGCCTCCCGAACGATCGACCAAGATCAGACTGGCCGCGTCACGCGGCTGCGAATTAGGATAAGTCAGGCTGTGGGCACGTTGTCTGATAGCTGCAAAATCTTCCATTCCACGCCGTCCAAAACTTTAGTCTATGGGCTTTGGCCCAAGACCTCTCTGAATTAACAATAAGGTTATAATTCAATTTTGAAACCGGGAGCGTGACGCTTGATGGCACGTGCAATTGGGCGCCATCTTCGATTGTGCGAAAATGCGTCTAACCTGAGCTAAGGCTTGCCTGGAACGCAGGGCTCCGATGATTGATCGGCTCGAGTTCATTATTGCACTGGCGCGCGAAAGTCACTTCGGGCGAGCGGCCGAGGCCTGCCGCGTCAGCCAACCGACACTGTCAGGCGGCATAAAGTATCTAGAAGACATGTTTGGCGTGTTGCTCGTGCAGCGCGGCTCGCGATTCCACGGCTTCACGCCCGAGGGCGAAAGGGTGCTTGAATGGGCGCGCCGGATCGTCGGCGATGCGCGCGCCATGCGCCAGGACATCGACGCCCTCAAACGCGGTTTAGTCGGCCACGTCAAAATCGCCGCGATTCCGACCGCGCTCGCCATGACAGCGATGCTGACGACGCCTTATCGCGCCAAGCACCCGAGCGTCCGCTTCAGCATCGTGTCGAAGACGTCGATTGACGTGCTGCGGTTGCTTGATGATCTCGAGGTCGATGCCGGCCTCACCTACCTCGACAACGAGCCGGTCGGGCGGGTGAATACGGTGCCGCTCTATTATGAAGAGTACCGATTGCTGACATCGCCTGCTGGCGCCTTCGGCGATCGCGACAGCGTGACATGGGCGGAGGTCGGACAAGTGCCGCTCTGCTTGCTGACACCCGACATGCAGAACCGGCGGATTATCGATGCGCTGTTGCGCTCGGCCGGACAGGAGCCGTCACCCACCCTCGAATCGAATTCGATGATCGTGCTGTTTGCGCATGTGCGCACCGGCAAATGGGCGAGCATCATGCCGGCAAAGCTCGCGGAAACACTCGGCCTCACCGATAACGTCCGCTCCATCCCGATCGTCGAACCGGCGGCGACGCACGCCGTCGGTCTCATTATCCCCCACCGCGAGCCGATGACGCCGCTGATCACGGCACTCGTAACCGAGGCTCGAGCGCTGGCCAGGGTCTTGGGCCAAGCGCCGGCTGCGTTGCAAAACGCAAGCGAAAACAGACCGTTAGGCGGACAGCGGAAAAGGCGTAACGCCAAAACGGCACTGGCCAAGCGGCGGAGTTGATCAGTTCGATCAGGAATCCTGATCGAACCACGGGTCAGCTTTATTGATCCGGGCCGATTAGTGCATATTTTATAATAGTTCCAATATCTTGAGCGCGCTCGACCGAAGGGACGTTCGCGCGGAGCTGGTACTGACGTGCCAAGTTACGAACCATGGAGCGCGGAACGAACCGCGCAAATCATTCGAGAGCATCAGGGTCTTGAAGGCCCTCTGTTGCCGATCCTCCACGCCTTGCAGGAGACCTTCGGCTACATCGACCAAGCCGCCGAGCCGATCATCGCCGAAGCGCTGAATATTTCGCGGGCCGAAGTGCACGGGGTCGTCACCTTTTATCACGACTTCCGCCGCGCGCCGGCTGGCCGCCACGTCCTCAAACTGTGCCGGGCTGAGTCCTGCCAAGCCGCGGGAGGCGACGAGCTTGCCGCCCGCGCCGAATCCCGTCTGGGCGTCGCGCTGGGCAACACCACGGCGGACGGGCGCGTCACCGTCGAAGCGGTTTATTGCCTGGGGCTCTGCTCGGTATCTCCGTCCGCCATGATCGATGGCAAAGTGGTGGCCCGGCTCGACGCCAAGAAGCTTGACGGCCTCTTGGCGGAGGTCGACCGATGAGCGCGCTTCGCATCTACGTTCCCGGCGACGCCGCCGCGGTGGCTTGCGGCGCCGACGAGATTGCGACCGCCATCGCTACGACTGCCGCGAAGCGCAATGTCGCAGTCGAGATTGTGCGCAACGGCTCGCGCGGCATGCACTGGCTCGAGCCTCTCATTGAGGTCGCGACTGAGAAAGGTCGCATTGCCTACGGTCCCATCGAACTTAAGGACGTGGACAGCATTCTTGATGCGATGGTCGCCGGCGGCGGCGATCATGAATTGCGCATCGGTGCGCCGGAGGAGCATCCGTTCCTCAAGAAACAGACCCGCCTCACCTTCGCCCGCTGCGGCATCGTCGATCCACGCTCGCTCGATGACTATAAAGCGCACGACGGCTACAAAGGGCTCGCCAAAGCGCTGGCAAATCCCGGCAGCATTGTCGAAGAGGTCACCCAATCGGGGCTGCGCGGCCGCGGCGGCGCAGGATTCCCGACCGGCATCAAGTGGAAGACGGTCGCGGACGCCAAGGGCGATAGGAAGTACATCGTCTGCAATGCCGACGAAGGCGACAGCGGCACGTTCGCCGATCGCATGATCATGGAAGGCGATCCGTTCGTGCTGATCGAAGGCATGACCATTGCCGCCATCGCCGTCGGCGCGACCAAGGGCTACGTGTACATCCGGTCCGAATATCCGCACGCCATTGCCATCATGGAGGCGGCCATCGCTGCGGCACGTCGCGGCGGCATGCTGGGCAAACGCGTCGCCGGTTCGTCTTATGCCTTCGACATCGAGGTGCGCGTCGGCGCCGGCGCTTATGTGTGCGGCGAAGAGACCTCGCTGCTCGACAGCCTCGAGGGCAAGCGCGGCCAGGTCCGCGCCAAGCCGCCGCTGCCCGCGCACAAGGGGCTGTTCGGCAAGCCGACCGTTATTAATAACGTGCTTTCGCTGGCGACCGTGCCGGTGATCATGGACAAGGGCGCAGCGTTCTACAAAAATTTCGGCATCGGCCGCTCGCGCGGCACCATGCCGATCCAGCTCGCCGGCAACATCAAGTATGGCGGCCTGTTCGAGACGGCGTTCGGCATCTCGCTTGGCGAACTCGTCAACGATATCGGCGGCGGCTGCTTCACCGGCCGACCGGTGAAGGCGGTGCAGGTCGGCGGGCCGCTCGGCGCCTATTTTCCGCCGGCTCTCTTCGATACGCCATTCGACTATGAGGCGTTTGCCAAGCGTGACGGGCTGATCGGCCATGCGGGCGTCGTCGTGTTCGACGACACCGTCGACATGGCCAAGCAAGCACGCTTTGCGATGGAATTCTGCGCCATCGAATCCTGCGGCAAGTGCACGCCATGCCGTATCGGCTCGATCCGCGGCGTTGAAACGGTCGACAAGATCAGAAACGGCATCGAGCCTGAAAAGATCTCGCGGTGCTGACCGACCTCTGCAATACCATGAAATTTGGATCGCTCTGCGCGCTGGGCGGGTTTACGCCGTACCCGGTGATGAGCGCGGTAACGCACTTCCCTGACGACTTTAAGTCCGCGCCACGTTTGCAAGCTGCGGAATAGGAGACAGCCATGTCGCTCGTCCACGAGATCGACTACGGCACGCCGAAATCGAAGGCGACCAAGACCGTCACGCTGACCATCGACGGCCAGCAGGTCACAGTGCCGGAGGGCACCTCGATCATGCGCGCGGCGATGCAGGTCGGCACGCAGATCCCGAAGCTCTGCGCCACCGACATGGTCGATGCGTTCGGTTCATGCCGGCTGTGCCTGGTCGAGATCGAAGGCCGCGCCGGCACCCCGGCATCGTGCACCACGCCCGTTGCCGAAGGCATCGTGGTGAAGACGCAGACCGAACGGATTAAAGCCATCCGGCGCGGCGTCATGGAGCTTTACATCTCCGACCATCCGCTCGACTGCCTGACCTGTTCGGCCAACGGCGATTGCGAATTACAGGACATGGCCGGCGCGGTCGGCTTGCGCGACGTGCGCTACGGCTACGCAGGCGAAAATCACGTCTTCGCCAAGACGGGCGACGCGGCGAACCCGAACTGGCTGCCAAAGGACGAGTTGAATCCGTATTTCACCTACGAACCGTCGAAATGCATTGTCTGCTCGCGCTGCGTGCGCGCCTGCGAGGAGACGCAAGGCACGTTCGCGCTCACCATCGCCGGCCGCGGCTTCGACAGCCGCGTGTCGCCAGGCATGGAAGAGCCGTTCATGACCTCGGAGTGCGTATCGTGCGGCGCCTGCGTGCAGGCCTGCCCGACCGCGACGCTCAACGAAAAGAAAGTCATCGAGATCGGCAAGCCCGAGCATTCGGTGGTGACGACCTGCGCCTATTGCGGCGTCGGCTGCTCGTTCAAGGCCGAAATGCGCGGCGAGGAGCTGGTGCGCATGGTGCCGTACAAGGACGGTGAGGCCAACCGCGGCCACTCCTGCGTCAAGGGCCGCTTCGCCTGGGGCTATGCGACCCATCGCGAGCGCGTGCTCAAGCCGATGATCCGGGCCAAGGTCACCGATCCGTGGAAGGAAGTGAGCTGGGAAGAGGCGATCAATTACTCGGCCTCCGAGTTCAAGCGCATCCAGGCCAAATACGGCAAGGAATCGGTTGGCGGCATCACCTCGTCGCGCTGCACCAACGAAGAGACCTTCCTGGTGCAGAAACTGATCCGCGCCGCCTTCGGCAACAACAACGTCGATACTTGCGCGCGGGTGTGCCATTCGCCGACCGGCTATGGCCTCGGCCAGACTTACGGCACCTCAGCCGGCACGCAGAACTTCGACTCCGTCGAAGACACCGACGTCATCATTGTCATCGGCGCCAATCCAGCCGCCGCGCACCCGGTGTTCGCGTCGCGGATGAAAAAGCGGCTTCGCCAGGGCGCCAAGCTGATCGTCATCGATCCGCGGCGCACCGAAATGGTGCACAGCGCTCACGTCGACGCGGCCTATCATCTCGCGCTCAAACCCGGCACCAATGTCGCCATCCTGACCGCGCTGGCGCATGTCATCGTCGCCGAGAAACTTTACAACGAGAAGTTCGTCCGCGAGCGCTGCGACTGGGACGAATTCCTGCACTGGGCCGATTTTGTTTCGTTGCCGCAGAATTCTCCGGCAGAGGTCGGGAAAATCTCCGGCGTTCCGGCCGAGACTATTCGCAACGCCGCGCGGCTTTACGCGACCGGCGGCAACGGCTCGATCTATTACGGCCTTGGGGTCACAGAGCACAGCCAAGGCTCGACCGCAGTCATAGCGATCGCCAATCTCGCCATGTGCACCGGCAATATCGGCCGGCCGGGAGTCGGCGTTAATCCACTGCGCGGGCAGAACAACGTGCAGGGCTCGTGCGACATGGGTTCCTTCCCGCACGAACTCTCCGGCTACCGGCACATTGCTCTCGATGGACCGCGCACCATGTTCGAAAAGGATTGGGGCGTGACGCTCGACAAGGAGCCGGGCCTGCGGATCCCGAACATGCTCGATGCGGCGGTCGATGGCACGTTCAAGGGCATTTATATCCAGGGCGAAGACATCCTCCAATCCGATCCCGACACCAGGCACGTGTCGGCCGGCCTGGAAGCGATGGAGTGCGTCGTCGTGCAGGATCTTTTCCTCAACGAGACGGCGCGGTTTGCCCATGTCTTCCTGCCCGGCTCAACGTTCCTTGAAAAGAACGGCACCTTTACAAACGCCGAGCGCCGCATTCAGCAGGTGCGCAAGGTGATGGCGCCGAAGAATGGTTACGAGGACTGGGAAATCACCTGCCTGCTCAGCAACGCGCTGGGCTATCCGATGCATTACGACCATCCATCGCAGATCATGGACGAAATCGCTCGGCTCACGCCCGGCTTCGCCAATGTCTCATTCAAGATGCTCGATGAACGCGGTTCGGTGCAGTGGCCCTGTAACGACAAGGCCCCGGAGGGCTCGCCGATCATGCACGTCAACGGCTTCGTGCGCGGCAAGGGCAAGTTCATTGTTACCGAATACGTCGCCACCGACGAGAAGACCGGCCCGCGCTTTCCGCTTCTTCTCACGACCGGCCGCATCCTGTCGCAGTATAATGTCGGCGCGCAGACCAGGCGCACCGACAACTCGCTGTGGCACAAGGAAGACCTGCTTGAAATCCATCCGCATGACGCCGAACAACGCGGCATTACGCGACGGCGACTGGGTGAGATTGAAGAGCCGCGCTGGCGAGACGACGCTGCGCGCGGAGCTCACGGACCGCGTGGCTCCCGGCGTCGTCTACACGACGTTCCATCATCCCGACACGCAAGCGAACGTTATCACCACCGATTATTCCGATTGGGCCACCAATTGCCCGGAATATAAAGTTACGTGCGGTGCAGGTATCGCCATCGAACGGTCCGTCGCGCTGGCAGGAGGACTACGAAGAGTTCAGCCGACAGAGCCGGCGTATCGCCGCGACGGCCGAGGCCGCCGAATAGCGATGCGCGAGCCGACGGCCGCTGTCGCCGAAACGATCTGGCGCCGCAGCGGGGTGACGGATGGCGAGCGCACCATCCCCGAAGAGACCGCTGTCGCGTTCACCTACGACGGCGGCTCTTACGCGGTGATGATGGCCACGCCGCGCGATCTGGAAGATTTTGCGCTCGGCTTTTCCTTCACCGAAGGCGTCATCTCCTCGCCCGCCGACATCAAACAACTCGAAATCGTTGAGCACGAAACCGGCGTGGAGCTGCGGATGTGGCTGGCCGAGCCGCGCGCCGCAGCGCTGAGCGAGCGCCGCCGTTATCTCGCCGGTCCGACCGGGTGCGGGCTTTGCGGCATCGACAGCTTGACTGAAGCGGTTCGACCAATCGCACGCGTTGCCGACGGCGCGGCATTTACCCCGGCCGAAATCATGGGCGCGCTTTCGGCGTTGCCGCCACGGCAGGAATTGAACCGGCAAACGCGGGCTGTTCACGCTGCGGCATTTTGGCGCCCGGAGTCTGGTTTGGTTGCAGTGCGGGAGGATGTCGGCCGCCATAATGCGCTCGACAAGCTCGCCGGCGCGTTGCTCCGCAACAAAGTGCAGCGCGACGGCGGCATGGTGCTGCTGACGAGCCGCGTATCGGTGGAAATGGTGCAAAAGACCGCGGCGATCGGTGCGCCGCTCATTGTTGCCGTCTCGGCACCGACCGCACTCGCCTTGCGTACTGCCGAAGCCGCTGGCATTACCCTTGCCGGTATCGCGCGCGATGACGGGTTCGAGGTGTTCACGCACCCGCAACGCATCAAAGAAACGACCAAACAAACGGTGACCCATGTCGTCGCCTGATAAGTCGTCGCCCGACAAGCTCATTTATATGGCCAATCAAATCGCCAGGTTCTTTGAAAGCCAGGGGGCTGACAAGGCTGTGGCCGGCACCACCGAGCACCTCAGAAAATTCTGGGATCCGCGAATGCGGGTGCAGATTGTCGCGCACGTCAAAGCGGGAGGCAGCGGCCTTGACCCGGTGGCCCGCGCGGCGATTGAACAATTGCCGGAAATGAAGCCTGCGGCACCTGCGGCAACGTCCACACAGTAGCTTTTAGATTGCCGTCTACGGCGAAGGCCCGCCAGCGGCGCGCTTGCAAAACCTTTAGCTATTTCAGTGGCTTACGCCGCGCGCCGCTTCAGCCTTCATAGTAACGATCGCATGCGATATTTTGTCAGTGGGGGCTGAGAGCGCTTCAATCAAAGCCGAACGTGTGGTTCAGTCATCGGAGTCGCCGATGCTTCGGCGATCCGGTTGCGTTGTTGCCCTCAAGCGTCCGACGGGACAGAACGGATGCATGCGGGAAACGCGCACCTAAGGCAAGAAACGCGTTTTTTGAGAATAAGAAATTCCAAGGAGGAAACTGATGACTATGACCGCGGCGCAAGCCGGGGCATCTGGGGGCATTTTCGGTTTTCTTGACCGAAGCCGTACCATCGCCAATCCTGGTTTCAGTCGTTGGATGGTGCCGCCCGCGGCCCTGTGCATTCACTTGTGTATCGGCCAAGCCTACGCCTTCAGCGTGTTCAATCTGCCGATGACCAAGCTACTTGGCATCACGCAATCGGGGCCCAACGACTGGAAGCTTACCGAACTGGGCTGGATTTTCTCAATTGCAATATTTGTTCTCGGCGTATCGGCGGCGACGATGGGCCGCTGGGTTGAGGAGGGAGGGCCGCGCCGCGCCATGTTTGCCGCGGGCCTGTGCTGGGCGCTCGGCTTCTTTATTTCGGCCGCAGGCGTTTACGCGCACAATCTCTGGATTGTGTATCTCGGTTACGGGATTTTCGGCGGTATTGGCCTCGGGCTCGGCTACATCTCACCGGTCTCGACGCTGATCAAATGGTTCCCCGACCGGCCAGGCATGGCGACCGGCATGGCGATCATGGGATTCGGCGGCGGAGCCTTCATCGCCTCACCTCTTTCGGTGTGGCTGATGAGCAAATTCTCCACGTCTACTCATGTCGGCGTCGCAGAAGCTTTCATCGGCTTGGGCATTATCTATCTGATCTTCATGTGGATCGGCGCGGCAATCGTCCGCATTCCGGCACCAGGCTGGAAGCCCGAAGGCTACATACAGCCGGCCTCGGCGCAAAAGTTGATCACCAGGAACGACGTCTATGTGTACGACGCGATCAAGACCCCTCAGTTCTGGCTGATCTGGTGGGTTCTCTGCCTGAACGTGACGGCGGGAATAGGCGTCCTCGGCCAGGCCTCGGCGATGAGTCAGGAGATGTTCCCCGGTAAAGTGACCGCCATCGCGGCGGCAGGCTTTGTCGGGCTGTTGAGCTTGTTCAATATGCTCGGCCGCTTCTTCTGGGCATCCACATCGGATTTCATCGGCCGCAAGAACACATATTTCTGTTTCTTTGTGATCGGCACGGTTCTGTACGCGCTCGTACCATGGACCGGAGAAATCCACAGCGTGGCATTCTTCGTGCTGTGTTTCCTCGTGATCATCAGCATGTACGGCGGCGGCTTTGCCACCGTACCGGCATACCTCAAAGACATGTTCGGCACGCGTTATGTCGGCGCCATTCACGGGTGGCTGATTACGGCATGGTCGGCGGCGGGTGTGTTCGGGCCGGTTCTGGTGAACTACATCCGCCAGTACCAAATCGATCACGGTGTCCCGAAGGCGCAGGCCTACAATGTCACCATGTACGTCATGGCGGGATTGTTGGTGATCGGATTCTTCTGCAACCTGTTCATTAAGGCAGTCCATGCGCGGTATCACATGAAATCCGAGGACGAGACTGCTTTGGCCGCGGCGGCGGAAGCGGCTGCGGCTACTGCTGCTCGCCTCAGCAGCAAACCAGCCTGAGGAGGCACGTGATGGCAGAATTGGATCGTCAAGGCACTCAGGCATGGCATCTCGTACTGGCTTGGGGATTCGTCGGCATACCCCTTGCTTGGGGTGTTGCGGAAACGATCACTAACGCGCTTAGATTATTCCACTAGCGGGCGCTTACGCCGGTACAAGTGACGAGCGGCGACCCCTTGGGCCGCCGCTTTCTTTTGTTCTAAAATCCGGTCCTTGACGCCAGCCCGCGATCTGGCTCACTGGGCGCGAGCCGCCGGAACTCGAAATACACCATGCCCGAAACACACCTTTCAATCCGCATCGATCTGGCCTCCGGCGCGCGCATCGGCCCAGGCAAGATCGCGCTTTTGGAGGCTATCCGTTCGACGGGTTCGATTTCGGCCGCGGCGCGGTCGCTGGGCATGTCGTATCGCCGCGCCTGGCTCCTGGTGGAGGAGATCAACCAGACGCTGCGCGAACCAGCGGTCACGGCCGAGACCGGCGGCGCCAAAGGCGGCGGCGCGGTAGTCACCCCCGTCGGCGAGCGCGTCGTCGATCTTTATCGCATTATCGAATCTCAAGCCCGAAGCGCCGCCGGCGGCGAATTTCGCGCCATCGGCAGATTGATCCGAAACCGCACCGATACCGGCTAACGCACGCACACAATCGGGAAAAAGAGATGACCGAGCATATCCTTGTGACCGATGAGGGCGCGGTGCGCACCGTCCGGCTCAATCGCCCGGAAAAAAAGAATGCGCTGACACTTGCGATGTATCAGCAAATGACCGCGGCGCTCCATGACGCCGATCGCAGTGATGCCGTTCGTTGCATTGTGCTCGCCGGGGCGCCGGGCGCCTTCACTGCCGGCAACGACATCGGCGATTTCGCCAAGGCCGCAACCGGCGGCATTCCGTGGGATGGCGCGGCGTTTTCCTTTCTCGATGTGCTGGCGCATTGCCGCAAGCCGATCGTCGCGGCCGTTGGCGGCGTCGCCGTCGGCATCGGCACCACCCTGCTGTTCCACTGCGACCACGTGGTGATGGCGAGCGACGCGACTCTTTCGACCCCTTTTCTCAAACTTGCACTCATACCCGAAGCTGCATCGACAATGCTGGCGCCGCTGCGCATGGGTTACGCGCGCGCATTTTCGCTGCTGGTGATGGGCCGGCCGCTATCCGCCGCCGAAGCCAAGGAGGCCGGTCTCGTCAACGCCATCGTGCCCGCAGCCGATGTCGATGCCGTTGCCGTTGGCGCTGCGCGCGAGATCGCGGCTCTGCCGCCGCGCGCACTGGCCGTGACCCGCGGGCTGATGCGCAGCAATGTCGATGAAGTGGTGAAGCGCATGGCAGCCGAGGGCTCGCATTTCAGTGAGCTTTTGCAATCCGAAGAAGCGCGCACGGCCTTCGCCGCGTTCTTCGCGCGTAAAAAGTGAGGTTTTGCGATGTCGCTTAAGGGAAAGACCCTGTTCATCACCGGTGCTTCGCGCGGCATCGGGTTGGCCATCGGGCTTCGCGCTGCGCGCGACGGCGCCAATATCGCGATCGCCGCCAAAACGACGGAGCCGCATCCGAAGCTGGCCGGCACGATCTATACCGCAGCGGAGGATATCGAGCGCGCCGGCGGCAAGGCGCTGCCGCTCGTCGTCGACGTGCGCGACGAACGAATGGTCAAGGAAGCACTCGACAAGACGGCCGCGCAGTTCGGCGGCGTCGATATTGTCGTCAACAATGCCAGCGCCATTTCGCTGACGCCAACGCCCGTGACCGACATGAAGCGGTTTGACCTGATGCATCAAATCAACACACGCGGCACTTTCGTCGTGTCGAAATGGGCGATCGGTCATCTGGAAAAAGCGGAAAATCCGCACATTCTGATGATCTCGCCGCCGCTCGACATGAAGGAGAAATGGTTTGCGCCACACACCGCTTACACCATGGCCAAATTCGGCATGAGTCTGGTGGTGCTGGGGCTTGCCGGCGAACTTCGCCGCAAGGGCATCGCGGTCAATGCGCTGTGGCCGCGCACCGTAATCGCGACCGCGGCGGTGCAGAACTTGCTGGGCGGCGACGCGCTGATGCGGCAGTCGCGCAAGCCACAGATCATGGCGGACGCGGCATACGCCGTGTTCAACAAGCCGGCGCGCGAATTCTCCGGCAACTTCCTCATCGACGATAACTTCCTCGCGGAAAATGGCGTGACGGATTTTGAACAATACCGAGTGGATGCGGGGCAAAAACTGGCGCAGGACTTTTTCGTGCCGGATAACATCGCGCCGCCAAAGGGCGTAACCATCGAGGCTGGGTTCCGCTGATCGCCTCGGCGCGTGCCGAAGCCCCCCTCGCCGCTTAAGCCAGCCAGCGCTTGCGCCGCTTATAGTGCTTGCCCTCGCGGAAGGATTTGCGCTTGCCTTCGGCAATGCCGAGATAAAATTCCTTGACGTCTTCGTTTTCGGTGAGCGCGCCCGCCGTGCCGTCGAGCACGACGCGTCCGTTTTCCAGAATATAGCCATACCCGGCATATTTCAGCGCCAGATGCGTGTTCTGCTCGGCCAGCAGAAACGACACACCCTCGCTCTGATTGAGGTTTTTCATAATGGTGAAAATCTCCTCGACGATCTGCGGGGCAAGCCCCATCGACGGCTCGTCGAGCAGGATCATCTTCGGATGCGACATCAGCGCCCGGCCGATCGCGCACATCTGTTGCTCGCCGCCTGAGGTGTAGCCGGCCAGCGACTGGCGCCGCTCACGAAGGCGCGGAAAATAGCCGTACACCTTCTCGAGATCGGCGCGGATCGCGGCAGCGCCTTCGCGGCGGGTGAACGCGCCGGTGAGAAGATTTTCCTCGACGGTCAGGTGCCCGAAGCAATAGCGGCCTTGCATCACCTGGATGCAGCCGCGCCGCACCAGAGCGTTGGGCGACTGCGACTGCACTTCGGCGCCGTCGAATACGATCGCGCCTTTGGTGACCTCGCCACGTTCCGAGTGCAGCAGATTGGATATCGCCTTGAGCGTCGTCGTCTTGCCGGCGCCGTTGGCGCCAAGCAGTGCGACAATCCCGCCGCTCGGCACGGACAACGAGACGCCCTTGAGAACAAGAATGACGCGGTCGTATACGACCTCGATGTTGTTGAGGGCAAGAATCGGCGTCGCCGCGGCGGTCGCCGCATCCGGGGATTGCGCCGGCTCAACGGCGGCCATGACCATTTCCCCCGCCTGAACTCGTTTGCCCGGGCGGTGCAGCGTTTGCACGCTGCACCGCGTCCGGGAAAGCGGCTCAGTTTTAGCCTACGACGACTTGTCGCAAGGTTCGGTCCGCTTCGGCCAACCCGCGTTGGCCTTGACGTAGTCCGCCGCAGCGGAATCGATCAGCGGCAGCACCTTGTCCTTGATCGGTTGAATTGAGGGCACTGCGGTCTGCCACTTGGTGCCATCCCACTGCACCACGGAAATACCGCCGTGGCCGTTATGGTCGGAGCAGCTGACCTTGATCGGGCTCGCGAATTTCTCCAGACCGATTTCCTTGAAACGCGCCGCGGAAATGTTGAGCGTTTCCATGCCGCGGCGGAAATCCTCACCGTCGATAACCTTCTTGCCGGTCAGATGCTGCGCGTTGCGGATCGCTTCGGCCATGATGACCGAGTTGAGGACGGCGCGATTATAGAAATTCTCACCGACCTTGTCCTTCGATGCGACCTGGCTTTTGCCCTTGTCGACGACGTATTTGATGATGTCCTGCAACGCCGGGAAGTTCGGGCCGACCGCGTTGAGATCGAGTGACTCGTAGCCCTTGGCTTCGGCCCCGGTCGGACGGGCATCATCATCGCTGCCGGCCCACCAGTTGCCGACGAAGTGATCCATCGGATAGCCGATCTTGGACGCTTCCTTGACCGCTGTCGGGTTCATGGCGCCGAAGCCCTGCATGTAGAGCCAATCGGGACGGTCGCGCCGGATGTTGAGCCAGAGCGAGCCTTGGTTCTGCATTTCAGCGACGGGGACCGGATAGAGTTTCAGTTCGAAGCCGTAGTCGGCGGCCAATGCCTGCAACAGCGGAATCGGCTCTTTGCCGTAAGGCGCGTCGAGATGGATCAATCCTAACTTCTTGCCCTTTAGCTTATCGAAACCGCCTTCGACGTCGGCGACATGGCGCACGAAGGCCGAGGCCCCGTCCCAGTAGGTTGCCGGAGGGTTGAAGATCCACGGAAAGTCATTGCCGTCGGCCGATGCGGAGAGGCCGTAAGCCATGGAGAGAATCGGAATCTTGTCGACTGCCGCCTTGGGGATCAATTGCAGCGTTATTCCGGTCGAATAGGGGTTGATGACTACGGGGTGCTTACTCTTCACCAACTCGTAGCATTCGACACCCTTCTTGGTGTCGTAGCCGGTCTCACACTCCTCAACGATAAGCTTGGCGCCGCCGATGCCGCCATCGCGCTCGTTGAGCATGTTGAGGTAATCCGCCATGCCGTTGGCGATCGGTATGCCGGAGGTCGCGAACGGACCGGTACGGTAGCTGAAGAGCGGAATGTAGATCCCGTCCTCTGCCTGCGCCGCAGTAACGGCGACCGGCGCGATGGCTACCGCCAGGCAGAGCGCAAGGTGTTTCAAATGCATGGCCGTTTTCTCCCTTGTTTGCGCCGAATAGCCCCGGCCGGCGCATTTGTAATCCTACGAACCTGTCGCGAAGACTTGGGTCCGGCCGGCTTGTTTGCCGGAAGGCCTGAGAGTTTGCCCCATCAGACATTAAATGGCCACACCCGGGTCTTGCCTCGGTTAAGACCGCCGATGGAGAATTTCATTTGGAACGAGCCGGATACCGGCCTTTCGCGGCTCATGGCCCGGTAAAGATCGAGGCCACAGCCGGTTTACGACGATTTGTCGCAAGCCTGGCGACCCAACCAGCCGTCCGGTCCTAATAAGGAAACGGCCAAACCCGCAGTTTCTGCTTTCCTATTTGCCACAGCCGCGCCAGCCCGCTGGGCTCGACCACCAGGAAGACAATAATCAGCGCGCCGAGGATCACGAACTGAAGATGCTCGACGGTCGCGGGATATAGCGGCAACCCGAACGCCTCCGGAACCAATCGCAACACGATCGGCAAGATGTAGATGAGCGCCGCGCCGAAGAACGATCCAATCAGCGTGCCCAGCCCGCCGATGATCACCATGAACAAGATCAGAAAACTCTGGTCGATGGCGAATACGTTGGCTTCGGCGCCGCCATACCACAAGAACACGATCATGGCGCCGGCGACGCCGCAATAAAAAGACGAAACCGCGAAAGCGAGAAGTTTGGCCCGCAACAGCCTGATGCCGATCAGTTCGGCAGCGAGATCCATGTCGCGCACGGACATCCACATCCGGCCGATGCGGCCATGCACGAGGTTCGAAGCAACCCAGGTCATCACCACCACGATGCACAGCACGACCAAATATCGGGTGAGCGACGTTGCTGTCGGACCGGTGACCGGTATGCCGGCGAGCGTACGTTTCGGCACTTCGATCGCGCCGGAGACGGCGTAGTTATAGAGCCAAGGGATGCGAATGAAGCACCACTCGAGAAAGAACTGCGCGGCAAGCGTCGCCACTGCCAGGTAGAAACCTTTTATCCGCAGCGATGGTAGGCCGAACAGAACGCCAACCGCGGCCGAGAAAAAGCCGGACGCAATGATCCAGACGATGATGTTCACCTGGGGGAAATACGTCGTCAGTTTCAGGCAGGCGTAGGCGCCGACGCCCATGAAAGCCCCGGTGCCGAGCGACAGCAGGCCGGTATAACCGGTGAGCAGGTTGAGCCCGATCGCGGCCAACGAAAAGATCAAAAACGGAATCATCACCGCCTGGAGCAAAAAGTCGTTGCCCACGAGCGGAATGCCGACAAAGGCCACCAACAGGATAACGCCGATGCCGATCCTGTCCTGAAGGATCGGGAACACCGCCATGTCGGCGGCATAGCTGGTCTTGTATTGGCCTACCTCGCGATAAAGCATCGCTCAAATCCGCTCGATGATCTTTTCGCCGAACAGGCCCTGCGGCCGGAACACCAGAAAGCCCAACGCAATGACGTAGGCGAACCAGGTCTCGATGCCGCCGCCAAGCAGCGGTCCCCAATAGAATTCGCCCAGTTTCTCACCGATGCCGATTATGAGCCCCCCGACGATGGCGCCCGGAATCGATGTCAGTCCGCCGAGAATCAGAACCGGCAGCGCCTTGAGCGCGATGATCTGCAGCGAAAACGAGACTTCCGAACGCGCGCCCCACATTATGCCGGTGGTGAGCGCGACGACGCCGGCAGCAAACCAGACGATCACCCAGATCTGCTCGAGCGAAATGCCGACCGAGAGCGCCGCCTGGTGGCTGTCTGCGACCGCGCGCAACGCGCGGCCGATGCGGGTGCGCTGAAAAAATACCGCCAGCACGGCGACCATGAGCGAAGCAATAATCACCGCGGCGATGTCGATTTTCTGAAACGAAACGAAACCGCCAAGCCCCTTGAATCTCATTTCACCGCTCGGCAGGTAAAGCTCATTCGCAATCATCACCTTGGGGTTGCCGCCGAACAGGAGCTGGCCGAAACCGATAAGAATGTAAGTCAGGCCGAAGGTGGCCATGAACAAGATGACGTCAGACTGGTTGACCAGCGGCCGCAGCATCAGGCGCTCGACGCCGAGGGCGAGCACAAACATGACGACGATGGTGAGCCCGAGCGCGAGGAACGCCGGAACGCCGTGCTCATGCAGTCCGACCAGCGTCAGCGCGGCAAACACCACCATGATGCCCTGGGCGAAATTGAACACGCCCGACGCCTTGAAAATCAGCACGAAGCCAAGTGCGATCAGCGCGTAAAGCACGCCGGCGACGAGGCCGTCCCACAGCGTCTGGGCGAGCAAATCCGGCGCCGCGCCCATCTGCACGAACGGATCGATGAAGATTTGGTAGAGGAGGTGCATCGGCTAGCGTTCCCCTCCTCCGCAAAGCGGAGCAGCACGAGATGCGACCGACTCCGGAGATATCCTCACACGCTCACCCCGTGCGGCTGCCCCAAATAAGCGCGGATCACGTTTTCGTCTTTCTTGACGTCGTCGGGCGCGGCATCGGCGATCTTGCGGCCGTAATCGAGCACGACCACGCGGTCGGATAAATCCATCACGACGCCCATGTCGTGTTCGATCAGTGCGATCGTGGTGCCGTATTGCTGGTTCACGTCGATGATAAACCGCGACATGTCCTCTTTTTCTTCGAGGTTCATGCCCGCCATCGGCTCGTCGAGCAACAACAGGTCGGGCTCCATGGCCAGCGCCCGGCCAAGCTCGACGCGCTTCTGCAAGCCGTAAGGCAAGCGCCCGACCGGAATTTTGCGGATGGCCGCGATTTCCAGAAAATCGATGATCTCCTCGACGCGGCGCCGATGCTCGACCTCCTCCGCCAGCGCCGGCCCGTGCCGGATAAGCTGCCAGAAAAAGCCTCGGTGCATTTTCAGCGCCCGCCCGGCCAGAATGTTGTCCAGCGTGGTCATGCCGCGAAACAGCGCTAGGTTCTGGAAAGTCCGCGCGATACCGCCGCGCGCCGCCGCGTACGGCCGCATGGCCTTGCGCACTTCGCCCTTGAAGGTGATCCGGCCCGACTGCGGCTGATAAAAGCCGTTGACGACGTTGAGCATGGACGTCTTGCCGGCGCCGTTCGGGCCGATGATGGCGCGGATTTCGCCCTTGCGGATGTCGAAAGATACCCCGGTCAGAGCCCGCACGCCGCCGAACGACAGGGAAACGTCTTCAACCGCGAGCAGCACCTCGCCGAGCGCCGTGTCGCCCACCGAAGGTGCCCTCATGCGGCGCGCACCATTCGCGCCGCGGCGACCGGATAGACCTTCATGTCGCGAATAGCGACGCGCGCTGCGAGGACGCCTTTGTGGCCGTCTTCGAACGTCACCTGCGTTGAAATCTGCGCCGTGCTCGAGCCGTTGTAGAATGCTTCGACCAGCGGACTGTAGCGGTCGATAATGTGACCACGGCGGAGCTTTTGCGTACGCGTCAGTTCGCCGTCGTCCGGGTCGAGCTCTTTGTGCAGGATGAGGAAGCGCTTGATCTGCGCGCCCGCCACCATCTCCTCTTCCGACAGCGAGCGGTTCACCTCATCGACGTGACTTGTGATCATATCGTAGACGCGCGGGTGCGCCGCCAGCTCCTGGTAAGAAGCGTAGACGACATTATTCCGCTCCGCCCAGCTGCCGACCGCAGTCACGTCAATGTTGATCATGACGCTGACGAAATCGCGATCGGCGCCGATTGCCACTGCCTCGCGGATGTTGGGATAGAATTTGAGCTTGTTCTCGATGTATTTCGGCGCGAACACCGTGCCATTATTAAGACGGCCGACATCCTTCGCACGATCAATGATTTTGAGCTGGCCGCTTTTGGTATCAAAGAAACCAGCGTCGCCGGTATGCACCCAGCCATCCGAGGTGAGCACCTCGGCGGTCTTCTCGGCATCTTTGTAATATCCGGCGAAAACGCCGGGCGAACGAAACAGCACTTCGCCTTTGTCGGATATTTTTATCTCGACGTCAGGGGATGGCTTGCCGACGCTGTCGGCGAAAATCTCGCCATCCGGCTGTGCGGTGACGTAGACCGAGGCCTCGGTCTGGCCGTAGAGCTGCTTTAAGTTCATCCCCATTGCGCGCCAGAACCGAAAAATCTCCGGACCGATCGCTTCGCCCGCGGTATAGGCCACGCGAATGCGCGACAGGCCGAACTGGTTCATCACCGGCCCGTAAACAAAAAGCCGGCCGATGGCATAGAGCAAACGGCCGCCGAGCGGCACCTTCTCGCCGTCGAGGATCTTTTCGCCCCACCGCCGCGCGACCCCGATGAAGAAATCGAACGCTTTGCGTTTGATGGCGCCGGCGTCCGCCATGCGCACCATGGTCAGCGTCAGGATGTTCTCGTAGACCCGCGGCGGCGCGAACGCATACGTCGTGCCGATCTCGCGCCGGTCCTGGACGACGGTGTCGGGCGCTTCCGGACAATTGACGCAGTAGCCGGCGACGTAGGCCTGCACAAAAGAAAAGATGTAGTCGCCGACCCACGCCAGCGGCAGATAGGCGATCACCTCTTCGTTTTGGTCGAGCCGGTCGAAGATGTTGGCGTTACGCGCCGACACGATGGTGTTACGGTGGGTAAGCATCACGCCCTTCGAGCGGCCCGTCGTGCCCGACGTATAGAGAATAACGCTGAGGTCGTCGGCTTTGCCTTCGGCCACGCTTGCCTCCCAGCGCGCGAGGCATCCACTATCGCTGGCGAGTTTCTTGCGGCCGATTGCTTGCACATCCGCAAAGGAAATCAGGCGTCCGTGGTCGTAGTCCTTCAAGCCGCGCGGCTCGTCGTAGATAAGTTTTCCTAACCGCGGCAGCTGCTCGGACACCGCGATTATTTTATCGACCTGCTCCTGATCCTCGACGACGGCAAGCGTCACTTCCGCGTGCGCCAGCACGAAGGCCATCTCCTCGGCGACCGCGTCCGCGTAAACCGGCACCGGCACGGCACCGAGCGCCTGGCCGGCGCACATGGCCCAATAGAGCCGCGGGCGATTGCCGCCGACGATGGCGAATTTTTCGCCGCGCTTGAGTCCGATTTCGGCGAGCCCGATGGAAAACGCGCAGACCTCCTCGAGCATTTGCGCCCAGGTCCAGGTATTCCAAATGCCGAGGTCCTTATGGCGCATAGCGGGACGTGCGCCGATAGCCTTGGCATTGTGCATGAGAAGCTTTGGCAGCGTATCGAGGCTGCCATCAATCGGCTGCACGGCGCTCCTCCGCCCCCTTTTTGTTACGCGCGCTCACGACGCGCCCATTCGTAGTGGGGGACTGGTGACGCCCTTGTACTGCGCTCGCGCGCCAAACACACCACCCGCCAATAGGGCTTACGGCCCCAAACCGGCGGAAAGGTGAACCCCAGATCCCCCAATC
Organism: uncultured Alphaproteobacteria bacterium; assembly: GCA_963753355.1. GTDB lineage: Bacteria > Pseudomonadota > Alphaproteobacteria > Rhizobiales > Xanthobacteraceae > BOG-931. The sequence goes on from CAVWBV010000014.1 coordinate 155,714, forward strand.
CATGGTCACCCGCTTATGAATTTTAACCCAAATCCACGTGGGAATTCTCGCATTGCCGGCTAAAAACGACAATGCTATTTCCAGCGTCAAGCCTAGTCATTTTGACGCAAAAACGCCCTCGCCTTCCTTAATCTCCGGCGAGATTAACCCGGGTCATGCTTCATGCTCGATGTACCGACGGGTGCGGCAACGCGCTTTTCTTTGGGCGAAGATCAAGTCGCCGTGCGCGATATGGCGCGCACCTTCGCGGCCGAGGTTTTTGCGCCGCACGCGCTCGTCTGGGATGAGACCAAGCATTTTCCCGTCGCCGAAATGCGCCAGGCCGCCGCCCTGGGCATGGGCGGAGTTTATGTGGCATCCGATGTCGGCGGCTCGGCGCTTTCGCGCCTTGATGCGACTTTGATCTTCGAGGCGCTGGCGACGGGGTGTCCGACGGTCGCCGCCTATATGTCTATTCACAACATGGCCGCCTGGATGATCGACGGCTTCGGCTCGCCGGAGCAAAGAAGCCAATGGCTGCCGAAGCTCTGCGCCATGGAATTTCTGGCGAGCTACTGCCTCACCGAACCCGGCGCCGGCTCGGACGCCGCGGCGCTCGCGACACGCGCAGCGCGCGATGGCGACACCTACGTTCTTAACGGCCAAAAACAATTCATCTCGGGCGCAGGCGCCGGCGATCTCTACGTCGTGATGGCGCGTACCGGTAACGCCGGGCCATCGGGCATATCCACTTTTGTTGTTCCGGGCGACACGCCGGGAATTTCGCTCGGCGCCAACGAACGGAAAATGGGCTGGAATGCACAGCCGACCCGCGCCGTGGTCTTTCAGGACGTGCGCGTGCCGGCGGACAACCGGCTCGGCGCGGAAGGCGAAGGTTTCAAGATCGCCATGGCCGGACTCGATGGCGGGCGGCTCAACATCGCCGCCTGTTCGCTCGGCGGTGCGCACGTCGCGCTGGAAAAATCGCTCGCCTACATGAAAGAGCGCAAAGCGTTTGGCCGGCGGCTCGACGAATTCCAGGCGCTGCAATTCCGCCTTGCCGACATGGCGACCGGCCTTGAAGCTTCGCGCACGCTGTTGTGGCGCGCCGCCGCCGCGCTCGATCGCAAGGACGCCGACGCCACGCAGCTTTGCGCCATGGCCAAGCGCTTCGTCACCGACACCTGCTTCGATATCGCCAATCAAGCGCTGCAACTGCACGGCGGCTACGGTTATCTGTCGGAATACGGCATCGAGAAAATCGTGCGCGATCTGCGGGTGCACCAAATCCTCGAAGGCACCAACGAGATCATGCGGGTCATCGTGGCGCGCAACCTGGTCGGACGATAGCGTGACCACGCTGCAGGACGGCGAAATCATCGTCCGCCGCGAAGGCACGCTGCGCCGGATCACGCTCAACCGGCCAAAGGCGCTCAACGCGCTCACGCTCGCCATGGCGGTCGAGATGACGGCGCATTTGCGCGCCTGGGAGGGCGATCCCGAGGCCGGCGTCGTTCTCATCGACGGCGCCGGCGACCGCGGCTTTTGCGCCGGCGGCGATATCAGGGCGCTTTACGATGCCGCGAAAGCAGGAACCGACCTGCCCGCACAATTCTGGTCCACCGAATATTATTTGGATGTTTTGATCGGGCGTTATCCAAAACCGCTCGTCGTAGTGATGGACGGACTGGTAATGGGCGGCGGCGTCGGTCTGTCAGGCTACGCGGCATTCCGTATCGTGACTGAACGCTCGGCCGTGGCGATGCCCGAAGTCGGCATTGGCTTTTTTCCCGACGTCGGCGCGTCGTTTCTGTTGGCCCGATCTCCCGGAATGACGGGAACTCATCTGGCGCTCACCGGGGATCGCATGAATGCTGCCGACGCGATTTATTGCGGCTTTGCCGATGTACAGATCGCGGCTGCAAGGCTCCCCGAACTTCCCGGCGCGCTCGCCGATTGCCGCACCGCGACGGACGTCAAACGCGCGCTTGCCGGCATAACCGACCCGCCCGCGACCAGCCGCCTGCAAGCCGCTCGATCCTGGATCGACCAATGTTACCCGGCGGATAGCGTTGAAGCCATTATGCTTAGGCTGCAATCGAGTGACGTTGCCGAGGCGGGCGCGGCGGCCGCGGCAATGGACAAAGCGTCGCCGACCTCGCTGAAGGTCACGTTGCGCAACATCCGCGACGCGGTATCATTCAAGCGGATGGAGGAAAGCTTTCAGCAGGACATTCGGATCGCACTTGCCGCAATCGCCGGCCACGACTTCGTCGAGGGCGTTCGCGCGACCATTGTCGACAAGGACCGCGATCCGAAATGGCGGCCGGACAAGCTCCAAGACGTCACGCCCGACATCGTCGGCCGGCATTTCCAATCCGTCGGCGCGCTGGAATTGAACTTCCCGAATTAAAAGAGGCTTTCGCAGATGCCCAACATCGGATTCATCGGTCTCGGAAACATGGGTGGCCCGATGGCCGCCAATCTCGTCAAGTCTGGCGAACGGGTGCACGGCTTCGATGTTGTGGCGGATTCGCGCGCGACATCGGCCTCCGATGGCGTGCAGATTGTCGCCAACGCGCAGGCCTGCGTGGAAAACGCCGACGTCGTCATCACCATGCTGCCGGCGGGCGAGCATGTGCTTTCAGTCTGGAACGAGATCGTGCCGCACGCACGACAGGGCACCTTGTTCATCGATTGCTCGACCATCGACGTCGACAGCGCGCGGAAGGCGCATAAGCTCGCGGCGGCGAGCGGCCTTGGCACGCTTGATGCGCCGGTGTCCGGCGGCGTCGGCGGCGCCAAGGCGGCAACGCTGACCTTCATGGTCGGCGGATCGAGCCACGCCTTTGACCGCGGCAAGCCAGTGCTCGAACGGATGGGCAAGCGCATCGTGCATTGCGGCGAGGCGGGCAACGGGCAAGTCGCCAAGATCTGCAACAACATGATTCTCGCCACCTCGATGATCGCGGTCTGCGAAGGCTTCGTTATGGGCGAGAAACTCGGGCTTTCGCATCAGGCCCTGTTCGACGTCGCCTCGGCCTCGTCCGCGCAGTGCTGGGCGCTGACCAGCTATTGCCCGGTGCCGGGACCGGTGCCGGCAAGCCCGGCCAACAATTCCTACAAGCCGGGCTTCGCAGCGGCGTTGATGTTGAAAGACCTCAAGCTTGCCAAAGCGGCGGCCGATTCAGCGAAGGTCAAAAACGCAATCGGGGCGCATGCGGCTGAAATCTATCAGCACTTCGCCGACGAGGGTCACAGCGGGCTCGACTTTTCGGCGATCATCAATCTCGTCCGCGAGCAATCGAAGGCGCACTAGGCTCCGACGTTGCCGAAGGCGCTGTACCCTATCCTGCCTCTAAACTAGCGCCCCGCGACGCCAAATCCCTCTTGGACGCACCCCTTCCCGCGCCGAAACATTGCCCGGCGTTCCAATTCGCTGCCACAAATGCTGTGATAAATCACAGCAAGCGGCGAGGAACGATTCGTGCTCAAGGGCCTGCTCGTATTCGGATTGACACGCCGCCCGCTCGTCCTGTTGGGACTGCTGGTCTTCCTCGGCGCCGGATTGTTCGCGTTTTCGAAACTCAATATCGAGGCCTATCCGAATCCGGCCCCGGTCATTCTCGAGATCACCGCCCAAGCGCCCGGCCTGTCGGCCGAAGAAATGGAGCGCTACTTCACCGTCCCGATCGAGGTAGGGCTCGCTGCAACGCCCGGCGTCGACGTCATTCGATCGACTTCGTTCTACGGCCTCACCTTCGTCCGCGTCACCTTCTATTACGGCGTGGACTACTACTTCGCGCTGACCCAAACCGCGATCAATCTGCAGCAGAACGTCAGTCTGCCCAACAACATCACCCCGACCATTCAAGCCACCAGCCTGGTCGGCGAAATCTACCGCTATCAGGTCACCGGGCCGCCGCACTTCGGCTTGACCAATCTGCGCACCGTGCAGGACTGGATTTTGCAACGCCGGCTCCTCGGCGTGCCGGGAATCGTGCAGATCAACACTTGGGGCGGGACCACCAAGGAGTACGACGTCGAGGTCGATTTGCACAAGCTCGACGCCTACAACGTCACGCTGCCGCAAGTCATCACCGCGCTTGGCAACGCCAACATCAATGTCGGCGGCCGCACCATCAATATGGGCCAGCAGTCGGTGAATATCCGCGGCGTCGGCTTGATGAACAGCGGCGGCGATGAAGATCTGACGCAGGGCTACAAGGTCGAAGATATCGAGAACATTCCGCTGAACCAGACGAACGGCGTACCAGTCCTGGTCAAAGACGTCGCCAAGGTCACGGTCGGCTACGTGCCGAGGCTCGGCAAGGCCGGACGCGACCACGAAGACGATATCGTCGCTGCGATCGTGGTCATGAACCGCACGCTGCACACCAAGGATGTGATCAATCGCGTTCACGCCGAGGTTCAGAAAATCAATACCGACGGCTCGCTGCCGCCCGGCGTCAAGATCGTGCCCTACTACGATCGCAGCCAGCTGGTCGCGGTCACCACCAATACCGTCCTGCATAATCTCGTGTTCGGCTGTGTGTTGATTTTCTTCATCCAATGGGTCTTCCTTGGCGATTTGCGCAGCGCCATTATCGTCGGCGCAAATATTCCATTCGCTTTGTTCTTCAGCATCATCATCCTGGTCCTGCGCGGCCAGGACGCGAACCTTCTTTCCGTAGGCGCCGTTGATTTCGGCATTATTGTCGATGCCGCCGTTATTCTCGTCGAGAACGTCTACCGGAATTTCCAGGCGAGTCCCGAGGCCAGGCAACAACTGTTCCGCAATCTTGCCGAGCGGCGTTGGGGGCCCGACCCGACGAGTGTCACAGATGCGTCGCAAGCCTCGCCGTGGACGGACCGGCTGCGGCTCATCCTCATCAGCGCCTTGCAAATCGACAAAGCGGTGTTCTTTTCCACCGCCATCATCGTCGCGGCCTTTATCCCGCTGTTCACCATGCAAGGTGTCGAAGGACAGATTTTCAGCCCGATGGCGCAGACCTATGCCTACGCTCTGGTCGGCGCGCTGCTGGCGACGTTCATCGTGACGCCGTGTCTCACATCGCTGCTGCTTCCCGAACGGGTGCGCGAGGTGGAAACGATCCTGGTGCGCGGCTTGCGTGCGGTTTACACGCCGGTGCTGCGCTGGTCGCTGCGCAACAGGAAGACCACCATTGCCATCGGGTTGGTGTTTCTTGCGGTGAGTTTTTTCCTCGGCTCGCGGCTTGGCAGCGAATTCCTGCCGACGCTGGAGGAGGGAAACCTCTGGATTCGCGCCACCATGCCGCCAACCATCTCGCTCGATGCCGGCATGCCGATCGTCAACAGAATCCGCGAGATCATTCTCAAGCATCCCGAAGTCGTCACGGTCACCTCCCAGCACGGCCGCCCCGACAACGGCAGCGATGCCGCCGGCTTCTTCAACGCCGAATTCTTCGTGCCGTTAAAGCCGTTCGATGAGTGGCCTACGGGCTATAACAAAGCCAACCTCATTAAAGACCTGCAGGATGAATTTGACCACGAGTTCGTCGGCATCGATTTCAACTTCTCCCAATACATTCAGGATAACGTCGAGGAAGGACTCTCGGGCGTGAAAGGCGCCAATTCGGTCAAGATCATCGGGCCCGATCTTTCACGGCTCGAGAACATTGCGCGCGACATCATGCGCGAAATGGAAAAGGTGCAGGGAATTACCGATCTCGGCGCATTCTGGGTGCTCGGGCAACCCAACCTGAACATCAAGATCGATCGTGCCAAGGCGGCGCGCTACGGCTTAAGCGTCAACGACATCAACAGTGTCATCCAGGCGGCGCTGGGCGGAACCACCGCCACGACGCTGTTGGAAGCAGACCGCCAATTCGCGGTGGTCGCGCGGCTGGCGCCGGAATACCGCGGCAACATCGACGCGGTACGCAATCTTAAAGTCGCCTACCAAAACTCGAACGGCATCAACGCCTACATTCCCTTAAGCGATCTCGCCTCGATCTCGCTTGAGACCGGGGCGTCCTATATCTTTCGCGAACGCAGCCAGCGTTTCGTGCCGATCAAGTTTAGCGTCCGCGGCCGCGACCTCGCCGGCGCGGTTGCCGAAGCGCAGGAGCGCATCGCGCGCAATGTCAAAATGCCTACCGGCTATCGGATTTCCTGGGCCGGGGAATTCGAATGGCTGCAGCAGGCCAAGCAGCGACTTCTTATCATCCTGCCGGTCACTTTTCTCCTGATCGTCGTGCTGCTGTACGGACTTTTCAATTCCTGGCGCGACAGCCTATTGGCGCTGCTTGGACTGCCGTTTGCGATTTCGGGCGGGCTCGTCGCGCTCTACGTGGGCGGACTGGATTTCAGCATATCGGCAGCGATTGGATTCATCTCGCTGATGGGCGTATCGGTGATGAGCGGCATTCTCATCATCAACGGTTACTATCGCGTCGCGGTAAGCGGGATGACGCCGATTGAGGCGATGTTTCACGCCGTCGGCGAGCAAATGCGCCCGATCCTGATGATGACGCTGTCAGCCTGCATCGGCCTGTTGCCGGCCGCGATCTCGACCGGAATCGGCAGCCAAGTGCAGCGGCCGCTCGCAACCGTCATCGTCGGCGGCATGCTGATCGGGCCGATTATGCTGCTCGTGATCGTACCGGCCTTGCAGACGTTCTTCCTGCCCGAGCCGCGTCAACCGGCGCCGCAGCCCTAATATGCTGTGCAAACGCGCACGCGTTTGTTTCCGATGCGAACTTCTCTCGTTATTGTCAATGCGCCATCAGGCGAACCGGGGGAAATAAAATGGATATGACGCGGCGTCTCGGTGCCGAGTTTTTCGGTACCTTTTGGCTGACTTTCGCCGGTTGCGGCAGCGCGGTGATTGCCGCGGGCTTTCCAACTCTCGGTATCGGATTTTTGGGCGTGAGCCTGGCCTTCGGCTTGACCGTGCTCACCATGGCCTACGCCGTCGGTCACATTTCCGGCGGGCATTTCAATTGTGCGGTCACTATCGGGCTGTGGACGGCTGGCCGCTTCAAGGCCAAAGACGTCATCCCCTACATCGTCGCCCAGGTCGTCGGCGCTATCGTGGCGGCGGCCGTGCTCTATTTGATCGCATCCGGCAAACCGGATTGGGTCCCCGGCGGCTTTGCCTCCAACGGCTATGGTGACCTTAGCCCGGGCAAATATAATCTGACGTCGTGCTTTCTGATCGAGGCCTTGGCGACATTCTTTTTCCTCTACGTCATCATTGGCACCACCTCGAAAGGCGCGGCAGTCGGCTTTGCCGGTATCCCTATCGGGCTTTGCCTGACGCTCATTCATCTCGTGCTGATCCCGGTCACTAACACCTCGGTCAATCCGGCGCGAAGCACGGGGCCGGCGTTGTTTGCCGGCGCGGCCTATATCTCGCAGCTCTGGCTGTTCTGGCTTGCGCCCATTATCGGCGCGGTCATTGCCGGCCTGATCGGCCGCTGGCAGCACGACGCTCCCGACGTAGCTATCTAGTTGGTTAGGTCGAACAAAGCCGCCCCGTCAGCGCAGTGAAAAACGAATCGGAACGGTAAGATCGAGTTCCGATTGCGTCATGCTCGGCGGGAAAGCCGGCAGCGGCTGCGCGCGCATGACCATTTCCATCACTTCCTGGTCGAGGTCGGGATGGCCTGAGCTCTGCACGACACGGCGCGTCAGCACGCGCCCGCTGCGATCGACGCTGAAGCCGAGCAGCACCACGCCCTGCTCGTGTTTTGCCTGCGCGCCCGGGGGGTATCGCTTGTACTGTTGCAGATGCCTGACCAAATCGGCTTGCCACGACGGCGCAACGCGCGGCGCGCCGCCTTCGACGCGCGCCATCGTGCGGGGAGCGGGCGGGCGCTCCTCCTCCACCTTCTGCGGCGGTTTGGGTTCAGGCAACGCAATATCGGCTGTGGCCGCCGGTGGCGGCGGCTCCTCGGTCTTTGGCTGCTCTTCCGGCTGTTTTTCCGCTTCCGGTACCGGCTTCTGCTCGACCATATCCTCCGGTCCCGGCGCAATGTCGCGCTGATTGGCGTCGGCGACGCTATCGATAGGTGCAAGGTCGACCGTAACGACGGGTGTCAAATCGCCTATCTCTTCGCCCGGCTGATGCCAAACGAGGTAGCCCGCGATCAAAGCGCCATACAGGCCGACTACAACCGCCGCCGCGGCCGACCAGCGCACGATCGTCCGAGGATCGCGGTCGTCGAGCCAATGCAGTTCGCGCGCAGTCATTTTGCGTCGCGCGTTTCGAGCCCTACCAGGGCGACTTTGAGATAATTCGCCGCGCGCAGGTCATTCATGACCTGCATGACGGCGCCATACGGCACGGCGCGATCGGCGCGCAGGAAGATGCGCTCGTCTTTGTTTGAAGCCGTCGCGGCATCGAGCGCGGCCGCAAGCGAACTCGCGGCAATCGGTTCGTCGCCGATGGCAAAACTCAGGTCGGCCTTGATAGTGAGATAAACCGGCTTGCTCGGGCGCGGCTGCTGTTGCGCCGAGGACGACGGCAAATCGACCGGGATGTCCACCGTCGCCAGCGGCGCCGCCACCATGAAAATAATCAACAGCACGAGCATCACGTCGATGAAGGGCGTGACGTTGATGTCATGCACTTCGTCGAGTTCGTCGGCTCCGTGATTGAGACGAATGGCCATGCGCCCCTACTCCGCCGCCATTCCGAGCCGCAGACTGCCGCGGTCGATATCGCGGCTGACGAGCTTCATCACCTGCGCGGAAACGTCGCCAAGGAGCGCGCGATAGTGCGCGGTTGAGCGCACCAGTACGTTGTAGATGACAACGGCCGGGATGGCAGCGACCAGACCGAGCGCGGTCGCCAAGAGCGCTTCGGCAATGCCGGGCGCGACCACGGCAAGATTGGTGGTGTGCGCATTGGAGATGCCGATAAAGCTGTTCATGATTCCCCACACCGTGCCGAACAATCCGACAAACGGGGCCGTAGAGCCAATGGTCGCAAGCACGCCGGTACCAAGCGAAATTTTGCGGCTGTACCTGAGCTCGATACGTTCAAGTTGTAGCGCGATGCGCTCCTTGACCCCCTCCCCCGGCATATTTTCGGAGAGCCTCATCTCGGCGACCGCCGCCTGCACGAGTTGACTGGAGGCGCCGGATCCTTTGCCCAGTTGCTGGGCGACCTGGCTCAGCGTGGTGGCGCCGTAAACGATGCGCAGCGCGCGACGGGCGCGGCGGCGCGCGCCCTGGAGCTCCAGGCTCTTGGCGACAAAGGCAGTCCAGGTGACCAGCGACGCAAACGCGAGACCGACGATGACTGCCTTAACGACGATATCGGCATGAACGAACATGCCGAGCGGCGAAAGATCGTGCGGTAGTAATGCACCGCCAATCGTCGGTTGGGCCGCCGCCGCCGACGGCGCCTGCTCGACAGGCGCAGGCGAATCTTGCGCTAAGGCCGTCGGACCAAACGTCGGGAGCGTCAAAGTACCGGCGACGACCAGCGCCATTATCTTGACCCGTCTCCCGCCTGCGCGCGATGTCTCATGCATAATGGATCGTCGCTTGTCGTGTTGTTTCATCATACCGTAGTACCGGAAGAAGGAGTCGTTTTAATCACGATAACGGCGCGCGGCCGCGGTGTGTTCAGGGTGCTTTGACAACAGCCCGGCACTGCGCCGGTAGCGCCGCAAGTTTTGTATTATGTTGCGGCTTCGCGGCCTGCGGCGGTGGAGGGGCCTCGGTCTTTCTTAGCCAGCCCGTGAGTTCCTGTCCGCATCCATCCCCTGATCCCGTCTCCGGTTGCGGCTTGCATAACGGACTGTCCGGCGGACAAGCGATGCGGACGTGAAAATGTTCGTCGTGTCCCCACCACGGGCGCACTTTGGCGAGCCAAGCACGGTCCGAACCCGCTTCCCGACACATCGCCTTCTTGATCGCCGGATTGACGAAAATTCGGGTGACCACCGGATCCTGAGCGGCGGTGCGGACGAGTTCTGTTCGTTCATGCGTCCACGTCGCCGGATCGACGTCGCGCCGGTCTTTTGCGACCATCTTTAGTGCCATCTCGAACTCAAGCTGTTCCCGGGAAAGCTCGTGACTGGGCATCGGAGTGAACCAAATATCCACGTCAAGGCCGATTTGATGGCTCGAATGGCCATTGAGCATCGGTCCGCCGCGGGGTTGCGACATGTCGCCGATCAATAGTCCGTTCCACCCGGCCTTCTTGGCCTTCTCGCCCAGCCGCTCGATAAAGGCGACGAGACTCGGGTTGCCCCAATAGCGATCGCGCGACAAGCGCATGACTTGCCAAGCCGGCCCAGCGAGCGGCAGGGCAACGCCGCCTTCAAGACAGCCGCCGTTATACGTTCCGATCGAACGAGCAGGCCCGGCAAACGGAGTCGTTTTGCGTGCGAAGAGTTCTCTTGCCGGAATTGACGGCGAATTCGGATTTGCCAGCGGCGGCAGCGGCTCCGGGTTGAGTGTGCCCAGATCCTGCGCGTGAGCCGCAGCAATCCCGATAATCATAAAAATGAGGGGACGGAGCATCAAAGCGATTTTCATAAATATCCGACCGCCTGTTTCCTTTGTGCCGATCATGACTGTACCTTCCGCAATTTCCAGACCGCCAAATGGCGCACCATTCGGCGCGGTGTGGAAAAGCTCAGCGACTTTGGCGGGTTGGCATGTGATCTCTTCTTTCCTATTCTGAAGGCCGCATCGACGAACTGCCGAATTTGTAGTTGAAAGCTACGGTCATCAGAGAAATGTTTCGATCGTCAAAGTTGATGATGTCGCCGCCGAAAGTCGGCGTGCCGGCTGCTACCGTATAGGTCTGGTTGGGCAACCCGATGTAGTCGTACTCGGCGCGTACCGACCAGTTGTTGGCGAAGGCCCACTCGAGACCGAATCCGGCGGTATAACCAAAACCGTTCGTGTTGCCGACGCTGGCGAAGGTTGCCGGCACTCCGCCTACGGAAATGGTAGGACTGTTCCCTGCCACCCAGGCGCCGCCGCCTTTCGCATAAACGAGGATGCGGTCCCAGGCATAGCCAAGCCGGGCGGTGGCAGTGGCCAACGCGTGTTCGCTCGCGTTCAGGATATTGGCGGAAACCGTCCCGGTCGGATCGGTTGCAGTAATGGGTGAAAGTTGGCTGCCGGGAAGCCAGTCGAACATCGCCTCGGCGCCGACGACGAGACGATTCCAGAACTGGTAGTTGACGCCGATTTGGCCGCCGCCGACGGGCTGGAGATTGGTTCCCGCCGTAAAGCTGCTGCCAAGCGTGTCTGAAAAATTTGCGGCGCTCAGCCCGCTCCAAGCTCCGCCAAGATTGCCGCCGATATAAAAGCCGGTCCAATTGTAGACAGCCGGACCGTCCTTGAAGAGCTGCGGCCGGTCTTTTTCCGGCAGATATGCAGCCGATACCGGCGGTGCGTCGCCGAACTTCTTCGACATGCCCGCAAAGAAACCGCGACGCGGGCCGTATTGCGGCGCGAACACGCCGATGCCGCTGCCGTCGCGGATGAGGTAGACGGTGTCGAACAGGTTGATGACATCGAAGCGGAGCGTCATCGGGTTCGGATCGCCCGGAAGCAGGAATTCGCGGGCGATTCCGACGTTGAATTGGGTGTAGGCCGGTACGGTACCGATATTGGCGTCGCCGTCGCGCAGTCCGCTGCCGTAAATCATGTCGCCGCTAAGCCTCGTTCCGCACCAAGATCCCATGCTCCAAAAACCGTCCGGTCCGGCGCCGAATGTCTCGCTCGCGTAAGCGGGCCGGCCGCAGAACTGATACAGAGCCCCGGCCGAGGCGGTAACTAACTGAGTGTGATCGGTGTAGATCCAGTGGGTCTGGAGATACTGGAATTCGGTCAACCCGCCGAGATCGGCGAGCGGCGTGTTGCCGAATAGATATTGGTTCGATACCGGGTCGGTCGCCTTCTCGAAGCCGAGCGCAATGTTGCCATAGGCCTGGAAATTGCCGCTATGGAATTTGGCCTTCAATTCAACGCCCTCAACGAGGCCCTGGGCGTAGTTAAAAGCGCTGAGCACGTAAGCCTGGCCGAAAAGACCGTTGTCGATGAGGTCGGTCGCGATCTTGTAATAGGCATCAACGCCGAGATCGAGATCGGTGCAGTCCTTGGCCGCCGGCTTAGTGCAACCGAACGGAATATTTTGATCGACGCCGACATCGAAATAATGTGACCGCTCCGGTAGTACCGGACTGTTTCCCTGGCCGGTGGGCACTGCCGCGGTGGTATTGTTGAACAAAGCGATATTTGCGGGCGCCGCCTCGACCATTACCGGCGGAGTGAAGTAACGCGCATAGCCGGCGTGAAACGTCGTGTACTCGAACGGCTTATAGGTGAAATTAATCCGCGGGCTCAATTGGTTGGCGTCGACGAATTGCCACATCTGGTCGAAGCGAAGCCCGCCGTTGATGGTGAAATTGTTGGTCAGTTTCCACTCGTCCTGCACGTACACGCCGGCAAGCCAGCCGGTGGCCGAGACGTTGTCGGTGATATTGAACGGTGCATCGACCGCGGCCCCGCCGACCACGGGCTCGACCAGCGATGTGTTGCCGACAAAGGCCTGCTCACCGCTAAAGAAAAACCCGGTGCGGACGGTGTGCGCCGGATTGATCTGATACGAGCCATCTGCCTGGATTCCGTTGGTGAGGGACTGGCGCACGACGTCCGAAGCGACGCCATTGATCAACAAATCACCAAGCTGATCCGGCTCGTAGTGCAAACGGTCATAGCGCGTGAAATAAGAAATCTGTCCGTCAAAGCCGTTGATCGATCGCTGCAGCGCCAGCACGCTGTATTGGGTGTCTTCGTACTGGTTCTCGTTGAGCGCTGCCGAATTGAAGCTGGTAACGCCGAACGCGCTGGTGACGCCGCCGTTCAACCCGACCGGCTGACCCGGCACGTTGGGAATCTGAAACGAACTGGTGGACGTACCCGCGATCAGGCTGAGCCGCGTATACGGGTCGACGAATGTCGACATGTAAGCGAAGCCCTTTTCCTGTTGCGAGAAGTCGTGGATCGGGCTGTAGGAGGGCAGCGGATTTTCGAGGCCTTCCTTGGTTTGCAGGTAACGCCCGACGAAGAAGTACTGAACGCCGGGAAAGCAATCCGCACCCGGCAAAGCGTGGGTTCCGGGGGCCGGAGTTGTCGTCGGACAGGTGCTGCCGAAGGTGCCGCCGTATTGGATCGTCGGGGTGAACGTTCCCTGACTGCCGCCGTAAAGGCTGATCTGGCCGGTGTTGTTGAAAACGTCGGGGCGTGTCGTGATGTCGACGAGGCCAACCGTGCGCAGGCCGTATTCGGCCGGGAGCGCGCCGGTGATCAGGGCGATGCTGCCGATCCAGCTGGCGTCGAGAATGCTGCCGAAGCCGGTCAGTCCGTCCGGCAGCATCACGCCGTTGATGCGAAACTGCAGGTTGGCATGATCGTTGCGGACGTGAAGGAGCCCGCTTGCGGCGGAGTCCTGCGACACCCCCGGCGTCTGCAACAGGATTTTTTCCACCGGCTGGTTGTCGCCGCCGGGAAGCGCCTGGACGGTCGACTGAGTGATAGTGGCGGACGTGGTGCCGATGGTCGTGTAGAGATTGCTGCGGCTTTGGTCGAAGGCGTCGGCCTTGGCGTTAAGCTGCGCGGCCGGCGTGACCGCCACCGCCGGCGCGGAAGGCGGCGCAGCGCGCGCGGCTTTCGGCCGCGGCTTGGGTTTTTCCTTCGGCGCGCTGACGACAACTTCGGGAAGCTGAACTTGGGCCGCCGCCGATTCGACGAGGATCGTCGGCCCGAGAACCGTACAACAACACAGCACACACGTGCGAAACGGACGGGAAGCATCGATGGGCATAGCACTCCGCCATTGAAAAAGAAACCGAATGACCGGCTGAAAGAGTGCGGTCGCGCTGGACGGAGTCAGATGTGCAAGAAGTGTCCGCGCCTCTTGAGACTTCGCCGCCGCAAACGAGCACCGCGATCCCAAAGATCAGCTACGACCGAGGGTCAGGCGAGCGGTGGAGCGCGGGGCTGAAATGCCAATCGGCGTGGCGCCATGAAGAACAGCGCACGCCGGTTGAGATGTTCGATGGCAATTGACGCCGTCGGCAACGGCAGCACTGGCGGCGCCGGCACAAACGAATTGGCCGTCAGGTAAACACTGGCGCAGATCGGGCAGTAAGCATCATCGTCGTCGTCGCTGGTATCCGATTGTTGAACGACGAACGATTGCGTGGAGTGGCCGGCCGTAGCTGACGCCACGCGCGCTGGATCGGTATGCGAAATCCCTTCCAGATGGACGTGCCCAAAGGAGACGACCATCTGCAGGGCCAGCGCGAACAGCGCGAGCCAAGTGGCAAAACCTCTGGTCGACTGCGGCGATCGCATTGCTTCGTTAGTGTAAGGTTATAACATTACAAAGCGCAAGGCTTCGGTGTCCTTTTGGCTGGGTGGTCAGTTTCGCCCGCTTGCAGATCAAGTTTGCTCAACGCCAAGTCTAGAATCATTCTATTATGGCCCTCTGCAAAGGGGGACGGCCTATGAAAGGGTGGATTCTGACGGTCGTTTTGTTCGCGATTATTGCCAGCACTCCAGCCGTGGCAAGAGGCGGCACGGAAGCGCACGAAATGGCTTCCGCTTCTCATGATGACGAGCCGACTACTGGCTCCATCGGTTGCCGCCGCGGGCGATATCACCATTCCCATACCTACGGATGCGTCGCACCTGCTGACCTTTCGCACTGATTAGCCCCTTCGGTGTCACCTTTTTGTTTTGCTCGAGCGTCCTAACTTAGTTCGAAGTCAGGGCGTTTTATTTGATTAGAACATCCCCATCCGCTCGCTGGCCATGTAGCCGGCGAGAAGGGCGAAGCCGAAGGCAATGACCAGCACGGCGGCGCCGACCTCGACGCCGCGCAACGCCAGCGCGCCGTATCCCGGCTGCGTCGCGGCGACTTTTTGCGCCACCGTACGCGCAGCAACCGCAAGCGTTGCGATGGCGGCGACGGTTATCGCGGTGCCGAGCCCCATCACGAATGTCGAGGCGACGCCGGCCAGGAACAAACCCTGCGCCAGGGCGAAGACGAGAACGATGATCGCGCCCGAACACGGCCGCAAACCGACAGCGACAATGGCGGAAAAGCCGCGATGCCAGCCGCCGGGACCGGCCAACTCCTCCGGCTCGGGTCCGTGGGCATGGCCCCAGGGCAGAACGTCGCCGTCTTCTTCTTCGGCGTGATCATGATCGTGCGAATGGCCGTGTCCATGATCATGGGCGTAATCGTGCGGGTCTTGCGAATGATCGTGATCGCCGTGATCGGATTTATGATCATGCGCCTCATGATCATGCGCGTGGTGTCGGTGATGATCGTGCCTGTCCGTTGCCGCTACGCTCGCCTCACCAGATGATCGAATCGCCCGCCACGTGCGAAGGAAGCCCCTGCCCTTGACCCAAAGCAGCCGCGCTCCCAGCAGCACAATCAGCGCATAGCTCACAATTTCGATGACGCGGACCGTATCACCCATCATCTTCGCCGTGGCGCCGAGCAGCGCGGCGGCAACCCCGACGATGACAATGGCGGTAACGGCTTGCAGCAGCGCGGAAGCAAACGACAACACGATGCCGCGCCGCCAGGTTTCTTCGTTGGCGACGAGATAGGACGAGATCACGGCCTTGCCGTGCCCGGGGCCGGCCGCGTGAAAAATGCCGTAAATAAACGAAATGCCCATCAGCGCCCACAGCGCCGAACCGTCAGTCTTGGCAGCGCGAATAAGGCCGGACAGCGCGCGATAAAACCGCGACTGTTCGGCCAATATCCAGCCGGTGATGCCGGTGGGCGCCGCCCGACGCATGCCAGCAAATGGATTGACCTCGGCGAACGCCGCGGAATGAGCGCTCAACGCCATCACGAGAACGACGCCCGCCAGAGCTGCGGCGCTGATGGCGGCGCGCGCGAAGCCGCCCCGCCACCGTTGAAGCGGTTGCGTTGTCACGGACGTCTTAATGAAATTTTTCCCGTTCATTTTTCAGCTCAGCGCGGTCATGACGCCGGCGATGGCGGTGACGATGGTAAGAGCGGCCGCGGTGATAATCGCGCCGGGCGCCGGGTCCGTCAAAAAGGTGACCGCCCACAATACAAGCGTAAGGAGCACGCAAGCTAATCCCAGCAGTTTGGTGGTGAAGTTCATAGCGTTCCGCCATTACACAAAAAACTGGAAAGACCGACCAACCGCGTGGCCGCGCAGGCGCGGAGGATCAAAAGTTGAAGCCGCGCGTTAAAGACCTTTGCGCATTGCCGGCGGAAAGCCGCGGCAATGCCGAAGATCAGCTGCGACCGGAGGTCAGGCGAGCGGCGGCGCGCGCGATTGGAATGCTAATCGGCGCGGCGCGATGAATATCGCAGCGCCGCGATCGATGTGATCAAGGCCGGTGGAAAGCGGCGGCACCGGCAGCAGCGGCGGTGGCGGCACAAACGAATTGGCGACCTGGTAGATGCTGGCGCAGATCGCGCAGTAATCGTCGTCTTTATCGCCGGGTTGCGGCGAAGGCAACGATTGGGCGGTGTGTGTTTGCCGAGCGACAATCGTCGCCGCGGAATCTGTGCGCCGAACACCTTCGAGATGAACGTGCCCGAAGGAAACGGCAAGTTGAAT
This sequence comes from uncultured Alphaproteobacteria bacterium, assembly GCA_963753355.1. GTDB lineage: Bacteria > Pseudomonadota > Alphaproteobacteria > Rhizobiales > Xanthobacteraceae > BOG-931. The sequence goes on from CAVWBV010000014.1 coordinate 172,333, forward strand.
CGCCAGCGCGATGAGCGCCAGCCAACTCGCAAGCCTGCCGCCGTACCGAAGCCTAAGCATGGAAGCTCTGGTTCACCGCCGCATCGGCTCACGTGCCAGGATCGCACGACTCTAGCGACGTACTGGAGAGAAGCGCAAGAGCGAATTCACGCATCAGCTGCAGCCGAGTGCGATCTCGCTTCGCATTTTTCAGGTGCGACACATCGTCATCATTGAAGGTGACACGAAAACGCCGCGGGCCGGCCGCATAAGCCGAGGCCGCGGCGTTCTTGTTTCAAGACTTACTGCGACGGATCCTTCGGCGACCACAGCTTGATCGGCGAGGTCTTTTCATACGCCTCGCCGTTCGGATAGCTGATGGCTTCCATTTGCAGGCCCCATGGCGCCAGGAAATAGAAGATGCTTTGCCCGGCCGCAGGCCCCTGGTCGACCGACAGGTTGAAGAAGGTCTTCACACCCTTGCCATCAAGATAAGCCTTCGCGGCTTTGATGTCGTCGACATAGAAAGCGATGTGATAGCCGCCGATATCGCTGTTCTTCGGCGTCATGTCTTTCTGGTCGGGCGAGGTGTACTGGAACAGCTCGATGTCGGAGCCGTAGCCGCAGCGCACCATCGTTATTTGCTTGATCACCGCCCGCGGATTGACGTTGAGCAGCTGGGTCATGAAGTCGCCCTTCTCGTCGGCGAAGGGGCCGAACGACATGGCTTCCTTGCAGCCGAGAACGCCGACGAAAAAGTCGGTGGCTTGTTTCATGTCGGGCACGGTGATGCCGGTGTGATCGTGGCCGCGCAGGCCGGGCATGCCGTCGGCACGGGCTCCTGTTGCGGCCGCAAGCAGTGCGGCCGCGGCCGCGGCGATGGCGATATGACGGGTAAAGCGAGACACGGTTACCTCCTGTCGGGACTGGTTTGAGCATCGCGCCGAAGCTGCCCGGGTTGCCCGCGGCGCGATTTTTCGTCAAGCCGGAGCAGCGGCCTCCGCCGCAGCGCCGCGCGTCAGCCATCCGGGATCGACGGTCGGCAACGGAATGGCGTCGATCAACATCCGCGTGTAGGCGGCGGCAGGCGCTGTAAAGACCCGCTCGCACGGCCCCTCCTCAACGACTTCGCCTTCGCGCATGACGACCACGCGCTGGCAAATCGAGCGAACCACCGAAAGGTCATGACTGATGAACGCGAGCGCGAGGTGCATTTCGCTCGTCAGCTCCTTGAGCAGGCGGAGCACCTGCGCTTGCGTGGACACGTCGAGGCCCGAGACGATCTCGTCAGCAAGCACGAAATCCGGCTTGAGCACCACGGCGCGCGCAATGCCGACGCGCTGGCGTTGGCCGCCGGAAAGCTCGAACGAATAGCGATCGACCGTCGCCGGCGACAGTCCGACGCGATCCAGCACGCCGTGCACCAATGACAGCGCCGCTGCGCGGCTTTTGGCGAAACCGTGAAGCAGGAGCGGCTCGGTCAGGATGCGGCCGATGGTGTGCCGGGGATTGAGCGATGACATCGGATCCTGAAAAATCATTTGCATGCGGCGGCGCAGCGGCCGTCGCGCCCTCTCGTCGAGCGCAGTGATATCGGCGCCGTCGAAAGTCACCGTGCCCGCCACAGGCTCGACGAGACCCAAGAGTGCGCGCCCGAGCGTTGTCTTCCCGGAACCGGACTCGCCGACAATACCGACGTTTTCGCCGCGGCCGACCCGAATGTCGACGCCGTGCAGGACGGGAACCTGCTTGCGGGTACCGAGAACGGAAGCGGAGTTGCGGCCATACGCCACCACCAGCCCGAGCGCGACCAGAAGGTCGTCAGCCATCGCGCGCCTCCCTGACCGATCCGCCGGCATCGAAGGCCGCGATCTCAGCGCGCAAAGCGGCGACGACCTCGGGTGGCGTCGGCTCCAAGCCGGTGTCCGGCCGGTCGTAGCGCGGGTTCGCCGCGAGCAAGGCCTGGGTGTAAGGGTGCTGCGGGTTCTGCAGGATATCGGCGGTCGCGCCCTGCTCCACCACTTTGCCCATATACAGCACGCTCACCCGGTCGCAGATTTGCGCGACAACGCCGAGATCATGCGACACGAACAGAACGCTGGTGCCGTGGCGCTCCTGCAACGCGCGAATGAGCCGCAGAATCTGTTTTTGCACAGTGACGTCGAGCGCGGTGGTCGGCTCGTCGGCGATGACCAGCTTGGGCTCGAGCGCAAAGGCTGCGGCAATGAGCACACGCTGGCGCATGCCGCCGGAGAGCTGATGCGGATAACTCGACAACACGCGCTCGGGATCGCGTATCTGCACCTCGGCGAGTAAAGCCCGGGCGCGCAGCCTGGCTTCCTTCCTCGACAGCCCGCGCTTCAGGCGCAGTCCATCGGTCATCTGCACGTCGATCCGGCGCGAGGGATTGAGCGCGGTGGAAGGATCCTGTGGCACCAAAGTGATGTCGCGGCCAAGCACGGCGCGCAGTTCGCCGGGCGATAACGCGAGCAGATCACGGTCCTCGAACACGATGCTTCCGCCGGTGAGTTTCACTTGCGTCGGTATGATGCCGAGGATGGCTTTGGCGATGGTCGATTTCCCCGCGCCGCTCTCGCCGACCAGGCCGTGCACTTCGCCGGTGTCGACGGCGAGCGACACGCGGCGCAGGATCGGCGCGCCGGCGGCGCGCAACGAAATCGCGCTCAGCTGCTCAATGACAAGGCGCGGCGCGGTCATCGGCGCAACACCGGATCGAGGCTACGCGCGAGACCATCGCCGAGCTGGTTAAAGGCGACGACGGTCGCGAACAGTGCCGCCAGCGGCACAGCGAGCACCCACCACGCCTCGTGCACGATTTGCCGGCCCTCGGCGATCATGCCGCCCCAGGTCGGCGTATCCGACGCGACCGACAGGCCGACGAATGAGAGGATCGCTTCGACCACCACCGCAATGCCCATTTCGAGCGTCAAAAGCGCAATGAGCACCGGGACGACGTTGGGAAAAATTTCGCGAAACAGCGTCGCCGGGCGCGAAAAGCCGATGGTGCGCGCGGCGACGACATAATCCATCTGCGCCTGATTCATGGTTTCGGTCCGCACCACGCGGCAAAATCGCGTCCAGTCGATGACGACAATGGCGATGATGACCGAATGGAGCCCGGTGCCGATCACCGCGATGAGCAGGATTGAGAGCAGCACCGGCGGAAACGCCATCCAGATATCGACCAGGCGCGAAATTACCGCATCAGCGGCGGCGCCGAGATAGCCGGCCATCAGCCCGAGCAACGAACCGATAAAGCAGGCAAGACCGGCAGCGACAAATGCCACGGTCAGCGACACCCGCGAGCCGTAGATGACGCGCGACAGCACGTCGCGGCCAAGCCCATCGGTGCCCAGGAAAAAGCCTGGCTCGGCATCGGCGAAACCGACCGGCGGCAGCGTGCCGTTCAGGAGATTTTGCGCCAGCGGATCCTGCGGTGCAATTAACGGTGCGCCGACTGCGAGCACCACGAGAAAGAGAATGAATCCGCCGGCACACACCACCTTCGGATCGCGGGCGAGCCGGACATAAACCGGCGGCGGCCGTGGTTCGGATCTTTCGGTCGTCAGCGCGCTCGCGGTCGGGGCCAAATGTCTCACGTTGCCGCGCTCAAGCATGGCGTAGCCGCGGGTTGAGCGCGGCGACACCGAGGTCAACCGCAACGTTGACCAGGATGAAGATTAGCCCGAACAGCAGCACCAACCCCTGGATCAGCGGGAAGTCGCGATTAATGACGGCGTCAATCGCGAGATTGCCGATTCCCGGATAAGCAAAAATCCGCTCGACAATCACCGTACCGCCGATCAGGAAAGTGAACTGCACGCCGGTCAGCGCCAGCGTCGGCCCGACGGCGTTGCGCAACGCCTCTTGCAGCACCAGCCGCAACTCGCGAAAGCCCTTGATGCGCGCCAGCAGCACATAGTCCTGAAGCATCGCTTCCTTGAGCGACTGTTTCAGCAACCGCACGATCACCGCGGCAAGCGGCAAGGCGAGTGCCAGCGCCGGCATGATCATGTGACTGAGGATATCGCCGGCGACGCTGAAGCGCCCGGTCAACACGCTTTCCGTCAGATAAAATTTGGTGACGAAGCCTTCCGCCAGGTCCGGATTGATGCGGCCGGTCAGCGGCAAGACCGGAAGCGCGACCGCGAACAACAGGACCAATGCGAGCGCCCAGATGAAATCGGGCACCGCCAGCATGATCGAGTTCAACCCGTCGATGATGGTCTCGCCGATGGTGCGCCGCATCAGCGTGCCGGCAACCGCAACACTGCCGCCCAGGACGACCGCAATCAGGAGCGCCAGCAGCGCGAGTTCAACGGTCGCCGGCAGGCGCGACGCCAGGATCTCGGTCACGTGCAAATGCAAAGTGATCGAGCTGCCAAAATCGCCGGTGACAATGCCGGCGACCCAAATCCGGAACTGTTCGGGTATCGGTGCGTCGAGCCCGTAATGCGCCTTGAGCGCGGCGATGTCGGCGGCGGTGGCGCCAGGCGAGATCATCATCGCCACCGGGTCGCCGGGCACGACGCGCAGCAACACGAATACGATCACCGCAACGCCGGCAAGCGTTATCAGCGCCAGGGCCGCTCGTCTGACGATGACGGCAAGCAACATGCACGGTCCTTAAACCTGACGATGGGCCGCCGCGCCGCGTTTTCCCGGCGCGGCGGCGGACCGCATCGACTGAAGTTACGCTTTCGACACCAGCGTCGCCGGCTGCAAGGCGCCGGACGTATTCGGCGTCACCTTGAGGTCGGCCTTGTAGAGGATCGGCTGGAAATACTGCAGCAGCGGCAAAACGTAGCCCTGCTCGGCAATATAGCGGTCGACCGCTTTCCAGCCGGCAATACGCTTGGCCTCGTCCTTCTCGCCCCAAAGCGGGCCGATCTTGGCGTCGAGATCATCCGAATGCCAGGCCGAGTGCGGCGACTTGGAGAACATGGCGTGACCGGTCGAAGTCGACGGATCGCCGATCGCGTTGCCCCAGTTGTAGAACGCCGCCGGCGCGAGCTTGTGCGACATACGCAGCTCGAAGTGCTTGGCAATTTCGTAGACTTCGATGTCGGCCTCGATACCGACGTTGCGCCACATGCCGACGATCGCCTGGATCATTTCGTAATCCTTCGGCTTGTAGCCGCGCGTCGTCTGGATGGTGAACTTGACCGGCTTGTCTTTCGAATAGCCGCTCTTTGCCAATAGCTCGGCCGCGAGCTTCGGATCGTGTGCGACCTTGATCGACGGATCGTAGGCTGCGTATTGCGGCGCCTCGAGCGTATCGATGCGCGTCCCATAGCCGCGCAGCAGCCGCTTGATGATGGCGTCCTTGTCGACGGCGTGACACATGGCAAGCCGCACGTTCTTGTCGTCCATCACGCCGCCATTGGTGATGAAGATCATGCCGATGTCGGAAATCGGCTTGCATTCGCCCTTCAAGCCGGCCTTGACGCGAAGGCGATCGTATTCTTCGTACGGCACTTCCAGCGTAATGTCGGACGAGCCGCTTTCGATTTCGGCGACGCGGCTGGTCGCATCCGGAACGAACTTGAAGACCACCGTCTCGAATGCAGGCTTGCCGCCCCAGTATTTCGGGTTGGCCTTCAGCCGCAGATAGGCGTTGCCCTCATAGGCATCGACCATGTACGGGCCGGTACCGATCGGCTTTTTCTCGAAACCTTCCGGACCCACTTTTTCCCAATAATTCTTCGGCAAGACATAACCGGAGAGGAAGGCCATCCACTTGAACAAGTCGGGCTCGAATTGAATGACGTCGGCAGTGATCCGCTGACCGTCGATCTTGTAATTGCCGATGCCCTGCCAGACGAACGCGACCATGTTGCCGTTCTTCGCGTCGGCTTCGTGCTGCAGGCTCCAGACCACGTCCTCGGGCGTGAATGGCGAGCCGTCATGCCAGACGACGTCCTTGCGCACGTCCATCCACACCTTGGACTTGTCGTCGCTCCAACCCCAGGCGGTGAGCAATCCGGGCTCGAAGGCGAGGTTTGGCTTCTGGCCGATGTATTGATCGAAGATCGAGCGGTACATCGCCTGGATGGTCGGATTGACTGACGACGGCCCCGCATCCGGATTGAATGACGGCAGATTGACGTTATAGGCGATGTTGAGCGTGTTGCCCGCGGCCGCCGTCGCGAAGCGCTGTGGTGCAAGCAACGTTGCCAGGATGCCGCCGCTGGTCGCGAGCGCCTGACGACGCGTGAGGTTGAACATGTTGGACTCTCCCCGTTTGAACAGCCGTACGCGCATGCCGTGCGTTCGGCACTTTCCCTGAGCACTTTAACGGCCCGGAACCGCCGGTCGCGAATACTTTAAGCATAAAGTAAACGCCGGACAAGCTGAAGCCGTGGGCTTTTTGCTCCATTTCAAGGCCGTTTGGAAGCTTCAGCTCGCGCCACTCAAATTCCCAATCCCGTGATTGCAAGGCCAGTCACGACGCCGGCCGAGCGCTGGAACGCAAGGCTGATCGCCGCCAAGCGACCATGCGCCGCCGTTGCAAGAACTACTGGAAACACCCATAAATACGAAGAATCGGTCGGCCTCGTAGGATCGATGGTGCGACCCGGAGGCTCTTTATGGCTGAACGCTCGTTTGCACGCGAAGTGCAGGATCTTAAGCTCGGCGAGGGCGACGAATTCCGCGGCGAAGGGATCCTCGCCATTACCAAGGCGCTGCTGCAATCGGGCGTGGCCTACGTCGGCGGTTATCAGGGCGCACCGATTTCACATTTGATGGACGTGCTGGCCGACGCCAAGGACGTGCTGGACGAGCTCGGCGTTCATTTCGAGAACTCGGCGTCGGAGGCGGCCGCCGCGGCGACGCTTGCGGCTTCCGTGCACTATCCAATCCGCGGCGCGGTAACGTTCAAGGCGCCGGTCGGCATCAATGTCGCCTCGGACGCGATCGCCAACCTCGCGTCCGGCGGCGTCACCGGCGGCGCACTCATTATAATAGGCGAGGACTACGGCGAAGGCTCCTCCATCATGCAGGAGCGGTCGCATCCGTTCGCCATGAAGTCACAGGTGTGGTTGCTCGATCCGCGACCGAACCTGCCGACAATCGTCAAGATGGTGGAAGACGGCTTCGAACTGTCCGAAGCGTCGCACACGCCGGTCATGCTGGAGGTGCGGATCCGCGCTTGTCACGTCCACGGCCGCTTCACGACCAAAGAGAACAAGAAGCCGAGCTTCACGCTACGTCAGGCTCTGGAAAATCCGCGTCGTGACACCCAGCGCGTGGTGCTGCCGCCGGCGTCTTATCTTCACGAGCGCGAGAAGATCGAGCAGCGCTGGCCTGCCGCGGTTAAATTCATCAAGGAGCGCAAGCTCAACGAATTTTTCGGTCCCGAAACCGGCGATGTCGGCATCGTCGTCCAGGGTGGCATGTACAATTCGGTGATGCGTTCGCTGCAGCAGCTCGGCCTCGCCGACGTCTATGGCGAGACCGCCGTGCCGATCTATTGTCTCAATGTCACCTACCCGATGATCGATGACGAAGTCGCAGCGTTCGCCGCCGGCAAAAAGGCGATCCTCATGGTCGAGGAAGGCCAGCCTGAATTCATCGAGCAGGCGCTCAATACGATTCTTCGGCGGCGCGACATCCAGACAAAGATCAACGGCAAGGATGTCCTGCCGATGGCCGGCGAATACACGCCGCAGGTTGTCACTAAGGGCATCAAGGCGTTCCTCGAACTGCACGGCAAGGACCTGCTCGGCAATTCACCGCCGCCGCCGGACGCATCCGCCGTTCTCGCCGATCCCAAAGTAATGGAAATGGTGAAGGCGCTGCCGCCGCGTCCGCCGAGCTTCTGCGTCGGTTGTCCCGAGCGGCCGATCTTCGCCGCCATGAAGCTTGTCCAGCAAGAGCTTGGCGAGCATCAGATCGCCGGTGACATCGGCTGCCACCTGTTTGCCAGCCTGCCGCCATTTAATGTGGGCGCCACCACGATGGGGTACGGTCTCGGCCCGGCGTCTTCCTCCGCCTTCAACGTCAAGGCTGACAAAAAGCCGATTTCCGTCATCGGCGACGGCGGCTTCTGGCACAACGGCCTTTCCACCAGTGTCGCCAACGCCGTCTACAACAAACAGGACGGCGTCATCATGGTGGTCGACAACTTTTATTCCGCGGCGACCGGCGGCCAGGACATTCCGTCGTCGCGCGCGCTCAACCCGGCCCGTTCGACCAACAACGGCATTGTCGACGCGGTCAAAGGCGTCGGCGTCAAATGGGTGCGCCACATCGATCGCACCTACGACGTCGGCCGCATGCGCGATACGCTGCGCGAGGCGCTAACGACTGAAGGCGGCGGCCCAAAGGTCATCGTCGCGTCGTCGGAATGCATGCTCAACAAGCAACGGCGGGAGAAGCCGCTGTTCAACAAGTCAGTGCGCGACGGCGAACGCAAGGTGCGCGAGCGCTTCGGCGTCGACGAGGACGTTTGCACCGGCGATCATGCCTGCATCCGCTTGTCGGGTTGTCCATCGCTATCGGTCAAGCACACGGCCGATCCGCTCAAGGACGATCCCGTCGCAGCAATCGACCAAAACTGCGTCGGCTGCGGCAATTGTGGCGAAGTCTCGGAAGCGGCCGTCCTGTGTCCCTCGTTCTACCGTGCCGACATTATTCATAACCCGACGGCATTCGATCGCTTCATGGCGGCATTGCGCCGCACCGTCATCGGCTTTCTGCAGCGCCGCCGCGAAGCGCGTCGCGTCGCGTTCGCGGATTGAGCATGAACGACCTTTCCGGCACGCCATCGACGACGCCGATGCGCTTCACCGCCGAGCGCCCGATCTGTGTTGCCGTTCTGGCCATGGGCGGCCAGGGCGGCGGCGTGCTGGCCGACTGGATCGTCGAACTCGCCGAAGCGCAGGGGTGGCATGCGCAGTCGACGTCGGTGCCGGGCGTCGCCCAACGCACCGGTTCCACTCTTTATTATGTCGAGATGTTGCCGCCGAAGGCCGGCCGCGCGCCGATACTGTCGCTGATGCCTGCACCCGGTGAAGTCGACATCATCATCGCCGCCGAACTTGCTGAGGCCGGACGCTCCATCCTGCGCGGTCTGGTGACACCCGACCGCTCGACCCTGGTCGCTTCAACCCACCGGCTCTACTCCGTCGCCGAGAAGGAGAAGCCGGGCGACGCCACCCTCGAACCAAACCTGGTGGTCGAAGCAGCCGGCGTCGCCGCAAAGCGCATCCTCGCCTTCGACATGGAGGCGCTGGCCAACAAAAATAACAGTCACATCTCGGCGTGCCTGTTCGGCGCGCTCGCCGCATCCAATACGCTTCCGTTCGACCGTTCTGCCTTCGAGGCCATCATCAAGGCCGGCGGCCGCGGCGTCGAACCGAGCTTAAAGGCTTTCAGCGCGGCCTACGATCAAGCCGCCGGCACCGCGCCCGCAACGCGTCCCGCGGTCAAGCGTCCGGGCAAGCATTTCGCAACCCTGCCCGCGTCGGCCGGACGCTCCGACCTCGATGTGCTCCTGACCCGCATCCGCAGCTTTCCCGAGCCGCTGCAGCCGATGCTGTTTGCCGGCGTCAAAAAACTAGTCGACTTTCAGGATCCGGCTTATGCCGGCGAGTATCTCGATCGCGTCGCAAAAATTTACCAGCTGGACCGCGCGCAGGGCGGCGACAGCAAAAGCTTTGCGCTGACCGCGGCGGCGGCCAAGTACATCGCCATCGCCATGGCCTACGACGACGTCATCCGCGTTGCCGATCTGAAAACCCGCGCCTCGCGCTACGACCGCGTGCTGCGCGAAAACGCCGTCGGCTCGGATCAGATCGTCTACACCACCGAATACATGCACCCTCGGCTTGAGGAAGTCGCTGGCACGATGCCGGGGCCGCTCGGGCGTTTCATGGAAGCGCACCCTGCCCTGTTCGGCTGGGCGTTCCGCAGCGGCCGGCGCGTGCGCTCGGGAACCATCCATTGGTTCCTGATGCTCTACGTGCTCGGGGCCCTAAAGCGGATCCGGCGAACGACGTTGCGCCATCGGCGCGAAATGGCGCACATTGAAAAGTGGCTCGCAGTCGCGACCGGGACCGCGGCGCAGAACTATGACGTCGCTGTCGAAGTTCTCAACGCGCGCCGCCTGGTTAAGGGTTATTCCGACACGCACGCTCGCGGTGAGTCTAAATTCGAGCGCGTGATCGGCGCGGTGCCGCTGCTCGCCGCGCGCGATGACGGCGCCGATTGGATGCGGCGGCTGCGCGACGCCGCCTTGATGGACGAAAACGGCATTGCGCTTGACGGCGCGCTCAAGACCATCGCCACGCTGTAAAGCAAGGCGCGCGCGACCGTCGCGGCTACAAGTCAAATCCCTGCATCGGCAGATTAAAATAAGCCTGCGCAATGCGGCTCGCGACAAAGTCCGGCTGGTGCACCGGGTTGTTGCGGAAGGTGGCAAAGTCGCGGAAGAAGCGCTGCATCGGCTCGCCGTCGCGGATGCTTGCCGTGCTTGACGCGCGGAACAGATCGTAGCCGGCTTCCCAGGCGAGCCGCGACGCCTGGTGCTGCATGCCCATCACCAGCATGGTCTCGCGCGGCCCGAACTGTCCGGTGCCTTCCATGCGCGCCTTGGCGAATTCGACGTAAAGCTCGGCAGTGCGCAGCAGCACCGCCTCGGCGGCATTTGTCGTCGTCAGGGCCAGGCCAAAAATGCGCTGCCAGTCGTAATGCTCGTATTTCATGATCGGCTGCGCGGAGAGAAGCGGCTTCGTGGTGCGGATGTGCTTTTCAAACTCTTCGAGCGAGGCCCAGGCGGCGCCGACCTGCGAACAGGCAAGTTCGCCCGCACCGAATGCCATGAAGATGCCGTTGTAGAGCGGGTTGCCGTGCAGTTTCGCGCCGGGCGTGAGGCCGGTGCCGTCGTCGCCAATAATCGTCTCGTCGACGAATTCCTCCGGAATGAGCGCATCGCGGATGACGACGCTGTTCGAGCCGGAGCCTTTCATGCCGAACATACCGTGCCAGTCGTCGAGCATCTCAAATTGCTCGCGCGGCACTACGACGCTGACCATCTTTCGCGTCGGTCCGCCGGGATGCGAGCCTTTGAGCGGGGCCATCCCCATAAAGTGCGTCGCATAGGGCACGCCTGACGCGTAACGCCATTTGCCTTTGACGCGATAGCCGCCGGGTACGGCGACGCATTCCGCGTCCGGCGAGGGGCCGCTCGGCGAATACGGCGCAATGAAATGGCCGTCGGGACCGAAAATTTTGGCTTGCGTCGCCTCGCCGAAATTGGTGCCGATTTGCAGCGCGTGGCCGCAGGCCAGCGTCAGCCCCCAGCCGATGCCGGGATCGGCGCTCGCGATCTGCATCATCGCCCTGAAGAACGTGCGCATGTCGAATTCATGGCCGCCGAACATCCGCGGCTGCAGGCAGCGGTAAAAACCGGCCTTGGTGAACTCCCGGTGCAGCGCTTCGGAATAATAGCCGCGCTGCTCGGCGGCCTCGGCTTCCTCGCGCACCTTCGGCCGCAGCGCCCGCGCGCGCGCAATCAACTCTTCAGGTTTCAGATCAGGTTCCGGTACCGGCACGCGCGTCTTTACCGCTGCATCCACGATAATTCCCTCCCCAAATCCGGGATTTCCCCGGCGCAATTGAAGTTAACGCAAAGGATGAGCGATTTTTCGGCTCTCGAAAAGGGCCGCCCGTTGGACGCGCTGGTCGCCTCTCGCAATGCGGCGTTGTAAGAAGGCCGGATGACCCTGTGGCCGCGCCTTACTTGCGCTTATTGAAATGAGAGAGGACAACGCGATGTCCAGCCAAGAGGAGCCGCCAGCTTCGCCCTCGCCTGCGCACCTGCTTGAGGAAAACGGCCGCTTCGACATTGCCGCGATTGCGGCGTCTTTACCGGCCAGTTCGGAGACCTTGCTGGCGGATCACTATTTGACCGATCGGCCCGAAGCAAGCGCGCGGGTGTTTCGCGTTTATCGTCCGGTCCCGCCGCACTATCACGCGACCTGCCACGAATATTTGTATGTCTTCTCCGGCCGCGGCACTTTTTGGATGGGCGATCGAGCGACCGAAGCAGAGTTTGCGCCCGGTCAGCTGCTGTTCTTTTCACGGAAAACGGTACACGCCATACCGAAGCTGTTCGAGCATCCCGTGGTTTTTCTCTCGGTCGATACCCCGCGCCGGGACCCGCTGGACGTCATCTTCGTCAATCCGGAAGACGGCACGCCGCAGACCTTCATGGCGCGCAACGCCGGGAGGAAGCCGGGAAGCTAAAGGAGTTGGCGCTGCCATTCCGCAACGCCGGTATCGCAGTCAGCGAGTAAACGCGCCGCCCGTCAGAAATAATAATCGCCGCTAGCCAGCGCGCTGTTGTGCAATCCGACCCAGTAATGATCCTCCGTCACTGTGACTGAATCGGAGGCTGAGGAAATGCTGCCATAGGCCTCCTGAACGTAGGACCCATTGGCCCCGGGGACATCGTCGGTCCACATGCCGATCGATTGCGCGGCTGCGAGGCTCGCTGCCGCGCCGCCGGCATAGATCGCGCTGATGTCGTGGAACGCGACGGGCGATTTAACAAAGTCGCTCAGGAGCGGTTGCGATACGGACCCGCCGCTGATCCATTCCGGGGTTTCGACAACGACTTCCGCGCTATTGCCCTGCAGGCTGACTCCTTTTGGCGCCGTCAGGCTGGTTTCGTAGCTCTTGCCGGTCGTTTCGTCGTGGAAGATGAAGTTGGCTTCGGTCGCACCGGCGCCTGCGGTTTCTACCGTGACCTGTATGCTATCGCCCGGCTTTACGTGGAACGATGCAGCGGAAATGTTCTGTGAGTAGGCCGGATACCACTCGTCCCATGCCGAACAGGTGACGGTCTTGTGCCCATTGGCCAATGTGTGCACGACCTCCATAACGCCGGCCTGACACACGTCCTTGGAATTGAAGCCGTCGATGCCGACCCACTCGGAGATATCCGAGGTCTTGACGCTTTCGATCGGCACTTGCTTGACTTTCGGCACCTCCCACTCCGCCGACACGGTGCTGAAGCTTCCACCCGAGTGAGCCGTTAAGACAGCGCCGGCCAGTTCGTCGATTCAAGGTTGGTCGGTTGCGTCATGGACTATACTTCCCCTGTCGGATTTGCTCGTTTGCGCCGGTGTTGTTGTCGATTGCTTTTTGTCAGCTGCGGCGAGACCTTCAGCGGCGACAAATTAAAAGCGCGTTAAAAGCGCCTTTCGGGCAAATTCAATTAAAACTTGAACTTTCTCGCAGCGCTTTAACGCCGAAGTCGTGCACGCCGCCGCTCGAAACGCGACGCCGCGCGACGGCAGCGGTCAGAACACCACCTAGATCGCCGCTTGTGTGCCGACGTAAGCGGCAATGACCGCGGGATTGTTCAGCACCTCGGCCGCAGAACCCACACCCAGCGTGCGGCCGTAATCGAGTACGTGGATGCGGTCGGCCAGATCCGCCACCATTTGCAAATCGTGCTCGATCCAGATCATCGGCAGCTTGAACTCATGTTTGATGCGCAGGATGAGCCGCGCGAGATCCTCGCGCTCGGCGCGGTTCAATCCGGCCGACGGCTCGTCGAGCAACAGCAGCGCCGGCTCCAGCGCCAGCGCCCGGGCAAAACCGACGAGTTTTTGGATGCCGAACGGCAGCGTACCGACCGCGGCGGCGCGATGGGGCATCAAGCCACAGAAGCTCAGCACCTTCTCGACCGCTTCGCGGTGGCGCAACTCCTCGTCGCGCACCGAAGGCAAGTAGAGCATCTCGCCCAGGACGTTCGTGGCGATGCGCGAGTGCCGGCCGGTCAACACGTTTTCGACTACGGTCATGTGCGGAAAAATCTCGCCGTGCTGGAAGGTGCGGGCGACGCCAAGCCGGGCAATGTCGTACGGCGTGCGGCCGTTGATGTCCTCGCCGCGGAGCCGGATCGCGCCCTCGCCGCGATAGAGACCGCTGACGCAATTCAAGACGCTGGTCTTTCCGGCGCCGTTCGGGCCGATCAGCGCCAGCAACTCGCCCGCTTCGACCGCAAGCGACACGTCGGTGAGCACCGCAAGCCCGCCGAACCGTAGCGACAAATGCTCGACGGCAAGTTCACTCACGGCGGCCCTCCGAAAGCGCAGGGCCGGGCGGTAACGCGCGATAGGAGCGCCGCTCTGCGCCGCCGGTCTGGCCGAGATACGCCTCCTGGACCTCGCGACGCCCGCGCAATTCCACGGCCGCACCTTCAAGCACCACGCGCCCGCTCTCCAGGATGTAGCCGTAATCGGCTATCGTGAGCGCGACGTTAGCGTTCTGCTCCACCAGTAGAACGGTGATGCCGAGCTCGGCCCGCATCGCCGCGAGCCGCCGGGCAAGGTCCTCGACCACAACCGGCGCCAGGCCGAGCGACAGCTCGTCGACCAGCAGCAATTGCGGATTGCACAAAAGGGCGCTGCCGATCGCCAACATCTGCCGCTCGCCGCCCGAGAGAAGCCCGGCGAGCCGCGAACGCAAGCCCACCAGCGCCGGAAAAAACGCAAACACGGTTTCCTCCAGGCGCCGGCGTTCGCCGGCATTGGCGCGGGCCGACGACGATGCGGTCAAATTCTCCGTAACCGTCAGGTTGGGAAAAACCTTGTCGCGCTCGGGTACGAGCACAATGCCGCGCGCGGCGTTGGCATGCGGCGGCCGATTCTCGATCCGCTCACCGGCAAAACGGATGCTTCCGGCCACGACCGACGCATCGTCGAGCCCGATGAAACCGGAGATGGCGCGCAATGTCGTGGTCTTGCCGGCGCCGTTGTTGCCGAGGATGGCGGCAATGGCCTGCGGCATGACGGCAAGCGAAACGTCGTGAAGCGCCACGGCGTTGCGATGGTAGGCGACTTTCAGCCCCTCGACTTCAAGAAGCGGTGCGGTCATCGCGGAGCCGCCGGCGATTTTGCGCTCCTTCGGCGCATCGCGAATGAACTTCGCAGCCTGTGCCACAGGCCGATCAATCCTTCCGGCTCGAGCAATAAAAACAAGATCATCACCACGCCGAAGGCGGCGTAATCGAGCGCGAACACCATGTTGCCGAAGCGCGCCGGCAGGTAAGCGGCTGCGGTTTCGATGCCATAGGGGAAAAGAACGACAAAGGCCGCACCGAGAATGGCGCCGGCCAGTGAGCCCATGCCGCCGATAATAATCATGGCGACGTACTGCACCGTCAGATAAAGCGAGAAGGCATCGATGGAGACGAAATTGCGGAAATAGGCGAACAAGGCGCCCGCGGTCGCCGTCATTGAGGCGCTGATCACGAACGCCATCAGTTTGAAACGCGTGACGTTGATGCCGAGCGCCGCGGCGACCACGTCGCGCTCGCGCAACGCCCTCCAGGCCCGTCCGGTGCGCGTGCGCCGCAAATTGACGCTGATCAGAAGCGCGAGCGCGGCGAAGAGCAGCAGTACGAAATACCACGCGCGCCCCGAGCTTATCGTCCACCCGCCGATCGACGGCGAGTTGACCATGATACCGGTCGACAGCGTCTGCCGCGCCTCGTATTCGCCGCCGAGATAGACCACGACGAAATGCAGTCCCAGCGTGCTGATGGCGAGATAAAGTCCGCGTAGCCGCAGCGACGGCAGGCCGAAGATCAGGCCGAGACACGCGCCGACTACGGCCGCCGCCGGCAGCGTTATCCAGAACGGCGCGGCGAATTGGCGGAACAGAACGCCGACGGTGAATGCGCCGGCGGCGAGCAGCCCCGCGGTGCCGAGCGAGATCAAGCCGGCGAACCCAGTCAACAACATCAGCGCCAGCGCGCTGATGGAGGCGAGTAGCACCTGATTGAGGAGATCGAGCTGAAATGGCGTCGCCAGGAACGGCACGACCAGCAATACGGCGAGTGCGAGCGCCAACCGCAGGCGGCGCGCCGGCGTGCCGAACAACGAAAGCTCTTTCGCGAGCGCGCTCCGGTCGCTCATCTCACACCCGATCGAGCTGTTCGCGGCTGCCAAACAATCCCCAGGGCCGGATGGCGAGGATGACAAGGAGCACAATGAACGGCACCACATCCGACAACAGCGGATCGACATATTGAATAGCGGCAATCTCCGCGGCCGCCACGATCAATGCGCCGAGCGCCGCGCCGGGCAGGCTGTCGAGCCCGCCGACCAGCGCCGCCGGAAATGCTTTTAGCCCGATGGTCGCCATGTTCGAGTCGACGCCGGCATCGAGTGACAAGAGCATGCCGGCGAGCGATGCGGTGAAGGTCGAAAGCCCCCAGGCGAGGGCATAGACGCCGTGGAGGCGGATGCCGCGCTGCTCGGCGAGCAGCGGATTTTGTCCGGCGGCACGCATCCGCACGCCCCAGCGGGTAAAGCGCAGAAACACCAAAAGCGCGAGATAGACGACAACAGTCAGACAAACCAGCGCGAGACTCGCCGAGGAAATCTGTACGCTGCGCACCAAATGCACTGGCGGATTGCGCCAACCGAACGACGCGCCGGGATAAAACTGCTGCGTCGTCCAGATCAGGATGGTCAGCCCGCGCAGGAGAATGCCAAGCGCGATGGTGATCAACACCGCCGCCAGCACCCCCTCGCCAGTCATCCAGCGCATCAGCACCGCATAGACGGCAATGCCCATGACGAGCCCGCAGATGGCGGCAAGCAGCAGCGCGAGCGGCGGATCGGTGGGGAAGACTCCGGCAAGCGCGACCAGAAGATAGGCGCCGACCATCATCAGTTCGCCGTGCGCGAGATTGAGCACCCGGCTCACGCGATAGATCAGCACATAGCCAGAGCCGACCAGCGCATAGATCGCCGCCAGCACGATCACGTTAGCGAGAAGTTGCAGCGACATGCCGCGAGCCGCCCTGGTTTGCTAGTGTCCCTTTGATTTCGAAGTTCGCGCGCGCGATTGCCGCCTGGTCAACGCGAACTTCGGAATCGGGACACTAGTGCAGCGGGCACGAGTTTCAAAGGTTGCTTGCCGACCGCCAAACCTTAGTTGACGACATCGACCGTGAGCCAATCGCGCACGCGCACGATGCTTTTCTGCTCCGGGTCGTAGCGGTAGAAGCGGTAGTATTGCTTGCTGCGGAAATGGTTGTCCGCTGTCCAAATGAGCGCCCCGCCGCGCAACCCCTCGGTATCAAGGTCAAGGTGGCTCATGGCGTCGGCGATCTTGTCGGCGTCGGCCGGCCAACCGGCCTTGGTCAGAACCTGCTCGAGCGCGCGGCCGGTGATCCAGCCTTCATCGGCGTAACTCACCGGATACGAATATTTGCCTCGCGCGGCCGCCGCGCGCATTTCCTGCTGCACCGGAAGATTGTCCTGAAACAGCGCATTGGCGGAGAACACGTTGAAGCCGCCGTCGGCGACGCGCTTAAGCTCTTCCTCCGCCTGAATGTGGCCATAGCAAAGATACGTTCCGCTCCAGCCGAGCCGGCGCAGCGCTTCGAAGGTGCGCACCTCGGTCTGCCAGGGCGCATAAGCGAACCCCCAGTTCGGCTCGCCTTCTTTGATCTTGGTGGCGAACGGCGTGTAGTCGGCGGTCGCTGGCGGAATAAATTCGGTGTCCACCGTGGTCATGCCGAGCTTCTCGGCCTGCTTCTGCGCTACCTCGATTCCGATCCGCGAGATGGGAATCGGCATGCCGATCATGGCGATCTTCACCGGCTCCTTCGCTGCATTCTTGATGGAGTTGATCGCCACCGGAATGTCGTAGCCGAAATCGAAACCGGTGGAGCAGAACAGCACCGGATCGGGCTTGGGCGGGTGCGTCTCCTTCGGACAAATAGCGCCGGCGAACCACAGCGGCACTTTGGCGCGCCGCGCTTCGGCAATCACCGGCCCATAGGTCGAGGACAAGCTTGAATCAATCACCAGGATCACGTTGTCCTGACGAAGGAGCTTGGTCGCGTTCGCCGCCGCCTTCGACGGCTCGGCCTGATCGTCTTCGATCAAAAGATTGATGCGATGGCCGTTAATGCCGCCTTTGGCGTTGAGCCGGTCGACATAAATGCGCAGCATCTCGATCACCGGCGCCTGCGTGCCTGCGGCGGGACCGGTCATGGCGGCGGTCACCCCGATGGTGTAGGCGTCCTGCGCGTTGGCGGCAGAAATGCCAAGGCTCGCAGCAAGTGCGACGGCGAAAGTGAGCGCGGCTGTCGATCGCATATTTTCCTCCCCCGCTCGCTGAACCGGCTTGTTACGGCCCTTATTGTAACCTTGGCGAAACGGCAGCGGAGCCTACACTGAAACGGCGCGCAAGCCTAACCCACCGCCTTAAACCACATGGAAAAATATGGTGTGATTCGGTCTTTCGCCTTCTATCTGAAAACGGACCTTTTCAGCACAATAAAAATACTAAAGCCTAATGCGATTGCCGTCCCCGCAATCATGGCTGCGGTCTGCGTTAGAATGTTGAGTGGGTAGAGGTCCATCGCCACCATAAACAGACGCCCGACGACAACCATTGCAAGGAGCACAAGGGCTACTATCGCTGCGCCTCGCCTCATGGTGAGGATCGCGACCCCCGCCGCCGCATACAAGGCGCCAATGGCGGCACCGACATAGGTAGAAGCGGTTCCCTCAGCGATGCGTAGGCCAAGAAGCCGTGGGTGAAGCCGGTGATAATCTCGGCGACACCAAAAACGATCATAAGCAATGCGGCAATAGTGATGCTTCGCGTGCGGCGCTGAGGCATGAGGCTCGCCTTTTATTTAGATCGCCATTCGAAAGCGGCAATCAGCCCGAGCGCCTTCGCCAGCAAATAACCCGAGCCGGCGCCGAGCCCCGGGCGCGGATGCGTGGATGCGCCAAGCGGCGGTTCGGCCCACGCATCCGCTGACCGCATTGGTATCTGCAACCGCGCTGTCGGAAGAATACGTCGTCGCTGCCGGACGAGCGCAATCCTCTAGAGCCCGTCAAACACGGCAGGACGCGGCACGTGAGATAAATTCAATCGATCTGAGAAACACATGGGCGTTTCACGGCGATCGCGAGCCAACGCCCCGGACGACTATTTGACAGGGCGTTTCTTGCCGAACGCGGCGATCACTTCTTTCTTTCTAATTCGCGCTGCCGGGCTGCCGCGCTCCCCGAGATTCTGCTCTTCGGTGCCATCGCCCATCATGCCGGGATGAGCAATTTTTGCCTGCTTCTTGGTTGCTTTAGAGGGTGGGGATTTTTTCGTCATGCCAAATACTCCGTGCGCCGAACACTATCCTGAACCCCACGAATTTGATCTTACCGCATCGCGGGCGTCAATCTCGGCCAATCTCGAATTGAGGCTTTAGCCGAGCGCCTTTGCCAGTAAATAGCCCGAGCCGGCGCCGAGCCCCGGACCCGGATGCGTGGATGCGCCGATGTGATAGAGCCGCGGCACGACGGTGTGGTGATTGATGGAAGCGTGGAACGGCCGCCAGAGGAAAAACTGATCGATCCCGCAAAAGCCGCCGTAGGGGTCGCCACCCACGAGATTGACGTTCAGCGCTTCGAGATCGTGCGGCGAGTAAGCTTTGCGCGCGATGACGTTGCCGTGAAAATCCTCGATGTGTGCCGCAAGAATGGCCTCAATCCGGTCGGCAAATTTTTCCCGGACACTTTCCGTCCAGCGACCGTCGCTCGGCGTTGTAATTTCGCCGGCGGCATCGCCTTTGATAAAGCGCGGCGCCTCGGGCAATTGCAGCCAGAGAATGGACGCGCCTTGCGGGCAGCGGCTGTCATCGAGCGCCGCCGGCTGGCCGACGCAGATGGTCGGCACCACGGGCAGCATGCCGCGCTCGGCTTCGTTCGCCGCTTTCGACACGCCGTCGAGACCGGGAGTCAGATGGGTGAGCGCGACACCGCTCAACGCCGGGGCCTTCCACCGCGGCGGAGA
This sequence comes from uncultured Alphaproteobacteria bacterium, assembly GCA_963753355.1. Taxonomy (GTDB): domain Bacteria; phylum Pseudomonadota; class Alphaproteobacteria; order Rhizobiales; family Xanthobacteraceae; genus BOG-931. Next base: position 192,172 of record CAVWBV010000014.1, read on the forward strand.
CTTGAGCGCGTAGTGGATTTGCATGTTGCCCTTGCCGTAGCGATAACCGGCGACGGCTTCGCCAATCTCCGCCGGCAATTTCGCGTCGGCCAGCAGTCGGCCGTAGAGCTGAGTGGGCGTGACCGAACAAATAACGCCGGCGGTCGCCTCAATTGTACTGCCATCGGCCAGCCGCGCACCCCGCGCGTTGGCATTATCATCGAGCAAAATGCGCTCGACATCGGCGCCAAGAAGAATGTCGCCGCCTTGATCGCGGATCAGCCGCTCGAAGGCGCTGAGCGCATTCCTGGCGCCGCCTTTGACGATCGGCGCGCCGGCGACTTCGAGCGCAAACGCAATCACTTTCGCCATCTGGCCGGAATAGGCGCTTTCCGGACCAAGCCCGGTATGCAGAACCCACGGGGCGAACAGCGCGCGAGTGACGTCCGACTGGAAGCGGTTCTCGAGCCAGCCGCGCGCGGTGCCGAGCGCTTCGCCGAAAAACGCTTTCAATCCGCTTAGGCCACGCCGCCACGCCTGGCGCGCGACGATCTTCAACATCGCCGTCGACCACAGCGAGCCGCCAAGCAGCGCGAAGATGAACGGCGCGTCAGCGCCGACGCGGGTAATGTCGGCGTCGAAGCGCGTGCCGTCGCCGGGAGCAAGCGCCTCGAGCGTTGCGATGTTGGCTTTGCGGTCCATGGCGAATACGGCGTGCCGGCCGTCCGGCAACAGCACCGCGGTCGGCGTCGGCGAGTGCGCAAACTCAAGGCCGCGCTTTGCCAGCTCCGGTCCAAGTTCGGCGAAAGCCGGCGACGTCACGAACAGGACGAACGTCGTCGCCATGACGTCATGCACGAAGCCCGGCGCCGTGATCTCCTCGGTGCGGATGCAGCCGCCGATGCGGTCGCTGCGCTCGATCAGCAGGACCTTGCGCCCTTTGCGGCCGAGTAAAGCGGCCGCAACCAGCGCGTTGATCCCGCTACCGACAATCACATAGTCGGCCGCCGCCATCGTGTCCGCCAGCCGCCGGCTTACTTCTTTGGCACGATGGCGAGCACGCGCAGCGGACTGCCGGTGCCCTTGACGATTTTCAACGGCGCCGCGATCAGAATCGCGCCCTTGGGCGGCAGCTTGTCGAGCTGACAGAGGCTCGCAAGCCCGTAGCGATTGTTCTTGTGCATGAAGGTGTGCGCTGGGAACGGCGGATCCATGCCGCCGGCCGATCCGGCGTCGGTGCCGACGGTTTCGGAACCCCAGCCGATCACGCCCTTGCTGACCAGATAGTGAATGGTCTCGGCGGCCGGGCCGGGTGAATGCGGCCCCTTGTCGTCGGCGTTGAGGAATTTCGCTTCGCTGTCGTTCCTTTTGTACCAATCGGTACGCATCAGCACCCACGAGCCCGCGGGAATGTCGCCATGGGTTTTTTCCCACGCCTTCACGCCGTCGACGGTGAGGAGGAAATCCGGGTTCTTCGCCGTCTCCGCCGAGCAATCGATCACGCAGGCCGGCGCAACAAAGTTCTTCACCGGGATGGTGTCGGTGAAGCCGTCTTTGTAATCCCGGCCGCTGATCCAGTGCACCGGCGCATCGAAATGCGTGCCGGAATGCTCGCCGAGCTTGAGCCAGTTCCACGCCCAGAACGGGCCATCCTTGTCATAATTCGAGATGGCGTGAACCTCGACCGGCGGCGTGTTCTTGCCGATTTCCGGCGGCAGCTTGATGAGCGGCGTATCCGGCCCGAGCGGAGCGGACAAATCCACCACCTCGATCGCGCCGGAAGCGAGCGCGGAAGCAAAATCACTAAGAACTTGCGTGCTGGTCATTGCATCTCTCCGGGGCGGTGAATGTCGGGCGGTGTCGCCGGCTGCAAGCCTAGCGCAAACATTTTAGTTATGAAATATCTGCGCTGGCAAGCGATGCGGGAAAGCGCGGGAGCACGCGGATGGCCTCTTGCGACGCGGTCGTGGTTGGCTCGGGCATCAACGGATTAGCCGCCGCGCTTCATCTCGCCAGCAAGGGCTGGAAAGTCGCCGTTTGCGAGCGCGCTGAAACCGCCGGCGGCGCGGTGAAGACCGCCGAGGTCACCCTGCCCGGTTTTCGCCACGACCTTTACGCCATGAATCTCGGGCTGTTCGCCGGCTCGCCGTTTTTTGCCGCCCACAAGGATCGCCTGTTCGCGCACGGACTTGATTTCGTGACCGCCGAGCGCTGTTTCGCCACCCCCTTTCCCGACGGCACCTGGCTCGGCGTGGAAAAAAATCCCGACGCCAACGCCGCGCGCATCGAGGCGTTCAGCGCCGCGGACGCCGCGCGCTGGCGCGCCATCACCGCTGCCTTCGGAGCGGACGCTCCGCATATTTTTGGCTTGCTCGGCTCGCCTTTGCCGTCGTGGCAGGCAGCCCGGGTGGCCTTCTCGGCCTGGCGCCGGCGCGGCCTGGCGTGGGTCGCCGACACGGCGCGGCTCCTTCTCGCTTCACCGCGCGAATGGCTCGACGAAAATTTCGAGAACGAGAAGCTCAAGAGCATGCTGGCGATGTGGGGCATGCATCTTGATTTCTCGCCCGACTGCGCCGGCGGCGCACTGTTTCCTTATCTGGAATCCATGGCCGACCAAACTTTCGGCATGGCGATCGGCCGCGGCGGGGCCGGCAATCTCACTGCCGCGCTCACCGCGGCGATCACCGCCGCCGGCGGCGAGGTGCGGGTGAACGCGCCGGTGCGCGAGATCGTCACCGAAGCCGGCGCGGCGACAGCCGTTGTGCTCGAGGACGGCGAGCGCCTCGAGGCGGCGCGCGCGGTGATTGCCAACCTTCATCCGCGCGTGCTGTTCGGCAACCTGATCCCGGCTTCATCGCCGGCCGCGCAGCGGCTCGCCAAGTTCCGCCCCGGTCCAGCGACCATGATGATCCACTACGCGCTCAGCGATCTGCCGGCGTGGAGCGCGGGTGAGGAGCTGCGCCGTTTCGCCTACGTGCATCTGGCGCCATCGCTCGGCGGACTTGCGAAAACCTATACCGACGCGCTCGACGGCCTTCTTCCCGTCGAGCCCGGCTTGGTCGTGGGCCAGCCGACCGCGATCGATCCGTCGCGGGCGCCAACCGGCAAACACGTGCTCTGGGTGCAGGTGCGGGTGTTGCCATCGCAGATTCGCGGCGATGCCGCTGGCCGGATGTTCGCAACACAATGGAGCGAGGCCAAAGAGACTTACGCCGACCGCGTCGGCGACATTATCGAGCGCTATGCGCCGGGCTTCCGCTCCAACATCCTGGCACGCACCGTGCACTCGCCCGCCGACCTCGAACGCGACAATCCCAATCTCGTCGGCGGCGACAGCCTCGGCGGCAGCCATCATCTCGATCAGAATTTTTTATTCCGTCCGGCCTTCGGCTGGTCGCGCTACCGCATGCCGGTCGAACGCCTCTACATGGTCGGCGCCTCGACCTGGCCCGGCGCCGGCACCGGCGCGGGCTCGGGCTTCATGCTGGCGAAGATGCTGGCGGGCGTTTGAACGAAAACTTGCGAGAACTTTTTAATTTTCTTTCAAGCGCGATGGCTATGTTAGCGTCCGACCGCGATTCGAAAATTGCAGGTGGAGAGGCTTTACAATGAAGGCAACGTTCGCACTGTTCGCCGTTCTCGTCAGTTTAGGCCTTGCATCTTCCGGCACCATCGCGCGCGCCGATGCGGATGACGCGGCCTGGATCAAGAAATGCGTCAACGACAACAAGCGAGAAGGTGCGACTCCGGAAGTCGTCGCGGCCTATTGCTCGTGCATGAACGGCAAGATGTCGTCGGACGAAACTCAATCGGTCACCGCCTGGGAGAAAACGCACCCCGCCGAAATGGCCGCGTGCGACAAGGAAGCCGGCTGGAAATGATTCCGCGATGCCCGGCACAAGGCCGGGCATGACAGCACCGGTCTAATTCCTCGGCTTGAGGAGCTCTCGCGCGATGATGAGCTTCTGCACTTCGGTCGCGCCCTCGTAAATGCGTAGCGGCCGGATTTCGCGGTAGAGCCGCTCCACAACCGTGCCGACGCCAACGCCTAGTCCGCCGAAAATCTGAACCGCGCGGTCGATGACGCGCTGCGCGCTTTCGGTTGCGGCCATTTTCGCCATTGCCGCTTCCCGCGTGGTGGCGACACCCTCGACATCGCGCAACCAGGCCGCGCGGTAGGTCAGAAGCGCTGCCGCATCGATCTCCGTCGCCATGTCGGCAAGCGCTGCCTGCGTAAGCTGAAAGTCTGCGAGCGTCTGGCCGAACATCTTCCGCGACGTGGCACGCGCCAGCGCTTCGTCGAGCGCGCGGCGGGCGAAACCCAAAGCCGCCGCGGCAACGCCGGCGCGGAAAATGTCGAGCGTGCGCATCGCGACTTTGAAGCCCTCGCCAGCCGCACCAACGAGGTGGCTTGCCGGCACGCGGCAGGCGTCAAACCGCAACCGCGCCAGTGGATGCGGCGCGGTAACTTCGATCCGCTCGGCAATCTCGAAGCCCGGCGTTCCGGCTTCGACCGCGAACGCTGAAATGCCGCGCGCACCGGGCGCTTCGCCGGTCCGGGCGAAGACAACGTAAATATCGGCGATGCCGCCGTTCGATATGAACGTCTTCTCGCCATCGAGAATGAAGTGGCCGTTGGCGCGCCGCGCCGAAAGCGTCATGGCGGCGACATCGGAGCCCGCTTCGGGCTCGCTGAGCGCGAAGGCGGCAATTGCTTCGCCCGCCGCCACGTTCGGCAGATAGCGCGCTTTCAGTTCGTCCGAGCCGGCCAGCGTGATCGGGCCGCTCCCGAGGCCCTGCATGGTGAAGGCGAAATCGGCAAGCCCGGAGTGGCGCGCAAGCGTCTCGCGCGCGATCACGAGATAAAGCGAGCGCAGTTGATCGTGCGCGCCGCCGTGGCTTTTGGGGACGCAATAGCCAAGCCAGCCGCCCTTCCCGAGCGCGCGCACCCAAGCCTTGCAGAGCGCGTCGACATCGCCATGGCCGCGGTCGCCCTCGATCTCGGTGGTCGCCTCACCTGCCCACTCATCGAGCCTCTCGGCAAAGGCCCGATGCTCGGCATCGAAAAACGGCAGCCGCAAATGCCCGGTCCGGCTCATGGCAGTCCTCTAAAATGACGTCGCGCGGGACTTAAGCCTCATAACCATGCCGACGGCAAATCATTGCATTTTTTGCATTCCTCGGCACACTGGCCCTTAGCTGTAGCAAGCGTGCGGAGTTGTTGTCTTGAAAGTGATTATCGCAGGCGGCGGCGTCGGCGGCCTGGTGACGGCGCTGATGCTGCATGGGCGCGGCATCGACTGCGAGGTCTTCGAGCAGGCCGACACCATCCGCGAGCTCGGCGTCGGCATCAACACGCTGCCGCATGCCATCAAGGAATTGGCCGACCTCGGCCTTCTCGACCGGCTCGACGCGGTCGCGATCCGTACCTACGAATTGTTCTACACCAACCGCTTCGGCCAGGAGATCTGGCGCGAGCCGCGCGGGCTCGACGCCGGCTACGACATTCCGCAATTTTCCATTCATCGCGGCCGGCTCCAGGGCGTGATCTATCAGGCGGTGCGTGCGCGGCTCGGCGAATCGCGCATCCACATGAACTGCCGGCTCGGTTGGTTCAGCGAGGATGAAGGCGGCGTGACCGCCTATTTCTTCGATCGCGCCGGTGCGCATCGTTTCACGGCGCGCGGCGATGTTTTGATCGGCGCCGATGGCATCCACTCGGTGGTGCGCGAAAAGCTTTACCCGAAAGAAGGCGCACCGACCTGGAACGGTCTCATGCTGTGGCGCGGCGCCCAAGACTGGCCGGCGTTCCTCACCGGACGGTCCATGGTTGTCGCCGGCGGGCTCGCCGCGAAACTTGTGATCTATCCGATCGCGGAAGGTTCGCGCGCCGATAAACGGCTGACCAACTGGGCGGTCATCGGCCGCGTGGGCGACGGCACGACGCCCATCCCGCACAAGAATGACTGGTCGCGGCCCGGCCGCTTCGAGGATCTGATGCCGCACGTGCAGCGGTTCCGCATCCCCTTTGTCGACGGGCGCGCGCTGATCGAGGCGACGCCGGAATTCTGGGAATATCCGATGTGCGATCGCGAGCCGCTGCCGCGCTGGAGCTTCGGCCGGGTCACACTGCTGGGCGACGCCGCCCATCCAATGTATCCGGTCGGCTCGAACGGCGCCTCGCAGGCCATCCTCGACGCGCGCTGCCTCGCCGACCGGTTGAAAGACGCCGACAATCCGGTTCACGCGCTTTGGCTCTACGAGCAGACGCGGCTGCCATACACCACCGAGATTGTGCGCATGAACCGCAAGGGCGGCCCGGAAGGCGTTATCGATGCAGTCGAGGCCCGCGCGCCGGACGGCTTCACCAACATCGACGACGTTTTGTCGTTCGAGCAGCGCAAGGCAATCGTCCGCGGCTACGCCTCGGCAGCGGGCTTCGCCCGCGAGCAAGTCAACAAGGCGGCGTGATTCCTCTAATTCTCCCTCACCCGCTTGCGGGAGAGGTCGAGGCGAGGGCTACCATCAAGCTGGGCGCGTCTCGGTTTGAGAGCATTTAGCCTTTGGATTTCAGCTCTTTATGCGTGACTGTGATAAGTCACAGTTGCCAGGCCTCCGCCGCCTCAATCATTAAGACGGCGGGGACCGTTGGCATCCGTCGCCCCCGCTGACGGCGCTCCAAAGGGGATGGCTTCATTCGCATTCGTGAAGCTATCCCCTTAGCTTTATGGCCAAGGCCTATTACACTGGTGGCCCTGCGCCCGATCCTCTCGCCAATTCCATCGTCTGCTGCGCGACACGGCGCCAAATATCAAGCGCAGCCGGATCCTTCGCGCAATTATCCGAGAATTTGCGCGATCTCCTCGATGCTCGGCTGGAAGATTGGAAAGCGGAAGATCAAGTTCAAAGTCACCAGCAGTCCGATGAGGCAGAGGGCCGCCAGTATGATGAGGTTGCGGTCACTCGTCACGGTACGAAGCCAACCGGTGGCGGAATCCCCGCCAGTGCGAAGGCCGGTGTAAATGGAGCGCGGCGGAGTGCGGGTTACAGGAAAGCTCGTCATCTGCAGCCTCCTTTCCTTTCCACCCAGCATCCCCACTCTAGTCCTCCACTCGCCAATATCTGTGACGCCAGTCACACGACAAGCGGCTGCGTTCAAAAGCGCGCTTTATTGCGGGCGTCTTTAAGTTTTAAGCTTGCGGCCCTCGCCAACTGATGAGCTTTTCCTCGAAGCGTGGCGCCACGATGTCGGTTTCATGCCGGAGCGAAGTCACGAAGCGCGCCGAGGAGCACATCGATTTGTTCTTCGATTGCCACGAGCGCGACCTCCGGCCGGATGTATTCGACATCCTCCACTTGCCAGAACTGAATGCGCTCTTCCCATTCAGGAAAGCGGGTGCGCACAAGCGGCCGGTGTTCCGGCTCATTGAGCGCAATGATCCGATGCGCAGTCGCAAGATCGCTCGCGGCGCACTGAAGCGGCATGCGTCCGCCTCCCTTCGCTGAACACCCGCGAGCCGCAAGGCCGTGCAGGGTGAAAGGCGACAGCGGACCCACGTTGTGGGCGCCGCGTTCGATGGCGAGCGCACGCGAGTCCGCCCGCCAGCCCATGCCGGTGGCGGAAGCTTTGTAATTGAATAGTTCTTCCGCAAACCGGCTGCGGTAATAGTTGCCGGTACAGAGAAAGAGTATGGCCTGATTCATGGATGCGGTGATAGCAACGCTTAACGACGAAAATCTGACCGCGAACATTCAAATTTGAACGCGCGCCAGGGCCGCCGCAAACATCAGCCCGCCTCTTATTTGCTCCACCGCGCCACGCCCGCGCTCATCGCGGGCATCCACGCCTGAAGAGCCCGCCGAAACAGAGACCTGGATGGCCGGAACGAGCCCGCCGTGACGGTTCAGAGGGCTGCCTGTGCCGAGCCATTTGTTAAGCCCGCCAGGGCGGCGGCGCGCAGCTTGTCCACATCGCGCTCCCCGCTTCGGGCCGCAGAAATGATGCGGCGGGCCATTACTTCGTGCACGACGGGAGGCTGACCGGTGTCGTGCAGCGCCTTAGACGCTGCATCGAATGCCTGGCCCATTATCCTTGTTGCGGCGTCATCGAAGACGCCGCGCGGCAGAAACGGAATGATCGACGCCACGAGCGCACCCTCTTCCGCGCCCTGATTGTTATTGTTTTTTGATGTCCGTTCAAGTACGGTCAGTTGCCTCGCTTGCCTCCTGATTGAGATGGCGAGTTTCACCTCACCGTCATTTGAATTTGGTCGAGACGTCGATGATCGGCTGTGGCTGATCCATCTTGATGAGCCGGATTTTGCCCTGTGCCGCCGTCAGCGCCTTGTCGAGATCGACGGCGTGGATCGACTGGTCATCATAGGTCTTGAAATACCAGCGGCGGTTTTTCAGGTCCGAGGCGCTGGTCCAGATGGTCGCTTCGGCGTGCAGCGAGCCGTTTTGCGTGTCGCGCACCGCGCCATAGGGAATGTCGAAGTTGTTGAGGATGTGGAACGCCTGCAGCACGGCTTGCGGCGCCGTATCCGACGGCAGCGCCGATTGCGAGAAGGCGACGGCGCGCACGAAGCGCGAGGGCGGCGTGAAGTCGCCGGGGAGCCCGCGCAGGCCGGAGCCCTGGCCGAATTGCGCGAGGTTGATGCCGCCGAGGTTCACCGGCGGCACGTTGTCGACGGTAAGATTGACGTAGTTTCGCAAATTGGTCATGTGCCAGTCGAAGGTCGGCGAATTGGTCACAACGCCGAGCGGGTTGTCGTAGATTTTCAGCGTCTTGCCGAGCGGCTCGATCACCACCGCCGCCCCGCTCGCATCGTGCACCACGAAATGCACCGGCGCCGGTTGCTCGATCGCCTCGACCACCGTCGGCACCAGCACCACTTTGTCGAAGTTCGCCTTCACTTCTTCAACGCTCGAGAAATTGCCAAGGAGCCAATTGGCGTATTCATGCGGCGCCATCGCCCGCGCGGCGTTGTCTTTGGTTGCGTCGGCGTAGCTGGCGTAGCCCGGGAAATAGAACAGGCCGACATAGAGGCCGCGCTCGTTGATGCCGTCGACAATTGCGGTCAAACCCTCGGCATTGGCGCCGGCGAAGCCGTATTTGCTCTTGTAGCTGATGCCCTTGCCGCCGTCCGGCAACGTGCCGGTAAGCGTGGTGCCGGCCGGGACCACCAGCACCTCGGAATGCAGATCAAAACCGAACTCCAGCGTTCGCGCGGCGACGACGCCATGGTCCTTGGCGATCAGGCGGATGCCGGTGCAGGCCTGCGCAATGGGCGCCCAGCCCAGCGCCACGGAAACAATGCCGACCAGAAGCGGGCGAAGCATGGAGTCTCTCCGATGAGCGAAAAACTCGACTTCTAATCGCGCGGACTTAGTAAACGGTGTCGGAGACATGGCGATCCGTCTCGAATTGATTCACTCCCGCTTAAATAAGATTGACGTTTCCGAGCTTTGGGCCGTCGTGCGCTTTCGCATCACTTCTGAAACAGCCACCGCGCCAGCACGGTGGCGGCAAGCGCGCCGACAAGCTGGGCGGCGATGAAGGCAAGCACGCCCAGCCGGGGCAATGCCCGCGTAGGTATCCGAGAGAGCGCGCGCGATGGTCACGGCCGGGTTGGCAAACGACGTCGACGCCGTGAACCAATAAGCGGCCGTGATGTAGAGCCCGACCGCGTAGGGAATGGCCGCGGGCGTTCGCGCCGCGCAGCCGAAGATTGTCAGCAACAACCCGAATGTGGCGACCGATTCCGCGAACCACTGGCCCGGGCCTGTACGCACATTAAGCGACACTTGCCACAACGGAAGCTCAAACATGGCATGCGCCGCGAGCACGCCGGCAATACCGCCGACGATTTGCGCGGCGATATACAGGCCGGCAATGGACGGCAGGATTTCGCGCCGCAATGCCAATGCAATACTCACGGCCGGATTGAAGTGCGCACCGGATACGGGACCAAATGTCAGGATCAACACTGCGAGAATGGCGCCGGTCGGAAGCGTGTTGCAAAGAAGCGCCAGTGCGCCGTTACCGCCGGCGAGCTTGGCGGCCATGATGCCGCTGCCGACCACGGCTGCGAGCAAGAACGCCGTTCCCAAAAACTCGGCAACGATGTGCCGCGCTAGTGATTGCACGTCAGTGTGCCGGACTGCACGGGCGGGCATCGAATGTTGCCGTAAGAGCAGAATACGCAACAATCACCGGGGAGCGGCTTTAAGCGTTCTCCGCAACCGGGGCACACAAAGAAAAATTGGCAAGCATCGGTCGGCATCGTTTCGCGTGCCCGATGGTCACAGAATGGGCAGGTAATCGTAAATTGAAGAATCACATCTTGTTTCACGTTCGGCCGATTTCTTTGAGCTTCTTCTGCAATGTCAGTTGATCGAGCGAGCGGATCGGCAACGCGCTGAAAATGCCGATACGCTGATTGAGCATCCGATAGGCATCCTTGAAAGCGAGCGCGATCTCGGCCTCCGTGCCCTTGGCCTCAGCCGGATCCGGGACGCCCCAATGCGCCGTCATGGGTTGACCAGGCCAGATCGGGCAGGTTTCGCCCGCCGCGTTGTCACAGACGGTGAAAACAAAATCGAGCGACGGCGCACCGGGCTTGGCAAATTCATGCCAAGACTTCGAATGAACCCCTGACATGTCATGGCCGAGGCTTTGCAAAAGGCGGATCGTTTCAGGATGCACTTGGCCCTTAGGCTGACTTCCGGCGCTGAAGGCGCGGAATTTTCCCGCGCCTACTTTGTTCAAGATCGCTTCCGCCATGACCGAGCGTGCCGAATTGCCCGTGCAAAGAAACAGCACGTTATAGGGCTCGGCCACGTTACGCCTGACACCCGCACGCCTCAGCGGATTTAGGAGGAGGCGCGCAGCACGACTTCTCGTGGGCTACTCGTGCCACGCGCTCGCCCGTTCCATCGCCATAGTTGACGCTTTCGCCGGTCGTGTGGAATGTCTCCCACGAGATACCGGCGGGGTCATCAATCCATGACTTTTCAGACTTGGCGTAGCAGCAGGACGTCTCGCCTTGTTCGACGATGTTGCCGCCCGCCTCGTGGAGCCGCAGGTAAATCTCTTTCAGTTCGTCGCCGCTGTCGGCCTGGATGCCGAGATGGTCGAGACCGGGCTGCCGGCCGCGCGTCGAGATGGCGAAGTTGACGCGCGGATCCTCGAGCATCCACTTGGCGTAATCGGTCTTGACGACGGAGGGCTCGGCAGCGAACAGTGCCGTATAAAAGCCGACGGACCGCTTCAGATCATCCACGGCGACGTGCACGTGAAACCGCTTCATGGCGAACTCCACTTGGTTTGCAGACCGCCGCGGGGGTGCAGTCTTGCGCGCCCTGGCAGCAATTCTCTGTAAGGAAGGAAACGAGGCCGTTCATCGCCTCGTAGCGCGCAGCATAAATCATGGAGCGGCCATCGCGGCGAACTGTGACCAATCCAGCGAAGCGCAGCCGGTCGAAATGGAATGTCAGGGTGTTCGGCGCGAGGCCGAGCTTTTCAGCCACCTGCCCTGCCGCCATGCCTTCCGGCCCGGCCTGGACCAGCAGCCGGAAGATTTCCAGACGGTTTTCCTGCGCAAGTGCGGCCAAGGCCGCCACGGCATTTATCGTTTCCATATTTCAACGAATATAGAAGTGTACGTCAAACGTCAACCGGGGCGCGTCACTTTTTCCTTGACGCGCGGTCCCTCTTTCGGTTACGATGCAAAACCTCGCTTTGTGCGGGGCGCCGTTCCGGACGGCATGCCGAAACAGCGAAGGCGGGGTGCGGTGCCCGCGCGCGGATTCTTTTGCCAATCCGCTCCCGGGCGGCTTCGGGTCCCCGGTCGACCGGCACAAAGACCGGTCCGCACGGAGCGTGCTTAACCGCGGCATCTTTTGGCGAAGCGGGCAAAACACCCGTTAGCCGCCGCCACGGGAAACCCGGTTCTGGAGCTGAACCATCGGGGGTAGAAGCCGGTGGCGAGTGCCGCGAGCGTGGCGCCGAAAGGTGGGCGCGCAAATAAACTGCGCGCACGCCGCGCTTGACGCGGTCATTGGCAGGACAATGCGCCTTTCGGCGCTCCGCTTCCCTTTTGTAGCTGGAAGCCCGCCATCAAGGGGCTTCGGCAAATGGCCTCGCGGAGGCCGCTTCGTCTTTTTGTTGTTGGCAAAACTCGGGCGCGAAAAACGCGTCGCGAGAACGAGAATGCTTTTCCCCTCCCCGCGGCAAACAGGGGAAGGGAACGGAAAGACACTGCGATGATTCGTTTTATTTCGTCATTGCGAGGAGCGAAAACGACGAAACAATCCGGACCTTGCGCTCGAAACTGGATTGCTTCGCTCTCGCTTGCAATGACGAGCCGGCTACGCCGGCGGCGGCAGGAAAATCACTTCGTGCTTGGCTGACAGCGCCACCACGTCGGGCGGATTCTGCTCTTTCATGCTGTGAATGGCCCAGAACAAATCGTAGAGCTTGCGCGTCGGGGCCACCCAGAAAAAGCATTTGATAACCTGGTCGGATTTGTTGAACAGCCCATGGGGAGAGTTCATCGGCAGGCGAATGAGGTCGCCGGCAGTGGCGACGAACTCGTGGCCTTCATGCACCAAGTCCATGCGGCCCTCGAGCATGTAGACGAATTCATCCTGGGTCGGATGAATGTGCGGCGGCACGAACGTGCCGGGCGGAAAGGTCGCGTGCCACGAAAACGAATTCTCGCTGACCTGTTTCGGTACATAGGTCTGGCCGAGAATATTCCAGGATATGCCGTCGATGCCCGTGCCGGCCTTGGTTACGCCTCCGGTCATTGCGCTCATCTCACTCCTCGCTCTAAAGCTCTCGTATTCAGTATTCGCCATTCAAGCACGCGCGGTAATATGCGCCAATGTTGGTGCGCCGCGTTCGCTCGACAGCGTAAATTTGCCTCAGGTCCACGCCCACTATTAATGCGCCCGGCGTCCTTCCCAAGGCCACTGGTTTAAACTTAAACTATCGCCCCACTCTAGGTAAGGGAGCACGGACTATGGGCAAGCTAAAACTGACTATCGCAATCGCGGCCGCACTCGGATGTTGCTGGGCGGCGAGCGCCCAGGCCGAAGACAACCTCAAGGTCGGCCTGATTGCTACGTTGTCGGGACCGCCCGCCGTGCTGGGCCAGCAGTTGCGCAACGGCTTTTCGCTGGCGCTCAAGCAACTCGGCGGCAAGCTGGGCGGCCGCGAGACCGACCTCATTGTCGCCGACGACGAGCTTAAGCCCGACGTCGCGGTCACCAAGGTCAAGGCGCTGCTCGACCGCGACAAGGTCGATTTCGTCGTCGGACCGATTTTTTCCAACATTCTCGGCGCGATCGAAAAGCCGGTGACCGAAGCCGGCGTCATTCTCATCAGCCCGAATGCAGGCACCTCGACCTTCGCCGGCAAGCAGTGCAACCCGAACCTGTTCGTCACCTCTTACCAGAACGACCAAGTGCACGAAGTGCTCGGCGAATACGCCCAGTCCTCCGGCATGAAGAAAGTCATCATCATCGTGCCGAATTATCAGGCCGGCAAAGACGCCGCCGCGGGCTTCAAGCACAAGTTCACCGGCGAAGTGCTCGACGAGATGTATGTGCCGCTCGGCCAGCTCGACTATTCGGCCGAACTCACGCGCATCGCAGCGGCAAAACCTGACGCAGTGTTCGCCTTCCTACCCGGCGGCATGGGCGTGAATTTCGTCAAGCAGTACCGGCAGGCCGGCCTCGCCGACAAGATCCCGTTCCTCTCCGCGTTCACCGTCGACGAATCGACGCTGCCCGCGCAACAGGACGCCGCGCTTGGCATGTACAGTGGCGCCAATTGGGCGCCGAACCTCGATAATCCGCAGAACAAGGCGTTCGTCGAAGCCTATCTAAAAGAGTACAACGCGGTGCCGGCGACCTACGCATTTCAGGCCTACGATACCGCGATGTTAATCGACAGCGCCGTGCGCGCAGTCAAAGGCAACGTCGCCAACAAGGATGCGCTGCGCGCTGCGCTCGCCAAAGCCGACTTCAAGTCGCTGCGCGGTAACTTCAAGTTCAACAACAACCACTATCCAATTCAGAACTTCTATCTGGCCAAAGTCGCCAAGCGCCCCGACGGCAAATACGAGACCGAGATCGTCAAGCCGGTGTTCACCAACTACGGCGACTCGTACGCCAAAGACTGTCCGATGAAGTGACGGAAGGCGCGCCCCCTCCTTCCCCGCGTAGCGTCCCCTTCATCGCGCTTCGCGGGGGAGGATAGGAGATGTCGATCACGCTGTTTTTGGTACAGGTCCTCAACGGATTTCAGCTCGGCGTCCTTTTGTTTCTGATTGCGGCGGGATTGACGCTGGTTTTCGGCGTCATGGATTTCATCAATCTCGCGCACGGCGTCCAATACATGCTTGGCGCCTATCTCGCCGTGGCGTTTTACGGCGTGTTCGACAATTTCCTCCTCGCGCTGGTGGCAGCGCTGCTCGCCGCGCTTGCTTTCGGGCTGCTGCTGGAATTTCTCGTCTTCCGTCATCTTTATGCGCGCGACCATCTCGACCAGGTGATCGCCACTTTCGGCATTATTCTGTTCCTCAATCACGCGGTGCGGCTGGTTTGGGGCGCGGCGCCGCTTACCCTTCCGGTGCCGGAATTCTTCACCGGCTCGATCAGCGTAATGGACGGGCTGCTCTATCCCGTATGGCGCCTTGTCATCATCGCCGCCGGGCTTGGCGTCGCCGCCCTGCTCTACGTGCTGGTGTCGTTCACCCGCATCGGCATGCTGGTGCGAGCGGGCTCGACCAACGCGCCGATGGTGTCGGCGCTCGGCGTCAATATCGAGCGGCTGTTCATGTACGTGTTCGGCTTCGGTACCATGCTCGCCGGCTTTGCCGGAATCATGATTGCGCCGATCATTTCGGTCGAACCCGGCATGGGCACCAACATCCTCATTCTCGCGTTTGTGGTGATTGTGATCGGCGGCATCGGATCGATCCGCGGCGCGTTCATCGCCGCGCTACTGATCGGCCTGGTCGATACGCTCGGCCGCTCGTTTTCCATCGATATTCTGCGTCTTTTCATGGCGCCGTCGCCGGCGCGCATGGTCGGCCCCGCGCTCGCCTCCATGCTGATCTATGTGCTGATGGCTATTGTGCTCTACGTGCGGCCGTCCGGGCTGTTTCCGGCGAGAGGCCGCTGATGGCGAGCGCGATCGCCGCCGAGGCAGCGAACCCCACACTCCCCGCGGCACGCCGGGTGCTTTTGCCGGCGGCGATTTTCCTGGTGCTGGCGCTGCTGCCAGTCGCTGCCACGTTGGCGCGGCAGCAATACCTCCTCGACCTCGCGACGCGGGTGATGGTGTACGCCGTCGCGGCGGTCGCGCTCGATCTCCTGGTCGGCTACGGCGGGCTGATTTCCTTTGGCCACGCCGCTTTCATCGGGATCGGCGCCTATGCCGTCGGGATTCTTTCCGCGCACGGCATCGGCGACGCGCTTGTCGCGCTACCAACGGCGATCATTGCCTCTGCGCTGTTTGCCTGGCTCACCGGCATTGTCTGTCTGCGCACCAAGGGCGTTTACTTCATCATGATCACGCTCGCCTTCGGGCAGATGGTCTACTTCATCGCCACATCGCTTGCGCCTTATGGCGGCGACAACGGGCTGACGATCGCGGCGCGCAACATCGTCGCCGGTTTTGCGCTGTTGAAGAGCGACCGCGCCTTTTATTACGTCACGCTCCTTTGTCTGCTGGCGACTTATCTGTTTTGCCGCGCGCTTGTCGCCTCGCGCTTCGGGCGCGTGCTACGCGGCGGCAAGGAGAACGCTGTCCGCATGGCGACGATCGGCTTCACCGTTCGCCGTTTTCAGCATATCGCCTACATCATCTCCGGCGGTCTCGGCGGATTGTCGGGATTTTTGCTCGCCAATTCGACCGAATTCGTGAGCCCGGCCTATATGTCGTGGCAGCAGTCCGGCGAATTGATCGTGATGGTCATTCTCGGCGGCCTCGGCTCTCTGCATGGCGCCATCATCGGCACCGCCGTTTATCTCGTCGTCGAGGAATGGCTCTCGGGCGTCACCGAAAACTGGCAGGTGATTTTCGGACCGCTGCTGGTGCTTGCCGTGCTGTTCGCGCGCGGCGGCCTTCTCGGCCTCGGCTCTACCCTGCGCCGATCTCTCTCAGGAGGAACCGGCAGTGGTTGAATCGCTTCTGCGCCTGCAAGGCTTAAGCAAGAATTTCGGCAGCTTGGTCGTGACCGACGACGTCACGCTCGACGTTCAGGCCGGCGAAATGCATGCGCTGATCGGCCCGAACGGCGCCGGCAAGACCACGCTGATCAACCAAATATCCGGCCTGATCGCGCCCGATGCCGGCGCGGTTTTTTTCGCCGGCGGCGATGTCACCGCGCTGCCGCCGCAGACACGCGCGCTGCGCGGCATGTCGCGGACTTTCCAGATCAGTTCGATCCTGCCCGCATTTGCGGTGCTGGAAAACGTCGCGCTCGCGGTGCAAGCGCGAACCGGATCGAGCTTCCGCCTTTTCGGCAACGCCGCCGCCGAGCCGGCGTTGAACATTCCGGCCATGGCCGCGCTCGAACAGGCCGGAATCGCCCATCGTGCCGGCGTGCGCGCCGGCGAACTTTCCCACGGTGAAAAGCGCGCGCTCGAGCTTGCCATTGCGCTCGCCATGCAACCGCGGCTTCTTTTGCTCGACGAGCCGATGGCCGGCATCGGACGCGACGAGACCGAGCGATTGGTCGGTTTGTTGCTCCGGCTCAAAGGCCAACTGACCATGATCCTGGTCGAGCACGACATGGCCGCGGTGTTCGCGCTGGCCGACCGCATCTCGGTCCTGATCCGCGGCCGGTTGCTCACAACCGGATCGCCGGCGCAAGTGCGCGCCGACCCGCAGGTCGTCACCGCTTATCTCGGCGAACAAATGGAGTGAGGCAAGCGTGCTGACGGTCGAGAACCTGCAAGCCGCTTACGGCGCCGCCCGCGTCTTGTTCGACATCAGCTTCGGCGTCGGCGAGGGCGAAATGGTCACGCTCCTTGGCCGCAACGGCATGGGCAAGACCACGACCATTTCGACGATCATGGGACTGCTGCGCAGCCGCGGCGGACGCATTACCTTCGGCGATGCGCGCCTCGACGGCTTGCCGCCGCACCGCGTCGCCCAGGCTGGTTTGGGTCTCGTGCCCGAAGGCCGGCAGATTTTTCCGACGCTGAATGTCGAGGAGAATCTAATTGCGACGGCCGCGGCGCGCTTCGGGCAGCCGCGCTGGCAACTCGACGATATCTATCGGCTGTTCCCGGTGCTTGCCGAGCGGCGCCGTAATATGGGCAACGAACTCTCCGGGGGCGAGCAGCAAATGCTGGCGATCGGCCGAAGCCTGATGACCAACCCAAAGCTCCTCATTCTCGACGAGGCGACGGAGGGCTTGGCGCCGCTTATCCGCAACGAAATCTGGGCGAGCCTGAAGCGGCTCAAAGCCGAAGGCCAGGCCATTCTGCTGGTCGACAAGCACATCGACGCGCTGATGAAGCTCGCCGACCGACATGTGGTGATCGAGAAAGGCTTTACTGTGTGGTCCGGCTCGTCGGCCGAACTAGCCGCCGATCCGACGGTGAGGCAGCGCTATTTGCAAGTGTGAAGCGCTGTCACATTCGCGACGCTTCTGGAGCTAGTCAGGCACGACCGCCGTCGTCTCGATCTCGAGCCTCGCTTCCGGCTCGACCAGCCGTGTGACGGCGACCAGCGCCATGGTCGGATAGTGGTCGCCCATGACGTCGCGATAGACACCGCCGAGCGCGGGCCGCGCCTTGAGATATTCGTCCATGTCGCGGACGTACCACGTCATGCGCACGACGTGCCGCGGCGCGGCGCCGCCTTCGGCGAGAACCGCAACGATGTTCCGAAGCACCTGGCGAGTCTGGCCGACGAAATCCGGCGGGAAGCGGCCTTGCTCATCCCAACCGATCAGGCCACCGATGAACAAGAGTTCGCCGCGCGCTTTAATGCCGTTCGCATAGCCTTTCGGCCGCGGCCAGCCGGATGGTTGCAAAATCTCGTTCTGCCCGGGGCGCGCAGGCAAAACGTCGATCGGACTATCGGGCAATTGCGCCTCCTCGAGAATGCATCAGGGAAGTAAGAAATGACCTTGAGCAAAGATTATGCGAGGCCGCTCAGGACGCAAGCCTGCTGGCGTCCGATTCGGCGGCGCGCCGCCGCAATTCGAACCGCTGCAGCTTGCCGGTTTCGGTGCGCGGCAGTTTCGAAACATACTCGATGGCGCGGGGATATTTATACGGCGCGACCGTTGCCTTGACGTAATCCTGCAAGGTCCGCGTGAGTGCAGCATCCCCGCTAAATCCCTCTTTCAGCACAACGTAAGCTTTCACGATCTGACCTCTTTCCGCGTCGGGCGCGCCGACCGCCGCGCACTCGGCGACCGCTGGATGGGTCAGCAGCACCGCTTCTACTTCGGGGCCGGCAATGTTGTATCCCGCCGAAATGATCATATCGTCGGAGCGCGCCTGATAGTGGAAGTAGCCGTCTGCATCCTTGATATAAGTGTCGCCGGTGAAGTTCCAGCCGTGCTGCACATATTCCGCCTGACGTTCGTCGCCAAGATAGCGGCAGCCGGTTGGACCACGCACGGCGAGACGCCCGGCCGTGCCGGCAGGAACTTCGTGGCCGGCGGCATCGACAATCCGCGCCTCGTAACCGGGAACCGGCTTTCCGGTCGCGCCCGGCCGCATCTCCTCCTCGGGCGAGCCGACGAAGACGTGAAGCATTTCCGTGGAACCAAGCCCGTCGATAATGCGAATTCCGGTCGCTCCGTGCCAGGCGACGAACGTCGCCGCAGGCAATGTCTCACCGGCTGACACGCATTTACGCAGCGAGGCAAGATTGTGATCGGTGATTTTGCCGAGCATGCTGCGGTAAGCGGTCGGCGCGGTGAAACAGATAGTCGCGCCAAAAGTCTCGATCGCCGGCAGCAAATCCTCCGGCGAGGCCTTCTCCAGAAGAATAGCGGCAGCGCCGACGCGTAGCGGGAACAGGACGAGACCACCAAGCCCAAAGGTAAATGCAATCGGCGGCGAGCCGATAAAGCGATCACTTCCTTCGGCACGCAGCACGTATTTGCCGAAAGCATCGCAGATCGCGAGCATGTCGCGATGGTAGTGCATCGTGCCTTTGGGCACGCCGGTCGTTCCCGAAGTAAAAGCGATCAGGCAGACGTCGTCACTTGCGGTGTCGCAAGCCTGGAAATGCTCGTAGCCCGGCTTTCTCATGAGGCTTTCGAGGCTGAGGCTACCTGCGCCGTCGTCGCCCCAATAAACGGTGCGCTCGAGCTCAGGCGCAAGCGCCTTGGCTTTTTCCATCTCGTCGGCGAGCCGGACATCGCAAAGCGCTATGCCAATTTTGGCTTTGCTCAGCGGGAACGCGATCTCCTTGGCGCGAAGCAGCGGCATGGTCGCCACCACAATGCCGCCGGCCTTGATGACGGCAAAGTAGGCCGCAACCATCATCGGGCTGTTCGGGCCGCGCAGCAGCACGCGCTGTCCGGGAACCACGCCGAAATCGCGCGTCAGCACATTGGCAATTCGGTTCACGCGCTCGGCGAGATCGGCATAAGACAGGCGCTCGCGGGGCGAAATCAGACACTCGCGCGCGCCATTGCCGGACGCGACCCAATCGTCGACGAAGGCGGAAACGCAATTCAGCCGCACCGGATAATGCAGCCCCGGTAGCTTGAACAAAAAGTCCGGCATTTGCTCGGCAGGCGGCAAGTGATCGCGGGCAAAGGTGTCGATATGGGCGGAGCGGTTCATGACCGATTCGTTAGTTGTTTCGCGATCAAACCATCAACCAGTCAGTCACCCTCGAATACCGGCTTGCGCTTTTCCGCGAACGCGCGAAACGCGCGGGCGAAATCTTCGGTCTCCATGCAGAGCGCTTGCGCCACGGCTTCGGCTTCGATCGCGGTCTCAACCGACATCGCCCATTCCATTTCCAGCATGCGCTTGGTCATGGCGTTACCGAACGTCGGTCCGGCGGCAAGCTCGGCGGCAAGCGCCTGCGCAGCGGCGACCACTTTGTCGGGAGCGGACACCCGGTTGAAGAAGCCCCAGCGCTCGGCCTCTTCGCCATCCATAGAACGGCCGGTAAATAACAATTCGGCGGCGCGTCCCTGCCCGACAATCCGCGGCAGGATTGCGCAAGCGCCCATGTCGCAGCCGCCGAGGCCGACGCGGTTGAACAGGAACGCCACTTTGGCGTTTGGCGTGCCGATGCGAATATCGGACGCCATGGCCATGATCGCGCCCGCGCCGGCGCAAACACCGTCGATGGCGGCAATGATCGGCTGCGGCGCGGCGCGCATCGCCTTGACCAGTTCGCCGGTCATGCGGGTGAAATCGAGAAGCCCGCTCGCGTTCATTTCCGTCAGCGGCTTGATGATCTCGAACACGTCACCACCCGAGCAGAAATTACCGCCGGCTCCGGTGACGACAATCGCCTTGATGCTTTTGTCGCGCGCCGCGGCGCGGAAAATACTGCCGAGCTCCGCGTAGCTTTCGAAAGTCAGCGGGTTCTTTCGTTCCGGGCGATTCAGCGTGATATTGGCGACCGCGCCGGCGACCGAAAGCAGCACATGCTGGGCCGTGTAGGTCTTGATCGGCAGCGTTACCGGATTGGCGCTCGTCATCGAGGCTGCGCTCCGGCGACCGCGGCGCGCGCCGAGGTCTTGGCCTTGGCGAGAAGCCTCATCAAGGTATCGACATCAGCCGGCGCGAGTTCGGAGAATAT
Source organism: uncultured Alphaproteobacteria bacterium (assembly GCA_963753355.1). Taxonomy (GTDB): domain Bacteria; phylum Pseudomonadota; class Alphaproteobacteria; order Rhizobiales; family Xanthobacteraceae; genus BOG-931. Next base: position 212,963 of record CAVWBV010000014.1, read on the forward strand.
CTCCGCGATCCAGCCTTCATGGGCCCGCGCCATGGCGCGAAACACGCGGCGGCCTTCGGCTGTCAGGCTCACGATTTGCGCGCGCCGGTCGCTGCGCGATTGCCGTCGGTCCAGCAATCCGAGTGCCACCAGCCGCTCCGACAAGCCGGTGACGTTGCCGTTGGACACCATCATCCGTCGCGACAGCTCGCCAAGCGTCATTCCGCCCGGCGCCTTGTCGAGTTGCGCCATGAGATCGAACCGCGGCAATGTGACATTGAATTCCTGGCGCAAGCGGCGGCGCACTTCGCCTTCAATCAAGGTCGCGCACGTCAAAAGCCGCAGCCAAAGACGCAACTCGCTTTCATGATCGCCTGGACGCTCGATAACTTTGGTTTCCGCGTCCAGCGGAACGCTCGTTGTTTCCTGCACGCGACGCCTCTAATATTAGACGGATCGCATCCGTGCGGCCGAGTCGCAAGCAGCCCAACCGAAAATCATTTTAAGATTGAAATTTATAAGCTTCAAGTACTTTAAGCGAAATCCAGTCTAACCGACCATCACTTCGCCACCGGCTACCGCAATCGCTTGCCCGGTGATTGAGCGCGCCGCCGGCGAAGCCAGCCAGAGAACGGTGTCGGCGACCTCTAGCGGTGTGATGACCCTGCCCTGCGGGTTCGATGCGGCAAGCGTCGCGCGCGCTTCGTCGGCGCTCCGCTTGGTCTTTGCGACAATGTTGGCGACCGCCTGCTCGAACATCGGTGTCTCGGTATAGCCGGGACAAACGGCATTGACGGTTATTCCGGCGCGGGCGAATTCAAGCGCGAGAGCGCGGGTCAGCCCAATCACGCCGTGCTTGGCCGCGACATAGGCGGAAACATAAGCATAGCCGACCAGTCCGGCCGTTGAGGCGATATTGATCACGCGGCCAGCCCGCTTTTCCATCATGTCGGGCACGATCTCCTTGGTCACCAGATACGCGCCAGTCAGATTGACGGCGAGAACCCTATTCCACGTCGCCAGATCGGTCTTTACGAACGGGGCACTCGGTGCTTCGCCGGCGTTGTTGACCAATATGTCGATTGGACCGAATGCGCGGCGCGCCGACGCGACGCCAGCGCGTACTTTGTCCGCGTCGGTAACATCGAAATCGGCCACGGCACGCGCACGATCAGGCCCAAGCGAGGCTTGCAGCGCGAGCAAAGGATCGCCGCGACGGCCGGCCAAGCTGACCCGCGCGCCCGCTTGCCCGCAGGCGGCGGCGATCGCCGACCCTATTCCGGTGCCAGCGCCGGTGACCAGGACATGGCGATTGTCGAGCGAATGGTCGGCCACGCAGCCGCTCCGTTTCAGTTTGGCCGCGGATTGGCAGCACGTGCCAGATTGGTTTCGTATTGCAGCTTCGCGGAAAGATACTGCTTCGGCCAGACGATAGACTTCACGCCGATCCTGGCCGCCTCGTGCAAGATCCAGGCGGTGTCGGCGAGATGCGGTCGGGCGATAGCGCAAAGATCGGCGCGTCCGGCGGCAATAATCGAGTTGGCATGATCCGCTTCCGAGATCGCGCCAACCGCAACTGTCGCAATTCCAACCTCGTTACGCAGCTTGTCCGCGAACGGCGTCTGGAACAACCGGCCATAGACCGGCTTCTCCTCCTTCGACACCTGCCCGGAGGAACAGTCGACCAGATCGGCGCCGGCGTCCTTGAACATCTTGGCGTAGATCGCGGCATCCGCCGGCGTGTTGCCGCCTTCGGTCCAGTCGTGACACGACAGACGAACGGAGATCGGCTTGTCCTGCGGCCACACTTCGCGGATGGCGCGGAACACTTCCAGCGGATAACGCGCATTGTTTTCATGCGAACCGCCGCATTCATCGGTGCGATGGTTGGTCAAAGGCGACAGAAAGCTCGACAGCAAATATCCGTGAGCGCAGTGCAGCTCGATGATATCGAAGCCCGCCTCGATGGCGCGCTTGGTCGCCGCGACGAAATCCGCTTTTACGCGGTCCATGTCGGCGCGCGTCATCGCGCTAGGCACCTGGCTGACCGTCATATAAGGCAGCGCCGACGCGGAAATCAGCGGCCAATTGCCGTCGGGCAGCGGCTGATCAATGCCCTCCCACGCTACGCGCGTCGAGCCTTTGCGACCGGCGTGCCCGAGCTGCAAGCCGAATTTCGCAGTCGTGGTGCCGTGGACGAAATCGACAATGCGTTTCCACGCCGCCGTCTGCTCATCGTTCCATAGCCCGAGACAACCGGGCGTGATGCGCGCGTCCGGCGACACGCAGGTCATCTCGCCAAAAATCAGCCCCGCACCGCCAAGCGCGCGGCTGCCGAAATGCACGAGATGAAAGTCATTCGGGACGCCGTCATTCGCCGAATACATGGCCATCGGCGACATGACGATACGATTGGCGAGGCTCAAACCGCGGACGCGATATGGCGTGAACATCGGCGGCACCGGCGGCCCGTCAGGATCGATATTGATACCGGCGCGCGCCGCGAACCAGCGTTCGTAGCTTTCCAGCCATTCCCTGTCGCGCAGCCGCAAGTTCTCGTGGCTGATGCGCTGCGAGCGCGTCAGCAGCGAGTACATGAATTGCTCGGGCTCGAGCGTATCGGCATAGCGGCTGCCGACGACCTCGAACCATTCCATGGCGTTGCGCGCTGCGTTCTGAATGCGCGCCACGTCGATCGCGCGGACTTCCTCATAGGCGTCGAGCACGGCCGGTATCTTGTCTGGCGTATCGCCGATCTTTTTGAACTGCCGGGTAAGTTCAATGGCGTCTTCCAGCGCGAGCTTCGTGCCCGAACCGATGGCGAAGTGCGCGGTGTGCGCGGCGTCACCCATCAGCACCACATGGCTCTTGCCGTTGAAGTGGCTCCATTTGCCGCAGATTAGCCGCGCAAAATTGAGCCACGCCGAGCCGCGCAGATGCCGCGCGTTGCTCATCAGCTTGGCGCCGTCCAAAACTTCGGCAAACATTTTTTCGCAAAAGGCGATGGAAGTGGCTTCGTCGGCCTGCTCGAGGCCATGCGCCTTGAAGATGTCCTCGGTCGTTTCGACGATGAACGTGGATGTTGTTTCGTCGAATTTATAGATATGCGCCTGAAACCAGCCGTGTTCGGTGCGTCGGAAATCGAAGGTAAAGGCATCAAACAGCTTGTCGCTTCCGAGCCAAATAAACCGGTTCGGCCGCACGACCAGGTCGGGTTTGAAAAAGTCCTTATAGCGGTTGCGGATCTTCGAGTTCACGCCGTCGGAGGCGATAATCAGGTCGGCGTCCGAAAATTCGAGATCGGAATCGACCTCGCGTTCAAAGACCAGCTCGACGCCGAGCGCCTCACAGCGTGACTGCAGGATATTGAGAAGCTTTTTGCGGCCGATGCCTACAAAACCGTGGCCGCTGGTCCGCATCCGCCGGCCTTTGATCAAGACTTCGATGTCGTCCCAATGGTTGAATGCGCTCTCGATCTCATTGGCGGTCTCGGCGTCCCACGCACGCATGTTGTCCATGGTGGCGTCCGAGAACACCACGCCCCAACCGAAGGTGTCGTACGGCCGGTTGCGTTCGACCACCGTTACCTGGTGCGCCGGGTTCTCTTTCTTCATCAGGAGACCGAAATAGAGCCCGGCAGGGCCGCCGCCGATGCAGACAATGCGCATATGCCTCTCCGCTCCTTACGGCGTTGGCCGCGAACGACATATACGAACGCGCACGCACATTTCCTACGGCCAAATCGGCAACGACGCCGCGGCGGCAACGCTTAACATTCATTCGCCGCCGTCGCCATCGGCAAACTCGATGTGTTAAGACGCTTCCCGCCTGTGCCGTTCGGGCTCGTTGTTAACGGCTGAACACGACCGCCGCCGCGTAATTCCGATGTTAAAGGGTCACATGACCGATATCATCAACTCCCATCACCACATCTGGCACCGGCGCGACCTGCCGTGGCTCGACGGCCCGATGCAGCCGCGCATCTTCGGACCCTACGAGCCGATCCGGCGCGATTATCCGATCAGCGAGTACCTTGCCGACATCGCCGGTACCGGCGTCGCCCAGTCGGTTTACGTGCAATGCAATTGGGCAAAACCCGCCTTCGAGGACGAAGTCGCCTACGTGCAAAAAGCCGCCGATGAGACGGGCTTTCCCCAAGGCATCGTCGGTTACGCCGATTTCCTCGCCGACGACGTTCGGCCTCAACTCGACCGGCTAAAAAAATATCGGGGCATGCGCGGGTTGCGCATGCAACTGCACTGGCACGAAAACCCGCAATATCGCTTCGCCGCTGAGCCGAACCTTGCTGGCAATCCGACGCTCCAGCGCAACGTCGCGCGGCTTGCCGACTATGGCTGGAGCTTCGACCTTCAGGTTTTTGCCGGCCAGATGGCTGGCGCGGCCGAGCTTGCAACGAGCGCGCCGAAAGTCACGTTCATCCTACAGCACGCGGGCATGTTGGAGGATACATCCGAGCACGGCTGGCAGGTGTGGCGCGACGGCATGCGCCGGCTCGCTGCCGCTCCAAACGTCGTGACCAAGCTCTCGGCGCTCGGGACTTTCATTCACAAGAACGATCCGGATCATATTGCCGCCATTGTACGCGAGACAGTCGAGATATTTGGTCCCGACCGCTGCATGTTCGGCTCGAATTTCCCGGTCGAGAAATTGTGGACCACATACGGGGATTTAGTCTCGGCCTACCGCAACGCGCTTGCGCCGTTGGGAGAGGCGACGAGCCGCGCCGTCCTCTATGATACCGCGGCAAAGGTATATCGGCTTTGACGTTGGAAACGGCCGCGCAGACAGGCTCGCCGCGTGCCGGTCCGTCCTCGAAGGGCTCTACGCGCACGCTTGCCGAGACGCTTCGGCAATTGCAGGCTTATTTGCAGCGGCCGGGCGTCGTCCCTCTCCTGATCGTTCTGGTGTGGGCTTGCGCGACGCTTCCCAACCTTTCGGTGCGATCGTTCATTTACGAGGAAGGCACCAACGCCGAGATCGCGAAGGACGTGCTCGCTCACGGGCATTTTTTGCAGCCGATCGTGTATGGGGTTATTTGGCACGACAAGCCCTCACTTCTGAGCTGGCTCATTGCCGGCGTGGCTTTGATCACCGGCGGCGTCAACGAATGGTCGGCACGCCTTCCGGTCATGGTGTCGGTACTGATCACCGCGCTTCTGATTCATCGGGTCACGCGCCGATACACCAGTCCGGCGGCGTCGCTGTTCGCCTCGCTTTCATTTTTGTTCTGTCCGCTGCTGCTGCAGAAAATAACGGTATCCGAGCCGGACACTATCGTGACCCTCCTGTCCTTCGCCGCTTTAGTTGTTTGGTGGGACGGCGCGGCTTTGGGCAAGGTGACGCTTGCCCGCTGGGGCGCGTGTGGGCTTCTCCTCGCCGCGCTGGCGCTGGTCAAGGGACCGCAGCCTGCCGGTTTCTTTGGATTAGGAACGGCGGCCTATTTGCTGATTGAGCGCCGATGGCGAGAGCTGCCCGGCTGGGTGCTGTGCATGATTTTCCCAGCCGCAGCTTTCGTCGCCTGGGCCGCCGCGGTTTATCAGCCGGGCTACGAGAACACCTGGCTCGGCTACGGCAGATTCCTTTACCGGCCGGCCTTTCTCGATTATTTCACGCGCAACACGCGCAACACCGGCAGCCTCTTTCTTGAGCTCCTGCCCGCATCCCTCTTGCTGCCGTTCATTCCTTGGCCGTGGCAACGGCGTGCGGATGCGCCCGCCGTTCCCGCCGTCGTCGCGCCATTCCTGCTTTATTCCGGCGTTTGCACGTTGATCCTGGTGCTGTGGCCCGGCTTCACCAGCCGTTACGCCATGCCGATGGCGCCGTCATTTGCCGTACTTGCCGGCATCGCCTGGGATCGCCTGGAAAAGTCGCGCTACGCCGTGATGCGGCGCGTTTCGGCGATCGTGCTGGCCTTGCTGACGGTCTATCAGGTGTTGCTCGCCGTCGCGATCATGCCGCTGTTTGCGGATCGCTTCGGCGAGACGCGCATTGCCGGCGAAACCATCGGGCGCGCCATCCGCGCAGACCCGGCCCCGGTCTACGGCGTCTGGCTTGACACCGACGTTCTGTTCTACGCGAAGGTCCCGTTGCAGCGCCTCGAAATGAATGGACTTGGCGCCATATCGGCACCGGCGTGGCTGGTGATCCCGACGCGGGATGTCGCGGAGTTCAGCCAACGCAGGCCTGACCTAAAGCTAAGCGTCGCAGTCGGTCCTTTGACCGAGGGACAATTGATCGCAGCGCGCGTTGAACAGAAATAAGCGCAAAGACGCTGACGAAGCGGGAACGCCGCTGCCTCAACAGCCGCAAACGCCGCTTTCGGACTTCCAGCCGCTCGCGAAACTGCCTACCATCCCCGAACAAAACAGTGCGCGCTGCAGTTTCGTCAGCGCAACGCAGACGTCATGGGGAGGAACGGTCATGCGCGAGGCCGAAAGCGTCGCGACCATAACTACGATCGGCGACATCACCCGCCACCACGTCGCCACCCGGCCGGATCACACCGCCATCCACTATGAAGGACGGGACATTACCTTCGCCGAGCTTGACCGGCGCGCCAACCAGGTCGCCAACGGCCTGATCGCCGGGGGGCTCAAGCCGCAGGCGCGCATCGCGATCCTGTCGAAAAACGCACCGGCCTTTTTCCATCTATGGTTCGGCGGAGCAAAAGCGGACGCGGTTCTGGTCCCGGTCAATTTCCGCCTTGCTCCGGCCGAAGCGGCTTTCGTCATCGAGGACGCCGGCGCCGAGCTTTTGTTCGTCGGCGCCGATTTTTATCCGGTCGTCGAAAAAGTCGAGCGCGACCTGAAGTCGGTTCGCCGCATCATCGCGCTGGATGGCGGCCATGCTTCGTGGATCGATTACGCGGAATGGCTTGAGGCGCAGCCGGCGAACGACCCCGCCCTGCCGATTGCGGCGGACCACTGCGCCATTCAGATGTACACCAGCGGCACCACCGGACATCCCAAAGGCGCGCAGCTCAGCCACAACGGGCTGCTCTATCTGACCCGCGTCGCGCTCACGTCTTTCGGCGCTTGGCACGAGAACGACGTCAATCTCGTCTGCATGCCCCTGTTCCACATAGGCGGCAGCGGCTGGGCGCTGATCGGCTTGTACCGCGGCGTGCCCACGGTTCTGCTGCGCGATGCCGACCCGGCCATCATCCTCCGCGTCATCCCGGAGCAGAAGATCACCAAGGCGTTCGTGGTGCCGGCGCTGCTGTTGTTCTTGTTGCAAAACCCGCAGTGCGCGAAGACCGATTTTTCTTCGCTTGAACTGATTGTGTACGGCGCGTCTCCGGCGCCGGTCGATCTGGTGCGCAATTCGCGCAAGGCGTTGGGATGCGAACTGGCCCAGGTCTATGGATTAACCGAAACCACCGGCGCCATCACCTACCTCCCGCCGGAGGATCACAGCGCTGAACGCGCCGAGCGGCTGAAATCCTGCGGCAAGCCGATGCCGGGCATCGAGATCCGTGTGGTCGATGCCGCAGGCAAAGATGTCGCCACGGGCGACGTCGGCGAAATCGTCACGCGATCGCCGCAGACGATGTTGGGCTACTGGAACCAGCCGCAGGAAACCGGCCGCGCCATCCGCGATGACTGGTTCTACACCGGCGACGCCGGTTATCTCGATGCCGATGGCTACATTTATATCTACGATCGCGTGAAGGACATGATCATCTCCGGCGGCGAAAACATTTACCCCGCCGAAGTCGAGAACGCGCTGTTCGGCCATCCCGCGGTCGCCGACGTGGCCGTGATCGGCGTCCCCGACGATAAATGGGGCGAAGCGGTCAAGGCCATCGTCGTCAAGCGGCCGGGCGCTGAAGCTAGTCCCGATGAATTGATCGGCTTCGCGCGCGAGCGCATCGCGCACTACAAGGCGCCGCGCACGATCGACTTCGCCGACGCTCTGCCGCGCACGCCGACCGGAAAAATCCTTAAGCGCGAGTTGCGCAAATCCTTCTGGGCTGGTCGCGAAAGGCAAATCTGATCGTTAGGGCGCCTTGGCGAATTACGCCGCGCGAAATTCAAAGTGAAGTCGGGAGGGAATGTTGAATTTGCAATTCGGAGTTTTCGACCATCTCGACGATAACGGAATGCCGCTCGCCGACTTGTTCGAGACGCGGCTGAAGCTGACCGAGCAATACGACAGCGCCGGTTTCCGCTCCTATCACATCGCCGAACACCATTCGACGCCGCTCGGGCTGGCGCCCTCGCCGAGCGTGTTTCTTGCCGCCGTGGCGCAACGGACGACGCGGCTTCGCCTCGGTCCGTTGCTCTACGTCACCCCGATGTACCACCCGCTTCGCGTCGCGGAGGAAGTGGTCATGCTCGACCACATGAGCCGCGGCCGGCTCGAACTGGGACTGGGCCGCGGCGCCTCGCCGATCGAAATCGCGGGCTTCGACGTCGATCCGGCGAAGGCGCCGGCCATGAACCGCGAGGCGACCGAGCTCATTCTGAAAGCGCTGACTTCCGACGTGGTGAACCATGCGGGGCAATTCTACCGGTGCAAGAACGTGCGCATCGAAGCGAAACCGCTGCAGAAGCCCTACCCGCCGCTCTGGTTCGCACCGAGCGAGCCGTCGCGCGCCGCGGACGCCGCGCGGCTGAAAGGCGATATCGTAACGCTCGTCCCGGATGGCGGAGTGAAGGCCGTCGCGGACGCCTATCGCACGGAATGGAAGGCGCACGGACGGTAATGAAGCCGACATCCCGTGCATTGGCGTTTTCCGTCATGTCGTCGTGGCGGCGACGGAAGAAAAGGCGCGCGATACGATGCGTTCGGCGTACCGGCAATGGCGGCACCATATGGCGTTCCTGTGGGAATGGGGCGGCATGCCCTTCCCCATTGCCGCGATCTATCCTGATGAATTCGACACGCTTGAAGCAATGCACATGGGCGTCGCCGGCACGCCGGAAACCGTGCGTCGTTACATTAGTGAGACAGTCGAGCGCACCGGCATCAATTATTTCGTGGCCGATATGGCGTTCGGTTCACTGCCTTATGAAGTCGCCTCCCGCTCGGTCGACCTGTTCGCCAAGGAAGTCATGCCGGCTTTTCGCTGAGCGGGGATTGCACTGCTTAGAGTGTCTTGAGACCCATAATCGATCTCGCTTCGGCAGGACCGGCAACAACACGGCCGACGTCACGGGCGTAGTTCGCGAGCATCTCGACCAGCGCTCCGTTTGAAGACGCCTTGCCGCCGTCGGGCAGATAGAACGTGTCTTCGAGGCCGGTGCGCAGATGACCGCCAAGTTCGGCCGCCCGCCGGTGCAGTGGCCAAATAGTCTCGCGCCCGACCGCTGTGACCTGCCAGGGCGCGTCGCCAATAACGAGCTTGCGAAGGATCGGCAGCAAATCGGGATCGGCGGGCATGCCGGATTCGACACCCATGACGAAATTGTATTTCGGCACGCCCTTGAACATGCCGTTCCTGGCATACATTCCGACACAGCGCACAATGCCGAGATCGAAGCATTCGAATTCAGGCTGCGTTCCAGTCTCGGCCATGACGTCGAGATAAGCTTTTACTTTCTCCACGGGATTGTCGAACAGGTGCGGCGGCCACGCCCACGACCCGTCAGCCCGCACTTTCAGATAATTCAGCGATCCGGCATTGCAGGCAGCAATCTCCGGCTTGACCGCGCGTAGACAAGCGAGCGGTCCGGAAATGTCTGGTCCCATCGTGCCGGTCAACTCGTTGAGGATGACGCCGGGGCATGCCTCGCGGATGGCCTGCATGATGGCCACTGCCAGTTCCGGCTCCCACGACGGCAGATGACCTTTGCCGGGAGCTTGCTGACGGAAATGCACGTGCATAACCGCCGCTCCGGCATCGAACGCCGCCATCGCTTCGCGCGCCATTTGCTCCGGCGTCACCGGCACAGGGTGTTGTTTTGGATCGGTAAGCACGCCGGTAAGCGCGCAAGTGATGACGACCTTGTCGCTCATGAGATCGGCTGCTCCTCGCGCTCTCCGGCCGCGACCGCCTGCGTTTCCAATTCGACCAAAAGCTGGCGCGTGGCCACCTGCTGGCCGGTCTCGACCAATACCTTCGCGACAATGCCGTCGCGCTGCGCGCGGATCTCATGCTGCATCTTCATTGCTTCCAGCACCACGAGCCGCTGTCCGCGAGCGACCCGGTCGCCGGCCTTGACGTCGACGGCAATGATGGCGCCGTTCATCGGCGCGATGAGCTCGGTTGCGTCGCTGCCCCTGTGTGTGCGGGACATTTCCAGCGTCGTGTCGCGCGCCACGATGGTTACGCCATCGAGATCGAGATGCAGAACGTCATCGTGCGCGGCGAAATGCGCCGATCGTTGTACGCCGAAGACAGTAAAGCGCACCGTGCCGGATTCACGCCGATCGATCGAAACTTCGACCATCTCATCGCCCAGCGCGACCAGATAACGGTTCGGCTTAAGCGCCATGATATGTGCCGGATAGTGCGTGTCGCCGATCGTCAAGCGCAGCGGCCAAATGGCTACGCCGGTTGAGGACCATGCGGCAGCAGGCGCGGCCGCATCGGATCGGCTCCGGGATTCAAACAAAAGCACCGCCGCGATGACGAGACCGGGCAACTCAGGCTGCGGCGCGCGCGCCAAGTCGCCGCCGGCCACAAAATATTTTTCGATGAAGCTGGTCGTTGCCTCGCCCGCGGCAAACGCGTGCTGGCGCAGGACCGCGAGGAGAAAACCGCGATTTGTCGTAAGCCCGAACACAATCGTGTCTTCGAGCGCGGCGATTAATCGTCGCCGCGCCTCAGGCCGTGTCGTTCCCCAGGCAATCACTTTCGCCAGCAGCGGATCGTAGAACGGAGTCACGGCTTGTCCGGAAGCGAGGCCGTGATCGATCCGCACGCCCTCGCTTATCGCCGGCCGCCAGTCGATCAGCATGCCGCTCTGCGGCAGAAAGTCCGCGTAGGGGTCTTCGGCGTAAAGTCGCGCCTCAATGGCGTGGCCGCGGAACTCAATGTCCTGTTGTCGAAGCGGCAGGGGTTCGCCGGCGGCGACGCGCAATTGCCACTCGACCATATCGATGCCGGTGATGGCTTCGGTGACCGCATGCTCGACTTGCAGCCGCGTGTTCATTTCCAGGAAATAAAAATTGCCCGAAGAGTCGAGCAGAAATTCCACCGTCCCGGCGCCGACGTAAGAAATGGCACGGGCCGCGGCGATCGCCGCCTCACCCATGCGGGCGCGCAGTTCGGAGCCAAGCGCGGGCGACGGCGCCTCCTCGATCACCTTTTGATGGCGGCGTTGAATAGAGCATTCGCGCTCGCCGAGATGAATGACGCTGCCGTGCTGATCGGCAAAGACCTGAAATTCGATGTGGCGCGCGGCGGCGAGCGCCTTCTCCAGAATCAAGCCGTCCGAACCGAAGGCACCCGCTGCCTCGGAGCGTGCACGCGCCAGCGCGTCGGCAAGCGCGCTTTCGGAAGCAACGAGCCGCATGCCGCGGCCGCCGCCTCCAGCCGTAGCCTTGACCATCAGCGGAAAGCCGATGCGCCGGCCCTCCTTCATCAGCCTATCGTTGGATTGATCGCCCTCGTGATAGCCGGGAACGCATGGTATGCCGGCCGAAGTCGTCAAGGCTTTGGCCTTCGCCTTGTCGCCCATCGCTTCGATCGCCGCCGGCGGCGGGCCGATGAAAATAAGGCCGGCGTCGGCGCAGGCGCGTGCAAAGGCGGCGTTTTCCGAGAGAAAACCGTAGCCGGGGTGAACCGCATCGGCGCGCGTGAGTTTCGCCGCTGCGAGAAGCGCGTCAATGTTAAGGTAACTCTCGTTCGCTGCCGGAGGTCCGATTCGGACAGCTTCGTCCGCTTGTTGAACGTGCAACGCGCCAGCATCTGCGTCGCTAAACACGGCAACGGTCCGATAGCCAAGCCTTTTCGCCGAGCGGGCAATGCGGCAGGCAATTTCGCCGCGGTTGGCAATGAGAATTTTGCCGAACTCAACCATGAGCTGGCGCGGCACGCTGGGCGGGGACCGCGCTTGCGCGGACTAACGCGGACACTTTCCCGATCCGCATCGCCTCACTCCAGTTGCGTTACCCATGACGGCTTTCGCTTTTCCACGAACGCCGCTGTGCCTTCCCTGCCCTCGGTGCCGCGAACCGAAGCGGCAAAGCTTGCCGCGGCGTCATCGAGAAGGTCCGCGACGGCATCGGAGCCACCGGCGCGCAGCATCAGCCGCTTGGTCGCGGCAATAGCTTGCGGCGCACATTTGAGCACGTGATTGCACGCGTCGCGAACCGCAGCATCGAGCGCGGCGTCGTCCTCCACCACGACATTTGCCAAGCCGATCGCCAGCGCCTCGCTGGCATTGATCCGCACGGCGGTCACACCGAGCCGCCGCGCCGCCGCCAAACCGATGCGCTGGACGACGAACGGGGAAACAGCAGCCGCGACGACGCCGATGGTCGCCTCACTGAGCGCAAACTTCGCGTCCGCAGTTGCAATCGTGATGTCGGCGACGCAGGCCAGCCCAAAACCGCCGCCCATGGCGTAGCCTTCCACGGCAGCGATCACAACTTGCGGTGCGGCGTTGATCGCTTCCAGTACGGCGCCGAAGCGCCGGTTGTTATCTCGCAGTTCATCAGGCGCACCCTGCCGTGGGGAAACCTGCGCCACCGACATGCTGGCAATGTCGCCGCCCGCGCAGAATGTCCCCCCGGCGCCGCGCAAAATCACAATACGCACAGCCCGATCGGCGGCGATGGCCGCAAATGTCGCCGCGATCTCGGCGACCATTTGTGAACTCAGGGCGTTACGCCGTTCGGGCCGATTGAGCCAAAGGTGCAGCACTCCGCCTCGCAGATCGAGCTTTATATGCGAGGTTTGCGGCAGCTCAGCCATTTTCCGCCTGTTGCTCGGCAACGTTTCCGGTTCCCGGAAGCGTTCCCATCAGCTTGCAGATAATGGTCAGCATGATCTCGTCGGCGCCGCCGCCGATCGACATCAGGCGGCCGTCGCGAAACTCGCGGCTCACCGGCGTCTCATTCATGTAGCCCATGCCGCCCCAATATTGCAGGCAGGCATCGCTAACCTCGCGGCGCAATCGTCCCGCCTTGAGCTTAGTCATGGAGGCAAGCCGCGTGACATCGGCGCCGGTCAGATAGAGTTCACAGGCGCGGTAGACCAGCGCGCGCAATAGCTCGATCTCGGTCGCAAGCTCGGCCATGCGGAAGTGCACCACCTGATTGTCGAGCACCGATTTGCCGAAGGCTTTTCGGTTGCGGGTATATTCGATGGTCTCTGCGATAAGTTGTTCCAGGCTCTTGAGCGCCGCCGCGGCCGCCCACAATCGCTCTTCCTGGAATTGCAGCATCTGATAGGTGAAGCCTTTTCCTTCCTCACCGATCAGATTGCGTCGCGGCACCCGCACGTCCTCGAAAAAGATCTGCGCGGTGTCAGACGAGCGCATGCCAAGCTTATCGAGCTTGCGGGCGACCTCGACGCCTTTGGTTTTCATGGGCACGCAAATGAGCGATTTATTCTTGTGCGCCTGGCCGTCGGAGGTGTTGGCAAGGAGGCACATCCAGTCGGCTTGCGTGCCGTTGGTCGTCCACATCTTGCCGCCATTGATGACGTAATCGCCGCCGTCCTTGCGCGCGGTGGTCTTGACCGAAGCGACATCGGACCCGGCGCCAACCTCAGAGACACCCAAACACGCTACGTAATCCCCGGCGATCGAAGGCGTGAGAAATTCGCGGCGCACCGCGTCGGAACCGAAGCGTGCGAGCGCGGGCGTCGCCATGTCCGTGTGGACACCAATCGCCATCGGCACGCCGCCACATTTGATGGCGCCGAGCTCTTCGGCCATTACCATGGCGTAGGAATAGTCGAGACCCTGTCCGCCATACTCGACCGGCTTGTGAAGGCCGAGAAAGCCTAAATCACCCATCTTTTTGAAGAGTTCGTGCGCTGGAAAGATGCCGGCCTCCTCCCACTCGTCGACGTACGGGTTGATTTCGGCGGCGATGAATTTTTGCAGGCTGCGGCGCAACTCCTCGTGTTCGGGCGTGAACTGCATGACGTTTCCTTTTTCCTCCTTGTTATTACATACGCGCGACGCCGAAGGTGCTGCGCTTGAGCGGTCGAAGTTCTGCCTCGCGGCAGATCGAAAGACAGAACCCCAAGACTTTGCGGGTATCGCGGGGATCAATCAACCCATCATCCCACAACCTGGCGGTGGCGTAGAGCGCGGTAAATTCGTCTTCCATCCGCTTGGTGATGGCGTTTTCCATGGCGCCGAGCTTGGTTTTGTCGACCGGTTTGCCCTCGCGTTTGAGCTTTTCCTCGGTAACAATCGCCATGACCTTTGCTGCTTGCTCTCCGCCCATAACGGCGATGCGGTTGCTCGGCCACGCGAAAATAAAACGCGGATCGTAGGCGCGGCCGCACATGCCGTAATTGCCGGCGCCGAACGATGCGCCAACGTGAATGGTCAGCTGCGGCACCGTCGCGTTGGCCACGGCCTGGATCATCTTTGATCCGTGCTTGATGATGCCTCTCTGCTCGGCTTCGCGCCCGACCATGTAGCCTGTCGTATTCTGCAAATAGACGATCGGAATGTTGGCCTGGCAGCAAAGCTGAATGAATTGCGCCGCCTTGCTGGCGCCATCCGCGTCGATCGGCCCGTTATTTCCGATCAATCCCGCGGCGTGACCTTCGATTTCGGCGTGACCGCAGACCGTATGGACACCGTAGCTGGCCTTGAAGTCGAGAAAATCTGAATCGTCGGCGACGCGGGCGATAATTTCGCGCACGTCGTACGGTTGCCGATAGTCAACCGGAACGGCACCGGCGAGCTCTTCGGTGGCGTACCGCGGCTCCTTGTAAGGTTTGTGCTGCGCCGCTGGCAGTTGCGCGTTCCACGGTAACTTGGCCATGATCTCACGCGCCACGCGGATACCGTCGGCGTCGTCTTCGGCCAAATATTCGCCAAGGCCCGAGACAGTCGCGTGCATATCGGCGCCGCCGAGTTCCTCGTCGGTGGCGATCTCTCCGGTTGCGGCACGCAATAAAGGCGGACCCGCCAGGAACACCTTGGCGCGGCCGCGCACCAGCACGACATAGTCCGACAATCCCGGAAGATAGGCGCCGCCCGCGGTCGATGAGCCGTGCACGACGGTGATTTGCGGAATGCCCGCGGCCGAGAGTCGCGCCTGGTTGGCGAAGCCGCGCCCGCCCTCAACGAACATTTCCGCTTGATAGAGCAGATTGGCGCCGCCGGATTCGACCAGGCGCACGGTGGGTAGCTTGTTCTCAAGCGCGATTTGCTGGATGCGCAAGTGCTTCTTCACTCCCATCGGGGTCGAAGTGCCGCCTTTGATGGCGCTGTCGTTGGCGGAAACGATGCAGCGGATGCCGGACACGTAGCCGATGCCAGCAATGCCGCCGCCGCCCTGAATGCCTTCAGCGCCATCGTCGTCATGCATCCGAAAACCGGCGAGCGTCGAGAGTTCGAGCCATGGCGTGCCGGGATCGACGACCAGCGCGACGCGTTCGCGCGGGAGGAGCTGCTTGCGCGCCCGAAAGCGCTCGCGCTTGGAATTCGAGACATCACGCACCTTCCGTTCGAGCGCGCGGAATTCAGCGATCAACGCCAGCATTTGCTCGCGGTTGGCGCGGAACGACTCCGACTTGGGATCGATGGTGCTCTCGATAACAGGCATAACGGCTCAGCAGCGTAGCATCCGATCAACAATCAGCCGGTCGGAATAACCGGCAGCAGCAAATGCGAAGGATGTGCGGCGTCGTGGTAGATAGAGTGAACCACGGTGCGGCTCGAGCACACGTGATAAGGAATGTATTCGACGTTAGTCGCGCCGAGAGTGCCGGTCGAGAGATCGAGGTTCGTGATCTCGACACAAATGCGATGGTTCTTTCGGAAGACGTTCGCTGTCGCCAGGAGCTCAATCGAATATTCCTCGATCTTGCCCGGCGTCACCTTTTGCCGCGCCTGACGGGTGAGCTTGTGCCACGGCTTCCAGGGTTTCGACCTCGCGGTATCGAGCGCACGGTTTGACGCCTTGAGCCAACCGCGCGTCAGCTCCCGCTCGGGCAAATCGGTAGGGATTTCGCGCTCGCCAGGGCGCGATGTTCGCACCGATGGGTCCGGCCCAACATCCTTCAGGATGATGATCCAATTGGTATCGTCGTGGTCGATGGCCGCGAACAGATTGAGCACACTGGGCCCGGCCACAAGTAGATCGTTCGGCAACGGATCGCTGAGGAAACGAAGCTTCGCAATGCGGTTGGTCTGTGTGGGAGGCATCTGAGCGAACACATCGGGCGGAATGTAATTGTCGATGCTTCCGTCGATATAAGGCTCGGCCGTCAACCGCTCCCAGCTCGCGAGATAGAGCTTGGTCCATTGCGTCTCCGGCAGCGGCCAGTCATCGCCATGATGCCATTGGTTTTCACCCATCGCCCAGTAGGTCACCGCCGGCTCGCTCATGATCCCGGTGTCGATGCCTTTGAGCCAATGATCGTACCAGCGCAGCATTTCGCCGCGCAGCGACCGCAACGGCCGATCATGGGACGACGGACCGGTCAGTACCATCTTTTTCGGTGCCGGAATTTTGCTGAAGTAGGTTTGCGCACCGGCAAGATGGGTCTTGTAGGTGTAGCCGTACCACCCCGCGCCGGTGTAGGTGGGCACGGTGATGTTCTCAAACTCCCGCTCCGCCTCGATGATCGTTTCTTCGCGGTCATAGGGATCGATCATTACGTCGAAATAGCGCGGCATGTGCTGGCCGCGCTGGATCAGAACATTTTGCAGATGCGGATACATGCGGATGTCCTGATCGGCCATCGCCTCCCGCCAATTCGTCTCTTTATCCGGTGGCAGATCAGCCGGCGCGCCACGCGCCGTATGCACGGACGAGAAATGATCCATCAGATAACGGAAGGCGTGGAGGACGCCGCCCGGATATTCCTCGCGGAAGCCGCCGAACTTGCCGTAGGCGCCCCGCGGATCGTAAGCGAAAATCGCCTTGAGCTGCGGCGGCTGCTGGCGCGCGAGATGGAATTGCTCCGAGGCGAAGGCGCCAATCCCGACCATGCCGATATTGCCGTCGCACCACGGTTGTTTCGCAATCCACTCGATGACGTCGTAGCTGTCCCATTCGCGCGAGCCGCCGTCGCCCGATTTGAGGTAACCGCGCGGCGTTCCGACCACGTGGATATAGCCGCGCGAAACGAAAAACTCGGTATCGCCGGCCTCCGCGTGGCCGAGCCACAGCGTCGACCACGACGGCTGCGGCGGAAAGTGTTTCGGCAGTTCGTGACCTTGCAGCTCCTTGGAATGCACGCCGAAGGCAAACAGCACCGGAAACCGGCCCGTTGCGTCCGGCCGGTACACGTCGACCACGACGTTCACTCCGTCGCGCATGCGCACGGCCACATCCCGGTCGCGAACGATCTTCTCGTGGAGCGGCGGCCGCCCGTAATTGGAAGGCGGCTGATGTCCGGAGGTAAACAACTCTTCGGCCGCGCGCGCGTCGTTCTCTTTCATTGCTCAGTCCATTGCCTCATGCTTGCCAGCCGTCCTCACACTTTAGGACGGCCAATCCCATGCCGGGCTAGCCCGGCCCGTTGCGGCATCGTATAGCGGCGCGGCGGGCGGCGAAAACCCCGTCTGCGAGCGGCGCGGGAGGATGCATGGATTTCGAGTATTCGACTGAGCAAAAGCTCCTGCGCGACAGCGTCCGGACGCTGATGCAACGGCTCGCGACGCCGGAAAATCTGCGCCGCCTCGACCGCGAGCGGCTTTACCCTTACGAGATCTACGATGCCTGGGTGGAGGCCGGGGTGTTCGCTCTGCCCTTTCCGACTGAGTATGACGGTCTCGGCGGCAATGTCCTCGATTTAGCCATTGTTGCCGAAGAGATCGGCCGCTACAGCGCCGACGTGGCGATGGCTTTCGGTGGAAGCGTTTTTTGCGCGCTGAACGTCGCGCGCAAGGGATCCGAGGAACAGAAGCGCTACTGGCTGCCGAAGCTGATTTCCGGGGAAATCCGCATGTCGATCTCCATGTCGGAGCCGGATGCCGGCTCGGACGTTGGCGCCATGCGCACGCAAGCACGCCGCGATGGCAACGAATATGTCATCAGCGGGCAGAAGATCTGGGCGACCGGCGCGGGCGCGAAGAACAATTTCATCAATGTCTATGTGAAGACCGACCCAAAAGCGCATTACCGCCAAGGCATGTCGCTGTTCCTCGTCGATAACACCACGCCCGGCCTGGAAATCCGCAAGCTCGACATGCTCGGCCGGCGCTCAGTCGGCACCTACGAGCTCACCTTCAACGACGCGCGCGTCCCGCCGGATCGGCTGATCGGCGGCGAGAACAAAGGATGGGAGTGCATTCTTTCCGGCCTCCAGGCGGAACGCGTGGTCGCCGCCGCGTGCGATTGCGGCAGCGCGCGCGGCGCGCTCGATCTCGCGACAAGCTACGCCAAGGATCGGCGCCAGTTTGGCCGCGCCATCGGTACGTTTCAGGCCATTGCGCATATGCTGGCCAACATGGAGGCGGAAGTGGAAGCCGCGTGGGCGGTGACACTGAAAGCGGCTTGGCGGGTGAGCCAGAATGAAGACGCGCTGAAAGAGATCACCATCGCCAAGCTTTTGGCCGCCGAGGCCTATGTGAAGGCCGCCAATGTCGGCATGCAGGTGATGGGCGGTTTCGGCTACAACATGGAATTCGACATGCAGCGTCATTTCCGCGACGCGCGCGCCGCGACCATCGCGGCGGGCACATCCGAATTGCAGCGCAACATTATTGCCGGCCAAATGGGCCTCAAGGTGCAGTAAGTACGCCATGAGTGCGGGTCTGCCGCTCACGATTCCCAACAGCTTTGCCCGTAACGCGCGCTGGTTTGCCGGTGGCGAAGCTGTGGTCGATTCAGGCACGCGACTGACTTACGCCGATCTCGACGCGCTATCGCTGCGGGCCGCTTCTTTGTTGGCGCGGCTTGGCGCCGAGCCCGGAAAGCCGCTGGCGCTGCTTTGCCCGCCAAGCGCAATTTATCTGGTCGCGTGGCTGGGCGCGGTGCGCCTGGGCGCTTTGCCGATGGCGCTACACACCCGCGAATCCGCGGCAACGCTCGCTGCCATCTGCCGAAAGATGCGGCCGACCGTTCTCGTCTACGACGCCTCGATGGAAGAACTGGCGGCGGGTACGGCTAATGGTTACGGCGAGTTTCGCGCTTTGATCGAGGCCCGGTCGGCAATTCCGGCGAAACGAAGCGGCGCCGTGCACGCGGCCGCCTCTATTCCCGACGATCTGCCCGACGTCGAAACAACTCCCCCGCTCGCGAGCCCGAAAGAGGACGATCCGGCGATGATCGTTCTCTCCTCGGGTACGACCTCGGTGGCCAAAGGCGTGGTGCATACGCACCGCGGCTTGATCGAGAACGCGCGCAGCAATCTTTATATGTATCAGGGCATTTTGCCCGGCGACCGGTCGCTGGTACCGCTTAGCACCGCGTTTATCGGTTGCTACAACGGCTGGTTTCCGTTCTTCAATGCAGGAGCGTGCACGATCTTCATGGAGCATTTCGACCTGGCCGCGGTCCCCCGGCTGGTCCGCGACGAACGCGCCACGCACGTGTTCCTTACGCCGACGTTGTGGCGAAGAATCCTCAACGCCGAAGATGCCGGCGATAATTTCCGCTCCGTACGCTTGATCGGTTTCGCCGCGGAGCCAATGGATGCGGCGACGCTACAAACGCCTGCGCGAACGCATCAGCCCGAATATCGTGCAGGTTTACGGCTCGACGGAGATCGGCGCTGCCGCGACCTGCATCGGCGCCGACGAAATGCTCGGCGATCGGCTCGTCAGCGTCGGCCGCCCGCTGGTCAATAGCGAGGTCAGAGTAGTGACGCCGGGCGGAACGCCGGGCGAGTCCGTTCCCGACGGAGAGGTCGGTGAAGTTCTTGTCAGCAGTCCGTCGCTGGCGGCGGAGATTTGGGGCGATCCCGAGGCTACCGCCACAGCTTTCGTGATCGACGGCGAGCGGCGCTGGTGGCGCTCCCGCGATCTCGGCCGCTTCGATAACGGCGGCTATCTCTATCTCGAAGGCCGCCGCGACGATATGATCATCTCGGGCGGCATCAACATCATGCCCGCCCGGGTCGAAGACGTTCTGCTCGCCCATCCCGGCGTTGCCGAATGCGCTGTGGTCGGCGTGCCAAGTGCGGAATGGGGCGAAGAGGTGCAGGCTTTCATTGTCGGCCGCGATCCAAAGCTCGATGCCGCGGCGATCGAGCTCCACGTTCGCTCAAGCGAGCTTTCGTCCTACCAGCGGCCGCGCGTCTATCATTTCGTGCGCGATTTGCCGCGCACCTCGACCAACAAAGTGCTGCGGCGAACACTTCGCGAAACCGCGATTGGCTTACGTTCGGCCAAACCCTAAACGACCACCCTCAATCGACAGGAAGAAGTATGAGTAAGACCGAACCAAATTTGCTGATCGAGCACCGCGGCGCCATTGCGATTGTCACGCTCAATCGGCCAGACAAACGCAATGCGCTGAGAGAATCTTTGTGGCACGACTTGAAGAACACGTTCGAGGGCTTCGGTCCGGACGTGCGCTGCGTCGTGCTCGCCGGCGCCGGCAAGCACTTTTGCGCCGGCCTCGATTTGTCAGAGCACCGGCATCGCGAAGCCTTCGAGAGCATTTTTATGTCGCGCTTCGCACACGCTACACTCGAATCGATCCAGTTCGGCGGACGGCCGGTCGTCACCGCGATGCAAGGCGCCGTCATCGGCGGCGGCCTCGAAGTGGCAACGGCTACTCACGTTCGCGTCGCCGATGCGACGACGTTTTATCAATTGCCGGAAGGCCGGCGCGGGTTTTACGTCGGCGGCGGCGCCAGCGTCCGTGTCGCCCGCATCATCGGCTCCGGCCGCATGGTGGAGATGATGCTGACCGGCCGAACGCTCGACGCGGAGGCCGGCGAACGCCTCGGCCTCTCGCATTATCTGGTCGAGCCTGGCAAGTCGCTGGAAAAGGCCATTGAGCTTGCGGAAAACATCGCCAAGAACGCCCGCATCCCGAATTATCTGATCGTCCAGGCGATCCCGCGCATTGCCGATATGTCGGCGTCCGACGGCCTATGGACCGAGAGCGTGGCGCAGGCGGTAAGCATGACCTCGGAAGACGCCCGTGCCGGCATCGATGCGTTCTTCGCCAAGCGCAAGATCGACTTTTAGAACGTGACGGTGCTCAAATGAGCGGCGTCACGTCGTTCTTCACACCGAGCAGCGCCTTGCCGTAAAGCTCGTAACCGACCGGCGGCAACGCTACGGCATGGCGCGAGGCGACGGCGGCGTCGCGCCACATCCGCTGCAACGGACTAGCTTCGGCGAATCCCGCCGAGCCGTGCGCAAACAACAGTTTGTCGATTGCCTGAGTGATCTTTTCGACCGTGTAGCCGGTGTCGGCGCGCACTCGCGCGCGCGTCAGCATATCGGGATAAACGCCGCGCGCGGCGGCTTGATCGACATCGTCCGCGGCCCGGTAGGCATGAAAGTGCGCGGTATCGATCATCAGCGCCGCATCCGCCAATTGAAGCTGAAACGCAACCGACGCGGTCTGCTTCTCGAAAAACGTATAAGCAATCGTCCGCGACGGCGCCTTTTGCCGAACGAATTCCAACGCGGCACGGCCCAATCCGAGGATCGGCCCGACCAGGATGATGGAGAGAAGCGCGACAAACGCCGAGCGGTAAAACGTCTCGTCATGCATTTCCGTCGGATATTTGCCCTCGATGGCTTGCGGCACCGAGAGGATGCGGTGGTCGGGAATAAACACGTTCTTGGCATGAAGCGCGATGCTGCCGGTTGCCTTCATGCCGGCAACAAACCAAGTATCCTCGCGCTCGAGGTCCGCCATCGGGATCATGGCGAGACCCTGGTCGATCATCTCGCCGGCATCGTTGACGAGCGGCAAGCCAAGCACCGCCCATTGGGCGTGCCAGCCGCCGGAATTGTAATGCCACGTGCCTGACAGGATGCGGTAACCGCCGGGCTCTTTTTTCACCGTCGCGGTCGGGTTAAGCACGCCGGACACGCAGGTATCGGGATCTGCGCCGAAAACCTCGTCTTGCGCCTTGCGAGAAAACAAGCTGGTGAGCCAGCAGCAGACGTTATTGAGATTGGCGACCCAGGCGGCGGCGCCATCGCCTTCGGCAATCGCTGAGCTGACATCGAGCATCGCGCGGGTATTCATTTCCCAGCCGCCGTAGCGCTTCGGCGTGCAGACCCGCATTAACCCGGCCTTCTTCATCGCCTGGATCGTTTCCTCCTCGACCCGGCGATTGGCTTCGCTGGCCGCCGCGTTCTTGCGCAGCAGTGGCCCGAGTTCGCGCGCGCGATCGACAAGCTCTGCGACTGTCGGCGAAGCGATGGTGTGCACACTTGCGGCTTTGGTCATGACCGCTGACCTCCCACTCTTTCGTTGGCGAATTCCGGTTCGGCGCGTTGCCGATTGAACTGCCACTCGCGAAACCGGGGCGACGTTAAAAGTATTTCGGCGGTTTGTTGAAGATGATCCTCGATCGCGGCACAGGCGCACTCGGGATCGCGGGCAAGACAAGCATCTAGGATGCGTTTGTGCTCGGCATCGACGTCGCGGTTCTCGCGAGCCAGCGCCGCCGACAAGTGCCGGTAGCGCTCGCTCTGGGCGTACAGCATCGATCGCAAAGTGAGCATCCACGGGCTGTCGCAACCGGCGACGAGCGCGGCGTGAAACGTGGTGTGCGCGGACGCCCATGCCGGGTTCACGCGCGAACTGGTATCCATCATCGGAATCCGATGCAGGCGATGATAAGCAGCGACAAGATGGGTTTCCCATTCGACGTCGCCGCCGGCGATTGCTGCACGCAGGCAGAGCTGCTCGATGGTGATGCGGGTACGGGTCAGGTCCTTGAGCTCGTCGGCAGATACCGGCGTAACCGAATAGCCCTTTTGCGCCGTCGCTACGGTCCACTTTTCCGCGGCCAGCCGCGAAAGGGCTTCACGCACCGCGCCGGGGCTAAAGCCGAGGCGGCCAGCAACGTCGCTGATGATGATCTTGGCGCCCGGCGCCAAGCCGGCATTCAAGGATTTCGGCAAGCAACGCCTCGTAAGCGAGATCGGCTTGCGTCGCGGCCGTGTCCGCTGAAGCGAGCTTGTCCATCAAATGATCTTGGACGATTGCAAAGTCGGAGACAAGAATAAAATATTTTTATGTTGCAAAAATTTTTTCTGCGGGATTGAATTCGGGTAATTCACGGGAGGATACGATGACGGCCATAAAAGGATTCATCGGGCCAAACCGCCGCCCCGGCGAGCTTGGCGTCCACTCCGTCGACCGTTTCCATTTCTTCGTCCCCGATCTCGCCACAGCGAAAAATTTCTACAGCGAGTTCGGTCTTGAGGTTCGCGAACGCGATGGCCTCCTCACTCTCAACACTCACGGGCACCCACATTCCTGGGGCACGGTCGGCGAAGGACCACGCAAGAAATTCGGGCATCTGTCGTTCGGAGCGTTCGACGAAGATATTGAGCGCTTCTCGGAGCGGCTACAGCGCGCGGGGATCGCCCGGCTCGATCCGCCGGCCGCAATAGAGTCGAACGGAATCTGGTTTCGCGACCCGCACGGCGTGCTGATCGAGATTAAGGTCGCGCCGAAATCATCCCCGGACGAAAAGACCCGCTTCGGATTTAACTCGGTGGCCGCCGGCGAGCGCGGTGCGCTGCTCCGCAGCGCCACGCCGCGCACGCGTCCGCGACGGCTCGCTCACGTGCTGCTGTTCACGCCCAATGTCGCAGAGGCGATTGCTTTCTATACCGGCGTGCTGGGGCTGCGCCTATCTGACCGGTCGAGCGACAACATCGCTTTTCTGCACGGCATCCATGGCAGCGACCATCATATGATCGCCTTCGCCCGCTCTGAGGCGCCGGGCCTGCATCACTTGAGCTGGGACGTCGGATCGGTCGATGAGATCGGCGCCGGCGCCATGCACATGCTGGACAAGGGCTTCGTCAAAGGCTGGGGACTGGGCCGTCATGTGCTCGGCTCGAATTTCTTCCACTACGTCCAGGACCCCTGGGGCAGCTTCAGCGAGTATTCCGCCGACATCGACTATATCCCGGCGACCTGTGACTGGCCGGCAGGCGATCACGCCCCGGAGGACTCGTTTTATGCGTGGGGACCAAACGTGCCGGAGGACTTCGTCCACAACTACGAAGCCTGAGTGCGAATGGGCGTCGCGCCTATGATCCCAAGCCGCTCGCGCCGGCTTTTGTTCGCTACTTGCCTCTGTGATTGACCTTGCCGCCAACCACTGCCGCCATCTCGCGACGGAATTCCAGAAGCGCTTTCGCCAAATACGCCCGGCGTTTTGAAAAGCGTGACCAGGGTACCGGTATCGACACGGCAACCGGCCGCCCAAACGAATCAAAAACCGCGACGCCGACGGCGCCGATGCCGGGATCGTGCTCGCCTAAATCGAACGCAAGATGCCGGCGCCGTGCCGTCTCAATCTCTTTCAGCAACTTTGCGCGAGCGGGCGGCAGATGATCGGCATGGCCCGCTACGCTTTTGTCGACCAGATGCGCCACCTGCTTCTGCGGATAACAAGCGAGCATGGCCTTGCCGTTGGCGGTGCAATGAAGCGGGAAACGTTGGCCTACCGCCGAGAGCGCGACCAACCGCTGTCTCCCGGGAATCTGGTCGATGAAAACCGCTGACCCGCCTGACAAGATAGACAGATCCACCGTCTCACCGACTTTCTCGCTCAATGCGACGAGACGGGTGTGTAGAAGCTCGGTGAGGTTTGAGGCGAGCGACGCGGCTATCCGCGCAAGTCCAGGGCCAATCCGCGTCCCCCGTCCCGGTTGCGCTTCAATGACAAAATCTTCAGCGGCCAATGCGGTGATTATCCGCTGTACGGTCGACCGCGCCAAATCGACCTTCTGCGCAATCTCGGTCAGGGTGAGACCCTCGGGCCGGTCTTCGAGCACGCGCAAAATGTTCGCGGCGCGGGCGATGACCTGCACGCCACCGTTGCCGCCTGAGTTGTCGTCACTGCGCTCCATGCGCCCCAATATCCCTCCCCCCTTCACCCGGCGCCTTGGAGATTCTCCTACGAATCCCCACACCAAACCGACACCCAGCGTATGTTTGACCTTGTTGTGGGCTGTAAGCTCTACATTGCGGGACAAGAAAACTCAAAAAAACTTTAGAACATGGGCGCCGATCGGCACCGCCAAAAGCACCGTCTCACACCGACTTGTCCGGTTGGCCGGGAACCGATACAGATGTACCATATCCTGGTACAAATGGCCGGAACGCCTCTTTGCAGCGGGCGAGGCCAGAGGGAACGTGGAGGGTGTAAGTGGCGAAGAAGATTCGCGGCGTCTCGTTCGAAGAGAACGAGAACAACTCGATGGGACTTTCTTTCACCAATCTGTCCCATCGCTTCGGCTATCAGTCGCCAAACTGGCCGTATTTCGAAGACGTCAAGATCGAACGCATCCACTACATGGCGAAGTCGGGTGTGCTGTCGCAGCGCATCACCACGTCCATGCACAACACCACGCACATCGATGCGCCGGCGCACGTCGTGCAAGGCACGCCGTTTATCGATGAAGTGCCGCTGCCGCATTTTTTCGGCACCGGAATTGTCGTTTCGCTGCCCAAGAAAAAATGGGAAAAAATTACCTACGACGATCTGGAAAAGGCCGCCGGCAAGGTCGTGCGGCCCCGCGACGTGGTGATTATCAACACCGGCTGGCACAAGAAGTACGAGGATAGCGAAGACTACTTCTGCTACGCGCCCGGCTTTGTAGCTTCTGCGGGCGAGTGGTTCGTCGAGAAGAAGGTCAAGGTGGTCGGCCACGACACCCAGGCCAATGATCATCCGCTGGCCACAGCGATTGGGCCGCAGCGCAACGGACCGCTGCATCCGCATCTCGCCGACGAATACAAGAAATGGTCCGGCGGCCGCGACTGGAAGGAAGATTTCCCGGATTGGGAGCCGGTGCACCGCATTTTGTTCAAGAATGGCATCCTCGGCATCGAAAATGTCGGCGGCGACATCGACAAAGTGACCGGCCGGCGCTGCACCTTCGCGTTCTTTCCCTGGAACTGGGAGCGCGGCGACGGCTGCATCATTCGTCTCGTCGCCATCACCGACCCTAAGGGTGCGTACCGGATCGAGAAGGGGGAGAAATTCTGATGGAGGTCAGGCGTTTTGATGCAGCAAAGACCTACGAAGCGCCAAATCACCGCGACTTTACCGGCTTGCGGCTGTTCGGCGCCGAGGCTGGCGGCCCCAAGGGCCTGATCGTCGGCATTTCGCACTTCTTGCCCGGCGGCGGCGCCGGTCCCGACGCCTCGCCTCCGGAAAAAGTCTATTTCGTGCTCGAAGGCGAGTTGACGGTAATCATCGATGGCAAGGAAACGGTGCTGAAAAAGCACGATTCGTGTTTCATCGGCTCGAACGAGAACCGAGAGATCGTCAATCGCACCAACAGCGTGTGTTCGATTCTGGTTGCGATCGCACCGGCACCGAAGTGACGCCGAAAGCGGGAGAGTTCATGGCCGAAGATTTTCTCAAAAATCCGCTTTCGCTGTTCGACATCCGCGGCAAGACCGCGATTGTTACGGGCGCGTCCGGCGCTTTTGGCGCGCTGGCGGCGAAAACCTTGGCAGCCTCCGGCGCCAATGTCGTCATAGCCGCCAGCAACGCCGAAGGCCTCAAGAAGATCGCGGCGGAGTGCGTCAAACTCGGCGCCAAATGTGAAGTCGTGGCCAAGCGTCCTAGCTCGGAAGCCAATTGTGACGCGTTGGTCGCAGCCGCAGTCGAGAAGCTCGGCGGGCTCGACATCCTCGTCGTCGCTTCGGGCCAGAACAAAGTCTCGAAGATCGTCGACCAGAAAGCCGAAGACTTTCTCGACGTGATGGACGCCAACGTCACCCAGTCCTGGCTGATGGCCCGCTCGGCAGCGCGACAGATGCTGAAACAAGGCCGCGGCGGCAAGATCATTCTGATGTCATCGGCGCGCGGCCTTCTCGGGCATCCGGCTGGCTACAGCGCCTATTGCGCGTCGAAGTCCGCGGTCGACGGCATCACCAAGGCGCTCGGCTGCGAACTCGGAGCGAGCGGCATCACGGTCAATGCGCTCGGGCCGACGGTTTTCCGCTCGCCGCTCACCGAGTGGATGTTCGCCGACGACGAGCGCGGCAAGACGGTGCGCGCAGGCTTTCTCACCCGCGTACCCAGGGGCCGCCTCGGCGAGCCTGAAGATCTCGCCGGGCCGCTGCTGTTCCTCGCCTCCAAGGCTTCCGACTTCTACACCGGCCATATCCTTTACGCCGACGGCGGATACACGGCGGGCTGAGCATGGCCAAAGCGCGCATTGCGGTGATTGGCGCCGGCCTGATGGGTCACGGCATTGCGCAAGTTTTCGCTGTCGCTGGCCATGACGTGACCATCACGGACGCGGCCGCCAATCTTCTGAACACCGTCAAGGACCGGATCGCTACCAATCTGCGCGAGCTTGGCGAGGACGAGAGCGCCGCTGCGAGCGTTCGGCCGTGCAACGATCTCGCTGAAGCGGTGCGCGGCGCCGACTACGTGGTCGAAGCGGTATCCGAAAATTTGGCGCTCAAACAGAAGTTATTTGCCGACATCGAGCGCTACGTTCGCCCCGACACCATCCTCGCCAGCAACACTTCCGTGATCCCGATCACCTCGATCATGCAGGGACTCGCCGTGCGCGAGCGCGCGCTCGGGACGCACTGGTGGAATCCGCCTTTCCTCGTACCGCTCGTCGAAGTCATCGAGACGCAATGGACTTCGCCCGACACGGTGGCGCGGACCATGCAGCTCCACGAAGCGGCCGACAAAAAGCCGGCACACGTGAAAAAGGACGTGCCGGGCTTCATCGGCAATCGGCTCCAGCACGCACTGTGGCGGGAAGCGATCTCGCTGGTCGAGAACGGCATCTGTGATGCGGAAACCGTCGATGCCGTCATCAAGGCCTCATTCGGCCGCCGCCTCCCCGTCCTCGGCCCGCTGGAGAACGCCGATCTGGTCGGCACGGATCTGACACTCGCCATCCACAACGTCGTGTTGCCGGCGATCGATAGCCGGCCGCGGCCGTCGCCTTATCTGGAAGCACTCGTCGCCGAAGGAAAGCTTGGCTTCAAATCGGGTGAAGGTTTCCGCAAATGGAGTGCCGGGGAACAGGCGGCCTTGCGGGCCAAGGTCGTGCAGCATCTGAAATCGGCACAGCGAGCCGACGCATGACACCCGCGGTAACCAAACCAACGGCTAGCAGCGACTGCGCCATTCCTGCGGGCGAAAAAGCCCTAGCCTCGCCATACTATTTGTGGGACTTCTGTGGGGTCGGTCCCACCGTTTTAAATTGAAGACACCGGGGAATTTAGGGAGGAGCAGAAATGACAAACAAGCCGGAAATGAAAGGCAACGCGCGGCCTAAGGTCGACATTCAGCGCCGTCGCGTTGTGAAGGGCATCGCCGCCAGCGGCGCCGCCGTCATCACTTCGCCGTGGACGTTCCAATCGTCGCGAGCGGCCACCAAGGTCATCAAGATCGGCCAGATCACGCCGGAGACCGGTCCGATCGCCGCGTTCGGCGAACCGTCGAAGTGGGTTGCTGAAGGCGTCAGCAAGGCACTCGGCGACGGCATCGTGGTCGCCGGTGAGAAGTACAAGGTCCAGATTCTCAATCGCGACAGCCAATCAAACCCGAACCGCGCATCGGAAGTGGCAACGCAGCTCATCAACAACGACAAGATCGACATCATGTGCGCCTCGTCGACCTCGGACACGACCAATCCGGTGGCCGACCAGTGCGAGCTGGCCGGTGTGCCTTGCGTCACCTCAGACGACCCGTGGCAGGCGTACTTCTTTGGGCGCAAGGGCGATCCCAAGAAGGGCTTCGAGTGGACCTACCACTTCTTCTGGGGCTTCGACATGGTCGCCAACATGTTTGCCGAGATGTGGAAGTCCATCCCGACCAACAACAAGGTCTGCACGCTATTTACCAACGATCCGGACGGTGTCGCGGCCAGCGACCCGGTACATGGCATGCCAGCGACCATCAAAGAGCACGGCTTTGATGTACATCACCTCGGTCTCTATCCGCCGCTCGCCGACGACTTTACGGCCCAGATCACCGAGATGAAAAAGGTGGGCGCCGATATCGCTTGCGGCATTTTCAATCCGCCGCAATTCGCGATCTTCTGGACGCAATGCGCGCAGCAAGGCTACAAACCGAAGATCGTGACACCGCCCAAGGCGCTCCTCTTCCCGACCGCCGTCGAGGCGCTTGGCGACCGCGGCGCCGGCATGTCGACCGAAGTGTGGTGGTCGCATCACCATCCCTTCAAGTCGAGCCTCACCGGCCAAACCGCCCAGGAATATTGCGACGAATATGAGAGGGCGAGCGGCAAGCAATGGACGCAACCGCTGGGCTTCAAGCTTGCCAACCTCGAAGTCGCCATTGACGCGCTCAAGCGTGCCAAGAAGCTCGACGCCAAGTCGATCCGCGACTCGATCGCCCAGACCGATTATCAATCGATCGTCGGGCCGATCACCTGGAAGGGCGGCCCGCTTAATCCGGTGCCCAATGTCTGCATAACGCCTCTGGTCGGCGGACAGTGGGTCAAAGGCAAGAAATGGAAGTACGATTTGGACATCGTCTTCAACAAGACCGCGCCGAACATTCCGCTCGACAGGCCGTTCTTTGAAATTAAGTATTCCTGAGACTCTCAGCGGCTAGGAAAGTGTTGCCGCCGCGCGCTATGCGCGGCGGCTTTCTATAAAGACCCGGAATGACGACGCTCCTGGAGCTCAACGCAGTATCGAAATCCTACGGCGCGCTGAAAGCCGTGGACACGGTCAGTCTCACCGTCGCGGACGGCGAGGCGCTGGCGGTGATCGGACCCAATGGCGCCGGCAAAACCACTTTGTTCAATCTTATTACCGGCGACGTCGCTCCGAGCGGCGGGCGGATGGTGTTCGGCGGATCCGACGTCACCACGTTGCCGCCGCACTCGCGTTCGCGGCTCGGCATCGGACGCTCTCACCAAATCCCGCATCCGTTCGCCAATATGAGCGTTTTCGAAAACCTTCTGGTCGGCGCCATCTTCGGCGGCGGCGCCAGCGAGCGTGAAAGCTACAAGCGCAGCAGCGACGTATTGAAAATCACCGGCCTTTACGACAAGGCCAACGTGCCGGCGCGCACACTAACGCTGTTGCAGCGCAAGCGGCTGGAATTGGCCCGCGCACTCGCAATGAGTCCGAAGCTTCTATTGCTCGACGAAATCGCCGGCGGTCTTACCGACTATGAGTGCAGCGAATTGGTTGGCACCATCAAGCAGATCCACGCGCAGGGCACGACGATCGTCTGGATCGAGCACATCGTGCACGCGCTGTTGTCGGTGGCGAGCCGTCTCGTTGTCATGAATTTCGGCCAGCTTTTGGTTCAGGGCGATCCGCACGAGGTGATGGACGATCCCCGCGTGCGGGAAGTTTATATGGGCATGCCGGTCGTATGACTCTTTTGCAGACCCAGAACCTGTCGGCTTTCTACGGCGACTTCCAGGCGTTGTTCGACATCAACGTCACTGTTGAGCAAGGAGAGACAGTCGCGATCATAGGCGCCAACGGCGCCGGCAAGACCACGTTCCTGCGAACGCTTGCCGGTTCGATTCTTACGTCGCCGGAAAGTGTCATTTTCGACGGCAAGCCTATCGGGGATAAGACTCCGCACGAGATTGTCAGGCTCGGCATTGCTTTGGTCCCGGAAGGGCGCAAGCTGTTTCCAAGCCTGTCGGTGGAGGAGAACCTTCTCCTCGGTACCCACAGCGAGCGCCGCGGGCCGTGGAATCTTGAACGCATTTATCGGCTGTTTCCGCGCCTGCACGAATTGCGCCGGCTGCCGGCGCCGTCTCTCTCGGGCGGACAGCAGCAGATGGCGGCGGTGGGCCGCGCTTTGATGTCGAACCCGCGGCTTCTTTTGTGCGACGAGCTTTCCCTCGGCCTCGCGCCGGTGGTGATCCGCGATATCTACGCAACGCTCGGCGCCATCACCGCCGAGGGCACGACGATTGTGGTGGTTGAGCAGGATATCAACCGCGCACTCGATGCCTCGTCGCGATTTTATTGCCTCCAAGAAGGCCGTCTGGCGTTGACCGCGCCGACCAAGGATTTCAATCGCGCCGCGATCACCGCGGCTTATTTCGGATTGCAGGGCCGCGCCGGATGACCTGGGTCAACATCATCGTTCAGGGCGCCCTGCTCGGCGGCTTCTATGCGCTGTTCGCCATAGGACTGTCGATGTCATTCGGTATCATGCGGCTGGTCAACATCGCCCACGGCGACCTGATCGTACTCTCGGCCTATGTCGCGCTGGTCGCCACCTGGTACACCGGCCTGGATCCGTTCCTGAGCCTCGTCATCGTCTTGCCGGTGATGTTTGCGGTCGGCTACCTGCTGCAACGCGGACTTCTTAATCAGACGCTGAGCGGCGGTTTGCTGCCGCCATTGCTGGTGACCTTCGGCATTTCCATCATTATCCAGAACGCCCTGCTCCAGGGGTTCGGCGCCTATGACCATCGCTTGCAGGAGGGGGCGATCGAGACCGCGAGTCTGCAAACTGGCACCTTCTTTGTCGGCGTTTATCCGCTATTGGTCTTCGCGGTAGCGGTCGCCTGTATCGCTGGCCTGCAATTTCTGTTCTACCGCACGCGGCTCGGCCGCGCGTTTCGCGCGGTGTCGGATGATTCGGACACCGCCGAGCTGATGGGCATCGACAATCGCAAGCTCTACGCGCTGGCATTTGCCATCGCCATGCTGTTCACGGCGCTGGCCGGAGTGCTGTTCGGCATCCGCACCATCTTCGCGCCGTTGTCCGGACCGATCCGGCTCATTCTTGCCTTCGAAGCTGTCATCATCGGCGGCCTCGGCAGCATGTGGGGGACGCTCATCGGGGGCGTTATCCTGGGCCTCGCCCAGGCGATCGGTGCGGCTTTCGATCCGACCTGGCAAATTCTCGCCGGGCATCTCGCGTTTCTCGCCATTCTGATTGTTCGCCCCAGCGGGCTCTTTCCGCGGACGAGGGATTGATGGAGACCGTCCGCGTCGATCGTGCGACCCGAGCCAGCCGCGTATTCGCGGTTGTCGCGCTCTTGGTGCTGGCCGCGCTCGTTGCCATGCCTTGGTGGAGCGACGATGCCGGCAACATGCGTCTGGTCGGCGAAATGGCCTACTACGTTGCCCTGGCCCAGCTCTGGAATTTGCTTGCCGGCTATGCCGGCCTGGTCTCAGTCGGCCAGCAAGCTTACGTCGGGGTTGGCGGATACGTCTTGTTCTATTTGACCGGCGTTTGGGACATGAATGTCTATCTGGCCATGGCGATCGCCGGGCCGGTTGCCGGACTGATATCGATCCCGGTTTCCTTTGCCGTGTTTCGGTTGCGCGGAGCCTATTTTGCGGTCGGGACCTGGGTCGTCTCTGAAGTGTTCTCGCTTCTTGCGAGCCTCATCGCGGTTCTGGGAGCCGGATCGGGCCTGTCGCTCACCCCCTCTATCTTGCGCGAAATCTCGACCGACCGCGACACCCGCGACATTATTCTTTATCTCATGTCGCTTGCCATCGCGGTCTTTGTGTTCGCCGTGGTCTATTTGTTGCTGCGCTCGCGCCACGGTTTGGCGCTGACTGCTATTCGCGATTCCGAACGGGCGTCCGCAAGTCTCGGGGTTAACACTTTTCGCACCAAGTTCATCATCTACATCGTAACCGCCGCCTGCACCGGCCTAATCGGTTCGCTGATCTTCCTGCAAAAACTTCGCATCTCTCCCGAAGCGGGCTTCTCCATCAACGACTGGACGGTGGTGGTAATCTTCATGGTGGTGATCGGCGGTATCGGCACCCTCGAAGGCCCCTTCATCGGTATGCTGATCTTCATTGTAATGCGCGAACTGTTGGCCGATTACGGCACGTACTACCTGATATTGCTCGGGGTGATCGCCATCGTGGTCATGCTGAAAGCGCCGTACGGGCTTTGGGGCTGGGTCATTCAGCGATTCGACTTGCAACTATTTCCGGTCGGACGGCGCTTGGCGCTGGCGCCGACGGACGAGCGCGCCGACCATTCGCCGAAGATCTAGGCGCCCCAGCGTCAGCCGTCGGCTGCGATAAACTACCGTTATCTTCTGATGATGGAACTTTTTCCCATCGCCGCAGTTAACAACCGGGGTCTTTCCGTAACTCCCGGGAATTGCTGAAGTTTTCTGAGATGATCATTGCTTCGACAAATTTGCCGATGAGAATGTTGCACTGATCCGTTGTGCCGTTGTTGCGTGCCGCGCGGTGCCCGGCAGTTCGTCACTCTCATAGCAAACCAGCAGGCCCGGGGTAACCGATGCAAACAGACACGGCACAGCGTTCACCATTCAATGGCACCGTCCGGCCCGGGCCGCACGATCTTCGATCCATTGCCCTTCTGCTTGATGTCGATGGGACTATCGTTGATATGGCTATCACGCCGGGCAGCGTGACGGTTTCCGATTCGCTGCGAAAGTCGCTTAGCGAGTTGCACAAAAGGTGTGACGGAGCGCTGGCACTCGTGAGCGGCCGGCTCATCCGCGATATCGACAATTTGTTCGCCCCGCTGCTGTTGCCGGCAGTAGGCGGGCACGGCGCCGAAATGCGGCCCACCGCGGATTCGCCGATCTTCGCGCGCACCGCCGATGCCATCGGCGACGGTCTGCGCAAACTGGTGATCGCCGCGGCGTCGGCCGATCCGCGCGTGATTGTGGAGGACAAAACATCCTCCCTGGCGGTGCATTACCGGCTCGCGCCGCACATGGAGCAACCGCTGAAGACCAAAATTGCGGCGATCGTCGCTCGCCTCGGCCTGCGCGATCTAGAAATCCTCCACGGCAAAGCGGTCATCGAGATCAAATCCACTCGGTTCAGCAAGGGCGTGGCGGTTCGCGAGCTGATGAAAATTCCGCCGTTCAAGAATAGGAAGCCGGTATTTCTCGGCGACGACACCACAGACGAAACCGTCTTCGAGATCCTCCCGCCGCTCGGCGGGCTCGGCTATTCCGTGGAACGCAACATGCGTGGCGCCCACGGCATGTTCGGATCGCCCCACGACGTGCGCGATTGGCTGTCGTCTCTGTGCGGGAACGCCGGAGCCTGAGCAGCAATGAAGGATTTTGGCCTCGACCTTGCGGTGATCGGCAACGGGCGAACCGCAGCGCTGCTCGAGCCGTCGTCGCGGCTGGTCTGGTGGTGCTACCCGCGCTTTGACGGCGATCCGGTATTTTGTCGCCTCCTCGCCGGCGACGAAGAAAAGGGCTTCAGCGACGTCGTCCTCGACGGCATGGCCGATTATCGCTCGGAATACGAGCGTAATACCGCCATCGTGTCGACGGTCATGACGGACGACAAAGGCGCGTCGATCAAAATCACCGATTTCGCGCCGCGTTTTCGCGCGTTCGATCGCATCCTCCGCCCGCCGCAGCTGTTTCGCATTATCGAGCCGATCGCCGGGATGCCGCGGATTACCATTCGCTTTCGTCCGACCAACCAATACGGCATGCCGATGGAGACGAAATCCATCGGCAGTAATCACATCACGCTGCGCGGATCGCACACGGTTATCCGGCTGACCACCGACGCGCCGCTTTCTTACATCGACCGCGAAGCGCCGTTTGTGCTGACACGCCCGGTCTATCTGGTGATGGGTCCTGACGAGCCGTTCCCTGCGGATTTGTCGACGACTTG
The DNA here is from genome assembly GCA_963753355.1 of uncultured Alphaproteobacteria bacterium. Taxonomy (GTDB): domain Bacteria; phylum Pseudomonadota; class Alphaproteobacteria; order Rhizobiales; family Xanthobacteraceae; genus BOG-931. The sequence continues at coordinate 247,799 of CAVWBV010000014.1, forward strand.
CCGCGAATTCGCCGATCGCACGCGGGCCTATTGGACCGAATGGGTCCGCCGGCTCTCGATTGCCTACGACTGGCAGGATGTCATCATTCGCGCCGCCATCACGCTCAAGCTGAGCAACTTCGAAGAAACCGGCGGCATCATTGCCGCGCACACCACATCGATCCCCGAAGCGCCCCATTCCGGCCGCACCTGGGATTACCGATTTTGCTGGCTGCGGGACGCCTATTTCGTCGTCAAAGCGCTCAACCGCATCGGCGCAACACAGACCATGGAGGACTTTATTTCCTTCATCCTTGGCATCGCCTCGGAGGAAGTCATCCGCCCGGTCTACAGCATCGTCCCAACCGACAAAATGGACGAGGAGATCGCCGAAAACCTGAAAGGCTACCGCGGAGACGGACCGGTACGCGTCGGCAACGCGGCGGCCGGGATGTTCCAGCACGACACGTACGGCAGCATCATTTTGGCCGCGATGCCGATGTTTTTCGACCGCCGTTTGCCGCGGCCGGCCGACCCCGGCTTATTTCATCTTTTGGAGCGCGTCGGCTCGATGGCGAAACGCTCGGCCTTCGAGCCTGATGCCGGCATCTGGGAATATCGCGGCCGCGCGCGCGTGCATACGCACTCCGCAGCAATGTGCTGGGCCGGCTGCAATCGGCTTGCTGCGATCGGCAAGCATCTTGGCTTAAAGGAGCAGGCCGCGGAGTGGAAGACCGTGGCCGACAACATCCAGTCGAGACTGCTCGAACAGGCCTGGAACGAGAAACGTGGCGCCTTTACGGCGGCTTTCGGCGCAGACGAGCTCGATGCCAGCGTCCTCCTTTTGCCGGAAATCGGCCTGGTCGAGGTCTGTGATCCGCGCTTCGTACGCACCGTCAAGGCCATCGAAAAGGAACTTTTACGCGGCAAGCACGTTATGCGTTACGCTGGGGAAGATGACTTCGGACTGCCAGAATCTGCCTTTTTAATATGCCGGTTCTGGCTGATCGACGCATGGTGGAAGCTCGACCGCCGCGAGGAAGCCATCGACATGTTTAACGATGCCTTGCGATATCGCAATCGATACGGCCTGCTTGCGGAGGACGTCCACCTACAGACCGGCGAAATGTGCGGCAATTTTCCGCAAACTTATTCAATGGCTGGGCTGATCTTGACCGCTATGCGTCTGTCGCGAAGTTGGGAGGATCGGTATTGGCACGATTAGTCGTCGTCTCCAATAGAGTCTCGGTTCCAGCAGGCGACGGCGCCAAGCGCGCCGGCGGCCTCGAAGTAGCGCTGCGGCCGGCGCTGCAGAAGTATGGCGGCCTCTGGCTCGGCTGGAGCGGCAAAGTGGCCGCCACCGACGAAGTGGAAATCCGCTCGGTCAAGGACAAGAATGTCGAGTATGTCGTCACCGATCTCTCGAAAGATGACTATCAGGAATATTACAACGGCTTTGCCAACCGCGTGCTGTGGCCGATCCTGCATTACCGGCTTGATCTGGCGGAATTCGCCCGCCGCGACCTGAGCGGATATTTCCGCGTCAACGAGCACTTCGCCACGCAATTGGAAAAGGTGATCCTCGAGGACGATCTGATCTGGGTTCACGACTATCACATGATCCCGATCGCCGCCGCCTTGCGGCGTCGCGGCCATGCCAACCGCATCGGCTTCTTCCTGCACATTCCGTTTCCGCCACCCGAGATCCTGACGTCGCTGCCCAACCACGAACAGCTCATTCCGTTGTTACTCGAATACGACGTCGTCGGCTTTCAGACCGAGAGCGATTCGGGGAATTTCGTTCGCTACCTGATGTCCGAATGCAACGCGATGCGCGACATGCGCGTTTTCGAGACTTCCGGCCGCCAGATCACCATGCGGATCAATGGCAAGCAGACCCAGATCGGCAGTTTTCCCGTCGGGATCGAGCCGCGTGCGTTCGCGCGCTTGGCGCGGCGCAATAGCCGCTCGCCCATGGTGAAGGAGCTGGTAACCAGCCTAGGCAATCGCGCCTTGATGATTGGCGTGGATCGCCTTGATTATTCCAAAGGCCTCATTCAGCGGCTCGACGCTTTCGATAAATTCCTGGCGAGCCACCCGGAGTGGGTCGGAAACGTCACATACCTCCAGATCGCGCCGAAGAACCGCTCGGCGATACCCGAATATGCCGAACTGGAAGAGGCCGCGAATTCTGCCGCAGGCCGCCTCAACGGCAAGTACGGAGAGGTGTCGTGGACGCCGATCCGTTACGTCAACCGCGTGTATAGCCGTTCCGCCCTGGCTGGACTTTATCGTACGGCGCGGGTCGGCTTGGTGACGCCGTTGCGCGACGGCATGAACCTCGTATGCAAAGAGTACGTGGCGGCACAGGATCCGGATGACCCCGGCGTTCTCATTCTCTCGCGCTTCGCCGGCGCCGCGGTCGACATGCGCCGCGCCCTTCTCGTCAATCCCTACGATACGGAATCGGTCGCCAACGCCATCGCGCAAGCGCTCAACATGCCGCTCGAAGAGCGCCGCGCGCGCCACCAGGCGTTACTCGCCGTGGTCTCGAATTATGACATCGATCGGTGGCAGCAGGATTTCATGAACGCATTGCGGGGCGACAACGGCAGCGCGCAGGAACTGGAAAATTTGCCGGCGGTCGCGAGCTCTACGGGAGGGTGGCCCTCCAGACCTTCCTATGCCGGCGGAACCGCAGTAGCGGTCAAACGACCAGATCTCTAGATCACGCTCTCGACCCCTTAATGCTCTTCTTGGGCGCGGAACGGACCGCAGCGCTGAACGTTGGCGAAGCGTGATGGCCGAGCACGCGCGGCGGCCGCTCCTGCAACAAAAAAAGGAACAAAAGCGATGGGACTCTTCTCCAAAGACATTAAAAGTATGAACGACCTGTTCGTGCACACTCTGCGCGACATCTACTATGCCGAAAAACAGATCGTAAAAGCGCTGCCCGACATGGTCGACAAGAGCACCGATCCGCAGCTCAAACAGGGATTTCAGACGCATCTTCGCGAAACTGAAAACCACGTGAAGCGGCTTGAACAGGTGTTCCAGCTCATCGGTGAGAAGGCCCAAGGCATCGATTGCCCGGCCATCGACGGCATTCTCGAAGAAGCCGACGACGTTGCCGGCGAGGTAGAGCAGAAGTCGGTCATGGATGCTGCCCTGATCGCGGCGGCACAAGCCGTCGAACACTACGAGATGACACGCTATGGAACGCTGATTGCGTGGGCCAACCAGCTCGGCCGCAGAGAGTGCGTGACGCTGCTTCAGCAAACGCTCGACGAAGAAAAAGCGACCGACAAGAAGCTTACGTCGATGGCGGAAACTCAGGTGAACCGCAAGGCGGCCTAACTCCGAGTCCTTGACGTCGAGAAGTAGAGACGGCGCGGCTCGATCGCTGCGCCGTCTGTCTTTTCGCCGATGGGCAGTTGATCGCGATTGGAACTCACACCGCCCTCTGCCGGTTGACTAAGACAGAAATGAAATTGTGAGCGGCGAAATGAGCCCAGATACCCGAGCGCCGGAATATAAAGAAGCCGATCGACAAGCGACGGCGCAAACTGCTGCCGTTCCCGCTCCTCGGGCACGCCAGGGCGTCACCGGACATAACGTTCGCTACGTGCTCGGTTTCGGTCTCGTCGCGATCATTGTCGCGTTCGTTATCGTTTATCTGATTTTCTTCGGGTGACTGCCGCATTCGGCGGTTCACGGAACTCGCGCGCATTTTGCCAAGTTTTCTCAGACGTTACTCAGGATCGGCTCATTCCGCAGGCGCGACGCTGTTAGCGGCGGTCTAACCCAGCGGACTCTGGAGGAAGCGAAATGGCCAAAAGCAGGAGGCGCAGATATTCCCCTAGCGCAGGAAACGACGTGAAGCGTGAGATGGAGCGCTACAAGCGCGGCACCGCGCGGAGCGGACGCGGCGGCAAAGCGGGCAAAGTCAAAAGTCGCAAGCAGGCGATAGCGATCGGGCTTTCTAAGGCGCGCAAGAAGGGCAAGAAGGTGCCGCGGAAGAAATCGGCGTGACCTCAAGAGGCTGACTTGCGCTAAATCGTAACGACTACGTCGCAAGTCAGACCTTCTTCCTGCCAATCAAACTTTACCTCGCCGTCAAGCTGCCCAAGCATACGCGTAATGGCCCGCGTGCCGAAGCCTTCCTTACCAGGGGCGCTGACCGGCGGACCTCCGGTTTCCCGCCACGACAAGTGCAGTTGGTTGCCGTCGCGCAACGACCATTGCACACGCACCCGTCCATTCGAGGTCGACAACGCGCCGTACTTGACCGCGTTGGTCGCCAACTCGTGCACAGCCATGGCGACGGCTTGTGCGGCGTCGGGCTTGAGCAGGACTTTCGGCCCTTCGATTTGCGCGCGCGGATCGCCGTCACGAAAATAAGGTGACAGCTCCATGCTCACCAGCTGAGGCAGGTCGGCGCCGGCCCAGCGCGACTGAGCCATCATGCCGTGAGCGTTGGCGAGCGCACGCAAGCGTCCTTCAATCGCTTTTTTGAGATCGGGCGCGGTTTCCGCGTGCGTGAGGTGGACCGTGGCCTGCGCTACCGCGAGCAGGTTGTTGGTCCGATGGTCCGCCTCGCGGGCAAGCAGCGATATCTGCTGCTCGCGCCGCTTTTGCTCGGTGATGTCGCGGGCGATTTTCGACGCCCCGATAATGGTTCCTGTCTCATCGGTCACGGGCGAAATCGACAGCGAAACATCGACCAGGCGTCCGTCTTTGCGGACGCGCTGGGTTTCAAATTGATCGATCGGCTCGCCGCGCCGAATACGATCGAGAATGCCGACCTCCTCGTGCTGACGCTCGGGCGGGATGACGATTGTGATGGATTTGCCGATGACTTCTTCGGCGAGGTAGCCAAACAGCCGCTCGGCGCCCTTATTCCACGTCGCGATAATACCGTTCAGGTCTTTGCTGACGATGGCGTCGTCGCTCGATTCGACAATGGCGGCGAGGCGACGAGCCACCCGTTCCGCGCGCTGGTGCTCGCTGAGATCGACCAAAACGTTTACGGCTCCGACAAGCGCTCCCGATCGGTCGTAAAACGGCGTCGGAAAAGCGGTGAAGAGCACGCGCGTTCCATCGGGGCGTTCCGCGATGGCTTGCTGGCCGCGGCAGGGCTTCCCCTCCTTCACGGTCATCGCCATCGGATCTTGATCGTGCGGAAGCGGCGAACCGTCCGGACGGAAAAGTTTCCAGGCGCCGCACCACCGGTCGGTCTGCAGCTTTGGACGACGTCCCCAGAGCTGCGCCGCGGCGTCGTTAAAGTAGGTAATGCAGCCTTCGGCGTCGGTTACGTAAAGAGCGGCTGGAAGCACGTCGAGTAATCGGCGGGGGTCATTAAGCTCGTCGGCTTGGCTCTCGTTGACTTTAGGCGGGCGCACCAGCGACGGCCACATGCCTAGCGTAAGCTCCGCCAAACCCACCTCTGCCTGAGACATAAATTAAAGCCCCCCCTTTGACCCCTATGCTTTCAACCATGGGCAAAGCGATCGGTTCCGCCGCTGAAAGGATTTTCTGTTGGTGCCGCCGGGCCTTACGTCGGTCTGTATCCCGTATCGCGGGCTCATTACGACACTAAGGGCGATCACGGGCGACAACAGCGGAACCGTGGTGCGAGGTCCGCGTTGGGGCATGGGTTATCGGCGAGCCTTTCTGAGGGGAGAGATTTTTGGACTATATTCGCGCCAGCAGAGAAAGGCGCCTCGCGCTGGACATCAACGATCCCCAGCCGCTTGCCAATTCAGAAGGCTTATGGCAATCGGCCGGGCGCGCGGCGACCGTCGGGATCTTTTTGCTTTTGGTCGGTGCGGTTCTCTATGTCGGCCGCGCCATTCTTCTTCCGATCTTCGCCGCCGCCGTGGTCGCGATGACGCTCGCGCCGGTCATCCGCTTCGCGCAAAAGCGCGGCGTTTCGCCCTGGATCACGGCATTGGCTATCGTCGCTTTCGCGCTCGCGGCCTTGGGTATTGCCGCCGTGGCGATGGCCGGCCCCGTGAGCGAATGGATCGCGCGCGCGCCTGAGATTGGCGCCACCATCAAGGAACGCCTGGCGGTGCTTGACGCGCCGCTAGCAGCGCTTCGCGAACTGGAACGCAGTTTTTTCGGGAGTAACAACGCGACTTCTCCACCACCGAACATTGTCTTGCCCGCAGTCGCCTTCGTTACTCCGGCTGCTGGCGAGCTTCTGCTGTTCTTTGGCGCAATGATTTTCTTCCTTGTCGGCCAAGGCGCTCTTCGCGCGCAATTCATCGCCATGTTTTCGGTACGCGAGTCCAAATTGCGGGCGCTTAAAATCCTCAATGACATCGAGCACAACCTCACCGGCTATTTGACGGTCGTTACCATGATCAATGCGGCGCTGGGCGCGATCGTCGCGATCGGCGCATGGCTTCTGGGCTTTCCCAGTCCGGTAATTTTCGGCGTGGTCGCCGCGGTGTTGAATTACGTCCCGTACGTTGGACCGGCCGTCATGGTGGTCGCTTTGTTCGGCGTTGGGCTCATCACCTTCCCTTCGCTCGGACACGCGCTCATAGCGCCGCTTGCCTTCGTTACTCTGACGACCACTGAAGGCCACTTCATCACGCCGACCATTGTCGGTAGGCGCCTTACCCTCAATCCGCTGCTGGTATTTTTGGCGCTGGCATTTTGGACCTGGATGTGGGGGCCGATCGGCGCCTTTCTGGCCGTGCCCATTTCAATTATCGGCCTCGTCGTCGCCAACCACCTGTTCCCGGCGGCCGAAGGCCATCTTCCTGAGTGAACTGGACGAAACGGATGCTGCACAATTGGAAGCACGACCTCTTCCTTTTCATTCAAGCAAGAACCGGCGCGACGTCGGCGCTTTTGTTCTGGGGTGCGCTGGTCGCGCTCGCTTCGCTGACCGCGTTCGTCTTTCTCTGCGTCACGCTGTACGACTGGGTGGCGCTGCAGCTCAATGACGTCTTCGCCGGCCTTGTCGTCGCTGGTTTCTTCCTGGCGGTCGCCGCGATCGGGGCGCTGGCCGGGATGATGGCGCGTCGGCGCGCCAGGGCGCGCGCCATTCTCGAGCGCGCCGCGCGGGCGCAGGCCCCTTCCCGGCTGGTTGATCCGAGAATTATTGGCCTTGCGCTCCAAGTCGGCCGTAGGTTTGGGTGGCAGCGTGTCTTGCCGCTCGCCGTGCTGGCCTTGGTCACGGCACAATGGGCGCGCGCATACCAGGCGCGCGCCGACAGCGGCAACCCTTAAGTTTTTGCGGCGCGCGTCGCTGCCGAACGCAGGCCTGCGCCGTTAGCCGTTACGTCTGTTCTCAACCACAAGACTGCTTGCGAGGACGCTCGCTGCCGGGTAGGCATTCTTCCGCAAGCTATTGAGGCAGCGTATGAACGTCTATGATTTGAAGGGGCAAACGGCGATCATAACCGGCGGCGCGCAGGGCATCGGCTTGGCGGTTGCCACTCGGATACTCGCGTCGGGCGGACGTGTTGCCATCTGGGACCGCGATCGAACGCTGCTGGAAAAGACCGTCTCCACGTTGGCCGCACCTGATCGGGTTGAAGGTCTGCCGACCGACATCGCCGATCTCACCGCCGTCGAAACGGCCACCGCTGCAACGCTGAAGCAATTCGGCAAAATCGACATGCTCATTAATAACGCGGCCATCGTCGGCCCGAACGCGGCGACCTGGGAATATCCGCCCGAGGCGTTTCGCGATGTCGTCAGCGTCGGCCTGTTTGGCACATTCTACTGTTGCCGCGCGGTTGTCCCGCACATGATCGCGGCAAACTACGGGCGCATCGTCAATATCAGTTCGGTTGCCGGTAAGGAGGGCAATCCGAAAGCGCCGGCCTATAGCTCAATGAAGGCAGCGGTGATTGCATTGACGAAATCGCTCGGCAAGGAACTCGCCGGCTATAACATTGGCGTCAATTGCGTGACGCCCGCTGTCGCCAAGACAACCTTGGCCCTAAGCCAGGCGCCCGATTTCCTAGCGATGATTGTTTCCAAAATTCCGCGCGGCCGGATGCTGGAGCTTGAGGAAGCCGCGTCGATGATTTGCTGGCTCGCCAGCGCCGAGAATTCATTCACCACCGGCGCCGCTTTCGATTTGTCCGGCGGCCGGGCGACGTATTGATAACCCGATGATAGAGGCGCGCGAGCAGCGATGAAACTCTATTACGCGCCGGGTGCATGCTCGCTGGCACCTCATATCGTGCTGGAGGAAACCGGCGCGCCGTTTGAATTGTCCCGTGTCGACCTCGGCGCCAACCAGCAAAACAGCGCTGAATACCTGCACGTCAATCCCAAGGCGCGGGTGCCCGCGCTGGTCGACGGCGATTGGGTTTTGACCGAAGCGCCGGCCATACTGCGCTACATCGCGGCACGTCATCCGGCCGCCGGACTTTGGCCGTGGGAGCCGCGCGAGGAAGCGCGTTGCGCCGAATGGCTCAATTGGCTGTCATCGACCATTCAAATTGCATTCGGTCACGTGCGGCGCGCGGCGCGATATGCGAGCGACCCGCGCGCGGTCGAGGATGTGGCCGCCACCGGCAAAAAGACCGCGCACGAGCTTTGGCAAGCGGTGGATCGGAAAATCGGCCATGGGCCCTGGGCGATCGGCGAGCGCTACAGCGTCGCCGATCCGCTGTTGATGGTCTACTGGCATTGGGGCCGCGGACCGGTGCTCGGCTTCGACATGGAGCATGAGTTTCCGAACTGGACCGAACACGCGCGGCGTCTCGCGACGCGGCCTGCGGTACAGCGGGCATTTTCCAGCGAGGGATTAACGCTACCGTCTTAGGCGGTTGCGCTCAGGCCTCAGCGGCGGCTACTACGCGTGTCGTGGGCGCAGCCTCGCGATCGAGCTTGCGCAATTCACGCCGCATGATCTTACCGGTCGACGTTTTCGGCAGATCGGGAACGAACTGCACAGCGCGCGGAACCTTGTACGCCGCAAGCTCTTTACGGCACAGCGCGATGATGTCCTCGGAATCGGCAGCCGCGCCTGGCCTGAGCACCACATAAGCCTTGGCAATCTCGCCCTTGAGTTCATCGGGCTGACTACCAACCGCAACCATGGCGACGGCGGGATGAGCAGCGACGACGCGCTCGATCTCCGCCGGAAATACCTTGAAGCCGCTGGTATTGATCATGTCCTTGCGGCGATCGACGATAAAGATCGCACCCTCCTCATCCATGTGGGCGAGATCGCCGCTGTGCAGCCAGCCGTCGGGTTCAATGGTCTCGCGGGTTGCTTCCTCGTTTCCGTAATAGCCCTGCATCACGATAGGACCGCGGATCATCAATTCTCCGACCTCGCCGCGTGGCATCGTCTTGCTCGGTTCGGCGACGTCGGCGATACGGGCCTCCACATGAGGCAGCGCCACGCCGATCGAGCCGAGCTTGTGAGGGCCGTGCGTGGGAAATGTCGTGCCGAGGCCCGCTAGCTCGGTCATACCCCACAGCTCTATCAGCGGACAGCCAAAGCGCTCTTCCACTTCCTGCATCTTGGCGACCGGCATGGTCTGCCCGCCGACCGCGCAGCGGGTCAGCGACGCAAGATCGAATTTGGCGAGGTCGGGATGCGCGAGCATGTACATGTACATCGTGGGCACGCCGTCGAACATGGTTGCCTTGTGCGCCTGAATGCTCGCGAGCATATCAGCGGCGTCGAAGCGCGCATGCAGGATGAGCTTGAGGCCATAGAGCATGGCGCCGTTGAAGACGACGTTGCCATAGACATGCGGACACGGCAGCGCGTTGACGACAACGTCGAGGCTCGACTTCGCGTGCATTTGCGCGGTCATGGCGGCGTTGAGCATGACCGCGCGGTGCGACTGCATGGCCCCTTTAGGATGGCCAGTGGTGCCAGAAGTATAACCGATGGTCGAAAGCGCGTTCGGGTCGACCGCGACGGCCTCGAAAACAATCGGCTCGGCTACGAGCTCGTTGAACGCCGTAGTGTCCGGCGCGGCCGTGTTGCCGAACACGATGGTACGCAGTCCGGTCACGCCGGCCGCCAGAGCGGGCGCGATCTTTTCCGGGCTGCCGATTAGTACTTTCGCGCCGCAATCCTTGGTGACGTAAGCTACCTCGGCCGGCGTGAGCATGACGTTCACCGGATTGATAACGGCTCCGGTTTTCAACGCGCCATAATAGCTGACGATCCATTCCCAGGAGTTCGGCGCGTAGAGCGTAACCCGATCGCCGGGCCTGACGCCGAGCTTGACCAGGCTGGCGGCCAGCGCGTTCGACAATTCGTCAAGCTCGCGGAAGCTGAAGCTGCGGCCTTCGATGACGAGTGCGATTTTGTCGCCGAAGCGGCGCGCCGCGCTCGGTAAGACCTGCCCTAATAAGTCGAGCATTTACTGATCCTCGCCTCAAGAATGTTATTCTGGGATTCCGCGCGATGAACGCGGAATTCGACGCCGAGCATAACGATTTGCCCGGCGTCTCGGAAGTGTCCCCCCCGTATCGGTCGCAAAGCCGGTATCCGCCGGCATCGTACGCGCTGACCCTAACCGAGCGCGGCGATCACCTCGCCTGACTTTGTCACCGCGGCAACGTTCTGCATGGCGTACTGAATGGACGCGCGGTGCCAATCGGCGTTCATGGTCGAGCAGCAGTCTTCGGGTACGACGACAAAAAAGCCTTTATCGGCGCCGGTGCGAGCGGTGTGCTCGATCGACATGTTGGTCCAGGCGCCGGTATCGATAATGGTGTCGCGGCCGCCGGACTTCAGCACGATTTCGAGTTTACTGCCCTCGAATGCGCTCATGCGAATTTTTTCGACGACAATGTCGCCGGGCTGCGGCTCCAGTCCAGCGACCGGCGCAGCGCCCCAAGTGCCGCGCACCATGGCTTTGGCGTCCGCCAATCCCTCAAACAGCGGCGCGTTAAGCGTAAAACCCGGCGCACCCGGCTCGACCACGAACCAAACGTGGATCACCATCACGCCGCGCGCCCGGCAAGCCTCGGCAAGGCGCCTGATATTTTCCACGACGTTCTGCTCGCGCGCATGCTGCGGCGAGCCGGAGGATGCAAACGCCCCGCCGTCCATCATGACGTCATTCTGCATGTCCTGGATAATCAGGGCGCAGCGGGACGGATCAAGTGAAAGACTCCCGGAGGCGTCGCGCGGAGGCGCGGAAGCCGACGACGAGGTGGCGGAGGATGGCGCGGACGCCGCGGCCGAGGCGGCGCTGGCGCGCATGAAGGGCTCCGAACGCGGGCCGACCTTGGTGCGCACGGCGTAAAGCGAGTGCGTCGCGCACATAAAAAGCGTGCGCCAGTCAGATTTGCCCCAGTGCAGATTGGCGACAAGCTCCGGCACCCGAACCTTGCCGAGCAGCGCGCCGGAGCGGCCATAGACCCAAACGCCTCCGGGCGCGGTGACCCAGATATTTCCGGCGCTGTCGCACTTCATTCCGTCAGGCACGCCAGGCTCGAGTTCCGATCGGATACCGGACGCAAAAATCCGGTCAGGCCCAAGCGTACCGTCGTCGTTGACATCAAAGACGCGGATCAGTGCCCGTACCGTGTCGTTGACGTAAAGCTGACGCTCGTCCGGCGAAAAGCACAGTCCGTTCGGCTGATCGAAAAGGTTGCGATCGACCAGGAGCTGCGGCTGTCCACCCGGCACGAGGCGATAGACGCCTTGAAAGCCGAGCTGGCGCGGCCGCTCCACGCCGTAAACCGGCATGCGCCCATACCATGGATCGGAAAAATAGATCGAACCATCCGACCGCACGCAAACGTCGTTCGGACTGTTGAGCTCCTTGCCCTCAAAATGCGATGCGAGGACGTCCCGCCGGCCGTTGGATTCGCGCACCAGGCTCGATGTGGCGTGCTCGCAAATGATCAATCCGAGATTGGCATCGTACGTCATGCCGTTGCACTTGTTCGACGGCTTCATCACCTCGCGGACACCGCTGCGCTCATCGTAGCGGCGGCGGACATCGGCCGGCATATCCGAGAACAGAAGAATACTGATCGCGCGGATGCCAGATCGGGCCCTCGGTGAAGGTGAATCCGCCGGCCAGCCGGTCGACCGGCGCATCGAGGTCGACCAAATCGGAGAATTCGCGCCGCAGGGCGGTGTGACTCATGATGTGCTCCCCCTCGCCCGTCGTGCTAGGCGGCAAACCACTGCCGCTTCGGCAGCGACTGTACGATTGGCCCTGGAACCGAATCCTGCAAACGGCCAACGACTTGGCCGGCCTCGATCATGGCTGGGCGATCGTGGATCGGCAGGACGAAACGCGACGACGCCACCACCTTTTTGATTGCGGCTTTCTCGTCGCGCTTGCTCACGCCGTGATTGCCGGTGACGCGCGGCTCCATGTCGCTGATCTCGTGGAAAGGCTCAACCAGCTGGTCATTGATGTCGTAGAGTACATCGCCGCAAATGGTCGCCGTGCCCTCGGCAGTTTTGACGATGACGTTCATGGACCCTTCGGTATGGCCGCCGGCAGCCTCGCAAATCAGACCCGGCATCAGTTCGGTCGGCCCCGATATTTCCAGATCGAGAAAGCGCAACGCGCCCTTGGTGTGCAGGCGGTCGACGAGATGCTTGATGTCGACAGCCGGATATTGCGGATGCATCAGGCCGGACACCGAATATTCCAGCTCGCGCCGATTGATGACCACGGCGGTGTTCATGGGAAAGAGGTCGTCTTTGCCGGCATGATCAATATGCAGGTGCGTGTGCAGGACGTAGCGCACGTCTCCAAGCCGCAGCCCGTGTTTCTTCAACTGGTTCTCGATCATGTTCTCCTGGGATTGCATGCCGCGCATTCCCAGCGTTTCCATGATCTGGTTAGAGCGGTAGCCGGTATCGATGACCACCGGCCAAGTTCCGCCGAGGACAAGAAACCCAAAGACCGGCACGCGCCGCGTCCGGCCGCAATCGCGTCCCAACACCAAGAAACTCGATTCCAGCTCGATATCGCCGTAGTCGAGAACCTTAATTTCGAGCGCCATTCACTCCTCCCCCTACGCAATCTGCTTTTGTTCGATCCGAATTTGCGTTACGCCGCGCTCACCTGGGCCAAGTCGAGAACATGAGCACAAATCTTGTCGATCGAGCCGCCGTCTCCAAGTTCATCGAGGTAAGGCCGCGCTGCGACCAAACCCGCCGTGCGCGGCTCAAAGCCTGGATCGGCAGCAAGTGGCGTCAGCCAGACGATCCGCCACGCGATCCGTGAGAAGCGGGCAACGGCGTCCGCCATCGCGGTCGGATCGCCGCGCTCGAGCCCGTCCGAGAGCACCAGCAGCACCGCGCCGTGGACGAGCGCTGCGAAGCGCGGCACGGCAAGGAACGCGTTGAGCGCATCGCCGATCCGCGTGCCGCCGTCCCAGTCGGCGACGAGAAGCGAGGCGGTGGCGAGCGCCTGTTCGCGGCTCTTCAAACGCAGCGGCCGGGTGATGCGGGTGAGCCGCGTACCCATAGTGAAGACCTCGACGGAATCGGCCGCGCGGACCAGCGCGTGCGCAAAAGCAAGATGTGCCTGGGTACGCTCCTTCATGGAGCCGGAAACGTCGATGAGAACGACAATGCGGCGCTGCCGCAGACGCCGCCGGCGCCGACGCAGCCTGACGATTTCACCGGCATTACGCATGGCATCGCGAAACATCCGCCGCGTGTCGGAACCTGTGCCGGTGCGCGCTGAGCGCCAGCGATAGCCGCGCCGCTGCGGCAAACAACTCGGCAGCGCGCGGGCAAATCGGCGCAGCGTGTGCGTGTCCTCGCCCGCGGAAAAACGCCGCGCCAAAAGCCGCTCGGCGCTTGTGGCCTCGGCGCCTGACTCATGCGTCTCATCGCCGAATTCAGGTTCGGGACCGATTGCCCCGTCCTCGGCGGCGCGCAGTGGTTCTTCGTCGCTGGGCTCACCCTCCTCCAGGCCGGGCACGATCGAGCCAAGAAAATGAGCGTCGAACAGCGCGTCAAAATCGGCGAACCGTTCCGGCGGCGGTGCCAGCGTCGCACGCGCCGCGCGGCGAATGTCTTCCATCTCAGAAGGTCCGAGTAGCTCAATGGCCGTGAGCCAGGCCATGCTCTGTTCGGGCGCCACCGCAAATCCCGAGCGGCGCAACAACGCAGTAAAACCGAGAAAGTGCGCAATCGTGGCCGTGGTATTGGTCATGCCTGCGCCTCGGCAAGGATGGCTTCGATCCGCGGCGCGATGTGCACGAGATCGTCTTCGTCTTTGAGCACGACGCCGAGCGACCGGCGGAACGCCTCCGGCCAGCGCTCGCCTTGCTCGTTGAGCAGCGTCGCGGCTTCAGCCCACTCGACCGCCTCGGCGATACCGGGAAGCTTGGCGAGCGGCTCGCGGCGCAAGCGTCCGACGGCGGCGACCACGGCGCGCGCCGCCCGTTCGCTCACGCCCGACGCGCGCATCATGATGATGCGCATTTCGCGCTCGGCCGATGGATACTCGATCCAATGATAGACGCAGCGGCGGCGAAGCGCCTCATGCAGCTCGCGCGTTCGGTTCGAGGTGAGGACGACGACTGGACGCTCATAGGCCTTTATCGGGCCGCGCTCCGGTATGGAAATCTGGAAGTCGGACAAGAATTCGAGTAGGAAAGCTTCGAATTCATGATCGGAGCGATCGATTTCGTCGATCAGCAGCATCGTCTCGTGCGGCCGCCGCAAGCAGGCCAGCATAGGCCGCTCAATCAAAAATTCGTCGCGATAGATATCGATTGTATCGCCATAGGCACCCGCCTGGCGCAGTGCCAACATCTGGCGCGGAAAATTCCACTCATAAAGCGCCGCCGCCGCATCGATGCCCTCGTAACATTGCAATCGGAGAAGAGTGCGGCCGAGCACGCCGGCGATCGCCTTGGCGGCTTCCGTCTTGCCGACGCCGGGCGCGCCCTCCAGCAACAACGGCTTGCCGAGCGCGAGTGCGAGGTAAGCTGCGGTCGAAAGCTCGTCGTCGGCGAGGTAATAAGCGGAGCGCAAGGCTTCTTCGAGCTCCCGCGGGCTGCCGATGCCGACGATCTTTTGACGCACCGTCATGGCAGCTATCTGGTTCGCGCCGCTGGCGAACTGCCGCGCGCCTTGATTGCGCGCAAGACTTTCTCCGGTGTGATTGGCAGATCGTTGATACGCACCCCGACCGCGTTGAACACGGCATTGGCGACTGCTGGCAGAACTGGATTCGCGCACATTTCGCCCGGCCCTTTGGCGCCGAACGGACCGTCGGGCGCCGGACGCTCGAGCACGGTGATGTCGTGAGGACAAATATCGCCTGGCCCGGGCATCAGGTATTCATTGAAGTCTCGCGGCCCCTCCCGCGTGTTCGGGTAGTAAGGCTCCGGGGTCTCATAAAGCGCGTGGCTCATGCCCATCCACGAGCCGCCGACGAGTTGCTGCTCGACGAGCTTTGGATTGATCGCGCGACCTATCTCATAGGTGCTGTTCATTTTTAGCACCGTCACTTCGCCGGTTTCGTCGTCGACCTCGACCTCGGCGATGAGACACGCATGCGCGTAGCAAGTGGCGGGCGACATTTCGCCTGTTTCCGGATCGACGTCCGACAGCGGCACGAGGAAAATACCGCGGCCGGAAATCGTCTTGCCTTGACGGAATTGCGCGGCGATGGCGACGTCGCGCACCGAGATCGAGCGGTGCGGCGCACCTTTCACCCGAATGGAGCCCTTGCCGTCGGTCTCCAGATCGCCTGGGTCGACTTCAAGCTCCTCAGCGGCCGCCTCGAGCATCACCCCGCGTGCTTCGCGCGCCGCCGTCATTACCGCGTTGCCGACGCGATGTGTTCCGCGCGAGGCGAACGACCCCATGCAATGCGGACCGGTGTCGGAATCAGCGGTGTCGACGTAAACGTCCTCGACCGGCACGCCCAGCGTCTCGGCGCAGATCTGCCGTGTCACCGATTTCATTCCTTGACCAAGGTCGATGGACGACAGGGCGACCGTGAATTTGCCGCTCGGATTGGAATGGACCAGCGCCTGGCTCGGATCGCCACCGAGATTCATGCCGATCGGATAATTGATGGTGGCGACGCCGCGTCCGCGATGTTTCGCCATGATCAGCGCCTCCTGGTGCCGAAAACCGAAGAAAAGCGCGCGGCGCCGTGTGTCGAGCCCGCCGGAGCTGGAGGGGCCGGAGTAGCCGGTCGCGGCGTCGGAACGGGGCGTGGCGCCGGTTGTTGCGCCGGCGCGGTTCGTGCTGGTTCCGGAGCAGCCGGCGTTGGCCGTTCGTACGCGACACGCTGCGGCACCACTGGCGGCGCGACGCTCGGCGCGCGCGTGCGACCGGCGCCGGTGTCGGCCGGAGCGAGCTTCGGAGCAGACGCCAAAGCCGGCGCGCGGGTTCGGTCAACCGCGCCACCGCGCTCCGGACTGCCGCCCGTCCGTGAAGACATGCGGCGGAATTCGTCACGCAACGGCCAGTTCGCTTTCTCTGCCGTGACCTGGGCGCATTCGATCAATGCGCAATTCTTGGCTTGCCGCCGATGCGCTTTCATGTCGCCATCGCGGTACATGTTGAGCATCCGGAATTCGAGCGGATCCATACCGACCGCGACAGCGCCCTTATCAACGTGGCACTCCATCGCGAAGTCGACGGCGGTGACGCCGAAGCCGCGCATGGCGGTTGCCGGCGTGCGGTTGGTGAAAACGCAGTACACGTCGGAATGGACGTTAGGAATGGTGTACGGCCCGGGAATATGAGCGGTGCATTTGACTACGGCATAGCTCGACAGCCGCGTATACGCGCCGGAGTCGAAATAGCACCGCACCTGCCTGGCGATGATGCGCCCGTCCTTCATGATCCCGTCCTTGACGTAAATGCGCTCGGCGCCGCGAGGCGAGCCGAACTGCATCTCCTCGTGACGGCCGAAACGGTAGCGCACAGGCGCCCCGGTTAATCGCGCCGCGAGAATGCAGAGCGGTTCGGTCAGCGTATCGACCTTGCCGCCAAAACCACCGCCGACCGTGCCACCGATGAAATGCAGCTGGTTCGACTGCATCGCATTGATCTTGGCGGACGTGTCGAGCGAGAAGAACAGCGCCTGCGTCGAGGTATAGACGATGAAGCGGCCATTGGTGTCGGGTACGGCAATGGAGCCGTTGGTTTCGGTCGGCGCATGCTCGATTGGCGACATCTGATAACGATCTTCGAGCACGATGTCGGCTTGCTTGAACGCGGCGTCGACGTCGCCGTAGCGGAGTTTCTGATGGTCGTATTTGCCGTAATACTCGAAAGTATTTTTGGGATAGGTGGCGTTGACCGACGGTGCGCCCGCCTTGAGCGCCTCCTCGACGTCGAACACTGCCGGCAGCTGATCGTAGGAAATGCGAACCAGCGCCATTGCCTCGAGCGCGGCGCGCTCGCTGGTGGCGACGATGCCGAGGATCGGCTCACCCACGTAGCGCACCACATCGGACGCCAGCGACGGCTCGTCGTCCTTGCCGAACTGGATCAGGCTCAACAGCGTGTTCAGATTGACCGGCACGTCGGCGGCGCGAATGATGCGCTTGACACCGGGGGCGCGTGCGGCGGCTGAATCGTCGATGGAACGAATGCGCGCGTGCGCGTGCGGGCTACGCAAGATTTTCAGATGCAGGAGATTGCCGAAGCGGTGATCGTCGTAATACGGCGACGTGCCGGTGACGTGGCCCAGAATATCCTGGCGAGCCGTCGGTTGCCCGACTTCGATCAGGTTGTCGTCGCGCTCGTCGGCAAAGATGTCTTTGCGAAATTCAAGCATGGTGTGGTCCTTCAAGCCCGGCGGCGCGCGTCGCCGCCCGCCGCATCGAGTACCGCTTCGATGATTGGCTCGTAACCGGTGCAGCGGCAAATATTGCCGCAGATCGCGTCGACTACGTCCGCGCGGGTCGGATTGGGATTGCGGTCGAGCAGCGCCTTTGCGGCCATCAGCATTCCCGGCGTGCAATAGCCGCACTGTGCGGCGAAGCGTTCCATAAAAGCGGTCTGCAACGGATGCAAATCGGGGCCGCGGCGCAAGCCGGCCGTCGTCTCGATCGATTTTCCGGCGCAAGTCTCCGCCAAGGTCACGCAAGAGACGCGCGGCACGCCATCGATCAGCACCGTGCAGGTTCCGCACGTACCCTGCCAGCAGCCGCCTTTGACCGACAAATCGCCCACTGATTCACGCAGCGTGTCGAGCAGGTTAGCTCCGCCCTCGACGAAAGCGGCGACTTCCTCGCCGTTGAGAATGAACTGGAGCGGGGTTTTCATCGGTGCCTCATGCTCCCGCCGCGCCAAGCAGCAATCGGCGCAAATGAACGGGTAAAATTTCGCGTCGCCACCAGGCGCTGGCGACGGCGTCGTCGACCGGCGAGGTGCCGTCGGCGGCGACCGCGAGTGCCGGAGCGATGCCGGCGGCATCGAGCGAACGGCCTTCAAGTGCGCGCTCGGCGGCTTTGGCGCGGACCGGCGTCGGCGCCATGGCGCCGTAGGCGATGCGCGCTCCGGTAATTCGGCCGCTGGCAGACGGAACCTGGGCGGAGATCGATAAAACCGAAATGCCTTTGGGATGTACGCGTGTGACCTTCGAAAAGCGGAAGCTGTCGGGCAGCGGCCGCTTGAACGCGATCATGGCGACGACCGCGTGTCCGCGGTCGCGGCGGCCGAGGAACTCCTCGAGCGGCAGTTCGCGCTGGCTAAACCCGCCGGCGAAGCTGACCGTCGCGTCAAGCGCAAGCAACGCCGCCGCAAAGTCGCCATAGGGGCTGTACGCGAACAGGTTGCCGCCGACGGTCGCGGCTTCGCGCACCGCCGGGCCACCGACCGCGCGCGCGACCGGATGTAAGAACGAAAGCTCGCGCTCGGCGAGAATCGCGGCCATGGTGACGCCGGCGCCCAATTCGATGCGGCCCGACGACGTCCCGATGTGCGCAAGAACCGGGTCAGTCGAGCGCACGATTGTCTGCACACCGGGATCGGCCTCGTTGACCGCACGCATGATCAGCGTGCCGCCGCCAAAGAAATGGGCCGCGCGCTCGCTCGACAGCGCGCTTGCCGCGTCCGCGAGGCGAGGAAATGTTTTGACGTTGATGCTCACGCCCTACCCTCTAACCCTGCCGAGGCTGCCAAACGGTTACGAATCGCCGCGAAACCGGCATCGTAAATATCTTCGCCGACCATGCGGGCCATTTCCGCTTCCTCGCCCTTGCGGGTCGAAAACGAACAGCGCCAATCCCAAAACGTCCGATTGCCGTCCGTGACCGGCGCAAGCCGTACATGGGCGACGTAGTTAAATAGGGGAACCGGCGTGTCCAGCAAACAATAGCTGAAGCTCTGTTCGAGATCCGACAGCGTGAGCAGTTGCTCGCGCAGCTCGGCACCGTTGCGCAAAAAAAAGTGGCGCACACAGCCGACCTTGTCGGAACTTTGCCCCCGCTCGATCGCACTTTTTCCCACCGCCGGATGCCACTGATCGTGACCATTAAAGTCGCGCAGCAGCGCCCACACCTGGTCCGTCGGGGCATCGATGATGGTCGAGCGGACGAGGCGAATCACGCTTTAGCCTCCGAACTGGCGTTTAAGGGCGTCGAAGCCGCCCTGGAAGACGCCGCCGCCGATGTTCGAAACGAGTTCGGCCTCACGCTCTGGCGGACAGTCGAACTCGGCGGTCCATTCCGCGAACGTGCGATCGCCGTCGGTGATCGGCGTAAGGCGCAGTGTCGCAACATAGTTGTCGACGCCCATCGGCAATTCCAGGATTGAGTACGTGCAGAACAGATCAAAGTCCGACAGGCCGAGAAGCTTTTCGCGGATCCGGTCCCCGTTGCGGAGCCGAAAGTCGCGCACGCAGCCGATCTTGTCTGACGGTTCGCCGTTCTCGATCCGGCTTTCGGCGATACCTGGATGCCACGACGGCAGCCCATTGAAATCGCGGATTCGCTGCCAGACGCGATCGGACCGGCTGTTGATGACGCTCGAAACATAGACCCGGGCCATGTGCCTCTCCCCTCCTTTCTTTTTCTTTTCGCCGCCGGATTAGCCCGACGATCCGCCACCCTCCGGCGGCTTTTTGGGCGCGGTCTCCTTGCGAAGGCCTTGCATGTCGCGCGCCTCACGAATGAGGCCCGGCATGCGCGAGAGGCTCCCACCCTCGACGCCGATCTCAGAAAGGATTTGGTCGATGAGCGGCGCCTGTACGCGATAGCGTAGCGCCGAGTCGATGACCTCGTCGGTGGCGCTGCGTCCACTCCCGCCGCCGCCACCACCCCCGCCATTGAGACCGTCGACGTGAAGGATACGAATACCTTCGATCTTCTCCATCGGCCTGACGCTCTCGCGCACGATTCCTTCGATGCGCTCAAGCAACCGGCGCCGGAACAGAGACGTACGCGCCGAATCGGAGAGGACGTTCTCGGCCTCGTTGAGGAGCCGCTGCGATTCCGCCTCGACCGCAGCACGCACCTGTTCGGCCGCGGCGGCGATGCGGGTTTCTTCCGCCTCCTTTTCGGCGATCAAAACCTCGACCGCGTGGCGGCGGCGTGCCACTTCGCTCTCGCGAACCGTCTTGACCCGCTCTTCGGCTTCGACAGCTTGCGCGCGTGCCGCCTCGGCTTCGGCCTGCGCCGCCGATTGTTCGAGCGACTTTCGATGGATCTCGATGTTGCTCTCCATCCGGGCGGTCTCGACCGCGGTTTCGCGGCCGATCTCGAGCTGCCGCAGCTCGCGCTCGCGGATGATCCGCGCCTCATCGAGTCCGCGGTCGGAGGCGATGCGGGCGCGCTCGACCTCCTCGCGGGCGGCGATCTCGGCCTCCTGCAATGACTGTACGCGCGAGACCTCGAACTGTTCGACAGCGCGACGCCGCTCGAGCCGGGCGACATCAATCACCTGCTCGCGCCCGACGTCGGCCCGTTCGACGTGCTGCGTGGCGACGATATTGGCTTCCTTGACTTTACGATCGGCGTCCGCGCGCTCGACAAGCTTGGCCGCGACCTCGATAGACCGATCCTGATCGGCGATCTCAACGACTTTGCGTCGCTCGGTATCGAGGATGTCGCGGTCTTGCGAGGACGTAATCCGCTCGCGTTCGAGCGCCAACTCGGTGGCGATGCGCGCCGTCTCTATAGCCTGGCGGCGCTTGATCTCGGCGTCTTCGATCGCCCGTTCGCGGGCGATATCGCGCGACTTCGTCTCTTGCTCGGCGGCAATACGCTCCGCCGCAAGCCGCTTTTCCTGCGCGATGCGGGCTTCTTCAATCGTCTCGCGCGCCGCGATTTCGGCGGTATCGACCGTGCGATTGCGGGCGATCTCGAGCGAGCGAACCTCCTCATCGCGCGATATTCTTTCGCCGGCGATCTTACGATCCTGCGTAATACGGATCGATTCGACGAGCTGCCGCGCGTTGATTTCGGCCAACTCGACGGCTTCGTCGCGGGCGATTTCGCGACCGCGGGTATCCTGCTCCGCTTCGATTCGGTCCGCTGCGATCTTCTTGTCGAGCGCGATGCGCGCCGATTCCGTCGATTCACGCGCGGCAATTTCCGCCGCCTCGATGGCTCTGATGCGCTCGATCTCCCGGTTGCGGGTTTCCTCCTCGGCCACGATGCGATCGACGGCGATCTTCTTTTCCTGCGCAATACGGGAGGCCTCCACGACCTCGCGCGCGGCAATTTCTGCCTCTTCAATCGATTGGGTGCGGGCGATGTCGAGGGCGCGAACCCGTTCCTCCTGGGCAATACGCGCCGCCGCAGTCACTTCGCGCGCCTCAATGTCGGTCTTCTCCAGCGAGCGCGTGCGCTCGATTTCCAAAGTTCGGGTTGCGACCTCTGCCGCGATGCGTTCAGCGGCGAGCGCCTTTTCCCGGGAAATGCGCGCGGCTTCCGTCGCCCTAGCGGCAGTAATCTCTTCCTCCTCGACCGCGCGGTTGCGCGTGATCTCGCGGCGCCGGATTTCTTCTTCGAGTGCGATCCGTTCGTCGGTGACGATGCGCTCCTGGGCGATACGGGCGCGTTCGGTGGTCTCGCGGGCGGCGATTTCCGCTTGTTCGAGGTTTCGGGTCCGTTCGATTTCGAGCCGCCTGTTCTCCTCGTCCATGGCAATGCGGGCGCTCGCGACCGCCAGTTCCTGGGCAATGCGCGCTTTCTCCGTTTCCTCGCGCGCTGCAATCTCGGCGTTCTCGACGTTGCGCTGACGCTCGATTTCGCGGCGCTGATCATCCTCCTCGCGCGCAATGCGCGCCTCGGTAATTACCCGTTCCTGGGCGATGCGCGCGCGCTCGACCCGTTCGCGGGCCGCGATTTCGGCTTCATCGAGCTGGCGGCTGCGCTCGATTTCGCGTTCACGGACTTCCCGCTCGGAGACGATCCGTGCTTCCGCAATCGCCCGCTCATGCGCTATGCGCGTTTTCTCGATCTCTTCGCGAGCGGCAATCTGCGCCTGCTCGGCCTCGGTATCCCGCAGCGAACGCTCGCGGGCGAGTTCGGCGCGCTGTACCGCGCGGCGAACCTCGATGTCGCGCTCCTGATTGAGGCGGGCGCTTTCGCTTTCGCGGTCTATATCGAGTGCCTGTTTCTCTGCTTCGAGATTGCGGCTGCGAATGAGGATCATCGAGTCCTGCTCGATGTCGTTGCGCAGCTTGCGGCGGGCTTCAATGTCCTCGATTAATTTGGTCAAACCTTCGGCGTCAAACCGGTTCGACGGATTGAAAAATTCGAGATCGGTCTGATCGAGGTCGGTGATGGCCACTGATTCCAGTTCGAGACCGTTCTGCTTGAGGCTATCCTTCGCCGAATCCTTGACGCGGGCGACGTATTCGCCGCGCCGCTCGTGCATTTCTTCCATTGTCATCTCGGAGGCAACGGAGCGCAGCGCCGAGACGAATTTGCCGGCAAGGAGCGTATCGAGCTCGGCGACATTCATGGTTCGCTGGCCAAGTGTCGCGGCGGCGATGGTCACCGCCTCGCGGGTCGGCGGCACGCGGACGTAAAACTCGGACTCGATGTCAACGCGCATCCGGTCTTTCGTGATCAGCGCGTCCTCTTTATTGCGCACCACCTGCATGCGCAGAACGTTCATGTTCACGGGCGTGATTTCGTGGATGAACGGAAGAACAAACGCGCCGCTGTTGATCACGACCTTTTCGCCGAACAGGCCGGTGCGCACGAAGGATACTTCCTTCGACGAGCGGTGGTAGAGCCAGTTGACGAAATAAACCACGACAGCAATCACAATGATCGCGACGATCAGCCAGATGATCAGGCTGCCGATAATGGCTGCGGACATCTTCTTTCCTCCCTGCCCCGCCGGATGCTCGATCCGGCGCGGGCCGTTCTTCGCCCAGCGTTATGCTCTCTTGATAGCCTTGAATTTCGCTACCTGCTCGAAGAGTGCGCGCTCAACCGGCAGACGCTCCATCGAAGAAGCGCCGTAAAAGCCGTCACAGTGCCGGGCGCGCTTTAGGACATAATCGGCATCGGCCGGTTCCGCGATCGGTCCGCCGTGCATGAGGATTAGAGCATCGCGATTGACCGCCAGCGCCGCCTTCGCCATTGCGTCGGCGAGCGCCGGGCAGTCTTCCAGTTTGGTCGCTGTTTCGGCCCCGATCGAACCGCCGACCGTCAGCCCGAAGTGACAGACCAATATGTCGGCGCCAGCTCGCGCCATCGCTTCAGCTTCTGCTGGATTGAACACATACGGCGTGGTGAGAAGATCGCGCGACCGCGCTTTGGCGATCATTTCGACTTCGCAGCCGTAGCCCATGCCGGTTTCTTCGAGACCGAGGCGGAACGCGCCGTCGATCAATCCGACGGTCGGGAAATTTTGCACGCCGCTAAAGCCGAGGCGAATGATCTCTTCCAAAAACACCTCCATTTGCCGGAAGGGATCGGTTCCGCAGACGCCGGCAAGCACCGGCGTCGCCTCGACAACGGGCAGAACTTCACGCGCCATTTCCAAAACGACGCCGTTGGCGTCGCCGAACGGCATCATGCCCGCAAGCGATCCGCGGCCGGCCATACGGTAACGGCCGGAATTGTAGATCACGATGAGATCGGCGCCGCCTTTCTCTTCCACCTTGGCGGAAATGCCGGTGCCAGCGCCGGCGCCAATGATCGGCTCTCCCCGCTTTTTCATTGCGTGGAAGCGCGCCAGGATGTCGGAACGCGGAATGCGCACGTCTTTATCCCCTTGCCCGCCGGCGGCTGAGCCGGCCGCCGAACAGGCGGCGAAATTCTCCGGCAATATCCGTGGAAAACTGCGCGTCGTTGATATTCGCCGGCACGCGGATCAAACGACGTGACGACGTCTGCCGCACGGTTGCTTGCAGGGCCTTGAACAATTCCTCATCCGCGCGCGGATCGGAAAACGGGCGCCCGGGGGCGTCGAGTGAGGACACGCCGCCTTCCGGCAGGAAAAAGCGCACCGGCCCTTCCATGAGGTTGAGCCGCTCGCCGATCCAGCGCCCGATACGTACACTCTCCTCGGGCGTGGTGCGCATCAGCGTGACGGTCGGGTTATGAACGTGCAGGGTTCGGCCGCGGTAGCGCTCGGGAACGCTCGCCATGGGTCCGAAATTCACCATGTCGAGCGCGCCGCATGAACCGATATAGGGCACACGCGTGCGGATGATCGCGCCGAAGCGATCTTCGGTGGCAGGGAGTGCACCGCCGCAAAGAAGATCGCAGACCTCGGTCGTCGTAATGTCGATGACGCCCGCGAGGTCGCCGGAATCGATGAGCTTCTCCATAGATTGTCCGCCGACGCCGGTGGCGTGGAACACAAGGCACTCGAAATCGTCTTGAAGCGCGTGGACGACGGCGTCGACGCAAGGCGTGGTCACGCCGAACATTGTTAGTCCTATTGCCGGCTTTTCCGCGCCGCGACGCGCCAAGCGCTGATCTTGCTCCGTGGAGGCAGCGCCGCGCGATTTCACCATGCCGACAATGGCCGCGGCGCCGTTGGCCAGGATTTGCCGCGTCACTGAATTCAATCCGGCGATGTCGGTCACCGAATAGAGCATCAAAATGTCGGACGGACCGACATAGGGCGCAACGTTGCCGGACGCGACGGACGAAATCAGAACCTTCGGCACTCCGATCGGGAGCGCCCGCATGGCCGGCGCAACCAGCGAACTGCCACCAGAGCCACCGGCCGAGATCAGTCCACCGACCCGGTCCTGCCGCCGAATCCACGCTTCAAATGCTTCGGCCATCGCCGTGATCGCGGCGCCGCGGTCACCGGTGAAGACCGCATTCGGACCGCCGCGATAATACGCGGCGATATGATGCGGCGGCACATCGGCCGGTGACGGGCCGCCCGAGGTGGAAAGGTCGACGAGAACGACGCGCACGCCGGCCGCGGCGATCTGGTCGCGCAAAAAGCGCAGCTCCGCTCCCTTGGTGTCGAGTGTGCCCGCAACGATCACCGGGGCGACGCCGCCGCGCTGCATCGGCCGCAATTCGACAGCGGGCGCGATCGCGCCGGACGTCACCGCATCAGGCGCAATGGTGCGCGTGCGCGCGGCGCTTTCGATTTGGGCTGTCGGTATCGGCTGCGACCAGCGCGTCGGCGGAGTCGGATTTGAAATGTAAACCCGCACCGGCCCGCGCGGTCTCGCAGGCCGAGTACCCTCTTCGCCCTGTGCGGCGGCAGCGATCTCCTCTCGTATCTCATCTTCCTCCGCGTGCTGGCCGACGCCCAGGAGACGCTGTTGCAGTTCACGGTCCGCTTCGAGCCGGGCCGCCTCCATCAGCCGGTTGACGCGGCCGTTGATCATAATTGCGACTTTTTCGGCGACCGCGCAGGCGACGCCGATGTTTTGCTCGACAACCAGAACGCCAATCTCTGCTCGCTCACCGAGATTGAGCAAAATTTCTTCCACGCGCTGAACGATGACCGGCGCGAGCCCTTCGGTCGGCTCGTCCATGATCAGCAAGCGCGGATTGAGGAGAAAGGCGCGTGCAATGGCGAGCATCTGCTGCTCGCCGCCCGAAAGCTGATTGCCGCGATTGGTGCGCCGCTCTGCCAGGCGCGGAAAGGCTTCGTAGACGCGCGGAATGGTCCAATACGCTCGCCCGCTGCTGGCGGCGAGCCGCAGATGCTCATCGACCGTGAGCGAAGGCCACAATCGCCGTCCTTGTGGCACGTAGGCGAGACCGAGCCGCGCGATTTCCGCGGGCGAACGTCCGACAATCTCTTCGCCCATAAAACGGATTGAGCCGCTCGCGACCGGAAGAAGACCGACGATTGCGTTGCACAGCGTCGTCTTGCCCATTCCGTTGCGGCCGACGAGCGAGAGGATTCCACTTTCGAGCCGCAAATCCACGCCCTGAAGCGCGTGGCTCCGGCCGTAAAAGACGTTCAATCCCCTGATTTCCAGGAGATCAGGGGTCCGGCGCTCAGGCATGGCCGGTGCTCCCCAGATATAGTTCTTGCACTTCCGAATCCGCTTCGATCTCGCTAGGTGTGCCTTCTTTGAAAATGCGCCCGTTGTGCATCATCGTGACGCTTTCGACGACCCGCAACGCGACCGCCATATCGTGCTCAATGATGATGTAGCCGATATGCGCGGGAAGCGCGGCAAGGATGGCTACCAGATCGGTGCGCTCGGTCGGCGAAAGCCCGGCCGCAGGCTCATCGAGCAGGATAAATCGCGGCGCACCCGCCAAGGCGAGCGCGATCTCCAGCTGGCGCTGTTGGCCGTGCGCCAGTTCGCCGACCGGACGATCGGTCACGTTCTCGAGGTGAACAAGGGAAATCAAGTCGATGACCGACTGCATAAGCGCGTCGCTTGCGCTGGTCCGAATAAATGAAAAGCGTCCGCGCGAAACGCCGCGGCACGCGAGGTAGACGTTGTCCCTTACGCTTAGGCGCGAGAACAGGAGCGAAATCTGATAAGTCCGCCGCAAGCCGCGGCGAATGCGCTCATGCGGCGGAAGCGTAGTTACGTCCTCGCCGAAAAAGCGCACCGTCCCGGACGTCGGCGGAAAATCGCCGGTCACGCAATTAAGCAAGGTGGTCTTGCCTGCGCCGTTCGATCCAAGCACCGCGCGACGCTCGCCTGGGCGCACGCTGAGCGTAACGTCGGTCAATGCCGCGAGGGCGCCAAACGTGCGGCTCACACCGCGCAATTCGATCGCGTTGCCGGTGCCGGCAGCCGCCATTCGTTCGGCGATCGAACTCATCGGCGCGTTGTCCTCTGGGGGCCGCGGGCCCGCTCCTTCAAGCGTCGCCAAATCCCGACCACGCCATCGGGCGAGAATAGGACGATGACGAGAAAACCCAATCCGATCAGAGTCTGGAAACGTCGCCCATCGAGGCCGACCGCGACGAGCGCATCAAGCGCGAAGGTCCGCAGCATGACGTAAATAAGGGCGCCGACGAATGGGCCGATCGGGTGGCCGAGGCCACCGACGACCGCGATGATCAGAAGGTTTATGACAACGTCAACGCCGACCGAGAACGGCGAGATCTGATTGTTTTGCCAGACGAGCAGGATGCCGCCGATCGCCGCAATTAGGGCCGCGAATGCATAAGCAGCGATCCGATGGGCGGTAACGTTATAGCCGATCGCCTCCATACGACGCGGATTGTCGCGTACGCCCTGCAGAGCGAGACCGAATGGCGCGCGTGAGACGTAGAGGACGACCGCATAACTTAACGCCGCGAAAAACAGGATCATGTAATAGAGCGGGACTGGCGCGCCCCAATTCACGCCGAAAAAATGCGGCGCTGGAATAGTTGTAAAGCCATTGAAGCCGTTGAAAATTGGCCAATTCTGCAGGGTCAAGTAAAAGAAGGACGTTGCCAGCGCGAGCGTAATCATGATCGTGTAGATGCCTTCGGTGCGCGCGGAGAGCGCGCCGGCAAGCGTCCCGAAAGCAACAGCAATGACGATTGCCAGCGGTGCGGCAACCCACCACGGCCAGAACAGACTGACTTTCGGCAGAGAACTCGCGCCCAGAACCGCCATCATGTAACCGGCGAGGCCGGCTACCGTCATCTGCGCGAGACTCACCATGCCGCCGTAACCGGCAAGGAACGTCAGCGACAGAGCGATCATGCCGAGAATCATCGTCCAGCCGGCGATCTGCCGAAGGAAAAAGTCGTTGGCGATGACGGGAAACAGAATCATGAATAAGCCGAGCAGCAGTATCGCGGCGTGGCGCGAAACCCATTGCGCAAAAGGTCCGCTGCGTTGCGCCGTGCCGACGCCGAGCGCGCGGTCCTGCGCAGTTTGCAGCAGCGCCATTTAGCGCCTCCCCAAGAGGCCCTGCGGGCGGATTGCGAGCACAATGACCATGATCAAAAAGCTCAGGACGGTCGAATAGTTCTGAAAATAAACAGTGCCGATTTGTTCGGAGAGACCGATAATGAGTGCGCCCAGCGCGGCGCCCGGTATCGATCCCATGCCGCCGACGATGACCACCACCAGCGATGCCAAAAGGAAGTGCGAATCCTCGCCAAGAGAAAGCGATTGGAATGTGCCGCCAACTACGCCGGCCATGCCGGCAAGTCCGGCGCCAAACGCGAAGACCAGTATGAAAAGAAGCTGAACCCGGTATCCGAGCACCGAGAGCATGTTACGGTCGTCGACGCCCGCGCGGATCATGACGCCGACCCGCGTGCGGTTGAGCGCGAGCCACATGCCGATACCGATCAGGACAGCGGCCGCAAAGATCACGAGCCGCACCGCCGGATAGTAGAGAAAGACGGTCTCACCGCTCGATTTGACGGCGACAACGATCGGAGTCGGTACCGGACCCTCCAAATAGTCCGGGGTGTCGATCTGGATCGCGTTGCCACCCCAGACCCAGACCATCAGATCTGAGAAGACGATCGACAATCCAAGCGTTACCAGAGTCTGGCGCAGATCCTGACCCTCCATCCGACGAAAGATGAAGAATTGCATGGCCATGCCGACGATCGCGCAGCTTAAAAAGGCGATAACGTAACCAAATAGCCACGAACCGGTGAGATCACCGGCCTCGTAGCCCATATACCCGCCGAACAGGTAGAGCGACCCGTGCGCCAGGTTAACGTTGCGCATGAGACCAAAGATCAGCGTGAAGCCGGTCGCCACCAGAAAATAAAGTCCACCCAGCGTAATGCCGTTGAAGAGTGCGTTGACGAAAATTAGCTTCTTGCCGAAGACGTCCTCGAAGCCCGCCGGCCAGGGCGCCAGCACAAGCCACACGAAAAAAATGACAACGACAGCAATAATAAGCGCCCAGATCGGATGATGTCCGATCCAGCGACCGAGCGCGTCACCGCGTCCGCCGCCTCGAGCCGTACCGTCATCGCCAAAGACTGTCGACACGCTCCCACTCCTGCGCAGCCGAAAGCTAGCCGAGCGGGCTCGCGGTCGCGTGTTTTACAGTCTGATTTTTCGCGAGCGGGCGAGGTCAGCGGACGGGCTACTCGCTAACGACCCGCGCGATAGTGCGATAGAGCGTCGGCGCTATCCCGACATTAGCCGCAAAGAAATGGGTGAAATGGCTTTGCGACGAGAACCCCAGCTCGAAACCAATATCAGTGACCGAAATTTGCGAGGAAGTGAGACGATCAAGCGCGCGCTCGATCCGCATGGTGTTGGCATATAGCGCCGGCGTCACGCCGGTGTTCTCCCGGAAAAGCTTGTAGAAATGCGGGCGCGAGAGGCCGGCATCGCGGGCAACGGTGTCGAGTTCCAGGCCCTGAGCGAGGCCATCGTCCAATAACCGCAGCGATTTGCGCACGCGAAAGTCGAGAGGTGTCCGTTGCTTCCCGTGGAGGATGCCCCGGTCGCCGCTCGCCCAGGATTCATCGAAGCTCGCATCAAACAGTTGGTTCAAATATCGATTAACGATGCGATAGCTCGCGTTGGTCACGAGCGTATGGGCAAGACTGACGGCAATTGAGCGGATCGTGGTTCCAACCCGGATGCCGTTAGCGCCAAACCGTAGGCTGCCGCGGCCTTCCTGATCCCGGTCCAACCAGCGATCGCAGATGTAGGCAACGAGATAGATGGAGGGCTCGTCGCGCGAGCATGGTTGAAATGAGTGTGGCTGCCATGGGTTGATCGCCACTCCGGCAGTTTCGTTAACCAGATGTGGTACTCCGCAAACGGTCACGATCGCGGGTGATCCGCTTAGCAGGAAGGTCAAATGACCCTCGCGGTGCGCGTGCGTACGCATCGGCTTGTCAAGGCGATACACGGTCACCCGGCCGAACGTGCCGTGACACACGGCCAAAGCCGTACTCATTCGCATCCTCCCGAGGCGCACGTTATTGTTTTGTTTGGCGGATTAAACGACTCCGGGGACGCTTTTACAAGTGGGCAGATCGGACGTTGCAGTCGCCCCCGACGCAGTTGGATTTTGCCGAAGGTGCCGAGAATCAGACTAGCAGACACGGCTTAAGACCCGGCTTTGAACGCCTGCACACTTGTAGGATTGGGCCGCCCGCTGCTACGATTTGGGCGTCGGTCGGGGCATGGGGCGACGGCCCCTCAAAGATAATTCACAAAGCTGCATTCGGCCGGCGAAACGGCGCTGCAAACAGGAGGGAACCTCATGCGCAAGGGCTTACTATTGGCGACCGTCGCCGGTTTTGCCGCGATGGTCGGCACCGGGTCGGTCAACGCCGCCGACAAACTAAAGGTCGGCGTTACCGCGACGCTCGAAGGCACATATACCGTTCTCGGTGAGGATGGAATGCGCGGCTACGACCTTTCCGTCGAAGCACATGGTGGCAAGGCCGGCGGGAAGGAAATCGAAACTATCGTCGGTTCGACCGACGCGAGCCCGGATTCGGCGGTTCGCGCGGCCAAGAAACTCGTCGAGCAGGACAAAGTCGACATTCTGATCTCGCCGCTGTCGGGCGCGGAAGGCATCGCCATTCGCGACTATTCGAAAACGCAGCCGCAGATCACGGTCATGAACGCGGCATCCGGCGCGCTGGAGACAACCTATGGCGATCCGTCCGCCGGCGTTACCCCTCGCCGACCTTCTACCGCACCAACATGGACGGCGCGCAATGGCATGCGGGCCTCGGCAACTACGCCTACAACGTCAAAGACTACAAGAAGATCGCAACCATCGGCGAAGACTACGCCTTCGTTTACACGCAGGTGATGGGGCTGGCGGTCGAGTACTGCAAGGCCGGCGGGCGAGATTACCAAGCGTCTGTGGGTCCCGCTCGGCACTAAGGACTTCGCGTCCTACATTCCGCAACTTTTGTCGGAAGACGTTGACGCGATCTATCTCGGCCTCGGCGGCGCCGATGCCGTGAACTTCCTCAACCAGTATCAGCAAGCCGGCGGTCACGCCCACCTCATCGGCGGTTCCATCATGGTCGATCAGACCGTGCTATCATCGAAGGGCAAGGCGAAGGACGCGTTGATCGGCACCATTGCCGCGAGCGGCATGGCTGACAACGATCCGAACCCGAAATGGCAGGCCTTTGTGAAAGCCTACCAGCAGCATGCCAAGACCGGGTACTTCAAGAACGCCTTCGCCAGTCCTTCGCTGCTCGCCATCAACTACTACAACTCGGCGACGCCATGTTTAAGGCGCTCGACGCGGTGAAGGGAGATCTCAGCAATAACAACAAGGCCTTTCGCGAAGCGCTGAACAAGATCTCGACCTTGATGCGCCGAACGGGAAAATCACGCTCGACGAAAATCGCCAGGCGATCGGCACCAATTTCGTCACTGAAGTCGTCAAGGACGAAAAAGGCGAATCTAATCAGCAAGGTGGTGAAAGACGATTCCGAACGTGCAGGAACGTCTCGGCTTCTCCAAGGCGGTGTTCGATAAGTTCGTGCCGCCGGGCCGTGACAATCCGCCCTGCAAGAAGAGATTACAACTAATCGCATAACGCTGGCCTATAGACTTCCGGCCGCGCCCGCAAAGCGCGGCCGGAATGCATTTGGAAATGTCAGCGCGACGGCTTTCGGGGCCGCCGTTTATGCGATGAGACTGTTCTTATTCATGTAGAGGATGAAGTTGGGAGACGCCTTCCCTGAGGCTTGAGGGCACAGCGATTTACGCTTCCGCCGTTTGTTCAACCTCCGGCAGAACTTTAGCTTTCCTCCAAGTGCAGCACTTCACCCACTCTCCGGCTCTTCGATTTCCCAGTGCAAATTGCCGCTATGAGTGACGGCGCCGAGATGCGCGGAACCGACCTGCGACGCGTATTTCTCCAGCGCGCCAGCAAGAGGAACCTCGGGAGCGCTCGGCCTCCATACCGTCCGCCGGCTCGCGAGCTCCGCCTCCTCCACCAAACAATCAAGCCGTCTAGCGACAGCGTCGATCCGCACGCGGTCGCCGTCGCGCAACAGTGCGATGGGGCCGCCCGAGGCGGCTTCCGGCGACACATAGCCGACGCACATGCCGCGCGTTGCACCGGAGAAACGCCCGTCGGTGACGAGCGCCACCCGCTCACCCATACCTTGACCGTAAATCAGCGCCGTCGGCCCGAGCATTTCGCGCATGCCTGGGCCGCCTTTCGGACCCTCATTTCGGATCACCAGCACGTCGCCGACGGCGTAAGCGCGCGCACGAATGACCGCCATGCATGCTTCCTCGTTTTCGAACACACGCGCCGAACCTTCGTGCACGAGCGAGCAGAGCCCGGCGATTTTGATGAGCGCGCCGTCAGGCGCGAGATTGCCTTTGAGTACAACCACGCCGCCGGTCGGCGAGATCGCATTATCCAGCGCGCAGATCACCTCCCCGTCCGGGTCGGGCGCGCCGGCGCACGCCTGCGCTAAAGTCTCGCCGCCAAGGGTGAGCGTGTCGCCATTAATGTGTCCACTCCCGATCAGGGCTTTCACAATCATCGGCACGCCCCCGACGCGGTCCACGTCCTGCGCGTGGTAGTCGCCGGCTGGGCGCAAGTTGCCGATCAACGGCGTGCGCTCGAATACGGCAGCGACGTCGTCAAGGGTGAAACGGATACCCGCCTCGTGCGCGATTGCAGGAATGTGAAGTGCCGCATTTGTTGATCCGGCCGTTGCCGCAACGATGGCGCAGGCGTTTTCCAGGCTGGCCCGCGTGACAAGGTCCCGCGGCAGCGGTCCGCCATCGTGCAGAATTTGCATGACGAGGTGACCCGCGCGCGTCGCGATTACCGAGCGCTCTTCGTCAACGGCGGGCACCATCGACGACCCGAGCGGGGCCAGCCCGAGCACCTCCGAAACCATGCCCATTGTATTGGCCGTGAACTGTCCCGGGCAGGCGCCTAATGTCGGAAGGGCGGCGCGTTCAATGGCATCGAGTTCACTCGCCGGCATGGCGCCGGTCATGACCGCGCCCGCGGCCTCGTAGGCGGTCAGAACCGAAACAGGCTTGCCGTGCAAGACGCCAGTGAGAGCCGCACCGCCAAACACAAAAACCGAAGGCACGTTGCAGCGAACCATGGCCATCATGATGCCGGGAAGGTTTTTGTCGCAACCGCCGAAGCCAATGAGACCGTCGTACGCGTGTCCGCGCACGACGAGTTCGATTGAATCGGCGATCACCTCACGCGACACCAGGGAGCATTTCATGCCCTGGTGGTTCATGCTGATGCCGTCCGAGACCGATATGGTGGTGAAGGCGCGGGGGGTGCCGCCGGCGGCAGCGACACCTGCATGCGCGTGCCCAGCCTGCGTGGCGAGGTGGCCGTTACAGGGGCTGGTCTCCCCGGCGGTACTCACGATGCCGATGAAGGGCCGTGTTATCGCATCGTCGTCGAGCCCCATGCCGCGCATGAAGGCACGATGCGGCGCCCGATCAATACCTTGGGTGGTGATCCGTGAGCGAAGAGGACGCGATGTCTGCTTCATGATGCTTTTCAGCAGCGTAAGACCGACCGAGGAGCAGATTAACAGGAATTACCCCGGAGCGACTGGCCCCTGCCAATGAGCGGGCAACCAGGCCAAGTTACGGGCAATGGCTGCTGCCAGCGTCCGCGGCAACCGCTGGTTAACAAGCGGCCTTGACAGCTTCGGTCCTGCGCGGGAACAATTTCCGCGCAATCTGCCGGCTCAAGTGGGGTTTTGCGGCGGGGCGGCGGTATGGACACCGTTATTCGCGACATCACCGGCGAAGAGTTGCGCCTGTTCGGCCAGATCGTGGCTCGGCTTGAACGTCTCGGGCCGGAGGTGGACGCCCGCTCGGAAATCTTTACCGACGTGATGCGGTTGCTGCGCGGAGATTTCGGCGCTTCGTACGTTTGGAATACACGCAAGCAGCGCTTCGACGAAGCACTCAGCTTCAACATGGCCCGGGGCAATCTGCGCCGCTACGAGGACTGGTATCAGTTCCACGATCCGATGACGTTCCAGCTCCGCGCCCGGCGCCGGGCGACGCTGGTCGATGAAGTCATTCCGCACGAGAAGCTGGTGCGTACCGAATTCTACAACGATTTTTTGGCGCGCGATGGTCTGCACCACGGCATCAACATGTTCATCTTCGACCAAGAGCGCGATCTCGGCGATCTGCGCATCTGGCGGGGACGTGGCCGCCCGGATTTCTGCGAACGCGATACCGGTTTGCTGGATGCGCTTGAGCCGCATCTGCGGCGGGCTTTGCTCCGCTGCGAGGGACGCAGCGGACTAACGCCAAGAGAAAATGAGGTCGTCGCCCTCGTCGCCCGTGGCTGTACCGACCGTGATATCGCGCGGATACTGCACATCAGATTTGGCACGGTTCGCACCCATATCACCAACGCCATGGCTAAGACCGGCTGCGCCAACCGGGCCGAACTCGCGGCGGCGTTTTCCCGGCAGCGGCGGCAATGACGGGTCAACATTTATGCGGATGGTCGGGGCTCGGCCAGCGATCCATTAAAGGGTGCTGAGATCGGAAAAAATTCCGGTCGCAGGCATGCTTTGCGGGTACCCGATATGGCAACGCTTCACGATCTTGGAGTTGGCGCAGCGGCGAAAGCGATCCGCGCGGGCGAGATCTCCGCGGAGCAATTGGCGGACGCCTTGTTGGCCCGCGCGGCCAGCTTCGCCGACCTCAACGCGTTCATTACGCTTGATCCCGACCGTGTACGGGAAGCCGCGCGCCAGGCCGACCGGCGGCGCGCGGCCAACGCATCGCTTGGACCGCTTCATGGGGTGCCGCTGGCGCTGAAGGACAATCTCGACACCGCCGACATGCCAACGACCGGCGGCACTCCAGGTCTTGCCAACAATCGTCCCCAGCGCAACGCCGTCATTGTAGACAAGCTGTTCGGCGCCGGCGCGATCAACTTCGGAAAGACTAACCTTCACGAACTCGCTTACGGCATCAGCAACAACAACGCCGCCCACGGACCGGCGCGCAACCCCTATGCGCTGGATCGTATTCCCGGCGCATCAAGCGGCGGGACCGGCGTCGCGGTATCAACGCGGATCGTACCAGGCGGTATCGGCTCGGATACCGGAGGATCGGTGCGTATCCCAGCCGCGCTGTGCGGAATTGTTGGCTTTCGTCCAACCACGGGCCGGTGGTCGCAGGCAGGCATTGTGCCGATTTCACATACGCGCGACACCGCCGGCCCGATGACGCGCAGCGTCGCCGATTGCGCACTCCTGGACGGGGTCGTGACCGGCGGCCCGACCGAGGTGACGGCGGCAGCGCTCAAAGGATTGCGGCTTGGCGTGCCACGGCAGCACTTCTGGGAAAATCTTGACACCGAGCTCGAAAAAATTTGCAAAAGCGCCTTGCAACGGCTGGTCGATGCAGGAGTTGAGTTGATCGACGTCGACATGAGCGAGGAAGCCAAACTCGATCATGAGGCGGGCTTCCCAATTGCACTCTACGAAACAGTCGCGGACCTGAACGTTTATCTCACCGAGCATCAAGTCGGGTTGGACTACGCCGGCCTCGTCGCCAAAGTGGCCAGCCCCGACGTCAAAGGCATCCTGCAAAGCCTGGTCGGCGCGGGCGCCGTGCCCGAGGTGGCTTATCGCCAGGCGCTTGAGCAGCGAAAAGTTCTCAAAGATACTTACAGCAGGCATTTCCGCGACCATCGCATCGCCGCGATTGTGTTCCCGACGACGCCGGCGCCAGCCGCAAAAATCGGCGACGATGAAACGTTCCTGCTCAACGGCAAAGCGGTACCGACGTTTCCCACTTTCATCAGCAATACCAGTCCCGGCAGCGTCGGCGGCATTCCCGGAATCAGCTTGCCGGTCGGCATGACGGCTGCGGGATTGCCGGTCGGCATCGAACTATCCGGTCCGGAATCGAGCGACCATGCGCTACTCGCAATCGCCGCGGCTGCCGAAAGTTTGTTTCCCAAACCGCCGGCACCACGCACACCCTTATGATCATCGTTCCGCAAATTACAAACAGGAGGAGAAGCAAATGAGCATGCGCAAACAGGGACCAACGCGGCGAACGCTTCTCGGAGCGGCCGCCGCCGGTGCAGCCTTCGGTACGTTGCCGGGGCTGATCCGACCGGCCGCCGCCGCCAATGAGTTCAAGATCGGCCTCTTCATCGCGCTCAGCGGCCCGGCATCTCTGTTCGGTCCAACTCAGCGCGCCAGCGCGGAGCTTGCCGCCGACGAGATCAACAAGGCCGGCGGAATTATGGGACGCCAGATCAAGCTCATTCCCACCGACGCCGGCGGCCCGCCCGCCGAGACAACGAAATCAGCGATTCGCCTGATGCTCGAGGAGAACGTCGACGTCTTCGTCGGCTCGCATGACAGCGCCACACGCGAGGCGCTGGTCGGCACCATCAAGGGCAAGGTGCCTTACGTGTATACGCCGGTCTACGAAGGCGGCGAATGTGCGTTCAACACCTACGTTACCGCGGATACGCCGGAGCAGCAGATCCGGCCATCGCTCACCTGGATGATGAAGGACAAGGGCGCAAAGTCGATCTACATGATCGGCGACGATTACGTATGGCCGCGCAAATGTAACGAGCAGGCAAAGAAATACATCGCCGAGAACGGCGGCAAGGTCACGGCCGAGGAGTACGTGCCGTTCGGCGCACCCAACAAATTCGAAGAAGTCGTCACCCGAATCAAATCGGCAAAACCGGATGCGGTTCTGATCACCCTCGTCGGCGCCGACAACGTGAATTTCAACCGCACCTTTGCCGGCTTTGGCCTCGATAAGGACATCGCGCGGCTCTCGCTCTTGCTGGAAGAGAACACGCTGCATGGGATCGGCGCCGACAGCAGCAAAAATCTTTATTCCTGCATGTCGTACTACGAGAATGCGCCCAGCGAGGCGGCAAAGAAATTCAAGGCGGCTTATGTGGCCAAGTTCGGCGACAAGGCGCCGCAGCTCGGCCGGATCGGCGCCGACTGCTATGAAGGCGTCTATTGCGCACACGCGCTGGTCACCAAGGCCGGCGGCACTGACGCGAAGAAGTGCATGGCGGCGTCCGAAGGGATAACTTTTCCAACCGCCTCCGGCGACGTGACCATGCATGGACGTCACGTCGACAAGACCATGTTCCTTGCTGACTGCAACGGAACCGAGTTCAACATCATCAAGACCTTCGCCGACATTAAAAGCGGCGACGAGTGCAAGGCCTGACTGGAAACCGCAGCTGATGGAGGTTGCGTGAATGGACCCGTTGATCGTCACACAGGCGATCAACCTCGTTTACGCGGTCTCCACGCTTGCTGTTCTGGCGCTTGGACTGGCGGTCATCTTCGGCCTGCTCGGCGTGCTCAACATCGCGCACGGCGAATTCATCATGATTGGCGCATATTGCGCCTACGTCACGCAGTCTGGCGGCTGGCCGTATCTCGTAGCGGTTCCGCTGACCTTGATCGTGTGCGGCATTCTAGGCTGGGCGGTGGAATGGATCATGATCCGACCGCTCTACCGCCGGCCGTTCGATACGCTGGTGGCGACGTGGGGCTTGAGCTTATTGCTGCGCAAAATCGCCGAGGCGATTTTCGGGCTAGGATATTACAGCGTGAATATCCCGGTTCGCGGGACTGTTGGTCTCCTTGGCACCGAGTACCCGATTTACCGCCTGTTGCTGATCGCCGTCTCCCTCCTGATCGTGGTCGGGCTTGTGATCTGGTATGGCAGGAGCCGCACCGGCAGCCGCATCCGCGCCATGGTCAGCAATCCCGAGCTCGCGCAGGCACAAGGGATTTCAGTTCGGCGGCTTGCTGCGGGAACGTTCATTGTCGGCACGTGCCTCGCCGGCCTTGGTGGCGTCATGCTCGCGCCGCTTATCCCGGTGCAACCTTTCATGGGGCTGGATTACGTGCTGCGGGCGTTTTTTGTCCTCATTGTCGGTGGTCTCGGCAGCGTCGCCGGCCTGTTGTCGGGCGCGGCGATGATCGGCGGAGTCGACAGCCTCATCTCGGCCACCAGCAGCGCGACCGACGGCTATTTTGCTGTGCTGGTCTTATCGATCTTGTTTCTTTGGTTGAGGCCGCGAGGCATCGTTGCGCACAGCTAGCCTTATCGTCCTGATTGCGATTGCGCTTCCGTTCCTTCTCGGACAATTCTGGGCTTACCAGCTCGGCCTCTACGCACTTTATGCGGCCGCCGCGGTCGGCGTCGGACTTTGCTGGGGCCAGGCAGGGTTCCTGCCGCTCGGCCAAGCTTTGTTCTTTGGGTTAGCCGCGTATCTTTCCGGGCTCACCTTCATCGCCTTCACAGATCTTCCAATCGTCGCTGTGCTGGCCATGCCGGTTTTTGCCGTCGTTTCGGCATTGCTCGCCTATGTCATCGGCGTATTGGTTTTTCGCCGCCGCGGCGAAAGCGGCCCCTACTTTTCGATGATCACGCTGGCGCTGTCGCTCTTGGCATTTCAGATCGCGACCAGCTGGAACTCCGTCACTGGAGGCTTCAACGGCCTCAAAGGGATTCCGGGCCTGCCAGGCCTGAACGATTTCTCGGACGTCTATTATGTCTCGGCGGCGTTGCTGCTGATTGTGCTGGCCATCGCCGGCTGGCTTTACAACGCGCCGGTCGGCGTATTGTGGCGAGCGCTGGCGCAGAACGAACGCAGGCTTCAGCTTTTCGGCTTCGACACCAACCATCTGAAAGCGTTCGCATTCGGCACGAGCGGATTGATGGCGGGTATCGGCGGCGTGATCTACGCGCCGCAGCAAGGGATCGTGACGCCGCAGGCCGTGGGCTTCGGCCTGTCTGCGGATCTGGTGATTTGGACCGCGGTCGGCGGCCGCGGAGGTCTCCTCGGGCCGGTCATCGGAACATTGCTCGTCGGATCGCTCACCGCGCAATTGCGTGACACACTGCCGTTCTGGGAAGTGCTGATGGCAGGATTTTTCATTGTCATCGTTTTGGCATTTCCGAAAGGTGTTGCAGGGCTTGCCGAGCCGTTGGGGCGCTTTCTAAAGAGTAGGCGGAAACGGCCGGCCATTGCTGCTCCAAGACATCTCAACCACAACCCGCCTGCCCGGCTCATTCTCAACAGTGTCGGCGTCCGCGCCGGCGAAGTCACCATACTCGACCGGCTGTCGCTCGACTTTGAGCCGACCGGAATATTTTGCGTCATCGGGCCGAACGGCGCCGGTAAAACGTCGATGTTCAATGCCGTAAGCGGTGAACTTGCGACCGTGGCCGGTTCCATTGATCTCGGAGATACGGCAGTTGGTGGGTTAACGCCGCACCGCGTTACACGCCTTGGCGTCGCGCGTAAACTTCAAATTCCAAGCGTGTTCCAAGGCCTGTCGATCGCGGACAATCTTGCCGTCGCGCTGTGGAGCGGCAGGGCAACTAAATTACAATTGCTTGATCCTCGACTGCGGCACTGGACGAGCCCGATGCTCGAGGATTTGCAGAAGCGCTATCCCTTCCTTGCGTCCGTTGAGCGCAAAGCCGCCGAATTGTCGCACGGCGAGCAGCAAATTCTCGAACTCGCGATGGCGCTCTTGGCCGAGCCGCGCGTCTTATTGCTCGACGAGCCGTGCGCCGGCCTCTCGCCCGAGGAGACGGCTGCGGTGATCGGCATTGTGCGGTGGGCGGCGACGCGTCTGGGCGGCGCGATCATCGTCATCGAGCACGATATGAGCCTGGTCAAGGAGCTGGCGGAGGTTGTCTACGTGCTGCACAACGGCACGCTTTTGGCAAAGGGCAGCGTCGCGGCGATCCAAGCGGACCCGGCAGTGCGTGCGGTTTATGTCGGGGGCGAGAAATGATCCGTGAGCGGCTCGCCTTCGAGGGCCTTACCGGCGGATACGGCAGCACCACCGTAGTTCGCGATCTGACCGGCGTTGCCGTTGCCGGTGAAGCTCTCTGCGTGCTCGGGCGGAACGGCGTCGGCAAGAGTACGCTGATGAAACTCCTTCTCGGCTATTTGCCGTGCCGTAGCGGACGCGTCCTCCTCGACGGTAGGCCGATTTCGCAGATCGATCCCTCAGCGCGCCGCCGCAGCGGCATGACTTATTGCCCGCAGGAGCGCCCGGTATTCGACGACCTGTCGGTTCGCGACAACCTGACACTGATGCGCGCAAGCCGCCAGCTCGCGCCGTTGCGTCCGTACTTCGACCGTTTTCCAATTCTCGAGCGACGGCTCACGCAGCACGCCGGCACGCTCTCCGGGGGAGAGAAAAAGATATTGTCGTTCGTGCGCGGTCTCGCCGAAGACCAGCCGGTCGTTCTGCTCGATGAGCCGAGCGAAGGCGTACAATGGGAAAACATCCTGCATATGACCGCGACCATTACCCAGAAGAAGGCCGCAGGCACAGCCTTTATCGTCGTTGAGCAAAACCTCGCATTCGCCGAGCGGATCGCCGATCGCTACTTGGTCATGGACCAAGGTCGTGCGGTTCTTGAGGGATCGAGCTCGACGATTACGCGCGATCGGATCCTCGGTCATCTGCACGTTTGAGCAGTCTCACGCTATCTTGCCCAATCGCGCGACCTTTTATCGCTCGCGCCGCACGTTCTAGCTTCCACTTCCGTAGTTCGCCGACAAATAATCAATGATGACCCTGGCGTCCGCGGGCTCGATCGGCGCACCGAAAGCCTTGACCATTTTTGTAACCTCCGCCTCCCAGGCTTGGCGGTTCAAAAAACCATTCTCCGGCAGGTATTGGAGCGAATGACAAGCGCCGCAAAACGCCACGACAATTTCCCTGCCCTGGCCGGATTTGAGCTCGATATTTTCCTGAGCTTGCGCGTTGGCCGCCAACAACAAAACGGATAGCACTGAAAATACGCGCCACATCTTCGCACCGCTCACGACACGTCTATGGTCAGCGGGCGCATGACGTTGTTGTGGTAACCCGCTGGATTAAAGATCAAGCGATCGACCTGAGTCTGTCCGGCCAGGTTAGTAGCCTTCGCGATCACCTGATACCTTCCGGCGCGTGCCGGGGTGAATCCGAAGCGAAAAGCGCGAAACGCAAAGCGGCCAATATCCGTTCCCAGCTCTGCTTCCCGCCAAGTCGCGCCGCCGTCCGCCGAGATGTCAACGCTTCGAATCCCGTAGCCGCCATCCCAGGCAAGACCACGGATCTCGGCTGTCTGCGTCGCTCGCAAGGTAGAGCCCGCTTGCGGCGCGGTGATCATTGAATTGACCACCATTTCCGTGATCGGCTCGTTAGCCGCCGTCATCTGCGAGACGAAATGCCGGACGATTGGAAATTTTCCCGCCGGAATCCGATAAGCGCTTTTCATCCAAAATCCATCGAACGGTTTTGTCAACGCATCGATGCTGTCGAGATGCTTCATCCAGTAAGTCGCAGTCCAACCCGGCACGATAAGGCGAAGCGGAAAGCCGTTGTAACGGGGTAGCGGTGCCGCATTCATCTCGTAAGCAATCAGCGTATTCTCATCGAGTGCCTTGTCGATGGGAACACTCTTGATGAAATCCGGAGTGCCATCGATCACAGGACCATCCGCGCCGTTGACGACAATCTCCACCGTCTCCGCGCGCACGTTGGCGCGACCAAGAACGTCTTTAAGCCTGACGCCTTTCCACAGGGCGTTTCCGACCGCGCCCAGTCCCCATTGCACCCCAGCGACGTGCGGATCGGAAAAGCCACGACGATTGCCGGAACATTGGCAGACCGCGGCGAGCGTCACCGCTTCAAACGTCGAACGTAAATCGCTCAGAGTTAGTTCAAGCGACTTTTCCACGCCATCGCCGCCTACCTTGAGCTTCCATTTCTCGGCGTCGATCTCTTCTGGGATGCCCGCGAGGTGGTAGCGCACGAAAAACGAGTCGTTCGGAGTAAACTCCGAAGTGAAATCCGACAGCGGCGTTTCGTAATTCGGCGGGCGGTCGCTCAGCTTAATGAGCGGCTTTTTTCCCGGCAAAGCCTCGAGCTCGGCAGTCGCATAAACGCCTTGCGGCAGCCCCGGCTCCAGGAACGATTGGCCACCGGCGCGCGCCAGACGTGCCAGCGGCGAAGTGGCGGCAATCGCCAAAGCGCCACCTGCTACCGCGGCCCGACGATTGATCACTTGCAGCCCTCCTTTGAAAGATCTCATCAACTAACGGTGCCGTCTGTCTGCCGACAATTTCAGAATCTTGGGTAAATGCACCAATCCAAAACGGTGATTTCACGCCAGCATTTTGGAAAGAACCGCGTAGGCGTCGTTGATGTCGGCGCGCAAGGCCTTTGCAGCCGCTTTGCCATCATGCGCGGCTAACGCTTCGACGATTGCGCGATGGGTCGTGTTCGATGCAGCATAATTTCCCGAGCCGCGCAAAAGATTGAGATACGGTCCTATTTGCAGCCAAAGCGTTTCGATAACGGCCACGAGGGTGGGCGATCGCGCCGCGTTGTAAACAATAAAATGAAAGGCGCGGTTGGCGCGCAGGTAATCCTTGACGTTCTCATCGTT
The DNA here is from genome assembly GCA_963753355.1 of uncultured Alphaproteobacteria bacterium. Lineage (GTDB taxonomy): Bacteria > Pseudomonadota > Alphaproteobacteria > Rhizobiales > Xanthobacteraceae > BOG-931. Next base: position 290,494 of record CAVWBV010000014.1, read on the forward strand.
CGCGGCCCGGCTGAGAAGAGTGCATTGCCGCCGCAAACTCGCTAGCTCTTTCGGCTCAATCAATTCCGCGGCCCATTCCGTGGCCGTTCCTTCGACAGATAAACGTACACGGCGCAAGTCGGCGAGACGTTCAAGCGTCAGGCGCGGGATGCCCATGGAACGTCCCGTCACTAGGCTAAGCGCCCCGGCCGCGGTCAATCGTTTGAGCGCTTCGCGGACCGGCATTGTGCTGACGCCAAAAGCTTGCGCCAGGTTTTGGATGGTGACGACTTGGCCGGGCGCGATCTCGCCGTCGAGGATCAAGTCGCAGATCCGCCGGTAGGCGCGTTCGTGCAACGTATCGCGCACCAGGGGCGCCACGCGCAGCTCCGGTTTCTTCGTTGTCGCGTCCATAGTGCTCGACAAAGTCACGCCACCACCGCCCTTCCCGCTCGCTACCGCCGGTCAGCCGGCGCTCTCAATAAGTCCGGCTTGTACTCCGCCTCTTATGATCTATGATCACGAGATAGACCCCAGTCAATTGGGGCGAATCCGAGAAATAGGGAGGAGATGATGACGCCGGGATATCGATGGCTTCTGTTGGGCGCCTTGGCCGCGGGCGTTGCGGCTGCGCCTGCCGTCCACGCCGCGCAAAAGCACAAAATCTTTCTCAGCATGAGTTACATCGGCAACGACTGGCAGGCCGAGGCCGCCAACATGGTCAAAGCCATGGCGGCGCATAAAAGCCTGGTGGACAAGGTCAGCCTCGAAGTGCAGGTCGCTGGGCCGAATGCGCAGCGGCAAATTCAGCAGATCAATGCGATGGTTCAAGCCGGCGCCGAGGCGATTGTCGTGTTCCCGATTTCCCCGACCGCGCTGAACCAGGTGGTCAAGAGCGCGTGCGATAAGGGTGTCAAGATTTTCGCCTATGACGCGGAGATCACTGAGCCGTGTGCCTACAACGTCCACATCGATCAGGAAGAAGCCGGCCGCAAACCCGCTGAGTGGCTGATGGACAAGCTCGGCGGCAAAGGCAACATCATCGTTATAACGGGCGTGCCGGGAACATCGGTGGACACGCTTCGCACCAAGGCAGCAAAAGAAGTCTTCGCGAAGCATCCCGGCGTGAAGATCGTAGCCGAAGCAGTCGGGATGTGGAGCCAGGCCGTCGCCCGCACTGAACTCTCGAAAATACTTGCGACCCAGAACTGGGACCACATCGACGGGCTCTGGATGCAGGTCGGTTGCTACACCGCCAACGCCATGCAGCTCGAGGCGGGAAAGAAACAGTCGCAGCTTCTGCCCTGTGCCGGCGAAGGTTCCAACGGCGGCCGCATCCAGATGCTGCCGGCCGGAACGGAAGTCGAGGGCGGCAACGTTCCATATGCACCGCTCGGTGCGCCGCGCATTTCCTACGCCTCACCGCCCTATTCGGGCGGCCTCGCGTTGAAGCTTGCCGTTCAGGCGTTGGAAGGCAAAGACGTTCCCAAAACGACGATCCTGCCGCTCCCGCTTGTGACCAACCAGACCATCAAGCTCTGCCAGGAAGGTACCTGGGAGGAAATGAAATCGGGCTGCAATGCGTTCAAGCCCTCGATCGTGCCCAACCCGGGATGGTTCGCATCGATCTTTTCCGAACAAACACCTGAAATCGGATTGGCGGCCGCACTGGTGGGCCAGCCAGAGAACTAAAAGTCATTCCCTCGCCCGCGGCGCAGCGAGTATCTGCATCGCGGGTTTTCCGCGAGCCGAGCCTGAGGAAGCGATGACGGAACCGGCCGCGAGCGCCGTTGCAATCCACGAACTGCGCAAGGCGTTCGGCGCAACGGTCGCGGTCGCCGATGTCAGCTTCACCGTAATGCCGGGCGTCGCCCATGCCCTGTTGGGCGAGAACGGCGCCGGCAAATCGACGATCGTCAAGCTCTTGTCTGGACTAATCGAGCCGGATCACGGGACGATCAGCCTGTTCGGCAAAGAGGTGCGACTGTCCTCGCCGAGAGTGGCGCACCGGCTGGGCGTTCAAACCGCCTTCCAGGAAATGACGCTGACACCGGATCAAACGGTGCTCGACAACATGCTGTTGCCCTACGGACCGCAAGGATGGACCGGCATGATCCGCCGGCGTCAGGCGGAGCAGGCAGTTCTTGAACATTTCGACAGCTTAGGTCTCGACATCGAACTTTGGCGCGAGGTCGGCGAACTCGATCTCGCAGTCCAACAAAAAATCGAGATCGCGCGCGCCACCTTCCGCAAACCGCACCTCCTTTTACTTGATGAGCCCACATCAACTCTTGCTGGCCGGGACGTCGATTGGCTCGGGGAGATCATCAGCCGTCTCAAGCAACAAGGCGTCACTATACTTTTCATCTCGCATCGCATGCGCGAGGTGCGGGCGTTCTGCGAGCATGTGACCATCCTTCGCAACGGCCGCCACATCGCGACCGCGCCGGCCACTCAACTCAGCGATACGCAGATCGTCGAAATGATCATTGGTAGATCGCTCGCCCAAACCTTTCCGGCCCGGCCCGCGCGACAGGCCGCCGACGCACCGGAGGTCCTCGGCGTGCGCGAGCTTGCCGCCGGAGAGCGTTTGGAAGCGGCGACGTTCTCACTCAAGCGCGGCGAGATTCTCGGGGTTGCTGGCCTGCAGGGAATGGGACAGCTCGATCTCTTTCAGGCCTGTTTCGGCATGGCCGACGTCCGTCGCGGCCAGATTCTGATTGATGGGCGCGTGGTGACGATCACGTCTCCGACGGACGCATTGCGCTCGAACATCGGTATTGGGTTCTTGCCGGAAGACCGCAAGACCGAGGCCTTGTTCGCGGAGCTGGACGGCAAGCACAATGCCTCGTTGCCCGTCGTCGACCGCTTTTGCCGGTTCGGTCTCGTGCAAAGCGCAATTGAGCAAACCGCCGTCGATGGCGCGTTCGCGCGCGTCGCAGTCGACCATCGGGCGCTGTGGACGCCGGTCAAATCTTTTTCCGGCGGCAACCAGCAAAAAATTGCCGTCGCCAAATGGCTGCTCGCCCAGAGCCGCATTTTGCTGCTGTTCGATCCAACCCGCGGCATTGATGTCGGCACCAAGCACGAACTCTATGTTCTGATGCGCGCCTACGCCGCTTCGGGCGGCTCGATCCTGTTCCATTCAACAGAAATCCCGGAGCTCGTGCATCTGTGCGACCGCGTGCTTGTGCTTTATGCCGGAGCGGTCGTCGAGGAGATCGGCGCCAACGCGCTGACGGAGAATGGAATTATGCATGCCGCTTTGGGCGGCGACGCCAAAAGCATTGCCGCGTGAGCATCTCTGCGACCTTTCACTCCGCCAACGCCGGCCGAGCACGACCGAGCGCCGGCGTGTTGCTGGCGCGCAATCGTGGGCTGCTCACTGCGATGGCCGTGTTCGCTCTGCTCTTCGTGCTCGTCAACGCGATCAGCGCGGGCCACCTCAGTTACTTCGACATCAGCTTCATGGCGAGCGGCTCGGCGACGCTCGCCATCGCCGCTATAGGCGAAACCATCGTGATCCTGACCGGCGGGTTCGATTTATCGGCCGGCGCCATCATTTCGCTCGTCAACGTGGTTCTGGCGTCAAGCATGGATCCGGCCTCCACGCACGAGTCGATCGTCGTGTGGACGCTCGCCGGGATCGGCGTCGGCATGGCGGCGGGCTGCTTCAACGGGATATTCATCGCCTTTCTCGGCTTGCAGCCGATCGTGGTGACCCTCTCCACAATGTTCATCGCGCAAGGCGTGACGCTATTAGTGATGGAAAAACCCGGAGGCTTTGTCGCGAGCCAACTCGGGAGCTTCTATCTCGGCGATGCTATTCCAAATGTATTGCCGATGCCGATCCTGCTGCTCGCATTCGTTCTATTGCTATGGGGCTGGCTGAAATCGACCCGGTTCGGCGCCGCGCTTTATGCCATCGGAAGCAATAGCGAGGCGGCGCGCTCGGCCGGAGTCCGCGTCGATTTCACTCGCTTTGCGACCTACGTCATTGCCGGTGGGTGCTACGGCCTCGCCGGGGTTTTTATCAGTGCGCAGACCGGCTCCGGCGATCCATTGGTCGGCAATTCGATGTTGCTGTCGATTTTTGCCGCCGTGGTCCTCGGCGGAACGCGGCTTGGCGGCGGCAGAGGCGGGCCAGCAGGTTCCGTGTTCGGGGCCTACATACTGATGAGCGTGGTCAACGTCCTGCTCGTCCTCAACGTCTCGGCTTATTATTCCACCATAGCCGAAGGCATTATTCTCATTCTCGCGGTGCTAGCTGCTTCGCTCAGCAAAGATTCGGAATTGGCGGCGCAGTTGCGCTTTGCGGCGGCCCGCTTCTCCGCCTGGCGCGCCGGTACTCTTCCCCGTCAGATCGGCGGCGGCGATCGGCGGTTGCAAACGGAGCCACCGAGTGCGGTCACCGCACGGCGGAACGATGCCGTGCCCTTCTGGAGGCGCAACGCGCACACGCTGCGTTACGCCCTACCCTCCTACGTATGCTTTCTCGCGGTCGTCGTTGTCACCGAGCTTTGGCTCGGCAGCGCCGTCCTGCACTGGGGCTATTGGAATTCGCTGATCGTACTGTCGAGCTTCCTTGCCATCCTCGCTTTGGGACAAGGCACCGTTATTCTGACCGGCGGCCTCGATCTCTCCATTCCCTGGATGGTCGGACTTTCCGGCATATTGCTTGCCGGCTTCGTTCAAGGCTCGGACAAGGCTTTGATCTACGCGTTGCCTTTTGTTTTCGTGATTGCGGCGTTTGTCGGGTTCGTCAACGGCATTGGCATCGTCGCACTTGGGATCTCGCCGATCGTTATGACCTTGGCGACAAACGGGGTCCTGCAAGGCGTGGCGCTCCTCTATTCGGGTGGGACGCCGGCAGGATTTTCCTCACCGCTGTTGCGCTGGTTCATGACGGCGAAAATATTGGGCGTGACGCCCATCGTGATCTTCATCGCGGTTTTCGTCGCCGGTGCAGTTGTGTTGCTATCGCGCACGCCTTTCGGCCGCAGGGTTTACGCAATCGGTAATGGCATACGCGCCGCGCGATTGTCGGGCGTTGCCGTCGGCCAGACGCTGATCTGGGTTTACGTGCTTTCGGCGCTGTGCTCCTGCCTGGTCGGCGTGCTGCTCACCGGGTTCTCTGGACAGGCGAGCCTTGGTATGGGCGACGACTATCTGTTGCCGTCGATCGCTGTGGTCGTTGTCGGCGGCACGATCATCACCGGAGGACGCGGTCAATATCTCGGCATGCTCGGCGGCGTGCTACTGTTGACAGCCCTGCAAACCATGCTTGCAGGAAGTAATCTCCCCTACGCGACACGTGCAATTCTCTTTGGCCTCGTTGTGCTCGGGGCGGTGATCGCCTTGCGCGAGCGGCGGGTTTAACAAACGAGCGAAGGAATGGCGGACGAGGTACGGAAGAGAGGTTTGGATGCAGGCCTTGCGGGACGGCGCGTTCTCGTCACCGCGGGCGCCGCAGGTATCGGTCTGACTATTGTCGAGCGGCTGCTCTCTCACGACGCCCGCGTTTTCATCTGCGATGTCGATGAGGCGGCGCTTACCTCGTTCAGGAAGGTCAATCCGAACGCCGGAACGATCAAAGCTGACGTTTCCAGCGAGTCCGACGTCGACCGCATGTTCGCGGCCGTGCGTGCAGAATTGGAGGGTCTTGACGCGCTCATCAACAACGCCGGCATCGCCGGGCCGACCGGCGGCGTCGAGGATATCGAGCCGGCCGAATGGCGGCGCTGCATCGACATTGATCTCACCGGCCAATTCTTGTGCGCCCGGCGGGCGGTGCCGATGCTCAAATCCGCGGGCGGCGGCAGCATTATTAATATGTCATCAGCCGCTGGCCGGCACGGCTACGCGTATCGCACGCCCTATTCCTCGGCGAAGTTCGGCATCATCGGATTGACGCAAAGCCTGGCCAAAGAACTCGGCCCCGCAAATATCCGCGTCAACGCCATACTGCCCGGCATAATCGAAGGTCCGCGCATGGAGCGGGTGATCCGCGACCGTGCAGCGCAACTCAATGTCGGTTACGACACAATGGAAAAAACATACCTCGAGCGTGTCTCGCTTCGGCGCATGACCAGCCCCCATGATGTCGCCGCCATGATAGCGTTTCTTATCTCGGACGCCGGGGCCAACATTTCCGGCCAGTCGATTGGCGTCGACGGCAACGTCGAGACACTTTGAGGCAGAAAGCATGACGCGGGTCGCAATTATCGGCAGCGGGTTTATCGGGAGAGCTTGGGCAATTTCCTTCGCCCGTGCGGGACACGATGTCGCGCTCTGGGACCAAGACCCGGACGCCCCGCGCCAAGCGATTGATTTTGCCGCGTCGGTCGCGCCCGACTTGGCCAAGAACGACCTGCTCGCCGGACAAGATCCGCAGCAAGTGCTGGCTCGTCTGCGCCCGGAGAAAACTCTTGCAGCCGCACTTGCCGATGCCGAACATGTTCAGGAAAGCGCACTTGAACGGCTGGATGTGAAGAAAGCGCTATTCGTCGATCTCGACCGTTTGGCGCCGCCGAGCGCCGTCGTTGCCAGTTCAAGCTCGGCAATCCTGCCCTCACTGTTCACTGAGCAGCTTCCGCATCGCGAGCGTTGCCTTGTGATCCATCCGATCAATCCACCTTATTTGATCCCGGCCGCCGAAGTAGTGCCGGCGCCATGGACTTCTCCTGAAATCGTCGAGCGTGCGCGCGGCTTTCTTATCGCGGCCGGCCAGGCGCCGATTGTCATGAAGCGGGAACTCGACGGATTCGTAATGAACAGGATGCAAGGCGCGCTTCTCGAGGAGGCGTTTCGGCTGGTTGCCGACGGTTTTGCGACGACGGAAGATATCGACGTCGGCATCCGCGAAGGTCTTGCGCTTCGGTGGTCGTTTATGGGGCCGTTCGAGACAATCGATCTAAATGCGCCCGCGGGCGTGCGCGACTACGTGCAGCGTTATGAGGGCATCTATTCAAATATCTCCAAGCAAACGCAGCACCGCGCCGACTGGGCCGGGCCGGTGCTTGCTCAAATTGAACGCGAGCGCCGGAGCAAACTGCCCGCCGATCGGCTCGGCGAGCGTCAGAAATGGCGCGACCGGCGTCTGATGGCGCTCGCCGCGCACAAACGCCGCGCGGCGCGCGACATCGGGGCCTGAAAAGCGCAAGAGTGGCGACATGCTCCGCATCGAAGTAGCGTGCCGTGATCACGACCAGCTCGGCGAAGGGCCTCTCTGGGATGTCGGCGAGCAGCGGCTTTACTGGATCAACTCATATGGACCGGCGATTCACCGGCTGGAGCCGAACGGCGCCAAGAAAACTTGGAAGCTTCCCGAACCAATAGGGTCTTTCGCCCTTCGCCGAAGCGGCGGCGCGATCTTGGCTTTGCGCAGCGGCTTTTTCACATTCGATTTTGCCACCGGCGAAGTTGAACTTATTTATGAAACGCAGCCGGGCGAATTGCGGCCGCGAATGAATGACGGCAAGGTCGACCGCCAGGGCCGGTTTGTCGCCGGCTCGATGGACTTCCAAGAGAGTTCTGGCGTCGGCAAACTCTTTAGTCTGGATACCGACCTCTCGGTCCGAATGCTTGACGACGACATTATATGCTCCAACGGCCCGTGCTTTAGTCCCGACGGGCGTACGTTCTATTTCGCCGACACCGGCCGACGGGTGATTTACGCTTACGATTATGATCCAGACGCCGGAAAAGTTCGTTCGCGGCGCGTGTTCGCGAGCTTTGAAAAGCTGCGGGGATATCCCGACGGGGCGACGGTTGACGAGGAAGGCTACGTCTGGAGCGTCGAGGTCTATTCGGGCCGCCTGATCCGTTTCGATCAGATGGGCGTCGTCGATCGGATTGTCGGCCTGCCGGTGCAATCCACAACGAGCCTAACCTTCGGTGGCGCAAATCTCGACATCGCCTACGTGACGTCGATGGCTCGCCCGATGAACGGGCAATACCATCGAGAGCACGAGGCTGGATGTCTTTTTGCAATTTACGGGCTCGGCGTTCGCGGCCTACCGGAACCGCGGTTCGCCGGCTGACAAAGCGAGAGGTCAGGATAAAGCCATGCGTATTGAAGTCCTCGTCGACGTAAAAACGACACTTGGCGAAGGCCCGCTTTGGGATGCCGAGCAAGAGCGGCTTTACTGGATAGACAGCTTCGACGGGCGAGTATTTCGCGCCACGGCTTCTGGCAATGAAATACGCTGTTGGGACGTACCGCAAAAGATCGGCTCGATGGCGTTACGTAAGGACGGAAGCGGGGCGATCGTTTCGCTGGCGCGCGGCTTTCACTTTCTCGATTTCCGAACCGGCGACGTCGAGCTCATCGTCGACCCCGAGCCCGGCAAATCCAACAACCGATTGAACGATGGCAAGGTCGACAAACGCGGCCGTTTCGTCGCCGGCTCGATGGATACAATGGAGGAAGGGCCGAACGGCGCGCTCTATCGGTTGGATCCGGACTTCTCGCTACACAAGCTCGACCAAGACATCATCGTTTCCAACGGCCCGTGTTGGAGTCCCGAGGGCTCGACCTTTTATTTCGCTGACAGCTGGAGCGGCGAGATCTGGGCGTACGATTACAATCAATCGACCGGCGCCGTGTCCAACCGGCGCACGTTCGTCAAGGTCGACAGGTCCCGCGGCGGCGCTGCCGATGGCTCGACGGTCGATGCCGAAGGCTATGTATGGAACGCGCTGGTCTACGACGGCCGTCTCGTCCGCTACGATCCAAACGGCCGTGTCGACCGCACGATCGACATGCCGGTGAAAAAGATCACTAGCGTCATGTTCGGCGGACCAAAGCTCGATGTTCTCTTCGTCACTTCGATGGCCAAACCGCCCCTGCCGCGCTTTCCCGGCGACGGCCCATTACGCGGCAGCCTGTTCGCAATTTACGATCTCGGCATCCGAGGCGTGCCGGAGCTGCGTTTCGCAGCTTGAGATTTCCGCACCTCCCAGGTCAATTCACCACAGTAATCTCTAGATCGACGTCCTTAAGCCCTGCACGAATGGAGACCACCGCTAAGTGGTTGCTGAGCAATTGACTGTCCCATTCAGGAAGTTTTTGGCCCTGAGCAAATAATCTAATGTTTCCGGCGGAAATTGGCTTTTCAAAGAACAGAACAAAGATCAGAGTTTTGGACTTTTGCAAGCAATAGCCTGGCTCAATATTGTTCGCAGAACCGGCCGTTGCCGACGGCGGCAACCACGGTCTGTAGACGAACGGCTGCTCACCGTCGGGACAATCGCCGTAGAACGGCGCCTTGACGCGTACGCTGGGGCCTTCGGTCTCCGCCACGTACCAATTGAGATTTCGCTTATCGATCTCTTGCGCTTTGCCGCTATCGTCGAATCGCAACCGCAGAAAGGTAGCAACTTCGCTGTGCTCTAAAATGCTCGCGTGAAACGATTTCTCAGCGTTTTGCGATCGAGCCGCAGAGCCGACCGTAGCAATTAAAACGGCTGCAAGTAGCAAACTACCGATGGCCTGCATGTTGGGTCTCGTGTCTTATCGGAGCCTGGCATCATTACTTGTGGCCACGAGGCTGACAATCGTGCGCACGAAGGATTGATGAACATCAAGAGCCGCCGGCCGAGGGCACCTGAAACGCGATCTCAAGCGTTCCGATGATGTTGCGTTCTCAAAACACCCGACAAAAACCGATTGCTCCGGGAACCCTGATTGCGCACCGCCGTTAGCTTATGACCGCTCCCATCGGCGGCGACAGCGCATCCGGCAATTGCAATTTGCATCGAGAAATTGTTGAACACCCAGCACTTTTAGGCACCCGCTTTCCCATAAGAACAGACGAAAGCGTTATGATCGAGACCGTAGACTGGCAAACGATTGCACTTCGCCTCTTTCTCACCATCGTCGCCGGCTTCCTGATCGGCTTTAACCGCGGCGGGCACGGCGAACCGGCGGGGCTACGCACGACCCTGCTGGTCTGCCTCGCGGCGTCGATTGCAATGCTGCAAGCCAACCTGTTGTTGGGGTGAGAGGAAAAGCGCCCAATTCCTACGTCGTGCTCGACCTGATGCGTTTGCCGCTCGGCATTCTCACCGGTGTCGGTTTCATCGGCGCCGGCGCGATCTTTCGCCAAAATGATCTCGTGCGCGGCGTCACCACGGCGGCCACGCTCTGGTTCGTCACGGTAATCGGGCTGTGCTTCGGTGGCGGACAGATCGGGCTCGGCATTGCCGGCACGGCCATCGGAGTTGCGGCGCTTTGGGGCCTGAAAGAACTTGAAGAGCGCATTGCCGTGGCGAAAAGCGCGCTGCTGGTGGTGACCGTTGGTCCAGACGGGCCGGCAACCGACGATATTCGAAGTAAATTGCAGCAGGCAGGACTTCGAATTGTCAAATTCAGCGAGAGTTTGGTGAATTGCGGCGATCAACAATGTACGACTCAATGGACCGTGCGTTGGCGCGGTCTGCCCCACGACACTTCAGTGCCCACCATTGTCGACGCGCTGGCTAAAACCAACGGCGTATCGCAATTGCGATGGAAGGCCTGAGAAACAAGACGACGCTACGCGGCCTCGTTCTCCACTCCGGGCCGTCTTTCGACACATGATGATTGGAAACAGTAATCGCGGGCCGGGCGCTACTCCGGCTGGCCACATTTCTCGCTACCTACGCACCGTGAGGTAGTGGCCGCTGCGTCTCGGATTTCCGCTTCGGGTGCCCCTCACCGGACCCCCCGGCTCCCGTGCGTTACCTGCTGCGTGTCTGCGTTCCACGCCGCCGCGATTCGCAAAAATAAATAAATGACTGGGGTTCGATTGCATAGAGTGCCGCGGCCAGTGCGCTTCATTTTGCACAGATGTGGCCGCAATTTGCGTCGTTGATCGTCTTAACGATGAACTGGTAAAGCGCAGGCTCTTCGCAGTGCAAAAAAAACACAAGCCGCCAAAACTGTTGGCTGGAGTGTCGCTTAGATCGGCCAGCATAGTGTGAGACGACAAACCTTCGCTCGATGCCGCATTGCAAAACGACGGCGAGAATTGTCGCCCCGGCGGCAAACAATTTTCAGGCGCTTGAGGGTCGCTAACAGAGCCTCTTCAGTTACCGATCGCCGTTTTCGGCTTGATGCCCAGGCCGTACTTCGCGGCGTAGCCCAGCGCATCCCATTTTGGGGGCGCAGAAGCGGGAGCTTCATTGCCGAGCGTGGTAATGGCGCGCACCTGAACAACCGAAACCGGAATTCCGGGCCGCCAGTTCGGCTCAATGACCCATTCGATATCGACCGGGTGCCCGAAATGGCGCTCGATTTGAGTGAGCGCTTGCCATAGCGCATTGATCATCTCCTCGGACAAGCACCGCGCAGCGTGAAACCGGACGGGAAGCTCTTTGTCGGCGACGACGCCGAGCGCCCTGTCAAATACCGTTGCGATGCGCTTGTTGCCGACGCGGTAGGAAATAACACGACCATCGGCGCGATCGATCTCAACGTGATCGGGCTCTACCGTTCCCTGCACAACGGCTTCGCCCCACCCCCAAGAGCCTTCGACAATGAAGCGGTCGAGCTTCTTCCTTACAGGGTCGGCGGAAAAGCCGACACCGGCACAGCGCGCGTGCACCAATCGCAAGACTCCAACTGCCATCGGCGTGTCGCGGTAGTGTTGCCGCTGCCGCAGCCGGTAGCTCATCGCGCGAGCAACGAACAGGCTGCTCCACGCCTTGCGAACAGCCGCCATGACGGCTTCAGGCCCGGTAATCCCAAGATAGCTTTCGTACTGTCCGGCGAAGCTGGCCGCCGCGGCGTCTTCGCCAACCGCCGAACTGCGCACGGCCACCGGCAACGCGATGTCGCCGTAGCGGAAACACAGCTCTTCGTAGGCGTCTTGCAGCTGTGTCGCAAAACTTTCCTTCAATGGCGCTTGTTCTATCGCATGGCGCAAGCGACCCGCGGCCGCCTCAAGAGAAGCAAGGTCGTCCGCATTGGTAAGCTCGGCCAACTCGCGGTCGATCAGGGATTCCAAAGAGTTCTCGCTCAGAAACGCCCAGAATGCTTCGGTCGTTATCGCAAAGCCGTCGGGCACTTCGATCCCGAGCCGGCGCAACGTTTGCAAACGCGCAATTTTTGGTCCGACGACCGCTGCATCGCCTTCGGTCAGATCTTCAAGCCAGCGTACCATTCCAATTGCGCTTCAGCGTTTCCATCAGTGCGTTCAGCCTCGCACATTGGGCGTAGAATTACTTCATTACGGCCACGCGTGCCACTGGTTCAATATGAACAGTTCGCTTTCAATTTAACCAGCACAGCCGCGCGCCCGGAACAGTTCTCATTCGGATCGAGTGGCACAGATGGTCCGGCGTGCAAAATTTATTCGTTAGTCCTTGTCGCGCCGGTAGGCCGATGTTAGCACGCCTTTGCACCGCTCGCCGAGCTGCTCGCGTTACTGCGCACACGGCTCGTCACAAAAGCACGGAAAGCCAGCGATGATCACCGAGCCACCATTTCGCGCAGAGCATGTCGGCAGCCTGTTGCGCCCTCCAGAAATCAAGGATGCGCGGGCGAAACTGGAGCGGAACGAAATCAGTCGGGCGGATCTGAAGGAAATCGAAGATCAGGCCGTTAGCCGCGCCGTTCGCAAACAAGAGTCGCTCGGACTCAAGGTCGTCACGGATGGGGAATATCGGCGCAGCTTCTGGAGCCGCGATTTCTTCCGTCACCTCGATAACGTCGAGACTTTTTCAACGCCGCACGTCAAGCGTTTTGAAGGCAGCCAGCCGAAAACGCTCGCGCATCGTCCGACCGCTAAACTCGGATCTTTCAGCGGCCATCCGATGATCGATCATTTTCGTTACTTGAAATCCGTTGCTTCGCCCGGGTCGGTGCCGAAGATGACCATCCCCGCGCCGAGTGCTTTTTTGGCGCATCGCGGCAAGTCCATTATTGACGGATCGGTCTACAGCTCATTCGAGGAATTTTACGCCGACTTGGCGCAAGTCTACCGTCAAGTCGTACGCGGCTTCGGTGAAGCAGGATGCCGCTATCTGCAACTCGACGAAGTTTACATGATCGTCCTCGTCGACCCAAAGCAGCGGCAATTCTTCGTTGATCACGGAAACGACGTCGAAAAGCTGCCTGAGCTCTACTCGCAAGCAACCAATATCGCGCTGTCCGAGAAGCCGGCTGACATGATCACCGGCATGCACCTCTGCCGCGGCAATTTCCGCTCGACTTTTCAAGGCGCCGGCGGATACGACGCGATTGCCGACATTCTTTTCAACAAGACCAATATTGATGCCTATTTCATGGAATACGACACCGAACGCGCTGGCGGCTTTGAGCCGCTGCGTCTCGTGCCGAAGGACAAAAAAGTCGTGCTCGGACTGGTAACGTCGAAAACAGGCAAACTCGAGAGCAAAGACGAGATCAAGCGCCGCGTCGAGGCGGCGACCAAGTTCATCGATATCGATCAGCTCCGGCTCAGCCCGCAATGCGGTTTCGCCAGCACCGAGGAAGGAAATCTGCTGAGCGAAGACGAGCAGTGGGCGAAGCTCGCTTTTGTTGTTGAAGTCGCGGATGAGATTTGGGGCAAGCACTAACGGCGCCTGCGGCGATGCAAGCCAATACCAGCCATATCCAGACCACTCACGTCGGCAGCCTGGTTAGACCGCCGGAGCTGGTCGCTTACATGCGAAAGCGACTGGAGCGTGAGGCGATCGACGACACTGCCTACGAACAATATTTGACCAAGGCGATTGATGAGGTCGTTGCACGCCAGGCAAAGATCGGGCTCGACGTCGTCAACGACGGAGAATATCCGAAGAGCTCGTGGTACAGATACGTGACCGAGCGGCTGAGCGGACTGGAATTCCGCCCCATACCGAGCGAGAAGCCAAAACCGACGCCGTCTGCCGGTCTCGACTTCGAGCGCTTCCGCGATTTCTACGCGGTTTACCAATCAAGCCAGCAAGCCAATGCCGGAGCGGGCTATTGGGTGGTAACCGGACCGATCGGCTATTGCGGTCAAGCACAAGTGCAGCGCGACATAAGAAATCTCAAAGCGGCCTTGCGTGACCATCCCGACGTGCGAGGTTTTCTCCCGGTCGTCGCGCCCGCCAGCGTATTGCAGGGATTGCGCGACGAATATTACGGCACCGAGGAGAAACTTAGCTCCGCACTCGGTGAGGCGCTGCGCGAGGAATACAAGGCGATCACCGACGCCGGCCTGATCGTGCAACTCGACGATGCCTGGCTCGCCGCCAAGTATGATGTGATGGTGCCGCCCGCGACCTTCTCCGATTATTATTCCTGGGCGGAGCAGAAGGTTGCGGCGCTCAACCGCGCGCTGGAGGGAATCCCGGAGCAGCAGAGCCGCTATCACGTGTGCTGGGGAAGCTGGAACGGCCCACACACCAACGACGTTGCCGCCGAAGACATAGCCGATCTGATATTGAGCGTAAAAGTCGGCGGTTATTCGCTTGAAATGGCCAATCCGCGTCACGAGCACGAATGGCGCGTGTGGGAAAAAGCCAAATTGCCGCCTGAGCGCGTGCTAATTCCCGGCGTCATTGCGCATACCACCAACGTGGTGGAGCATCCAAAGCTCGTGGCGGAACGACTGGTGCGCCTTGCCAAGCTCGTCGGGCGAGAGCGGGTGATCGGCAGCACCGATTGCGGGTTCGCGCAGGGCGTCTTTTATCAGCGCGTTCATCCGTCAATCATGTGGGCGAAACTGGAAGCGCTCGCCGAGGGTGCGCGGCTTGCCTCGGCCGAATTGTGGGGCCGCACTGCCGCCGCATAGCGGCAGCCCCCACTTAGCTGTGCTCGCGGATCAGCTCGCCTACCACATTTAGGCGCGCCTCCGCCTCAGCCGTCCAGGGAAATGAAAGATTCAGGCCGATATAGTTGCGGAAGCCCTCGTGAGCCGAGAAAACTGGACCCGGCGGCAGGCCGACGCCACGAGCAAGCGCCGCCCGACAGGCCGCGACCGAGTCGAAGCTCTTTGGTCCCTCGACCCAGACCATGAAACCGCCCGACGGCTTGGTCACTGTGCAGCCCGATGGGAAATACTTTTCCATTAAGGCCATCCCGTGCTCCATGCGCGCCTGCAGCTCGGCGCGCAAATTTCGCAGGTGACGGTTGAAGTTTCCGCTTTGCATGTAGTCCGCGACCGCGCGTTGAAAAATTCCCCCGCTGATCAAGTTGCTCGCGAACTTCATTTGCATAATTTTTTCCTGGAAACGCCCTGGCACCAGCCAACCGATGCCGTAGCCCGGCGCAAGGGTGTTGGAAAAGCTGCCGATCTGCAAAACGAGACCACTTTCATCGAAGCGCTTCAACGTCGGGGCGCAGACCTTGCCGTATTGCAGGTCCATGTAGCCGCCATTCTCGATAATCGGTAAATTCTTCCGGCGCGCGGTTTCGACGATTTTGCGAACGGCGCTTTCCGGCGTGGACACCCCCGTAGGGAATTGATGGGTTGGCATCAGAACGCACGCGCGAATGTCGTGCTTGTCCGTCAAATACTCGAATTGGTCGGGATCGAGCCCATGGCGAGATGAATAGGGGATCTCGATGGCACGCAATCCGCGGTGTTCGAGCGCGGTGAAAACCGGAAACATGCCGGGTGATTCGATCAGCACGATGTCGCCGGGCTTAGTCAGGATGTTGATGCAAAGATTGAGCGCATGCATACCGCCGGCGGTGAGTACGATGTCCTGCGCCGATAGCGCGACACCGTGCTCGACATAGCGCCGAGCAATTGCCTCGCGGAGCGCCGGGTCGCCTTGTGTGGAGCTGGCGGTATCTGCGCCCTTCGAGCCTTTCCGATTGCGCAGGATGCGCCGGAAATGCCGATTGACCTCGTCGACAGGAAAAAGGTCCGTGCTCGCGTAAATGGCACCGAATTGCTGAATCTCGCTGTTGCTCCATGACGCGAACAGACGGAGTGTTAGCTCGCTGATGGAAATCTCACGCGCCGGCCCTGAAGACGCCGCCTCATGAACGGCGCTGTTGTCGGCCGGCAGACCGCGTCCTCGATATAGAATCCGGAGCGCGGCAGAGCTACGAAAACCCCGGCACTTTCCAAAAGCCCGTAAGCTTGGTGCACCGTCGACATGCTGCATCCGGCAATCCGGCTCATCTGCCGGACGGAGGGCGCCTTCGCTCCAGGTACGAGCGTGCCGCTATCGATCCATTGACGGACGAGATTCACGACCCCTTCGGATCGCTTCATGCAACCCTCCCTGCCCTAAACGCCGCGGCTCGCTCTTCGGCGAAGCTCACTTCGGCCGTCGCCACGCTATTCGCAGCACCGCCGACTAGGACAGACAAACTATACCGTGCGGCGTCCACGCCGCCAGCGGATAAAACGAGTTGATTATTTGCTCTTACGGCACGGCCAGCGGTTGCAGACGGGCACGCAAATTCAACTGTGCTGATGGAAACGTGCAGATTCTGTCACTTCTATCGCCACTGGCGCCAACGTAAGGTCCAAGCTCTAATTGGGGCAACGTGCGCCGCCTTCCGCGCAGAGCCTCAAGCCGCCGGAAAAGGCGCGGTGAAGCGCCAATACGCACCTCGTGGCGTTGAAACGGCGGCAAGGGAGGAAAAGCGTGATCACCTTTGCAGAAATCCTGAAGGACAAAGGCTATCCCGGCTTCGATCCGGTCAAGCACATCGATGCTCCGTGGGTGAGCGATCGGCTATCGCTGTTCAAGCCGGAAGACGAAGCGCGGTTCTGGTTCAAAGGGTTTCAGTGGCCGCGTGCATATCCGCTTAACTTCGTCTGGCTTGAGGACGGCTTCGCTTGGGGCACCCAATCCGCCGCACACAACATGCCGCTGCCACCGAGCGATGGATTGGCGCCGCGCGTCGCCGGTATCTTTGTCTACGGGTCCGATATTCCTGTCACGCCGTGGGTTGCCGGCAGCCGCGGCGAACGGGTGGGCTCCGTTCTGCCACCGTTCCTGCAGAATTTTCCAGCGATCTGGGACGAACGTCGCGGCGAAATTGTCAAAGGCCTGCGATATCTCGAGACGTACGATCTATCGGGTAAGTCGCCTGCGGAAATCTGGCAATTCATGGTCGACGCCCGCGCGTTTCACGTACGTGCTTGGGAAATCCACTTCGACCTGATGTATCCGCTGACCGCGAACTACCTCGGCTTTTACGGTTTGTGCAAGGAGCTGGGCATCGCGGCCGCAGACATCCCGAAATTTCTGCAAGGTTACGAAACGCAGCCGATGAAGTCGGATCGCGCGATGTGGCAGCTTGCCAATAGCTCTCGCGGCACTGCGGCCGGAAAGGTAATTGCAGATGCCCCGGCTGGCGGCATCTACCAGGCGCTTAAGAAAGAACCCTCCGCCGCGCAATGGGTCGCGGCACTCGATACGTTCCTGGAAGAATACGGCTGGCGCAGTGACAGCGTGGTCGATGTCAGTTCGCCGGCCTGGATCGAAGATCCCAATCGTTGTCTTGGCATCATCAAATCGCTTTTGCAAAGCAACGACCCTTACGCCTTCGAGACTAGCCTGAAGGCCGCCATCGGCGAGCGCGAAGGCTTGATTGAGCGCTCGCGCGCCAAGATGAGCACGCAGGAACGCGAAGCCTTCGATCAGGCGCTCGCCTCCTGCCAACACGCGAATTTTGCGTGGTGGAACGATGATCACAATTGGTACGTCGACATGCGCTGCACTATTCCAATCCGCAAAGCGGCGCAGGCGATCGCTCGAGCGGTCGATTTCACCGATCCGGACGATGTGAATTTCCTGTTCTATTCGGAGTTGCGGACGCTCGCGACCGGGAAACAAGGCCGCAAATCCTTCGAACCGGTCATTGGCGAGCGCAAGGCCTACTTCAATGAGTGGAATAAGCGCATTGAGGAAATGCCCATCGTGCTCGGTACGCCCCCAGAAACCATTGCCGATCCGGTGGTGATCGAAATCTTCGGCATCACGGACGAGTTCCTTGAGCGCATGCGCACGGGGGGCGGTGATCTCAAGCAATTGTCGGGAGTGCCGGCATCGTCGGGCGTCGCGCGCGGCACCGCGCGGGTGCTGCGCTCGCCCGATGAGCTGCCCCGGTTGCGCCAGGGCGATGTGCTCGTTTGCGTTGGAACGACTCCGACGTGGACACCGGCCTTCACCAAGATTGCCGCCTGCGTGTGCGACGGCGGCGGCACGCTCACCCACGCTTCGGTGGTCAGCCGCGAGTATCGGGTGCCTTGTGTGGTTGGAACAGGACTAGCCACGCAAACAATCAAAGACGGCGACGAGGTCACCGTCGACGGCGACAAGGGATTGGTGACGATTCACCGCACCGCATAGCCAGCGGTGGTTTTCGAATGCTCTGCCGCGACCGGGAACACCACGCGGAACAGATAAAACGGGGAGGAACGACAATGGACGATCTCAGAAAAACAAAATCGTCACCGATTGAAACGCAAAAAGTTGCAGTTTCGCGGCGCAGTTTCGTCAAGGCGGCCGCCGGCGCCGGCGCCCTGGCGGTTTCCGGCCGTGCGGCGTACGCGCAAACTGCCGACGTCATCAAGATCGGCTTCATCACGCCGCGCTCCGGTGCGCTGGCTGCTTTCGGCGAGCCTGACGGCTTTGTGCTCGACATGGCACGCAAGGCGCTCGCCGACGGTCTTTCCGCGGGCGGGAAAACCTACAAGGTCGAGATACTCGATCGCGATACCCAATCGGATCCAAGCCGCGCCGGCCAGATCGCCAAGACGCTGATCACCAGCGACGGCGTTGATTTCATGCTGTCTTCGTCAACGCCTGAAACCGTAAATCCGGTCGCCGATGCCTGCGAGGCCGCAGGAATGCCTTGCCTGTCCACCGGCATGCCCTGGGAGCCTTGGTATTTTGGACGCGGCGCGAAGCCCGGCGAACCGTCGCCATTCAAGTGGACGTACCACTTCGGATTCGGCGTGGCCAATTTTTCGAAAGCCTATATCGCCCAATGGAACGGGCCCGTGCAGACCAACAAGCGCGTTGCCTTCCTTATGCCGAATGATGCCGATGGCAACGCATTGCGCGTCATCTTCAAACCCATCCTCGAAAAGGCTGGCTTCACTGTCATCGACCCCGGTGGATACGAGGACGGCACCAGCGACTATTCGGCGCAGATCGCCAAATTCAAAGCAGAGAACTGTGAAATCTTCACCACGGGACCGATCCCGCCGGATTTTGCGACGTTCTGGCGACAAGCTGCACAACAAGGCTACACACGACAGGTCAAGATCGCCCAAATCGCCAAAACCTGTCTGTTCCCCTCACAGGTGGAAGCGCTGGGCTCGCTTGGCCCGAAACTAGCCACCGTCGCGTTCTGGCATCCAACCTTCCCTTACAAATCGTCGCTCACTGGTCTCACGTCGCAGCAGCTTGCCGACAAGTACGAAAAGGATACCGGCCGGCAATGGAACCAAATGCTCGGCGACAATGTCTCCCTTATCGATGCTGGCGTCGCCGCACTCAAAGCCAGCGATAATCCCAAGAAACGCGACGCGCTCGTCAAGGCATTAGGCACGCTGAAAGTCATGACGCCGGTTGGCGAACTCGACTTCACCAAGGGTCCCTTTCCGAATGTTTACCCGATGATCTTCGCCGGCACCCAGTGGACGAACGCCAAGCCAGGCAGCAAATTCAAGCTCGATATGGTCGTGACCAACAACGCCGACGACCCGCAGGTGCCGGTCGGCGCGCAACTCGTACCCTACAACGGCTGATAACATTGTCCGGCGTCAGGGACGAGGTGAAATGAACTTCGGTAAAACGCTGCCTGGCGACGCCGGACTCACCCAGAACTTCCGAGCATGAACGCGCCTACGATAAAGGCCGGCGACAATCGCCGCCGGCGCTACGAAGCTTTGCTGCTCGACTTCGGAAGCGTCATTCAAAAAAGCTTTTTTGAAACACGCGGTGCGCTCGAGCGACTGCTAAAGCTTCCTTCCGGCTCCTTGAAATGGGCTGGCCCTTTTGATCCCGCAGGCGATGCGCTTTGGCAACAAGTTCTTTCCGGCGGGATTTCCGAGCGCGATTACTGGGGCCGGCGCGCTCAGGAAGTCGGCCGCATGGTTGGGGAAACCTGGGCTATTCGCGAATTCTGTCTCAAGCACAATGAACTTTCGACTAAGGTGACGTTGCGGCCGGAAGTACTTGCGCTCATTTCCGACGCCAAACGCGCCGGCCTCAAGTTTGGCATTCTCACCAACGAGCTGGAACTGTTCCACGGTGAAAATTGGCTTGAGACCATGCCATTCGCGGGGCAGATAGACGCCGTTGTCGATGCCACCAATACGAAAATCCTAAAGCCCGACCCCCGCGCCTATGCGCTGGCGCTTAAATCGCTGGCGCTTCCCGCCGATGAAGTTGTCTTCATCGACGACCAGCAGCGGAATGTTGCTGGAGGAGAGGCGGTGGGAATAACCAGCCTGCATCTGGATATAACACGGCATCAGGCTTGCATTGAACAGGCCCGCGCGTTGTTAAATTTGTAGCAACGCTGGAGTTGCTCAGTTCACGCGACGCTCGTAGCCCGCCCAATAAGGCTCGCGAAGCGCGCGCTTGAGCATCTTGCCGCTGGCATTCCGCGGCAGCGCGTCGAGAAAATCGACCGAGCGCGGGCGCTTAAAACCGGCGAGCTTGTCGCGGCACCACTCGATCAGCGCGTCACTGGTCAGCGCCGCGCCCTTGCGCTTGACGACGCAGGCCTTCACGCTCTCGCCCCACTTGGCGTCGGGTACCCCAATGACAGCGACTTCGACAATGTCGGGATGTCCGGCCAACACCGCTTCCACCTCGGCCGGATAGACGTTCTCGCTTCCGGTGACGATCATGTCCTTGATGCGATCCTTGATGAAGAAGAAGCCGTCCTTGTCGACGTAGCCCGCATCGCCAGTGCGAAACCAGCCGTCGCGGATTACCTCATCGGTCTCTTTCTTGCGGGCCCAATAGCCCGTCATCAGGCTCTCGCCCTGATAGACAAGTTCGCCGATTTCGTAAGGCGGGAGTTCTTTTCCCGTGACGTCGACCACCTTCGCGCGCGCGCCGAACATCGGCCGGCCGCACGACGACAGCTTCTCTTCGACATGATGTTCGTGCGCCAGCGACGTGAATGGTCCGGTTGTCTCGGTTAGACCGTAAATCTGCGAGAATCGGCACTTGAACGTTTCGATCGAACGGCGCAGCACCTCCGGCGAAATCGGAGCGGTGCCGTAAGTAATATGCTTTAGCGCGGAGAAATCGGCGGTCTTCGACTGCGGCAGTTCGCACAAAAACAGCATGACGGCCGGCACCAAAAGCGCCGTTTCGATGCGCTGTCCGACGACTGTTTGCAGGAGTTGCTCCGGCACGACTTCGCGAACGACCACGAGCGAAGCGCCCTCCTGCATGCTCCAGATGGCCCATCCGGCACCGCCGAGGTGAAACATCGGCATTGCGACCAGAGAGCGACAGCCCTCACGCAGCTCCGGCATCTCTATGGCGAGGCAAAGGCCGGTGTTGAGCATATTGCAGCCGGTCAGCATCGCGCCTTTCGGCAATCCGGTTGTACCCGAAGTGCAGAATTGGGTGGAAACAGCACCATCGTGATCAAGTTTCGGATCTTCACTGCCGCGCGGCAACTCATCGAAAGTAAGAGTGCGAATCCCGGCCGCCGCTCCGTTGGCTTTAAATTCCGGTCCAGTGACGACAAGCTTCGGCTTGATGTCTTCGATAATCGACTTCGCCTCGTTCGCGGTGAGTCGCCAATTAATCGGAGCCGCAACCGCCCCGGCCTTGTCGCACGCAAAGATCAATTCGAGGTAGGCGGCACAATTCTTGTCGAGTATCGCGACGCGATCACCGGGCCGGATGCCGAGCTGCGAAACGAGCGCACCGGCAAGCTGCGAACTCAACTCATTAAGCTCACCGTAGGTCTGGCTCCTTCCTTCGTACCAGACCGCTTCCAGATCGGGATGACGCTGCGCTCGCCAGCGAATGAGCTCCGCGAGTGTCCGCATGGAGAAAGCCCCGACGCCGTCTGCCGCGAATGCGGGCTCACATATGCCGGCCGCTCGGCTTCCAGCTATGTTCGAGGTTCTCGATTAGTTTTGGATCGTAGAAACAAAGCGCTTGCTGCCGCGAATAGGTCGCCATGTAGCGTCGATAGACCGATAGCGGCTCCTCGCCAACGCGCAATGCCTTGCGGTTGCTCACCGTGCTGGTGAAGCCGGCGCGCACCATTTGCGCCGTATTGGCATCGATGGCTTTGTCCATCTCTTCATACGCGACCGTCTCGTCGCAGATCATCCGGCCCTGAGGCGTATCCGCCATGAACTTTCGTTCGAAGAAAATGCCCTGTCGCGCGAGCTGGATGCCGACAAGGCGCGGCAGGCGAAGCGGCGCGCTGCCGGGGATGAATCCTTCCTTGCTGGCCGGAAGATTGAAATAGCTCCCATGCACTGCGACGACGCGGTCCATGACGCACAAGAGTTGACAGCCGCCGCCGATGGCATGACTTTCCACGGCCGCGAGCCACGGCTTCTCCAAATAATCTTCGAATTGCTCGCTGTAGGAGTCGGAGCGCCAGAGTCCGCGGTACATCTTGTTGAGGAGTCCAAGTTCGCGCTCAAGGATGAAATCGGCGAATGCGATCTGGCCGTAATAAAGGTGGGTGAGATTTATTCCGGAATTGAAGATCCGGCGGCCGTTGTATTTCGGATGATCGACCGGACCGCCACGCAGGACGCACACCTCGATGCGGTCGTCGAGCAAGGCCAGATCTGTAGCGGTTTCAAGATCGGCGGCAGTGCGGTCGCCTTCGGCATTGAGAAAATTCGGATTGGTTAGTGTGACGTGCCCTACCCTGCCCTTGCGCTCCACCCGCGCTTCGCCGAGATCGACTGCCCCGGACTTTTGAAACTCCGCAAGCTTCTCGATCGCCTCCCGTTTTGGCCTGAGCATGGCGTGAACGAGATGGAGGCCACGATCCGGATCGGCCAGAACATGGGCGATGAACAGGCCCTGATCGATCTCATAGCCTTCTTTGGCGCTTTGCTGCTTATGCGCGCGCTCCGCCTCAATACGCTGCCGGGTCGGCAATAAGCCCGGGAAACGATCGGCGACCGCATACAGCAGCTCACATACCCGGAGCGTTTTGCTGCGGTCACTGGTCAGGGAGTCGTAGATTTCGCCGACATGCCGGCGCAGAAAGTTCTCCAGGGCGGCGCGCCAACGAATCTTGATCTGCTGCGCGTCTTTTCTGGCGCTGTCGCCGCGGGCCGTGGGAGCTCCGAGCGATTTCAGGGCCGCAGCAGCGGTCTCGAAGTATTTCGCGGCTGACGCGCTGTCCGCGGCCAGCGATGAGTGGAAATCGATATCGCGCGCTGCGCTCTGGATATTCATCGGGCGTCTCCCAGGCGGATGTTGTTTTTGGTATAACGATGTTCTATAAAAAGGCCGCGGCTGTCAACCGCGGCGAAGCGCCGCGAACGCTCGCCAAATGGCAGGTCCTTGAAATCGGAATCATATTATTCTAATTCCCGAACGCATTCCTGGGGCGGCAGGAAGGCGGCAAAGGGGCTTCGAATGCCGGCAGAGGTCAAGCTGCGTCAGCGCGACAGTGCTCGCGGGGACCCAACGGCAAACATACCGACCACTATAAAAAATCCCGAGCGGGTCGCGCATCGGCGCACCGAGCTTATCGAGGTTGCCACCAAGCTGTTTCTGGAGCGCGGATTCCATAACACCTCGATCCGCGACATCGTGCGCGCCTGCTCGTTCAACATCGCCAGCCTTTATATGTACGTATCCTCCAAGGAGGATATCCTTTATCTGGTCGCGCTCGATCTCATGAACAGCATCGCCCGCGAACTGGGCGAAACCAAACTCGACCCGAACTCCGCCCGGAAGTCACTGGCGGATGGCTTCGCCAGCTATTGTCGCATTTGCGACCGGCTACGCCGCCCTATCCGCTTGCTCTATCGAGAAGTCGGGTTTCTGCCGGACGAGCCTCGCTCGAACGTGCTGCACACAGTCGCCGACGTCGTGTCATTCTTCGAACGCATCGTCTTACAAGGCATCGAAAGCGGAGAGTTCCGCAATCTCAACCCGCGCATGGCGGCACTCGATATCCTGATGCTGTGCCACACCATCGCGCTGCATACGCGGGAAGTGCGCGAACTCACCAACCTCAATCAATACATCGATTATCAGCTCAATATGCTGCTTGCCGGCCTCATGGCCGACCGCGTTGCGAAGAAAAGGACGGCCTTCAAACGCGGAGCAAAGTCGCGTTAAGCGCTGTCAAATGCCCAGGTAGGCGGCGCGGACGCGTGGGTTCCTCAGCAGCTCGTTCCCAGGCGCGCAGACCGTGATCCGTCCGGTTTCCAGAACATAACCGCGATCCGCAATTGCCAAAGCCGCGTTCGCATTCTGCTCGACCAAAAGCACAGTAAGGCCGCGGCGCCGAAAATCGGCGATGAGCGCGAAAATCTGCGCGACCAGCCGCGGCGCGAGCCCCATTGAGGGTTCGTCCAGCAAAATGAGTCTTGGGCGCGCCATCAAAGCACGGCCGATGGCGAGCATTTGCTGCTGGCCGCCTGACAAAGTGCCGGCACGCTGGTTCCTCTTCTCCGCCAAAACCGGAAACATGGCGTAGATCTCATCGAGGTCGGTTGCGATGGCGTGGTCGCGGCGATTGATGGCGCCCAGCCGAAGATTGTCCATAACCGGCAGCGAGGCGAAGACCTGCCGGCCCTCCGGCACTTGCGAAATGCCCAAGCCGACGCGTCGGTGCGGCTTCAGATGCGTAATCGGCGAACCTGCAAAGACTATCGAGCCGCCGGTAGCCGGTTGCACACCCGAGATAGCGCGCAAAAGCGTCGTCTTGCCCGCACCATTCGCGCCGACGAGCGTGACGATCTCACGTTCCTGCACCTCGAACGAAATCCCGTGCAGGATTTCGATACGGCCGTAGCGGCTTTTGAGGTTCCTAACGGACAGCACCGGTTTGCTACTCGCTCGCGCCAAGATAGGCGGCTATTACTGCGGGATTGGACCGAACCGATGCCACGTCACCATCCGCAAGCGTCGTGCCATGATCGAGGACGTGGATGCGATCGGAAATCTTCATGACCAGGCGCATGTCGTGCTCGACCAGAACGATGGTGACGCCGCGTTTTGATATTGTTTGAAGGACATCATCGACTTCTTCGGTCTCGACCGGATTGCAACCGGCAGCCGGTTCATCGAGCAGCAGAAGGCGGGGCTCCGCCGCCATTGCGCGCGCAATTTCGAGCCGCTTTAGCGCGCCGTAAGGCAGACTTCCCGCCGATTTGTCGGCCCAGGCTTCGAGACCGACCAGGGCGAGAAGTTCCTCGGCCGCCTTTCGCGTCCGCCGGTTTTGGCGCCGCACTGAAGGAAGGGCCAGCATATGCGCCAGCACGTCACGATCCTCGTGCATATGCCGGCCGACCATTATGTTCTCTACAGCGGTCATGCGGAAAAAGATTTGCAAGTTCTGGAACGTTCGCGACAAGCCAAGTTGCGCGAGACGGTGCGGCGGTGATCCGGTGACGTCGCGCCCGTCGAGCCTGATGCGTCCGCCTTGCAGCCGACAAAGGCCCGAGATGACATTGAACAATGTGGTCTTGCCCGCTCCGTTCGGGCCGATGATCGCGAAAATCTCGCCGCGGCGCACTTGGAGCGACACACCCGACAAGGCGCGGATTCCGCCGAAGGAGACCTCAACATCCTCTACGGCGAGCAGGTCCGTCACGCTGGCCTCCGGTGCAAACGGGCAAGCGATGAAGGCACAATGCCCGTCGGGAGAAAGATCATGAACACGATCATAATCAACCCCAGTACGATCTCCTCATACTCGTGAAAGGAGGTAAGCGCCTGCGGGAGCACAACGAGCAGAGCCGCGCCGACAATGCTGCCGAAGATCGACCCGAGCCCGCCGAGAACAGCCATGACGACGAATTCGATCGAACGAAGGAAAGAAGCGGAGTCGGGCGTCACAAAGCCGTCGAACAGCGACAGATATGAACCGGCAACCGCAGCGTAGACCGCTGAGAGCACGAATGCGAGCAGCTTGTATCGGGCAATATCGACGCCAAGCGTACGTGCGGCGATTTCGCTATCGTGAATGGCGCGGAAGGCACGACCAGTCGGGCTATTGATGAGATTGAGCGCAAGCCAAGCGGCAAACGCGAGCGTGGCTGCGGAAATCCAGTACCAGGTAAAGGTCCCCGCGGCACGCCACCCGAACAATACGAGCCGCGGCACCTGCATACCGTTTGGCCCTCCTGTCAGGTCCGATTGGTTGTTAAAGAACATCCAGATCAGAAGACCTAAACCGAGCGTCGCCACAGCGAAGTAAAACCCGCGCAGCTTCAAGATCGGACGGCCGATAATAAAAGCTAGGACGCCGGAAAAAACGACACCAGCGACTAGCGATGCCCATACCGGCAAACGGAATACCGCCGGGCCGAGAGTTACCGTGTAGGCGCCGATGCCGAAAAAACCCGCGTGCCCGAGGCTGACCTGCCCGGCATAACCCATAAGCAGGTTGAGGCCGATGACAGCGATAGCATTGATGTAAACCAGCGCCGCGACACGCAGATAAAAGCTGCCCGGGGCAATCACCGGCAACAAGACCATTACAATGGCCAGTCCACCGAGGAACCAGTAAGCATTGCCGATAAGGCGACTGAGCATCACACGCGCTCGGTACCGGGTTTGCCGAACAAGCCACTTGGCCGGATAAACAATACCAGCAGCAGCACGATGACGGCGATCGCGTCCTTGTATTGCGAAGACAGATAACCGGCGCCGATCTGCTCGATGAGCCCGAGCATCAGTCCACCGACGACCGCGCCCCACGGACTTCCCATCCCGCCGAGCATGGCCGCGACAAATCCCTTCAATGCCAAAAAGGTGCCGGCTGAATAACTAGTGAGCGCAATCGGCGTCGCGAGAATTCCTCCGATCGCGCCGATCATTGCCGAAACCGCAAACGAAATTTCGACCATCCGGGAGGTGTCGATGCCGACAAGCCGTGCCGCCAACGGATTGTCAGCCGTGGCGAGCATCGATTTCCCCGTGAGCGTTCGCTTAAGAAATACCGAAACCACGGCAACGATAACCGCGACGCCGCCAAAAACGAGGAGACTCTGTGGCAGAATCGCCGCGCCTGCGACCTTCAGCGGCTTGTCGCCGAGCGGTGAAGAGAAACCATGAAAATTCTTGTCGAACACGACAGCAGCAATTCCGCGGATCATAATGGAAGCGCCGATGGTAATGATGATCAGCGTAACCGGCGACGCCCCGTGCGCCGGTGCGACGGCGAACCGGTACAGCGCCATGCCGAACAAGACCGCGACGACAACGGCGAGCAGTGCGGCGAGCGGCAGAGGAATGCCGGCAGCGGCTCCGAACACGGTCACCATACCGCCGAGCATGACGAATTCGCCCTGGGCAAAGTTAATGACCTGGGACGTGTTGAAGATTAGCGTGAAGCCGAGCGCGACCAGGGCATAGATCGCGCCGACAGTCAGGCCCGAGAGTGTAAACTGCAGAAACTCCGACATGGTTGTCGACTGCGCGGGTGCCGAATTGTCAGCATTGCGCCGCGCCGGACAGGCGAAGCGCTGCCCATTCGTCCCTGAACGGTTATTTCACCAAAGCCCAGTCGCCATTCTTGATTTCCAGCATGCGGAACGCAGTGAGGTCGAGCCCGAGATGATCGGTCGCCGACATGTTCACCTCGCCGCCAGTGCCGATGAAGCCCTCGGTTTTCTCGATCTGGTCGCGCACCGCGGCCTTATCGGTGGTTTTTGCACGCTCCATGGCTTGCACTAGAATCATCAGCGCGTCGTACATGTGGCCGCCGAACGTTGACACCGGCTCGCCAGTTTCCTTCTCGTACTTTGTCTTGTAATCCGTCGCCACTTTCTTCAGCGGATCGCTGTCGGGCAGCTTTTCCGCGACGAGGGTCGCAGCGGCCGGCAGACGCACCCCCTCGGACGCGTCACCGGCAAGCTTGATATAGCTTTTCGACGATACGCCATGGCTCTCGTATAACGGTGCGGCAATTGCCAACTGCCGATAGTTGCGCGTGACAATCGCCGGTCCCTGGCCGAAGCCGCAATTGATGACCGCCTGAACGTCGGGCGTGTTCTTGATGTTGGTGAGTTGCGGCGTCATGTCGGTGTCCGTCGCGCCGTAGGTTTCGTCTTTGAGGACGCTGATGCCGGACTCGGGAGCCATTTTCAGGCATTCCGCCCGCATCGCCTTGCCCCAACCGTCGGTGCCCGAGATCATGGCGATCTTGGTGAGATTGCGTTTCTTGAGGTCCTCGAAAATCTTGCCGCAGGACATCGGCTCGGTATGCGGAGTCTTGAACACCCATTTGCGCACCGGGACAACGATAGCCGCCGCACCCGCGAGCGCAATGAACGGAACACCGGCCTCGTCGAACACCGGGGCCATCGCCAGAGAAGGCCCGGTCGCAGAGCCGCCGAGCACCGCATCGACCTTGTCTTCTTCAACGAGCCGGGTTGCAAAGGTGCGCGCCTTGCTCGCGTCGCCGCCGTCATCATAGATAACAGTGCTGAGCTGCTGGCCGAGAACACCGCCGCGGGCGTTGATATCTCGGACGTACATCTCCAGCGTTTTCTTTTCCGGCTCGCCCAAAAACGACGCCGGTCCCGTAACCGAAAGCACAGCGCCGATCTTGATTTCGGCATGCGCCGCCGCGCTCGTCATCAGCACAATTGCCGCGGATATGGCAAACTTGCGCATGCTCCCTCCCTTTTTTGTTTTCGCCGCAACGAATTATTTGACGCGGCAGAATTTGGTATAACGCTATTCTAGAATGCTGCCCGAAAGTGGGCAAGTCTCCTGACATCGTTTTCAATGCTCAATGCACTCGCCGCCACACCCGGTGAGGCTCGCGCGAGCGCGGCCAGGCGCGCTTGACAAGTTGGAACATCGTTATACCATAAATCGAACGGTCGCCTGTTGAACGGCGGCGCGAAGAAAATTGTGCAGGCAGGGACGATCCAGGAAATGCCAAAAGCTTTCGTAAGCACGGTGATCAATGCGCCGCTCGAGCGCGTATGGCGCGTGGTGAGCGATTTCAACGGATTGCCCGCCTGGATGCCGGGCATGAAGGACAGCGTCATCGAGCCGGGCAAGCAGGACAAAGAAGTCGGTGCAGTCCGCAAGCTCTCGATGACCGGGACCAAAGATGTTTTGCGGGAACGGCTTGAAGTGCTCTCGCCAGAAGAATTTCTGATCACCTATTCCGTCCTGGAAGGCCCCCTGCCCGTCAAAAATATTCGCACCAGCATGCGGCTGCGGCCGATCACCGATGTTTACGGCACGCTCGGCGAGTGGTCGACCGAATTCGAGACGGAAAAAGGCAAGGAAGAGGACGGCGAGCAATTCATGGCGCGCGTGTTCAACGCCGGCTTCCGTTCGCTCAAAAGACATTTGGGCGTTTAAACGTGCACCGGCACGACTGACAGGTATCGCGTGACCGTATCCTATTCACCCGGCGTCGCACCGCCGTCCGATCCGACGCAAGCACCCGCGCTCGTCGGCAGTAAGTGCGACGTATGTGGTGCGGTCGTGTTTCCCAAAATGCCGGTCTGCCCGTCATGTGGCCGCAATGGCGCGATGCGCGACGTCGCGATTGGGCGCAGAGGGCGGCTTTACAGCCACACCATCGCGCGCTTCGCGCCCAAGGGCTTCAAGGCGCCTTACTTCCAGGCGTTCATCGATCTCGATGAAGGCCCGCGCATCTTTTCGCTGATCGGCGTCGAGTGCCCGGTCGAGGCCGGCGTCCTTGAGGACGGGATGGAGATGCGGCTCGTCATTGAACCGCTAGCCGACACGCGCGAGAACAAGGAAATCCTTTCCTACAAATACGTGCCGGCAAAGGCCAACGGGCATGCGTGAAGTTGCCATCATTGGCGTTGGCGCGCATGAAACCGGCCAATTCGCCGGAAAGGAATTGAAGGATATCGCCTATCCAGCCGTGTGGAATGCGATCGAGGATGCCGGCGTTGGGACCGCGGATATCAACGTCGCGTATGTCGGCAACTCGCTCGGCGGTCTTCTGACCGGCCAGGAAGGCGTGCGCGGCCAGGTTCTGCTGCAGCATTCCGGCATTACCGGAATTCCGATCATCAATGTCGAGAACGCCTGTGCCAGCGCCGCAACGGCGCTGCGTGGCGCTTGGCTCGAAGTTGCGTCCGGCGCCGCGGACGTGGCGCTCGCAGTCGGTGCGGAGAAAATGTTCATCGGAGACAGTGCTCGCACCATTGGCGCGCTTTCCGGCGTTTCCGAACTCGAT
This sequence comes from uncultured Alphaproteobacteria bacterium, assembly GCA_963753355.1. GTDB lineage: Bacteria > Pseudomonadota > Alphaproteobacteria > Rhizobiales > Xanthobacteraceae > BOG-931. The sequence continues at coordinate 320,789 of CAVWBV010000014.1, forward strand.
CTCTCGCGCATGGGGATGCAGTTTACAACGAGCTATGCCATCCATCCCAAAATCAACCTCAAGTCGCGGATGGTGGAATATGGCTGGACCATCGAGGATTTTGCCAAGCCGGCGGTGAAAAACTCGGCCAACGGAGCGCTCAATCCGTTGGCGCAGCATCGCCGGCCACTAACCATTGAGCAGGTCGTACAGTCGCGTGTCGTCGTCGATCCGCTTACGCTTTACATGTGTTCGTCGATTTCGGACGGGGCCGCGGCCGCAGTGGTATGCTCGCTCGACGCGGCGAAAAAATTCACCAGCAAACTGCCGATCCGCATTGCGGCCTGTACGCTGCGTTCCGGCGTCTATCGATTGCCCAACGATGAGCGCCTCGACACAGCCGCGACGACAGCGCAGGCGGCATACGAGGAGGCAGGCGTCGGTCCCGAAGATCTCGACGCGATCGAACTGCACGATGCAATGGCGCCAGCCGAACTCATGCTCTACGAGCGGCTCGGCCTGTGTGGTCCAGGCGAAGGCCCACGGCTGATCGACGAAGGCGTGACGACGCTGAAAGGCCGGGTACCGGTCAATCCAAGCGGCGGGCTCTGCTCGCGCGGACATCCGGTCGGTGCGACCGGACTGTTACAGATCGCCGAGCTTGTCTGGCAAATGCGCGGCGAAGCCGGCGAGCGGCAGATCGAGAAAAGGCCCAAGGTCACCTTGGCGCAAAATCAGGGCGGTCTCCTGCTTGGACAGGACTCCGCAGTCTATTGCTGCACGATCTTGAAATCCTGAAATGTAACCTTGAGAAACGAGGGGTTGCGGTGAGCAAAAAGAGAAAAGAAGTCGTTAAGTCCATTGAGGACGCAGTCGCGCTGATCAAGAACGGACAGACCGTCGCGATCGGGGGGTTTGGCGCCGACAATCATCCGATGGCGATCGTGCGCGAGATCATCCGTACGGGCAAAAAGAACCTCACCATCGTTGCCTCGGCGACCGCCGGGCTCGAGATCGACCTGCTCATCGGCGCCGGCTGTGTCAAGAAGCTCATCGCCCCTTACGTCGGTCAGGAGATGTACTGCCCGATTGGCCACAACTATCGCAAATATGCCGAGTCCGGCCAGATCGAGATCGCTGAGACCAGCGAATATCTGCTTTACGCCGGGTTCTTTGCTGCGGCTTCCGGACAAGAATTTTTTGCATGGCGCGGCGGCGTCGGCACCAGCATCCCAAAGCTCAACAAGGATCTTGTCGAATTCGTCGACCCGATCGGCAAGACGAAAAAAATCCTCGCCGTGCCGCCGCTGCGGCCAGACTGGGCAATCATCCACGTCGGCTGGTCCGATGCTTACGGCAACGGCCAACATCTCGGAGCGCGCTTCGGCGACCGCTGGATGGCGCGAGCCGCCAACCGCATCATGACCCAGACCGAGCGGGTCGTGCCCAATTCAGTTATTCGCAAAAACCCCTTCATGACCACGATCGCCTACGCGGACGTGGTGGTCGAGGCGCCCTATGGCGGCCATCCCTACGCCGCACACGGGTTTTACAAGGAGGATGTCGATTTCATCCTCGACTACGTCAAGTGCAGCGAGGCCAATCGCAAGGGCGACAGCAAGACGTGGGATGAATACCTCAAGCGGCACATCCGGGACCACTACGCCTATCTCGACACGGTCGGGATCAAGAAGCTCTTGAGCCTCTACACCCACCCGATCGTTAGCTGGTAGCGCTAGCGATCAGCATCCTGCGGTCACGAAATTAGAGGAACTTCGATAGATGAGCGACTATTCCTGGAAAGAAATGATGGCGGTCGTGTTCTCGCGCGAGATCGAGGACACCGACAAAATCACTTCCGGCGCGCACACCGAAATCTTCTTCGCCGCGACGATGTTGGCGCAGAAGACGCACGCACCGAATCTGAAGCTACAGCTCGGCGGGTCGGTCACGCTTTGCCAGGTCACGGACGTCGACATACCGGAGCTGCCCAAGACATCAACCGGCTATGAGCTGATCCGCTACGCTGAATCGGTGCACGACCATCCCGATACTTTTCTCTTCTACGGCGCGCCGGGCGGCAAGGATTACTACAAGGACGGCAGCGAATACCGCGACGTCAATCACTTCTGGTTCGCTGACAAATTCTTTGTCGGCGGCATCCAGGCCGACAAATGGGGCAATACCAATATGATCGGGCTCGCCGGCAAGGACGGCAAAATGTCGTTCCGCGGCCCCGGCACCATTGGAATCAACGATATCGCTGTCGGCGTGCGGGATACTTACGTGTTCCTCACTGCGCATGACAAACGCCGATTGGTCGAGAGCGTCGATTACATTTCGCATCCCGGCAAAAAGGTGTGCCGCGAAAGCGAATTCTATGGCGATGGCCCGAAATGGATCGTGACGCCGAAATGCATCTTCGATTTCGATCCCGATACACTCGAGGCGCGACTTTACATGACGTTTCCCGGCGTCACCGTGGAAGATATAAAGGCGAATACCGGGTTCGAAGTGAAGACCGCGAAGAAAGTCGACTCGGTGGAGCCGCCGACCAAGGCCGAACTCGAGGCGTTACGGAACGAGGTCGATAAAACCGGCGTGTTGCGTCACTAGGCGCGCCGAGGCGGCCGATCAAAACCTGACACAGTAGCGAGACAGGAGGACCCCATGAACAAGGTCGAAACGCAGACCGTCGCCGAATTCAAGCCGGAAACATGGGGCGCCTTCATCAACGGCGAGTTCGTTCCCTCAACGAGCGGAAAGACGTTTCCTACGTTCAATCCCGGCAATGGCGAAATCTGCGGGCAACTTGCCGAATGCGACGAGGAGGACATCGAGAAAGCGGTACGCGCAGCGCTGGCCGCCTATCCAGCCTGGCGCAAGAAGACCGCCGCGGCACGCGCCAAAGCAATCATGAAACTTGCTCAGCTCGTCGAAGCACACGCGCCCAAGCTCGCCGAACTTGAATCGATCAATGCCGGCAAGCCGATCCGGGATTCCAAAGCCATCGACGCTGTGACTGCAATCGATGCGCTGGAATACTTCGCGGGCATGGCCACCAAGATCGAAGGCCAAACCGTCCCGGTGCCGGGCCCCTATATAAACATGACGCTGCGGGAGCCGCTCGGCGTCATCGGCGGCATCATTCCCTGGAACTATCCGCTGCTACAGGCGATCTGGAAAATCGCGCCCACTATCGCGGCCGGCAACACCGTGGTTCTCAAGCCGGCCGAGCAGGCGTGCCTCTCCGTTATGTATATCGGCAAGCTGTGCCAGGAGGCCGGAATCCCGCCGGGCGTGGTCAACATTGTGCCGGGCTATGGCAGCGTCGCCGGGCTGGCGCTGGTGCAGCATCACATGGTTGCCAAGATCATGTTCACTGGCAGCACCGTCACCGGTAAGCGCATCGCCGCGGAAGCCGCCGCAACGCTCAAACCTGTCGGCCTTGAGCTCGGTGGCAAGAGCGCAGTCATTGTTTATGAGGATGCGCCGATCGATCAGGCGGCGTCTGTTGCCGCCATGGCGATCTTCAGCAATCAGGGACAGGTCTGCACCGCCGGATCGCGCTTGTTCCTGCACGAGAAAGTGCACGACAAAGTACTGGAAAAGGTGGTCGAGGCCGCCAAGAAGGTGCGCCTTGGCTATCAGATGGACCCCGGAACAACCATGGGTCCGCTGATCTCGGCCAAACAGAAGGAGCGCGTTGTCGGCTACATCAACAGTGGCAAAGCCGATGCGAAGCTCGTCTATGGTGGAGAGGAGCCTAAGGGGCTCAATGAAAAGGGACATTTCGTCGGCCCGACCATCTTCGATCAAGTACAGAACTCGATGAAGATCGCGCGGGAGGAAATTTTCGGACCGGTTTTGTCCGTGCTCACCTTCAAAGAAGAGGGCGAAGCGCTAGCGCTAGCCAACGACTGTTCCTACGGACTGGCCGCTTCCGTCATCACGCGCGATGTCGGACGCGCCATGCGCGCGGCGCAAGCGTTCGAGGCCGGGAACGTGTGGATCAACACCTGGGGAGCGGTAAGCTCGATGGCGCCCTATGGCGGTTACAAGCAAAGCGGTTATGGACGCGAGATGGGCTTCTCCGTGATGCGCGAGTTGACGCAGGAGAAGAGCGTCTGGGTGAACGTGAGGTAAGCGCGGGGCTGACGTGTACGGGTACAACAAGCTGCGGGCTCCGGAGCTAACGACCTGGAGCATTCCGCAATGGTTTATCTCCCGTTGCGCGGCGACGCCCGACCGCGTCGCGCTGCGCTATAAGGATCAAGGCATCTACCATGAGATAACCTGGCGGCAGTACCGCCGCCTGGTGGCCGAATTTCTTGCCGGCCTTGACGCACTCGGGCTGCGTCGCGGCAGCCGCGTCGCAGCCATGGCCGACCCCTGCTGGGAGTTCATGGTCGCGGACATGGCGGCGCTTTGCGGCGGCGCCGTCTGCTACGGCATTTACACGACTTGTTCGGTCAGCGAGGTCGAGTATCAGCTCGACAATGGCGACGCCGAGTTCTTCTGCGCGGAGAATCAGGAATTTGTCGATAAGCTGCTGAACATCCCGAGCCGCATGCCACGTATACGCAAGATCATAGTGTTCGATACGCGCGCGCTATTTCAGTACACCGACGATCGGCTGATCAGCTTTCAGGACGTGCTGACCCTCGGCCGAGTGCGCCTTGCGACGATGTCAAATCGTGAGACCTTCCTGGACGATCGCTCCGCCGCGGTCGGCGCCAATGACATCGCCGTCCTGGTTTACACGTCCGGCACGACCGGCCCGCCGAAAGGTGCGATGCATGATCATGCATCGCTGATGTGGGGCTTTGCCAATTCCTATTTGGAAGCATTCCCGGAACTGCGAACCGGCGAGCACCGCGCGGTCGCACATCTGCCGATGGCGCATCTGATCGAGCGGTCGATGTCGATTTGTCTGCCGCTGGTTGCCGAGGTCATTCCCCACATCGGCGAAGAGGTCGAGGACCTGCTCGGCACGCTCTATGAAGTGCAGCCGACGTTCCTGAACGTCGTGCCACGCATTCTAGAAAAGATGGCTTCGCAGGTGGTCGTTGGCCTTCAGCGCAGTTCGTGGATCAAGCGGCGCTTCTACGACTGGGCTATGGCAATCGGCGCGCGTCATCGCCGATCCCGCTGGGCCGGGAAAGATCCCGGCGCCGTTGTTGCGATATTCAACGCCGTAGCGGCGATCGTCGTGTTTCAGCCATTACTGCGTAAGGTCGGCATGTCAAAAATCCAGGCGATTCTCTGTGCCGGAGCGCCTCTGCCGCTGAAAATCCAGGAGACGTGGCAGATCTGGGGCGTCAACGTGCGCAACCTCTACGGCATCACCGAAGGTGGATACGTGCTCTGCCAAGGTCCACCCTTTCCCTTCCCCGAGAGAGGCGGACTGCCGATCCTGCCGCGAGAAGTGCGCCGCGCCGATGACGGCGAACTCTTAGTGCGCGGCCCGGGCCTGTTCCGCGGCTATTGGAAAAACGAACAAGGCACGGCGGCGGTCCTCATCGACGGCTGGCTGCATACCGGTGACGTTGTCGAGGCCAATGCCGCCAACGAGTGGCGCATCGTCGACCGCAAAAAGGACATCATGATCACGAGCGGCGGCAAAAATATCGCGCCGAGCGAGATCGAAAATCTCGTCAAGAGTAGTCCGTATGTCAGCGAGGCGGCGCTCATCGGCGATGGGCGCAAGTTCGTCAGCGCGCTCATCGAAATCGACTACAGCACCGTGTCGGAATGGGCGCGCCGCAATGGCGTGATCTACACCGGCTTCACCTCGCTCGCCTCGCACACGGCCGTCATCGCACTGATTGAAGGCGAGATCGCTGCGGTCAACGAGCAGCTGTCGCGCGTCGAGCAAGTGAAGAAATTCCGCATTATTCCCAAGGAACTTGATCCGGAAGAGGGCGACACGACCCCAACCCGGAAAGTCAAGCGCAAGCACCTCGAATCGATGTTCGCCGCGTTGATCTCAGACATGTACGGCGACGAGGGCGAGCCTGCACCAATCGACGTGACTGAAGAGCCACGGCGCACCAAAGAAAAAGTCGAAGCTTAGGGAGGATATGATGTCCAGATTAAAATGTATCGGCGCGGCTTTTGCCGTGCTCGCTGCTGCATGCGCGGTGACTGCGCCCGCGCACGCGCAGGACTACAAGATCGGCTACATCACGGATTTGTCGGGCCCCCTCGCCGGCTCATACACGCCGACGTGGCAAGGGTTCGAGCTTTATATTAAAGCGCTGAATGACCGCGGCGGCGTCAATGGCCGCAAGGTTAATGTGACGATTGACGACGACGGACTGCGCGCCGATCGTGCCGTGGCCGCTGCCAAGAAGCAGGTCGAAAGCAACGAGGTGCTCGGCATCTTCGGGCTGAGCCTGAGCAGCACGCAGGCGCCTGTCATCGCCGAAATGCAGAAGGTTGGCGTTCCGGTGGCGAGTACATTCAGCGCCATTCTCGATGCACTGCCTCCGGCCAAGCCGAACTATTTCAGTACCGGCGTTACATTCGAAGTAGCCGGTGAAGCCATCGGCGTGCTTCAGAAGCGAATCGTCCCAAGCGGTAAGGTTGTCGGCATAACCTTCGACAGTGTCGGCGGCCGCGCCGCCAACATGCACAACAAGCTCACCGTGGAAAAGGAAGGCTATACTTGGGACGAAGTCCTTTTCCCGGTACGCACCGCGGACTTCACGCCGTTCGCGCAAACGGCTGCTGGAATGAAGCCGGCGATGATCGTCGGACATTACGGAGCCGAGCAAAATATCGGCGTGATCGCGGCATTGCGCGCTGCCGGCTATACCGGCCCCTATATCATTGCCGCCTACGGTGCGTCGGAAGACACCGCGCGGCAGGCCGCGGCCCAAGCGGGCAGCGGCGAAAACATTTACATGGTCTCTCGCTACGCGGTGCCGAGCGACAACGCTCCGGGCATGGCCGATCTTATTGCCGCCGCGAAGAAATACGGCGTCGCTAACCCGACGAGTATGCACGTCACTGGCTGGGTGCTCGGAATGTTCGCCGAACAAGCGTTGAAAAACTGCGGCGCCAACTGCACGCGGGAAGGCCTCGACAAAGCGATGCAAAGCGTGAAGCTCGACACCAAGGGGCTGACCGGCGGACCGATCGAGATGTCAGCCGAAAACCATTACGGCCCGACCTATTGGCGGCTCTACCACTGGGATAATGAGAAGTTCGTCGGCGTCGGCGATTGGTTGAAGAAAACCGGCCTCGAGTTTCCGGCGAAGTAAAACCAGACGCGCCGCGCCGTGGAGCTTTTAGTCAGCATCCTTGCGCTTGGCAGCACCTATGCCCTGCTCGCGGCTGGAATTGTCATCATCTACAAGGCGTCCCGCGTCATCAATTTCGCCCAAGGCGAATTGGCGATCGTGGGCGCCTACGTATTTCATTCGGCGGGCTTTCTCACCGGCACTACGCTCACCGCGCTTTCGCTACTCACATCCATCATGATCGCGGCAGCGGCAAGCGCGTTTTTCGGCGTGGCTATCTATTTTGCCCTAATGCGGCGACTGCTGGGACGCCCGACTTTCGTCGCCGCTATGGTCACCATCGGTCTTGCCATTATCCTCAAGGCGGCCATTGTCGTGATCTGGAATTCGCGCAGCGTGGGCATCCCGATTGGCCGGCAAGCTCTGTACAATTTCGCCGGCGGCGGACGCATCACCTGGATCGACGTGATTTCGGTCTTGACCTGCGCCGCCGCGTTTGTCGCACTGGCCATCTTCTTTCAACTCACGCGTCTCGGCCGGCAGTTCCGCGGCGCCGCGGAAAATCCGCTGCTCGCGGCGCAGCGACAGGTCAACATCAATCTAATTCTCGCCGTTGCTTGGGGCGTGGCGGTGTTCTCCGCAGCGCTCGCTGGCGTCTTGTTCGGCTCGCGCTCGATGCTGAGCCCGCAGAGCACCATCATAGGACTCAGTGGACTGACAGCCGCGCTGGTGGGTGGTCTCGACAGTCTGCGCGGAGCGGCTTTCGGCGGTCTCCTCGTGGCCGCAGCTACCTATCTCACCGCGCGTCTGATCAGCCCGACGCTCGCCGAAACTGTGCCGTTCCTTATTCTTTTGGCCGTGATGAGTTGGCGGCCCTGGGGATTGTTCGGCACGGTCGAAGAGATCAATCGCGTTTGAGGACGCCCCTGTGGCAAAACCCAGTCCTTATCTTCTAGTCTCGTACGCGCAGACGAACCGGATTTTGCCGGAACCTTACCAGCGAGCAGTGGTCGGCATAGTTGCCGCGGTGATTTTGTTGCTGCCGGTCGTCAGTGGCGATTACTTTTTACACCTGATGAATCTTTGCCTGATCGCTGCGATCGGCGCGATTGGCATCAACCTGCTGACTGGTTATTGCGGACAATTGTCGCTCGGCCAGGCGAGCTTCATGGCCATAGGCGCCTTCAGCACCGCCATCCTGGCGCAGCGCTATGGAATGCCGTTCTTTGTCGCCGTTCCGGCAAGCTGCTGCGCCGGAGCGTTTATCGGCTTTCTTGTCGGGCTTCCGGCCCTGCGCTTTCGCGGCATATATCTCGCCATTACCACGCTGGCGATGCATTATGCCATCATCTACGTGCTGACGAATTATCAGGCCATTGTCGGCCCGAGCGCGTCGGCCGGCATCACCGTGCCGCCTCCATCGCTGGGTGGATTCAAGCTCGCAAGCGAGCGCGGTTGGTACTACGCGCTCCTGATTGTCGCAGCCGCCGTGCTGATGTTCGGCCTCAATCTGGCACGCAGTTATATCGGACGCGCCTGGGTCGCGATCCGCGATCGCGACATCGCCGCCGAGGCCACGGGCGTCAACGTTCCGCGCTATAAGCTTCTCGCCTTTACCGTCTCCTCCGCGATTGCCGCACTGGCCGGGAGCCTCGGAGCCTATTTCACAACCGTCGTGACCGTGGAGGAATACACGCTCGAACTCGCCATCATCTATCTCGCGATGATTATCGTCGGCGGCATGGGCTCAGTCGTCGGCTCGGTGCTCGGTGCGGTCTTCATCACGCTTCTGCCATTCGCAGTTCAGCGTGCTTTCGACGCCCTGCCCTGGCACTTCGGCACTACCATTTTCGGCGTTCAGCAAGCAGCGATTGGGGCAGCAATTATCGGCTTCCTGCTGTTCGAGCCGGACGGCCTGATCGAAATCTATCGTCGTATCGCGACCTATTTCGAGCGCTGGCCGTTCCGCTATCGCGAGATCAAGGCTAGCGGCGCGCGATGAGCGAACTAACACCAGCGGCACCCCTCCTTAATGTGCGCCAGCTCGAGGTCGTTTATCACGACGTAGCCACAGCCATCCAAGGCGTCAGCATCGAGGTCGCGCTTGGTAGCATCGTTGCCATGATCGGCAGCAACGGCGCAGGTAAGACTACCACCTTGCGCGCGGTCTCGGGGTTCCTTCCGGCGGAGGATGTCGCTGTTACCGACGGTGATATTATGTTCGCCGGGCAGTCGCTTCGCGGCCTTCTTCCCCATCAAATCTCGCGGCTGGGCGTGGTGCTGGTGCCCGAGCGCGAGAAGCTGTTTCACACACTCACCGTCCGCGAAAATCTCGATTTCAGTCTGACGCCGAAACGGCGCGCATTACGAGATGCGGTCCTTGATTATTTTCCGCGCCTTGCCGAACGGGAAAAGCAGGTCGCCGGCTATTTGAGCGGCGGTGAAAAGCAGATGCTGGCGATCGGAATGGCGCTTATCTGCGAGCCTAAGCTACTTTTGGTGGACGAGCTCTCGCTCGGGCTCGCTCCGATCATCACCAATGAAATCATGGAAATTTTGCGCGTCATCAATCGCAACCTCGGCCTGACCATGCTGATTGTCGAGCAGAATGTGGCAGCCGCGCTGCGAATTGCGTCATTCGGTTACGTGCTGGAGAACGGCCGCGTCGTGTTCAAGGGCGAAGCGGAAAGATTGCTCGGCCATCAAGACATGCGTGAATTTTACCTTGGTGACGGCAACGCCGGGAGCTACCGCAATATTCGTCAGTACACCCGCAAGCGTCGATGGTGGGGATGACAAAAAAAGGCGTACACTTGAAGGTCAAAGACGTGACGCTGCGCTTCGGCGGCATCCAGGCGCTCCGCTCTGTCTCGTTCGACGCCACCCCGTCACAATTGATTGCGCTCGTGGGTCCAAACGGCGCCGGCAAGACTGCCATGCTCAACTGTATCAACGGCATCTACCACCCCCGCGAGGGGCAAATCCTTCTGGATGGCGAAACAATTGCCAAAGGACCGCTTTGGCAGATGGTCCAACGCGGCGTCGGCCGAGCGTTTCAACATGCCGAATTGTTTGCCCATCTCACCGTGATGGAGAACCTCCTCATTGGCCGCCACCGCTCCTTCCGCGCCGGACCTTTGCTGAGCGGCATTTATTTCGGCCGCGCGCGACGGGAAGAAGTTGAGGCGCGTCGAAAGATCGAGGCGGTCATCGATTTCTTCGAACTTTATCGGCATCGCAACACGCCGGTCGGTATGCTGCCCTACGGCGTTCAGAAGATTGTCGGCGTAGCGCGCGCGCTGGCGAGCGAACCAAGACTCCTCCTGCTCGATGAACCGTGCACCGGATTGATCCGCGAAGAACGCGAAAATCTTGCGCGTTTCATTCTGCGCATCATGCACGACCTTGGCCCCACCATTGTCTGGGTCGAGCACGACATGCAGATGGTTTCCGATCTCGCAGATCGGGTTGTGGTGCTCAATTACGGCGCTAAGATTGCCGATGGTCTTCCACGCGAGGTGACCGCCCAGCCGGAGGTTCTGGCCGCCTATTTGGGGGGCCCGGACGCGCTTGGTACGAACCGAATCTGAGGCAGATAAAACGCGCACCACAAGCGCGGAGCCAAGCGATCAGACGGCGAGGGCTTTCGGCGAATTGGAGAGCAGCGCTAAAACTTCGTTGGCTGGAATGGCGCGGCCGAACAGGAAGCCTTGCCCATATTGCACGCCGTGGTGAAGCGCGGCAGCCGCCTGCGCTTCCGTCTCAATACCCTCGGCAGTGACTGAAAGGTTCAGTCCCTTTGAGAGACCGACGATTGCCCGCATGAAAACCTGGCTTTCGCTAGACGTTGCCAGTCCCTGAACAAAGCGCCGGTCAATCTTGAGCTTGTCAAAACGCAACTCGTACAGGTGATAAAGGCTCGAATAGCCAGTCCCGAAATCATCAATCACGACGCGCGCCCCAGCATTGCGCAGAGTTTGCAGCGCGTGGCGCGTCGCCTCCAGGTCCGCGACGATGGCGCTTTCGGTTATTTCCACTTCGAGACGATGCGGTGGCAGACCGGCGTCCTGAAGGACCGTAAGGACCGCGTCGGCAAATTTTCGATCGTTGAGCTGGGATGGCGAAAAGTTGAAGGAAAGCGAGAGATCATCGGGCCAGGTGACCGCATCGCGGCATGCGTCACCGAACAGCTGCCCCGACACTGCATTCAAGAGGCCGAGCTCCTCCGCAAGGGGCACAAATGTCTCTGGCGAGATCAATCCGCTCACGGGATGGCGCCATCGGCCCAGACTTTCAAAGCCGACGATGCGCCTCCTCTTGAGATCGATCACCGGTTGGTAGTAGGGCTGAATTTGGTCGCCGCCGATAGCCGCCCGCAAGTCCTTTTCCAAAAGCGACCGCTCGCGGATGTAGGCATCCATTTTCGGATCGAAAAAACAATAGTCGATATGGCTATTTCTGGCGCGCGACAACGCGACGTGGGCGCAGCGAAGAAGCTCGTCCACGGTCATATGGCCGCGTCCTGCCTGCGCTATCCCCACGCTGGCGCCCAGCGTGTGATACTCGATGCCGATTTGCACCGGCATTTTGACGATCTCGACTAGCGAACACGCAATTTTCCGGGCCGTCTCGGGATCGGCGCCGGCGAGGCATAGGGCAAATTCATCATCCCCGATGCGGGCGAAGATATCGCCTGGGTTGGCGCGCTCGCGGATCCGCGCGCCGACCTGCGCAAGCGCTTCGTCACACCCGACATGGCCGTAAACTTCGTTGAGTTTCTTAAACTCGTGAAGTCCCAGCAACAAAACGCTCATCTTGTTGCTGGAATTGTGCAAGGCGGTGCTGACGTCGACGTGGAATTGGCGACGATTTGGCAGCTGAGTCAACGGGTCGCGCATCAACGCCGCTTGCGCTTGACCCTCGGCCGCTACTCTTTTTGCACGCTCGCTTCTCTGGTCCACGACGCGGCGAACCGTATAAACGACCAGCGCAATGCCTGCGTAATAAGCAAACGACGGCTTTTCAATGCGCGAGCCGGAGATTCGGTCCAGTATCGCGATACCACCCCACTCCGAGACCGACACATACGCAAGTATGGAGATGGAGAAGAGCACCAAGGCGTCGGTGATCTCGCGCACCGCCGCCGTAGACCATCCAAGCCTTTTGAAAATCTGCGGGAACTTACGCAACGCTATCTCCCAAGCGATCTACCCGTTGCACAAACATTTCACTTTTCTATGAATCGCCGGCGTATTAGCCGTGCCATACGGCGTATTAAACAACTCTTAACTTGTATGGCGGCGCGGTGCAGAGGGTTAGCACCTGCTTGTGGTGAATTCCTATTTTTAGAGATTTAACGACGCGGCCATGGTGCCGCTGTCACTATATATGGCTCGGGCGCAACGGACCTTTTGACGAGTCCGTCACACGTCGAGCGACATTTTCATGCGAAAATGAAAATCCTGCGCAACGTGCCAATTGTAGGATGCGATCAGAGTGCCATGCCGTGTGGTGTAGCGGCGTAGCGCGCAGACTCCGATAGTGCCGGTCTTCTGTCGCAATCGACCCGCGATTGCCCTACTCATGGCCTCGCCGCGCAACTCTTGAACGACCTCAACGATTTTCTCGGAAGTCCGTTTCGCGAAATGGACATGAAACGGTCCGGTGCAGCGGTGTAGCTCGCGAATGTAGCGGGACAGCCGCCGGGGTACATACGAGCGCACATAGCATAGTACCCTGCCGCCGCGTTCGCTACTCCGCAGTCCTTCGATCAGCCACCATCGCGAACCGGCTTCGCCGCCGATCTCTTGAGCAACCTTTTCCACAAGTGTGACCTGCTTGATCGACAACAAGTCGTAGTGGGTGTTGAACGCGAACTGTGACAAATCGGCGAGTGACGAGAGTGAATGGACGTAGCGGGCTTGCGACGTGGCGGCGACCACAACACTGCCAGAGCCTTGCCTGCGCTGCACCATCCCGTGATCGACCAGCCGCCGAAGTGCCTCGCGGACGGTGAACCGGCTCGCGCCAAATTCGTCGCACAATTCGCTTTCGGTAGGCATCCGCTCCTCAAGCGGATATTCCCCGCTCTCCACCCGCTGATGGAGCACGTTCAGGATTTGCACGTAGCGCGGCGTATCAACACGCATGCCGCATTCTCCCCGGCTGCGACCCGCTCACCAGGCCGCGAAATTGTCCGGACATATTGCCTGACTACATTCCAAATGTGTACAGAACAGAATAGGCGCGTCGCCCATCCCCGGCGCATTCCAGAAAGGCAAGTGACAATGACCGATGTCCTAGGCTGGCGCCGTAAGTTTGGAGTGATCGGCCCCTCCACCAACACGGTCGTCCAACCGGACTTCGACGACATGCGCCCGCCCGGCGTCACCAATCACTATAGCCGCATCTTTACGCCGAACGCGAACGCCGTCAGCAATGAGAGCTTTAGAGCGGCCACCGACGTGATTGCGGGTAATGTCATCGATGCAGTAAAAAGCGTCATGACGTGTTTGCCGCACTACCTGGTCATGGGCATGTCGGCAGTGACTTTTATCAACGGTGCGAAAGGGGCCGCCGCGTTCACGCACCAGGTCGAAGACGCTTCCGGCGTCAAACTCAGCATCGGCAGCGATGCAAGCACAGCGGCGTTGCGCCGATATGGTGGCGTTCGACGGATTGCGGTCCTTTCTCCCTATTGGCCGGTCATGAACACGGAGGTGCGCCGCTATTTCACCGACATGGATTTTGAAGTCGTGCGCGACGTATGCCTGCAATGCCGCTCGTGGACGCAAATCGCGGAGCAGACGACGGAAACCCTCCGCGAAGTCCTTCTGAAGCTAGATGGAGATGACGTCGACGCGATCGTTCAGGTGGGGACTAATCTCTCCATGGTCCGTCTTGCGGCAGCGGCTGAAATGTGGCTCGGCAAGCCGGTTATCGCGATCAACACCGCGACCTATTGGCACGCGTTGCGTGCCAACGGCATCGAGGATCGCATGGAAGGTTTCGGCCGCTTGTTAGCGGAATTCTGAGTAGAGTTGATGACAGGCCTCGCGACGCAATCGCAGCACATCTCGATCAACCGGATCGTCGATCTCGACCTGTTCGCCATTCCGCTGGAGACGATCTTTCCCGACGGACGACTCCAGTCGCTACACCCATTTGTAGACGCGTTGACCGATCACGTCGATTTCGCGGCTGGGAAGATTCTTCTCACCATTCAGAGCCATCTGTTACGTTTCGGCGGCAAAACGATTCTGATCGACACTTGTGTCGGAGAGCACAAGGTGCGGCCGCTCCGGCCGGAATGGAACGACCGCAGCGCCACGCGGTATCTCGCGAACCTCGCGGCGGCCGGTTGTGCGCCACAAGATATCGACATTGTCATGTGCACACACTTGCATGCGGATCATGTCGGCTGGAATACCCGGCTGGAGTCCGGCCGCTGGGTGCCGACGTTTCCGAACGCGCGCTATATCATGAGCCAAAAGGAAATCGATCAGCGCGCTGAAGAAGCCGCCAAATCAGCTACGGCCAATCATGGCAGTTTCCAAGACAGCGTTTTACCGATTTTGGATGCCGGCCTTGCACGCGTGCATGCGCCTGGCGACGAGATCGCTGACGGCGCGCTGATTGTCGATCTTGCCGGGCACGCGCCCGGGCAAATTGGGCTCGACGTCGCCGCCGGCCGGGATGCGCATTTCCTTTTTTGTGGCGACGCGATCCACAGTCCAGTGCAAGTCTTCCGGCCAGATTGGTCTAGCGGCTTTTGCCTTGACCGCGCGCAGGCGGCGCGCACGCGGCGGGCGCTGCTGCGCCGCGCCGTCGACGAGGATCTGCGACTCGTGCCTGGGCATCTGCGCGGCATGAGTATGCGCGTGACCGAAAGGAACCGCGCTTTCGTGCCTGCGGTCGGCGACTAGCAAGCGCGGAACGCCGTCTCCGGTATCACACGGTTTTTTCAGAATCCTTCAGCGACTGAACCATTGAAGTGCGCATCACGTAGTCCCGGTGCTTTATCGGATCGGCGACGATGCGGCGCAGCTCGTCATAATAAGCGCGCCGCGCACGCGGTTCGCGCGTGTTTAGAATTGCCCTGTTACGCAGGGTTGTTTGCTGTACGACGTCGAGCGCAACCGCTCGCCGCTGCCGGCTGTAGCGACCAAGAGTTTCCAGAGGAGCGCCGCGGGTTACTTCGACCAGCGTTCGACTGAGGTTGAACGCGTCGTGAATCCCGCCGTTTAAGCCCATGCCGCCCAGTGGATTATTGACGTGCGCCGCATCGCCGGCGATCAACATGCGCCCGGCGACATACGTGGTCGCAACGCGCTCGTGCACACGGTAAGCGGTGCGATGACGCACCTCGTAGGGCTGAGGACGCGGAACCGCGCCCTGGAGCAACCGCTCCGCAAGAGCCGATGATGTTACCTCGGCATCGCTCAGTGAAGCGTCAACCGGAAAGAGCGCGCGCCAAAGCCCCGCCGTACGGATGAGCACAAACCATTCGTCAGGATCCGACAGATAAGCAATATTGGCGATATCCGGCATGGCCTTGGTGAAGTCGTAGGTCGTGGACAAGGTCAGGAAAATCTCCGGAATAGTCATTCCCTCGAAATTCACGCCCATGGCTTTGCGGACCACGCTGCCGATTCCGTCGGCGCCGACCACGAAGGCCCCGCGGATTGTTTCCTCGCCGCCGCCCGGAACGGTCATATCAACCTCGACGCCGTCCGCACTTTGCCGCACACCGATAGCGGTCGCGCCGAAGCGGATCGTCGCGTAGGCGTCGGTCCTGAGCTTCTCGTAGAGGAGTTCTCCGAGCCGCCACTGCTCACATTGCACGCGATAGGGATGATTGGTATCGGGCTTGAGCCGAGACAATTCAAAGGTGGCGATCACACCCTCCTTCCGGTCGCGAAATTGCCACGTCGGGCAGATCAAGCCCTGTTCGATCATCGCGCCGACCACGCCAAACCGTTCGAGCATATCGAGTGTCGGCGGATGAAAGGTCGAAGCCCGTAAATCGTGCGGCAATTCGTTGCACGCTTCGATCAGGACGACGGGTATCCCCTGTTCCACCAGCAGGGCGGCAGTCACCAGGCCGACCGGGCCGGCACCGACGATGATGACACTTTGGCTCACTTCAGTCGGCATCGGATTCCTTGACACGTACGGCAGGCCGTTCTTCATTAAGTTGTCCGGACAAAGAGATATGCCGGGCTTTGTCACGGCGGACAAGCGACCGGGGCAAATTACCCGAGAGGCGTGTGCATGCGTTATCCCTTTGTCCCATTGCCCCAACGCGGGCGGCTGCAATGGCCCGAGGGCAAAAGGTTGGCGCTCATCGTCACTGTAAATCTCGAGTATTGGGATTTGCTCAAAGAAACGTCAGCGCCCTATTACGCCGGCGGCCCCGCCATATTGCCGGACATGCTGCCGGGAAATATCCCTGACTTCCCCAACTTTTCCTGGCGCGAATACGGCCAGCGCGTCGGCGTTTGGCGTTTGTTCGACATCTTCGGCGAAGCGGGCGTTCGTGCAAGCTGCACGATGAACGCGAAAATGGCGGTAGAACGGCGCGCCGTGATCGATGCCGCGATTGAGCGCCGTTTTGAATTGATACCGCATAATTATGAACAGGGCGAACTGCTGTGTCACCTGCAACACAAGCCCGATGAGGAACGCCGGGTCATCGAAGAGACCCTGAAGATTTATGAACGCGTAACTGGGCGGAAACCAAAAGGCTGGCTATCGTCTTCGCTGCGCGGCACGACCAACACGGCTGCCATTTTAGTCGAGAATGGGCTTCAGTTCTGGTGCGATCTGATGAACGACGATCAGCCCTACATGATCGAAACCGAGCGCGGTCCGATTGTCGGCGTTCCTTACTCCATCGAGATCAACGATTTTACGCTTCTGCTTCGGCGCGGGCTTACGAATGAAGCGGTTATCGACTGTATGAAGGAGCAGTTTGATGTTTTGTATGCCGAAGGTGGCAAATCCGGCATGATGATGAACGTAGGTTTACATCCCCACGTGATCGGCGTTCCACACCGCGCCGGAATACTGCGCAAATTCCTTGCCTACGCAAAAGGATTTGACGGAGTTTGGTGGGCGACACGCGAAGAGGTGGCGGCAAATTATCGTGCGCAACACGCAACCCACATTCCGCAATAGGACCGCAGAGCCGCTATCTCTGGGACGTTGATGATATCGGCATCAGCATTCGTCAGGTACCGCCCGCTCTTTCAGAGCCCGGCTTTCACGGCGGCAATCATTGCGGTTGCTGTAGTAGCCGGGATCGCTCTCGGCGGCCAAGTCATCGCCCGTCAAGTTGCGTCGGGCCTGCTGCTCGGCTCGATTTACATGACCGTCGCTGTCGCCTTCACGTTGACTATCGGCGTCCTCAATTTCCTCAACTTTACAATCCCCACACTTTTCATGCTCACCGGAATGGTGGCGTGGGGCTTGATGAGTAATGGCTATGTCAAATTCGCCGGTGGCTGGGCTTGGCTGGCCGCGCTTGCGGGCGGCGTCGCGGTCGCCGTCGTCGCCTCATTGATCGTCGAGCGATTTACGTTCCGTTACCTCAAAATGAAGCATGGCGACGCCACGGAGCACGCTATTCCGCTTGTCTCGTCCTTGGGCTTTCTCTTGATCTTCGAGCATTTGGTCCTGATTTTTCTCGGTTCGGAATCGCAGCGGTTCGTCGTTCCGTTCAAAGCCGATGCGCATATCGGCGGTCTTGTCATCGGCGGAGCCCAGCTGGTGAGCTGCGGACTTGCCGTAGCGGTTGTTGCCGCGCTCAGCTACGTCCTGAGGCATACGCGAACCGGACGAGCGCTGCGCACCATCGCGGAAAATCCCGATACGGCAACGCTGCTCGGCGTTGAAGTTAACAAGGTCGTTCCCGTCGTCTTTATCCTGACCGGCCTTCTTGCCGGCGTGGCCGGCGCGCTGTTCACGGTGAACTATGGCAGCGTTTCACCGTTCATGGGCGATAATGTCGGCACAAAAGCGATTGCCGCCATGGTGCTCGGCGGTGTTGGCTCCATCTGGGGAGCGATCGCCGGCGGCTTGATAATCGGACTGATTGAGACGCTCTCCATCTACTTCCTCGGTGGCGATTCCGTGCAAATGGTCGTCTGGGGTCTTTTGCTCGCCATCATCATCGTCCGCCCGCGTGGCTTATTTGGAACAGCGACGGCCGGAAAAGGCAAAATGTGATGCGGCGTTTGCCAACCCATTATCGAAGCGGGAAGGCGCGGCGATGAGCGGTTATCTAAGCGGTATCGTAGCTATTCTTTGCATCAATCTGATCTTCGCCTACGGCCTTTTCGTTCCCGCCGCGACCGGGCAGATCAATCTTGGCGGCGCGGGATTTCAAGCTATCGGCGCTTATTCGGCGGCTTGGCTTTCAAGCGTGGCATTGCTGCCGACGTGGTTGACCATACCGGCCGCAATGCTGGTCGCAGGTCTCATCGGCTTCCTGATCTCTTTCCCGGTGCTACGCACGCGCGGCGTTTACATGGTGCTTGCGACTTTCGCCTTTGGCGAGCTCGTGGCTGGTTTTCTCCTGAGGACGCAATTCTTCGGCGGCGCGATTGGAATGGTCGTGCCTGCGCACGTGGAGCTGCCGGTGCTTGTTTCATGCGCAGTCGCGGTGACCCTGCTCGCATTCTATCTGATGGCAACCCGATTTGGACTCGCAATGCGTTCCATCAACGATGACGAGGCGGCGGCCGTTTTGATGGGTGTTAACGTCCGCGCCGTTCAAGTCGCCGCCTTTGCCATCGGTGGAGCCCTTGCGGGCTTGTCCGGCGCGCTTTACGCACACAATTTCAGCTTCGTCGAGGCGCAGTACTTCAATTCGTTCTTGTCGATTTACGTCCTGCTCTTTGTCCTCATGGGCGGCGTCCAAACCGCCTGGGGACCGCTAGTCGGCACACTGTTTTTCACCGCGCTGCCCGAGGTCATGCGGGTCGGCGGCTCTTGGCGCTATGTGGTTTTTGGCGCGGCCATCGTGATCACGATGACACTTCGCCCACAGGGCATAGTGACCCGCACGATCGTCGACACATTATCTCCACGCCGATGGGCATCGAAACGTTTGGCTGCAGGTGCCGTTCATGGCGGATAACGCAGCCCTGTCCCTCAACGCCGTGACCAAGCGCTTCGGCGGTGTGACCGCGACCGACAATGTCAGTTTCGACGTGCCGGCGGGAGCGCGCATGGCGCTGATCGGCCCAAATGGAGCCGGAAAGACGTCCTTGTTCAATCTCATTTCGGGGGTGTATCCGGTCGACGCCGGCTCCATTTTGCTCGAAGGCAGGCCGATCCAGGACATGCCGCCCCGGCGGCGCGTCACTGCAGGACTGGCCCGATCATTCCAGAATATTCGGCTGATGCCGCATCTTTCAGTCGTGGAAAACGTCATGCTCGGCCAGCACGTGCGAGTCAAAGGCGCGAGGGCGGCGCTTGCCCCCTTGGCGTGGCAGCGCGCGAATAAATGGCGGCGGCTCGCGGAAAACAGCCTGCGCGACGCGGGCATCGACGTTGATCCCGATGCGGACGTATCGACGCTGTCCTACGGCATTCGAAAACGGATCGAAGTTGTGCGCGCGCTGATGAGCCGACCGCGGCTTCTCATGCTCGACGAGCCGGCCGCTGGACTGAATATGCGGGAAACCGCGGAATTATCGGTGTTCCTGAAATCAGTCGCGCGAGATGGCGTCACCCTGTTGGTCGTTGAGCACGACATGTCCTTCATACACGATCTTTGCGAACAGACCATCGTGCTCAACTTCGGTCGCCTCATCTATCAAGGGCCCACAACGGGCGTTCATGACGACGAGGAAGTGCGCGCCGCGTACCTTGGCCGCCGCCGCGTCAGTGCCGCAGGAGCGTCAACTGCTACTTGAGGTCGAACATCTCGAGGTGCGCTACGGCCGCACTTACGCGGTCAAAGATGTCTCGCTCGCTGTAGGCGCGGATGAACTGGTGACGGTACTTGGCGCCAACGGCGCCGGCAAAACGTCGTTGCTGCGCGCCCTCCAGGGCCTTGTTCCCGCATCCGATGGCCATATCCGGTTCGATGGCGAAGATATTACACAGCTGTCGCCCGCGCAGCGACTCCGCCGGCGTCTGGTGCTTGTTCCCGAGGGGCGGCAGATTGTGCTTGGTCTTACGGTGCATGAGAATTTGCAGATGGGCGCCTATAGCCGCACAGATTCCGCAATCGGTCTCGACATCGACGCCATCTACGATCGCTTTCCCAATCTCGCCCAGCGTCGGAAGATGCCAGCTTCGGTGCTTTCGGGTGGCGAACAGCAAATGCTTGCGATTGGGCGAGCGCTCATTGCCAAGCCGAGACTGATGATGCTCGACGAGCCTTCCCTGGGACTGTCGCCGCGACTGGTGGACAATCTTTTCGACCTCATCGTTAACCTCCGCCGCGATGGCCTCGCGATCCTGCTGGTCGAGCAAAATACGCAAATGGCATTGGACGTCGCCTCTCGCGGTTTCGTCATGGAGCTGGGGCGCGTTACCATGCAGGGTCCTGTGAACGAACTACGCCACAACGAGCAACTTGCGCGGGCCTATCTGGGACGAACTTAGAACACGGATTTCAACCTAGGAGACGAGGATGATCAGGATCGGAACGTTGGTCTCGGCGGCGGCCGCATTGGTGATCGCAGCAACAAATCCGGCTGGCGCCGACGAGATCGTTCTCGGCCTCAACATGGTGAAGTCTGGCGTACTGAAAAACGTCGGCGAGGCGACTGAGACCGCGGTCGACATCGCGGTCGATGAGGTGAACGCGGCCGGAGGAATCGCCGGCAAGAAGATCAAGTTGGTGAAATACGATACCGGCAGCGATCCGAAGCAGGCCGCGACTGGCACGCAAAAGTTCGCCGAGGACGACAAAGCACTCGCCGTTATCGGGCCCTTCTCCTCTGGAGAAGCCGCGGTAGCGTTCCCGGTCGGCGAACGGCTCGGGATCGTGCAGATATCCAACTCCTCGTCGCAACCTGGCCTCACCGCCAACTACTCTTACGCCTGGAGATTTGTCTCTGACGAAGGCAAACAGTTTACGCGCCTCCTCAACACCCTGAAGAGAAAGTCGATCAAGGTCGACAAAGCGGAAATTCTCTACGTCTCGGACGAGCGGGTGTCCAACATCTCCGGTACAAAATTTTATCCGGCGATTTTCAAGGCTAATAACATCGCATTCGGCGATCCAATCGCGTTTCAATACGCCAGTTTCGATCTCGCGCCACAGGTCTCCCAGGCGCTCGAGCGAAAACCGGACGTTATTGCACTCGCCGGCACCCCGGACAGCGCCGGCAAGGTGATCAAGGAATTGCGCCGGCAAGGATTTCAGGGCCGCGTCATCGGATCCCAGATTTTCGCCGATCCGAATTCGATCGACCTGTTCGGCCGCGACGCGGACGGGATGTTGATCGTCGCCGGCTTCTGGTGGGATCGGACCGACGCCACACGAAAATTCACGCAAAAATTCGCAGAAGAGAATGCCAAGCGCGGCCTGGTCTCGAAGAAAATCCCGCACCACACCGACGCCAACGCTTATGACATCGTCTACCTTCTAAAGCAGGTGATTGAGAAAACCGGGGTGAGCGGCGATCCGGCAAAATTGCCGGGAGAGCGGACCGCGATCCGCGACGCGCTCAAGACGGTCAGTTTCAGCGGTGTAACCGGGGACAACACCTGCTTCGATGCCGAACGCGATGCGAAGCTTCCTGGGTTCGTCATCGAGATCAAGGATCTGAAATGGAACCTCTTCAATTCGTGGCCGGCAGATCCATGTCCGTGAGCAGCGAACAATGAGCAAACGCAGAATAGCCTTTCTCGGCGGCTGCGGCGGGATCGGACGAACTTTAGTCGCCGGCTGTATACGCGACGGGGACGATGTCGCGGTGCTCGACCTGAAGTCGTCATTGGCGCGGCATCCTCCACCGTTGGGAACGGTCGCAATCGAGATCGACGGCAGCGTCGAAACGTCGGTGACGGAGGCGTTCGAAAACATCCGCAAACTCTGGGGTGCGCTTGACGGCTTCGTCAATGCCGCGGGTTTTTTGATAACGAAACAGGACCTCGCGCACACCCCGGCCAACGAATTCGATTCCACGATCGACGGCAATCTGCGCACGGCCTTCTTGTGTTGCAAGGCGGCTATGGCGCTTCTCGAAGGCGGCGGAGGTTCAAGCCTCGTCAACATCGCGTCCGGGCTTGGCGGATTTATTCGTCCGCAATACGGTCCCTATGCGATGGCAAAAGCGGGGATGATCGCTCTGACCAAAACGCTCGCGCTGGAACACGCGCCGCGCGTCCGCGCCAACACGGTCGCGCCGGGACCGGTGGATACGGCGTTCCTGCGAGGCGGCACAGGCCGTTCTACGGAGGATAAACCCGTGAGTCTCGATATAGCGGCCTACAACGCGATCATTCCGCTCAAGCGCGTTGCGACACCCGAAGATATTGTCGGCCCGGTGATGTTTTTGCTTAGCCCGCAAAGCGCATACATGACGGGGCAAACGCTTTGGGTGAATGGCGGCGCTTATATGCCGTGATTGGCCTTGAGAGCGACAGGTTCGTAAATGGAGGTCGCTATTCGGCGGCCGTTTTGGCCTCTCGCCTCGCCCACTTTTTTTCAAATGCCCAGACGTCCTCGAAGCCGATCAACTCGTTGAACTCCGCGAACGAGAAGAGCGGCAAATTTGGCGACTGGGATGTCCCATCCCGCTTTAGCACATTCAGAGCGGTTTCCACCGCGTGCGCTGCCGCGAGTGCGGTCGTGGCGGGGAAAATCGCGATTTGATAACCGATGTCCATGAGCTGCTTTTTAGACCGAATGGGCGTGCGGCCTCCATCGGCCATATTCGCCATCGTCGGCTTGTCGATTGACGCACAAGCCCGGCGCATTTCCTCTTCACTCTCGAGGGCCTCGAGAAAAATAATGTCGGCGCCCGCTTCGGCATAAGCGTGCCCCCGTTTCAACGCGCCTTCAAAGCCGTCCGTTTGCCGCGCGTCTGTCCGGGCGATGATCAGCGTATCTTCGCTTCGCCGCGCATCGCATGCGACTTTTATCTTCTCCACCATGTCGATGGTCGGCACGACCCGTTTGAACGGGGTGTGGCCGCACTTTTTTGGAAACTCCTGATCCTCGATCTGAATAGCGACGACGCCGGCGTCCTCGTAGCCGCGCACGGTGTGATGGACGTTGAGCAAGCCGCCGTATCCGGTATCGGCGTCGGCGATCACGCTTGCGTCGACGGTTCGAACAAGCGTCGCAACGCGATCGAGCATCTGCGTGTAGGTCGCTATGCCGGCATCAGGAAGGCCATAGGCCGAGGCAGTGCCCCAATAGCCCGACGCGTAGACGAAGTCGAAGCCGACTTTGTTGCAGACGACGGCCGCGATCATATCGTGAAGGCCGGGCGCCAGAACGAATTCGCCAGCTTCGAGCGTTTTTTTTAGGCTTCGCTTGCTCATTCGTCGGAACCTTGCCTCTTGGTGTTCGCAAACCCGGAAAATTTTTTGGAGGACAGATGAAGCCATGGGGCTGCGGCCCGATGGCGACGCTCGAAATGTTCGACATCGGTCATATCGTCAGCCAGGATGGAGCCGACTTGATCGAGCCCGAGAAGCAGGGCGCGGCGCCGATGCGGGTCGACGCGAAAGGTGACCGACTGACTGTCTGGCAGCCGGATTGCTTCGGACTCCAAATCGACCGTGAGCGGCTTCTCCGTCAGTGCCGCCGACATCACACGCCCATGGGGATCTTCAGCCAGATCAACGGCGAGGACGCCGTTTCGGAAGCAGTTCGCAAAAAAAATCTCGCCAAAACTTGGCGCGATAACGCAACGGATGCCGGAATCGGCTAGTGCCCAAACCGCCTGTTCGCGGCTTGAGCCGCAACCGAAGTTCCGTCCGGCCACCAATATTTGGGCTTTGTCGAATGGCGGCCGATCCAGCACAAAGCGCTCCTGGGCCGTGGATTTCCGGCGCTCGTGGAATAAATGCTGGCCCAGCCCTTGACGATTGAGCAGGAGCAGAAAGCGCGCTGGAAAGATGACATCGGTATCGATATCGACGTCCGGCAGCGGCGCAGCGACGCTCGTCAGCGAAACAAAGCTTTCCATTGCACTTTCCAGCCTATAGGGCTCGCACGTCCGTCAGATGCCCGGCGACCGCCGCCGCGGCCGCCATGGCCGGGCTCATCAGGTGAGTGCGGCCGCCCTGCCCTTGCCGACCTTCAAAGTTGCGATTGGATGTCGATGCGCAGCGCTCGCCCGGACTTAATCTGTCGTCGTTCATGGCCACGCACATCGAGCATCCCGATTCGCGCCACTCGAAGCCCGCGGCGCGGAAAATTCGATCGAGTCCCTCAGCTTCCGCTTCAACGCGGACGCTTGCCGAACCTGGGACCACAATTGCAGTCACGCTTGATGCGATTGAGCGTCCCGCCACGACGGCGGCCGCAGCGCGTAAATCTTCGATCCGGCTGTTTGTGCAGGAACCGATGAAGACGCGGTTCACCGCAATCGAGTCGAGCCGGATACCGGGGCGAAGGTCCATATAGTCGAGGCTGCGGCGCATCCGCTCACGCCGCGCCGAATCCGGTTCCTTGGCAGGGTCCGGAACGGTTGCGGTGATCGGCAAATTCTCTTCGGGAGTCGTTCCCCACGACACCCGCGGCGACAACTTGGAAACGTCCAGCTCCGTCTCGCGATCGAAAACGGCGTCAACGTCGGTACGTAGCGCCATCCAATCGGCAACCGCCGCGTCCCATTGCGCCCCATCTGGCGCCAAAGGCCGCCCTTTGAGATAGGTGAAGGTTATGCG
The DNA here is from genome assembly GCA_963753355.1 of uncultured Alphaproteobacteria bacterium. Lineage (GTDB taxonomy): Bacteria > Pseudomonadota > Alphaproteobacteria > Rhizobiales > Xanthobacteraceae > BOG-931. The sequence continues at coordinate 345,883 of CAVWBV010000014.1, forward strand.
ATCGGGGCCAATCATCCCTACGCGGCTGCCGGCCTCAATCGACATGTTGCAAAGCGTCATGCGCGCTTCCATCGAGAAGTCCGCCAACGCCGAACCGGCGTATTCGATCGCGTAGCCGACTCCACCGGAGACGCCGATTTGATTAATCAGCGCAAGAATGACGTCCTTGACGGTAACCTGGTGCGGTAGGTGACCGATCAGGTTTACGCGCATCCGCTTCTGTTTGCGCTGCCGCAATGTTTGCGTCGCGAAGATACATTCGCACTCACTGGACCCGATCCCGAACGCAACAGCGCCGAACGCGCCGTGCGTGCACGTATGACTGTCACCGCACGCAAGTGTGCAGCCGGGAAGCGTGAATCCTGTTTCTGGGCCGATGACGTGGACGATGCCATGACGGCTATCGGTGATGGGAATGTAAGGAATGGAGAAGCGCTTGGTATTTGCTTCCAGATGTGAAATCTGCCGGCCCGCCAAACTGTCGGGCGCTATCGCGCTCCTCAATCGCGTCGGCACGGCATGGTCGGCGACCGCAATATGAGCATTCGGCCGCCGAACGCCGCGATGCTCAGCAATGAGGCCGGCAAAAGCCTGAGGACTCGAAACCTCATGGACGATGTGCCGATCGATGTAGAGCAAATCGTCACCGTCGTCGTAGTTCTTGACGACATGCCGGCTCCAAATCTTGTCGTAAAGCGTTAGCCCGCTCATCCAATACGATTTCGCTTATCTGTAAACGGCACTTTGCAGTGCGAGATTGTGTGACGCGGGCTCCGCATGACTTTACGCAGACAATTTTATCCTTGCACGCTCGGCAGTGGACAAATTATGCTAGTTTGCATGCGTATTCAATACCGAGGCCACGTTGATCCGACGCGATTATGCGCCGAATAGCCGGAGGAATGGCGAGATGAGACTTGGCGTCGATGTCGGGGGTACTTTCACCGACTTGCTGCTGCACGATGAGAAAACGCAGCGAACTTACCAAGCCAAAACGCCGTCTACCCCGCAAGACCAGTCGATCGGCGTGGCCGCCGGCGTCAAGCTGATTTGCGAAAAGGCCGGCGTGTCTCCGTCCGATATCTCGTTGATCCTTCACGGCACCACTGTCGCAACCAACGCAGTGCTGGAAGGAAAAGGAGCACGCGTCGGTTTGCTCGTGACTGAAGGGTTCGAATACACGCTGCATCTGGCGAAAGCCTGGACGCCGGGTCCGCTATTCGGTTGGATCGTGATGGATAAGCCGGATCCGTTGGCGTCGCTCGCCGACACCCGGGGGATCCCCGAACGCGTAAACGCACGCGGCGAAGTCATCCACCCGCTCGACGTCGCTAAGGCAACAGCGCTCATCGACGACCTCTGCTCGTCGGGCATTGAGGCCCTGACGATCTCTCTGATGCACGCCTACGCCAATCCCTCACACGAGCAACAGCTCGGCGAGATCGTCGTGGAACGCTTCCCCGATATTCCGGTATCGCTTTCCTCGGACATCCTCCCCGAATTCAGGGAGTACGACCGTGCCATCACCACCGTCATGAACGACTATGTCCGGCCGATCATGAAAAGGTACCTTTCGCGGATCGAAGACCGGCTCAAGGACGAGGACGTCCGTGCAAGATTGCACATCGTTCGGTCCGACGGCGGGCTGATGAGCGCGAGCGCGGCCTCAGAACGGCCGGTTCACACCGTCCTTTCCGGGCCGGCCGGCGGCGTCACGTCCACCGTCATGATTGCGCGGCGAACCGGCTTAAAGAAATTGCTAGCTTTCGACATGGGCGGAACGTCAACCGACGTTTCGGTCATTTTGGATGGCGAGCCGACGATCTCGCGTTCGACCGAAGTTGGTTACTTTCCAGCCAAAGTCCCTACCCTTGACGTGCGCAGCGTCGGGGCGGGCGGCGGCTCGATTGCGGAAGTCTCCGATCTGACTAAATCGTTGCGGGTTGGCCCGCGCAGCGCCGGTGCAAATCCCGGACCGGTATCCTATGGTCAAGGTGGAACAGAGCCGACGGTAAGTGACGCCAACCTCGTTCTCGGCTATCTGCCTCCGGTGCTTCTTGGCGGCGACATGGCGCTGGATCTCGGCGCCGCGAAAGCCGCGATTGCAAAGGTAGGTCGTGCCATCGGCCTTTCGCCCGAAGATGGCGCCAAGGGTATTATCGATATTGCCAATGAAGTCATGCTGGGGGCACTGCGCGTGATCACCGTCCAACGCGGGCTCGATCCGCGCGACTTCGGCATCGTCGCTTTTGGCGGCGCCGGACCGCTACACGCCAACGCATTGGCCGAGTTGCTCGGATGCTATCCCGTTCTCGTGCCGCCCAGCCCGGGCGTCCTGTCGGCTCTTGGCTTCCTCGAAGCCGAATTCAAGAATGAGTTCGTGCAGACTTTTATCCGCTCCACCGTCGGGCTCGACTCGCAAGACGTCTGGCGGCGCTTTGCGGCGTTGAACGAAAAAGCGAAGACATGGCTCGACGAACAAAAAGTCGCACAGGGTGCTAGAACAATCACCTATTCCCTCGACCTACGTTACGAGCAGCAAGGCTTCGAAGTCACTATTGAAGCCCCCGCCGAACTCGTGGCGGCATCCGGGTCAATCGACGAGATACTTGAACGTTTCCACGAGACGCATCAGCGGCTCTACGGTGTTCGCTTTCACGTCCCGGTCGAACTGGTTGCGCTTCGCGTCGTCGCGACCGGCGCCACTCCCAAGGTTGACGAAGCGATTCCCAGCAAAGAGCCAGCGGATTTGGCGAGCGCGCTCATCGAAAAGAGGCCTAGCTACTTCAATGGCGCTTGGGTCGACACCCCAAACTACGATCGAACCAAACTGGGAGTCGGTACAAAAATATCCGGCCCGGCGATCATTCGCCAATACGACTCGACGACGGTCCTTCTGCCAGCACATACCGCCGTCGTCGACGACCACGGCAATTTGCTGATTTGGCCGGCTTCAAAGGAAAACTGAACGCCATGTCTGTCAATGTCGATCCAATCACGCTCGATATCATCGAGAACGCCCTGAAAAACGCCCGGTTCGAGATGGACGGCGTTGTGGTCCGCATTTCGCTGTCGCCGGTTATCCGCGAGCAGCACGACGAATTCCCGATGATCTGCAACGAGCGCGGGCAAATGGTCGTCGGGCAATTTGGCTCCTACATTCCCGCCATCGTCCAGCAGTTCGAAAACGATATCAACGACGGCGACATTTTCGTCTGGAACGACCCCTACGCCTGCAAGGGCTCCATTTCGCACAACAACGACTGGTGCGTAATGATGCCGATCTTTCACGAGCACGTCCTGGTCGGTTTCAGCTCCATCTTTGGTCACATGGTGGACGTCGGCGGCAAAGTACCCGGTTCAATGCCCGCGGATGCGCGCACCATCTGGGAAGAAGGCTTGCGTATTCCGCCGGTCCGCATCTACGACAAGGGGGTCCTTAACAAGGGCGTCCTCGATATCATGCTGAACAATACGCGCACGCCCGACATGAATCGCGCCGACCTCATGGCCCTGATCGCTGGGTGCCGGACGGCGACCACGCGCGTGCGCGAACTTTGCGAAAGATTTGGCCGCGTCACTTATATGGCGGCGTGCGACATGCTCCTCATGCGCACCCGCGAGGCCATGAAGGTTTTGATCAACAAATATATCCCCGAACAGCCCGTCACATTTACCGACTATGTCGACGACGATGGCCTTGGCAACGGCCCGTTCAAAATGCAGTTGTCGATTTACCGGCGCGGCGAGATGGCGGTGTTCGATTGGACTGGCACCGATCCGCAAGCCGAGGGCCCGATTAATTTTCACATCCACGAGGGCCTGTGCAAGCTTTTCTTCGGCGTCTACATGATCATGGCCTTCGATCCTTCAGTGCTATTCAATGAAGGCTTCTACGATCTCTTTGAAGTCGTCCTGCCGGAAGGATCTCTCCTCAATCCACGATTCCCGGCCGCGCTCTCCAACCGGCTCAACACCCACACGCGATTTTTTGATTGTCAGGCGGGCGCGCTTGGTCAGCGCGCGCCGCACCTCTCGATGGCCGCGGGATACGGCACCAGCCCGCATTTTATTTTCACCGGTTACACGAAAGACAAAAAATACTTTCAGCTGATGGAGCTTTTGTTCGGTGGCGTACCCGGACGCCCCCGCGGCGACGGTCTCGACGGCCATGCCTGGTGGCCGCTATTCAGCGCGACCCCGATCGAGTACATCGAAAACTACTATCCGGTGATGGTCGAAAGCTATCGGCCCATCAAGGACTCCGGCGGCGCCGGGCTCCATCGCGGCGGAGCCGGAATTGAGAAAATCTACCGGGTCTTGGAATCCGGCCGCGTATCGATCCATGACGACCGTGAAATTGTGCCGCCGTGGGGGATCAACGGCGGAAAGTTTGGCGGAACGTCGAGTAAGTGGCTGATCAAGGCGGGCGCCGATAAGCATGAACGCATCCCGTCGAAAATAGACAATCTCGCGGTTAAATCGGGCGACCGGATCATATTCAAGACCGCCGGATCCGGCGGCTGGGGCGATCCGCTCGACCGCGACGCGGACAAAGTCGCACGCGACGTGCGATTTGATCTGGTCTCAGCGGAAAAAGCGAAATCAGACTACGGCGTGATCCTGAACGCCGACAACACGGTGAATGTCGAGCAGACTCAAGCACGCAGAAAAGCGATCCGCGATGAGCGTGGCCCAGCTGAGCCGTTCAATTTCGGGTATGAACCGCCGGTGCGCGAGGCCGCAGAATAGGGTTACTGGCTCACCTGCCTCTTTGCCGGTTTCCGCACCACAGACGGCTGCGGAATCGTCTCCCGCCAGATGAGTTCGCCCTTAATTGGCCGATCAATGCCGCGCTCGATCGGATGATGCGGATCGTCAAGACGGAGAATCGCGAGCGTTTCCTCCACCATGCGATCGACCGGCTGGCGTACCGTCGTCAATTTGTATGCGTCGCGCGCTCCGTCGGGGATGTCATCAAATCCGGCGACCATCAAGTCCTCCGGGACACGCAGGCCTAGCTCGAAGCGCAGGACATCCATCGCCCCCATAGCCATGATATCATTGACGCCGAACAGTGCATCGGCACGGCGCTTGTGAGCGGCGAAAAGCTTGCGCGCTGCCAGCATTGCTCCGTCGTAAGTCGAACCGCCGGCGATTTCCTCGATTTCGGTTCGTTTAATTCCCTCCTCCATCAGGCGTTCAACAAAGCCGCGGACCCGGTCCTGGCTCGTCGTTCCCCTCGGGTCGCCAGTGATCATCGCGAAGCTTTTTGCGCCCGCCGACAAAAAAGCTTCCGCAATCAGTCTGCCGCCGGCGACGTTGTCACAGCGAACACCGGAGGCATCGCTCGCCGGGATGTAGCGATTGAACAGAACGATCGGAATGCCGCGCTCGTGGCAAATGGCGGTCATGCGGGTCGATAGCTGGGCGGACGTCAGAATTACTCCGTCGATCTGATATTGCAGTGCCCGCATAATCGCTTCATCGCTCTCCGCGCCGGGCTCAACCGTGAAAATCAGAACCTGCCTTCCGCAGGCCTGAAGCTTCCTGCTGAATTCGTGCAACGCCAGAACGTAGAAGGGATTCGCCAGATTGCCGAGGATCAGCGCGACGATGTTTGTTCTCTTGGTCGTCAGACTGCTGGCGATGGAATTTGGTACGTAATTGAGCTTTCGCGCCGCTTCGATCACCTTTTCCCGAGTCTCGGTGGCGATGCTCGACCCCGGTGTGAACGCGCGCGATACCGCGGATTGCGAAACGCCAGCAAGCGCCGCAACATCGAATGAAGTTGTCCGAGAATTAATCCGCCTCGATGCCATCGAGTGTTCGCATCGGACACACGCTGCGTCCGATCTGCGCGGCTCCTTACAGTGAGTTAGTGCCTTGGAAAGTTGCCCGAACTTCTTCGTGCATTCAATTGGATTCGCGACGCCTGCCCCCGGCCGCTACGACGCGGACCGCTTTCCAGCCTGGAATTGACTCATAGTCCTGAATACGCGATTATTTGCATGCGTATTCACGCGGAGGCAGTCACTAGTGTCATCAGCGAAGGGGATAGAAATGACCCGGAAAATCATGAGAATTTCGCTACTGGCGAGCGCCGTAATCGCCGCTGGCACTCTGCCGGTGATGGCGGATGCAGCATCGGACGGTTTGGCGAAAGCCAAACAGAAGCTTGCGGTCTATACGCAAAAGCCCGTGTTCAAGGCGCCAGGAGAGGCTTTTGACGCCAAGGCTTGCGCCAATGGCAAGAAACAGCTGTCGATTCCAAATTCCAGCACCAATCCGTTTCTGAAGGGCATTATCGATCGCGAGAAGAAAGCCGGCGCGGAAATCGGCCTGCAAGTCAAGGAATGGGAGAATCAGGGCCAACCCAGCCAATGGGTTCAAGGTATGGAGTTCGCGATCCGGGATAAATACGACATTGTCGACCTGATTTCCGGCATCGATCCCTCTACGATCGAACCGCAGGTAAAGGCCGCCAAGGAAGCGGGCGTCAAAGTCATGACGTCACATTTCTATGATCCATCCGACAAACAAAACCCGTTGGTTTCGAGTTCACTCACCATCGGCTTCGGCGAAATCGGAACAATCCTCGCGAATTGGGCGGCAGTCACCACCGACGGCAAAGCCAACATCGTTCTCATCGTATCGGACGAAGTGCCGCCGACCAAACCTTTGGTCGCGGGGTTCAAGAGCGAACTCGCAGCGAATTGTCCGAACTGCAAAATTGTCCAGGAGATCAATGTCGGCGTTACCGAATGGGCCACGAAAATCCAGGCTGCCGTTCAATCGGCTGTCCAGGCGCACCCCGAAGTAAACGTTGTCATTCCGATCTACGATTCAATGTCGCAGTTCGTGGTGCCGGCGCTTCGGCTGACCGGCAAGACCGGTGCGGTGAAGGTAGGCACCTTTAACGGCACTCCGTTTGTGCTTGATTACATTCAGCAGGGAACGGTTGACATGGACATCGGCGAGAGCCTTGATTGGATCGCCTACGCCACCGTCGACGGCCACGTGCGCGATCTTTGCGGCTTGAAATCGCCGGCGGCACTGAATGTCCCGTTCTATATTTTCGACAAGTCCAACGCCAAGGATGCAGGCGTGCCGGCGGGCTACGACAAAGGCTATGGCGACGCATATATTTCCGGCTTCCACCAGGTATGGAAGCTTCACTAGGACAAGTAATGTCGACTCTGTCGACGCCGCTCAGCGACATTGTTGCAGGACCGGGAGCGGCCAAACCGCTCCCGGTTCTTCATGTAACGAACATCGCGAAGAGTTTTGGGGGGGCCAAAGCTCTCGCCGGGATTTCTTTTGAGGTGTTTCCCGGCGAAGTACACGGTCTCTTGGGCAAAAATGGATCCGGCAAGTCTACACTCGTCAAAATTCTGGCCGGATTTCACAGCCCGGATCAGGGCGGCAAGCTCGAGTTCAACGGCCAGACCGTCGATCTTCCTCTGAAGCCGGGTGATTTTCGACGGCTCGGAATGAGCTTCGTTCACCAGAATCTTGGGCTGGCCCCTTCCCTCACCGTTCTCGAAAATCTGCGTTTCGCCGACCTGACCACAAAACCTGCGCCATTCATCAACTGGCGTAGTGAGCGCAAGGCCGCCGTGGAAGCCCTCGGACGCTTTGGGCTCACGATTGACCCTGATGAACGTGTCGTTCGGTTGTCCCCAGTCGAGCGCGCGCTGCTTGCGATCGTTCGTGCTTTTGAGGAGATCCGCGCGGAGTGTGCCGCGACCGGAAAGCCCGGTCTTGTTCTTTTGGACGAGCCCACTCCCTTTTCTGCCGCGCGAGGGCGTCGATAAGCTTTTTGCGTTGATGCGATCCATTGCCTCGACGGGTTCAAGCGTCATTTTTATTTCGCACGACATCGAAGAAGTGATGGCCATAACCGACCGCATTACGGTGTTGCGCGACGGCCTGGTCGCCGGAGAACTAAAGACTATCGACGCAACACACGACCAAGTAGTCGAGCTCATCGTCGGGCGAAGCCTGGCGAAACGGACGGCGCCGGTTCACACCGATCAGATTGAGACTCTGAAACCGTTCGTCAGGATTGAAAATCTTGTCGGTGGATCGCTGCGGGAGACGAGCTTCACGGTCGGGCGCGGCGAAATACTCGGACTGACCGGCCTGATCGGCTCGGGCTACGAGGAAGCGCCACATCTGATCTTCGGCGCAAGGCCGTGTCGCAACGGAACTCTCCATTTAATAACTGACGCTGCGCCAATCCCGATCGCACGAATGTCGCCGGATCGTGCACTGGCACTCGATTTCGCCCTTTTGCCCGGCGATCGACAGAACGCGAGCGGCGTCGACAGCCTGCCGATTGTCGACAATATGCTTCTGCCGGATGTTGCGCGGTTTTTCCGCGGCGGCTTTCTTCGGCGCGGCGCAATGACGCGGGAAGCGTACGCCTTGGGCACGCGCTATGAGGTACGACCGAACGATCCGACGGCAAAACTCTCGACGTTGTCCGGAGGCAACGCACAAAAGGTTTTGATTGCACGATGGATGAACCGTAATCCGCGATTGCTCCTCCTGGACGAGCCGACGCAGGGCGTCGACGTGGGCACACGCGTCCAGATCTATGCCGCTCTGAAAGAGGCGGCCGCCTCCGGGACGTCCATTGTTTGCGCCAGCTCGGACGCCGAGCAACTCGCCGAGATTTGCGACCGCGTTTTGGTATTTGCCAAGGGCAAAATTTGCCGTGAAATTACCGGCACCGAATTGACCAAAGATAGCGTCGCCGAAGCGTGCTACGCGTCGCTAAATACCTCTCACGAAGCTCAAGTCCGCACGGTCACGAGCTGAGCGATCGCGGACATTACGGACAACGTGCCTATGGTCCGGTCTAACGGTTTCCAATTCAGCCGTTTCTTTGAGCGGATCGCACTGCTCGTCGTTTGGGCGGTGCTGATTGCGCTCTACGGCGTGGCTATGCCCCAATCCTTCCTGAACTGGGGCAACTTTGCGATATTGTTCGCGTCGTACGCGCCCGCCGCGATGCTGGCACTTGCCATCATCGTGCCGCTGACCGCGGGGGATTATGATCTTTCCGTCGGGGCCACGCTGACATTGTGCTCGGCAATCATCGGCGTACTGAATGTGTGGCACGAGTGGCCAATCCTGCTGGTACTAGCTGTAGCGCTCGCTGTCGGAGTTCTCGTCGGATTGGTCAATGCGCTCTTTATTCTGTTTTTCAGAATACCGTCGCTGGTGGTGACGCTCGGTACGACATCGGTAATGACAGGCTTGGCGCAATGGATCACCAACTCGTCAACCATCGGCGGCATCGACAATGCGCTGGTCATGGCCGTCGTCGGCGGGCGCCTGTTTGGCGTTCCTTACGCTTTCTACTATGCGTTGGGGACTGCGATCGTCATGTGGTACGTGTTCGACTACACCCCGCTCGGCCGCCGTCTTTTGTTTGTTGGTCGCGGCCGCGAGGTGGCACGCCTGAACGGCATCGCGGTGGACCGAGTACGGCTCGGCGCCCTCATCGCTTCAGGTGTGTTGTCGGCGGCAGCGGGAATCCTCTATGCTGGAGTTCTGGGTTCCGCCGACCCATATTCGGGCCTGAACTTTCTACTGCCCGCTTTCGCGGCAGCCTTTCTCGGCGCTACGACCATCTTGCCCGGCCGCTTCAACCCGTGGGGCGTCATCATAGCTGTCTATTTTCTCGCGACCGGCATCACCGGGCTCACGATGCTCGGAATTCCACTTTGGGTGACTAATGTCTTCAACGGTGGCGCGCTGATACTCGCGGTCACGTTATCCCAGCTGACCCGAGGCCGTGAGGCCATCGAAATCGGCTAGGCGGCGGCTGGCGAAACGCGGCAAGTGTCGCCGCCTGCCGGCACACTCACCGCCACTTGACGAATTTTCCAATCGGGCCTGAATGTTTAAACACGTTTCCGCGTCCTTGGTGCGAAAAAGCGCGGACGAGTAGAGTTCGGAAAGCTTTAATGGCCGCCATTTCTCGCCACCCAATGCTGGGGCCCAACCGGCTCAAACTTGGCGTCTTCTCGATGAATACGGACGGCGGTCTCACGCTGACCCGGGTGCCGGAGCGCTGGCCGGCGCTGTGGAGCGAGACCGTAGAAGTGGCGCAGCTTGCGGACCGCGCCGGCCTCGAATTTTTGCTGCCGATCGCTCGGTGGAAGGGGTTCGGCGGTGAAATGAACAGCCGCGAGTGGTCCTTTGAAACATTGACGCATGCAGGCGGTCTTGCCGGCGTCACTCAGCGGATCGGCGTCTTAGCGACCGTTCACGTCCCGATGGTGCATCCTGTCTTTGCCGCCAAGGCATTGGCGACGCTCGACCACATCTCCAATGGCCGCTCGGGGCTCAACATCGTTTGCGGATGGAATCCGGAAGAGTTCGCGCTGTTCGGGTTGAAGCTCATCGAGGACCGCTACGCGCAAGGCCTTGAATGGATCGATATCGTGACCCGCATTTACACCGCGGCAGAACCGTTCGATTACGACGGCAACTACTATCAGCTGAAAAACGTCTCCGGTAAGCCGCGGCCCCTGCGATTGCCGCGTCCGATGACGCTAAACGCGGCGTTTTCACCGCCAGGCCGGGACTTCGCTGCCAAGGCCGCGGATTTCCTGTTGACGACGTTTGTTAGCATCGAAAAGGGCCGCGAACATGTCAAAGAAATGAACGAGCGCGCCGCCGCTGAAGGCCGCGAAATTGGCGTCTATACAACCTGTCACGTGGTTTGCCGGCCGACGCAAGCTGAAGCCGAGGACTATTACGAGTATTACGCAGTCACCATGGCCGACAACGTCAGCGTCGACTTCTACACAGGACAGAAGCAGAAATTCTCCGGCTCGCACGAAGAAGAAGCTTATCGCCTGCACCGTAAACGCTTTGCGGCCGGCGCGGGTACCTACCCGCTGGTCGGAACGCCCGCGCACATTGCCGAAGAGCTCGTTAAGATCAGCGCGGCGGGCTTCGCCGGTGCCACGGTTTCGTTCGTTAACTTCAAGAACGAGCTGCCATACTTCGTCGACGCGGTTCTTCCGCTGCTACGTGAGGCCGGCGTAAGGACGACCTGACGTCACAGCATTAAAACAGTCTTGCCGCGGGCGTGGCCGGTTTCCGACATCTGCTGGGCCTTTGCGAAATCGGCTAGCGGCAGGACGTGCTCGACGCATGGTTTCAGCTTGCCGGCGGCAACCAGCGCGACGATTTGAGTCAGCGCGGCCGGATCCGAGAGGACCTGCGGCACCATCACTTTCACGCCGTACTGCGTCCCCAAATCTTGGAACGGCGCGGCCACGAGGCAAACGATGGTGCCGCCCCGCTTGAGCACGCGATAACTCCGCCGGTGCACATCGCCGCCGATGACGTCGAGGACGACATCGACATCGCGTACGGCGTCTTCGAACGGCGTTTTATCGTAGGCAATGGCTTCGGCGCCCAGAGATCGGACAAAATCGACGTTGGATTGCGAACAAGTCGCGACCACTTCGGCACCGCGAATGCGCGCAAGCTGCACCGCCAAGCTGCCAACGCCGCCCGCTGCCGCATGGATCAAAATCCGCATGCCGGGCTCGACGTTCGCGGTCTGCACGATGGCAATCCATGCGCTAATGCCGGCAAGCGGCAGCGAGGCTGCGTGTTCGAAGGACACTGACTCGGGGAAAGGCACTGCTTCTGCCTGAGGCAGAGCGAGTTTGTCGCACCAGGTGCCAACTCCGCGCGGCGCCAGAAAGCAGACTCGCTTGCCGACGAGGGACGGTTCTGCGCCTCCTCCCACGGTCATGATCTCGCCGGCGCCGTCACGGCCGGTGATGACCGGGAAGACCACAGGAAAGAACTTTTGCAGCATCCCGGAACGTATTTTCCAGTCGACGGGATTCACGCTGGCTGCACGAACCCGCACCAGAACCTCCCCGGGCGCAGGTTCCGGTGCACTGCGGCGGCGCAGTTCAAGCACATCCGGACCGCCATACGAGTCGAATTCGACAGCAAGCATGTCAGTGGCGTTTTCAGACAAGCCTTATATCCTTATCTCGGCTCAGTCTTGCGCCAGCGCGAGTTTGAGCGCCGGCCACGCCGCGCGCGGATCATCGGGCGGCACCGATGAGACAAGCGCGCGTGTGTGCGGATGCTGCGGGTCGGAGAACACAGTTTCGATCGGGCCCCGTTCGACGATTTCTCCGCGATACATCACCAGCACGCGGGAGCACAAGTGGCGGACGACCGACAGGTCGTGAGAAATAAAGAGCATGCCGAAGCCGAGCTCGGAGCGCAGTCGAGCCAGGAGATTTAACAGCTGCGCCTGGATTGAAACGTCGAGTCCGGACACGATCTCGTCGGCGATGAGTACCTTGGGAATATTGCAAAGCGCGCGCGCAATGTTCACGCGCTGACGCTGTCCGCCCGACAATTGGCCAGGAAGGCGCGTTGCGAAATCGATAGACAACCCGACTTCGGCCAGCAGTTCCTTGGTTCGTGCCAGTCGTTCATCCCAGGTGGCGTGCCGGCTGCCCGCCTCCATTGCTTGCGTGATGATGCTAGCGACGCGACGCCGCGGATTGAGCGCCGATTGCGGATCCTGAAACACCATTTGGACGCTCGCAGCGCGCCGTACCCGACCGCGCGACGACGGATCGGCCAAATCGTCGCCGTTGAGCAAAATTCGCCCGCCGGACGGCGGCTCGAGTCCGACCAGCAGCTTGGCGACGGTGCTTTTTCCGCTGCCGCTCTCACCCACCAAGGCAACAAATTCGTTCTCAGCGATATTGAAAGAAGCGTCCTTCAATGCGTCCACGGTCCGCGTACCACCGAACAGGGCATCGCCGATCCGGTAGCGCTTTTGCAGTTTCTCGACCTGTAAGACAATTCGAGTCGATATTTCCGGCGGAGCCGATCCCTCCGAAGGTAAGGCGATGTCGACGGCTTCCGCCGCCCGGATACACGCGACGCGATGATCGGCGCCGACCGCCATGTCGGGGGGGTCGGCGCGCCGGCAATTTTCCTCCACCAATGGACAGCGCGGCGCGAAGTGGCAGCCGGGAATTTTTTGCAGCTGTCGCAAGCTCGGCATCTGATCGGGAATGACATAGAGCGCACGCTGTTCGTCGTGCATTGACGGATTGGCGAGTTGCAGGCAGCGCGTATAAGGGTGAGCTGGTCGCGACAGGATCGATCTCGCTGGACCGCTTTCGATCGCACGGCCGGCGTACATGACAACCACCTGATCGCAGAGTTGGGCTGCAAGCCGTAAATCGTGGGTGATGAAGATCACCGCTGTCGCGTGCTGCCTCTGCATTTCGGCGATAAGACGAAGAATCGGCGGGTGAATGGTGACGTCAAGCGCGGTCGTCGGCTCGTCGGCGATAACTAGGCGCGGGTTGCTTGAAAAAGCCAAGGCGATCAAGACACGCTGCAACATTCCGCCGGACAATTGATGCGGGTATCGACCAAGCAGGCCACCGGCGTCACGAAGATGCGCGTCTGCGAGCGCCGCGATCGCGCGCCGGCGTCTTTCCGCGCGACCACCCTCCCCCAGTCGCGCCAAATGCTCGTCGAACTGTGCGCCGATGGTCATCACCGGGTTGAGTGCGGTCATCGGCTGTTGTGGAATAAACCCGATCGCGCGGCCGAGTAACGCGCGGCGCCGGGACGGCGGCATTTGGATGAGGTCCACGCCCTCAAACAGCAGCGAACCGGCCGCAATGGCAAAGCCGGGCGGAAGCAGTTGAGCGATGGCGCGTCCGACCATCGATTTTCCAGCGCCGGATTCTCCGACCAAGCCGAGAATCTTGCCAGGCGCGAGGTCGAACGACAGCGCTCGAATTGCCGGCACGGCGCTTCCGTTAATTCGCGCCGTCACCGTCAGATCGACTGCCCGGAGTGCGGACACCATCTAGCGCCCGCTCTCAGCGAGCCGCACGTCGAGCGTCCGACGGAGACCGTCGCCAAGCAGATTGAACGCAGTCACCGTGAAAAATATTGCGAGCGCCGGCAGCAACAAATTCCACGGCGATTGATAGACGTACTGCCGGGCGTCGGCGATCATCTGTCCCCAGGCAGGCTGGTTGGCGCCAACACCCAGGCCGACGAACGACAGGATCGCCTCGACAATCACTGCGATCGCCATTTCCAGGCTCATCAGCGTGATCAAAAGCGGCAGCGTCGCCGGCAGCACTTCGCGCGCAATCGCCTGCCAATGGGTGAAGCCGAGTAGCCGGGCAGCGGCAACGTAATCGTGCCTCGTGACCACCAACACTTCGCTCCTCAGGACCCGGCAAAAGCGGGTCCAGTCGACCAGGATGATGGCAAGGATCACACGGTCGAGACCGACGCCGAGCCCGACCATCAAGATGAGCGAGAGGATCACCGGCGGAAACGACATCCATACATCGACCAACCGGCCGATGATCCAATCAACCGTGCCGCCGAAGTATCCGGAAATGTGCGCCAGAACGGTGCCGATGATCATGGCGCCGACGGAAGCGAAGAAAGCTACGAGCATCGCGGTCCGCGCGCCGTAGATCAGCCGGGACAGCACGTCACGGCCGAGACTATCGGTTCCAAGCGGAAACGCCGGGTCACCACCCGGAGCCCAGGCCGGCGGGACGAGGATCGAAAGCAGGTTCTGATCGCCGGGATCGCTTGGCGCGATCCCTCCGGCAAAAATGGCGCAACAAAGAATGCAGAGGATCATGGCGAGCGCGATGAGTACGCGCGGTGAACGCAGCGAGCGGGCGAGTGCCGACATCAACGCACCCGCAGCTTGGGATTGAGCACGACGTAGAGACCGTCAACCAACGTGTTGATGATCAATACCACGATACAATAAGTGAGCCCGATGGCCTGGATCAGCGGCAGATCGGCATTGCGGACGGCATCGACCATCAGGTTGCCCATGCCGGGATAGGAATAGATCACCTCGACCAAAAGCGTGCCGCTGAATAAAATTCCGAATTGGACGCCGGCAAGCGTCAGTGTCGGCAGCGACGCATTCTTAAGAGCATGGCGAACGAGGATATGGCCTTCGGAAAGGCCGCGCAAACGCGCCTGCTGAATGTAATCTTCGTGATACACGTCGAACAGGCTCGAGCGCAAAACCCGCATGATGGTCGGCGAGAAGGCAAGTCCAAGCGCGACCGTGGGAAGGATCAAGTGCTGCGCGGCGCTGAGAAAAACATCGAACCGGCCGACCAGGAGCGAGTTGAGCAAGAGGAAACCGCTGATGCGCGGCAGCGGCAGCCCCGGCGCCACCTGGCCGGTAAACGGTAAAACGTGCAGCAGCACGCCGAAGGTGAACAGCAGGATCAAACCCCACAGAAACTCGGGGATCGACAACAATAAAATTGAAGCGAAGTCAGTGAGCGGCTCGAGCGCCGTCCCGCGTACGCGAAACATCAGCAGGCCGCCACCGACGCCGAGGATGGCAGCGAGGGCCATTGCGGCGAGCGCGAGCTGAATTGTCGCCGGCAGCGTGGCGGCCACGAGCGAACCGGAATCGCGCCGATATTGGATCGAGGGGCCGAACTCGCCGTGCAGCGCATCGGTCAGCCAAATGGCATACTGCTCGGGGAGAGGCTTATCGAGGCCCATTTCGTGACGTTTGGCCTCGATTTCCGCCAGCGTCGCGGTCGGCGGCAACGACATTGCCGCAGGGTCGACAGGAAGCACCCGCAACACGCAGAACAACAGCGCGGAAACCGCGAGCAGGATCGGCACGGCCGTGAGCAAACGGCGCGCGATCAGCTTGGCTACGACCCCAATCATTTCGTCACGATGATTAGCAAGAACCGAGCCACTCCTGCTACTCTTGGAGTTGCCGATCACGCACGTCTCGCAATATTTTACTTTGCAAAATCGGCGCGCGCGTTAGATTTTCGACTTGGCCCGGCCCCCACAGGGCCCGTCGGAGCCATTGTACCTCGCGCCAGCCTCGAAGAGACACCTCGCCATGGCCGATCACGATCACACCGATCCGCCGTCCGATCCGGCACTGCGAGTGAAGGCGCTGGAATCGCTACTGATCGAGAAAGGTCTGATCGATCCGGATGTCGTCGGTGAATTCGCCGACTATTACGAGCACCGCGTGGGACCGCGCAACGGCGCCAAGGTCGTGGCGCGCGCGTGGTGCGATCCAGCCTACCGGGCGCGTCTCCTCGCCAATGGGACCGCAGCCATCGCCGAACTTCAATTCGGCGGCCTCCAAGGCGAGGAAATGGTGGTGGTCGAGAACACGCCGACGACGCACAACGTAGTCACCTGCACGCTCTGCTCGTGCTATCCATGGCCGACCTTGGGGCTGCCGCCGAGCTGGTACAAATCTTTTGCCTACCGCTCCCGCGTCGTCATCGAGCCCCGCAGCGTGCTGGCTGAATTTGGGTTGCATCTGCCCGACGAGGTCGAGGTGCGCGTCTATGACAGCAATGCAGAGATTCGTTATCTCGTTCTACCCATGCGCCCCGAAGGCACCGAAGACTGGAACGAGGAAAAACTCGCCGCGCTTGTTACTCGCGACTGCATGATCGGCACCGCTGTGCCGCGCCTGTCCGCGTGAGGCAAGCATCATGGACGGGATAGCAGACATGGGCGGGATGCACGGCTTCGGTCCGATCGACCGCAGCGACGACGACGGCCCCTTCCACGATGAATGGGAGCGGCGCATTCTCGGCATCACGTTTGCCGCGCTGGGCGCCGGACTCTTCAACGTCGATGAGATTCGCCGCGTCACCGAAAGCACCGATCCGCTGATCTACCTTAAAAGCAGCTATTACGAGCGGTGGCTTTACAGCACAGAAGATTTGCTCAGGGAAAAGGGCGTGGTTACCGCTGGCGAACTCGCCACCGGCCGATCGGTGATGCCGGCAGTCAGTACTGCGTCGCCGGTAACGCGCGAGATCGCGCGCGTTATCCTCGAGCAGGGTGGCACTTCGCGCAGTACCGACGGCGCGCCACCGCGTTTCAAACCGGATGACGCTGTTGTCGCTCGCAATATCCATCCGCTCGGACACACGCGGTTACCACGCTACGTTCGCGGCAAGCGCGGCACCATCGTCTTGGATCATGGCATTTTCGCTCTACCGGACAGCAACTCCGCCGGTCTAGGCCTGCGCTCGCAGCATGTCTACGGCGTGCGTTTTACAGCACGCGAATTGTGGGGACCGCAGGCCTCGACGCGCGACAGGCTGCAAATCGATCTGTTCGACGACTACCTCGATCTTGCGAGGGAGCCGGGGGAATGAGCTTCTTCGAAGCTCCGGCGCTGCTTAATATTCCGGGCGGACAGACCGAGCCAGTGTTTCTTGAACCGTGGCATGCCGAAGTCTTCTCGCTCGCCGTGGCGCTGAACCGTAAAGGCGTGTTCACCTGGAGCGAGTGGGTGGAGGTCTTCTCCGCCGCATTACGCGAGATCCCCGCGGACGCAGGTGAAAGCGCCGAGGCGACCTATTATCGCCGCTGGCTCGCCGCGCTGGAGCGCCTTGTCGCACACCGGAACCTTGCTTCGAGCGAAGAAATGGCGGCACGCAAGGAGGAGTGGCGGCGCGCCTATCGTCGCACGCCGCATGGGCAGCCCGTTGCCTTGCAACGAGGCCCCGAAGCCGATGAGGCGCAGCACCACCGTGTACCGCACGCCCATAAACACACCCCTCGCCATCAGGCCGCACGCCCAGAGCCTATTGCGATAAGCGCCGCGCGCGTTGACAGCTGAAATTCGAGAGCTCTACTTCTGCGGTTTGATCTCGATCAGGATGTTTCGATAGGTCTCCTTACCGACGTTGCGCAGGTCGTGGACCTCGCCAGCGTCACGCCATATCGGCTCGCCGATCTTCCCCTTTGGCCGTTCAACGTCTCCGGTCAGCGCCAATTCCAGCTCAATGTCGCCGTCGGTCATTGGGATAATGACGTAAGGCAATTCATGGCGGTGCCAGCCTTTGCTCTTGCCTGGCTCGACAACAAAATCCCAGACGCGCACCAACTCGTTTTCGTACGTGACCCGATCGCCGATTGGGCCGAGCTTGAGCTTGCTGATGTCCATCCCCGCCATGTCGTTCTCCTGTTCTCGCCCGCGACCCGTGTCGCGGACATTCGGGTTGCGTCTTCAGATCGGTATGGTCATGGCCGGATGCCGGCTATCACAGTCCACCAGCATGACCTGCTTGAGCGCGATGCGAAAGGATCCGTTAGTGCGCACCAGATGATGGACTTGGCGCCCAGAATAGAGCCGCTGCTGTTCGCCTTTGTGTTCAACACAAATGAAAGCCGCTCCGGCGGAGAATTGATCGGAAGTTTCGCCCACCGCAACTTCAATATTGCTGATGAGATGCGTGGTGCGCGGCATCGGCGTGAGTACGAGGGCGCGCGCTTCGAGCAGCCGTCGAACGCGGATCGCTAAAATGGCATGATCCTCATAGATGATCGAGGCGACGCCTTTCGCATCGGTTTGTCCCGGCTGGCTTGGCATCCAATAGATGCCTTCGGGCGCATAAAGAGAAAGCCACGACTCGAATTCGCCGGCGTCGAGAAGCTTCGCCTCGCGCAATAAGAACAACTCGATTTCGCGCTGTGTTTCGTAGGGCAGTGTCATGAATTCATTGGGTCAGGTATTTGACCCACGCATCGAATTGCACCCGCATCGGAAGCTCGCTTGCGGCACCGCCGACACTGCCATCACCGTTGCGCCGGTCGTTATCGAGACCGCGCGAGAAATTGAGCCATGGCCCGACATCCTTGACCAGACCCTGCTGGCAACGCTCCAGCATTTCCACGTCGTCGGAGAAAATCATCGACGCGGGCGAGCCGATATTGGTGAGGAAGCGGACGGCCCGATGGAAGATTTCGTCTGGCGCACCTTTGAGCCGGAAGCAATGGATGCGGATCTGAGTACGGTCGACCGCCAGTGGAAAGGTCACGCGCATGTGCTGCTGCTGCGCATTAATGATGAGGTTGGGGTAGATGATGTTGTTGAAACGGGTCATGCCGAGCACGGCGGCTGCGCGCTCGGCGCCGTGGCGCGCGGCGAGCGCTGCCCGGTATTCGACCGATGCGGCGTCCTGTGGCTGATTGGCTATGACGCCCTTCTTGTAGAAGCTCGCCATGTAGGTGTGCCCGCCGGCCAGGCCGTTGAGCTCGATGCCCTCCCATTCGGTGGTGCCGAAGCCGTTGGCGAGCAGCATCTCGCGCGTTTGGTCCTGATCGATGATCGAGGCGTTGGCCGGCGCGGCACGCGCCGGGGCTACCGACGAGTTGTGCACGAAGCTCGGATGAAAAACGTCGTTGGCGTTCTCCATGTGAAGCTTCCAGTTGCCGCGATACTCCAGCGTGAAGCTGGAGTCCGCGACTTCCACTTCACCGTCCGGCGCCCGGTCGACGAGGTTGTCGATCACCGCGGTCATTCCGCCAAGATGCTCGGTCAGCGGCGGTGGATCGTCCGACTGGTTCGCGAAAATGAAGCCGCGATAGCTTTGCACGTTCTTGATCCGCTGCATGTGGTTGAGCGGATCGTCGAGGCTAAAGCTGGACGGGTAGCTTTGCGGATGCGGAACCGCCGAGAGCGTGCCGTCAGCGCGAAACACCCAAGCGTGGTACGGACAGGTGAACAGCCGCGCGTTGCCGCGATCGACCATGCACAGTCGTGCGCCGCGATGCGGGCAACGATTGTGCAGCACGTGTACGCTTCCATCCTGATGTCGCGCCACCAGCACCTCGTGCTTGCCGAGATGCGTACGCACGAAATCGCCGGGTTTAGACACTTGGCTTTCGTGGGCGACGTAAATCCAGAGCCGCCCGAAAATGCGCTCCTGCTCGAGCGCAAACACGCCCGGATCGGCGTAAGCGCGACGATGTATGTAGTCGTCGCGCACGAGACCCTGTATGTCGTCGCGATCTGATGCCCGCGAGGTGGCGGCCGTCATCGAGAGCTCCGTGGCAGACATGGCGCCGACTTGCACCGTACTCACGTACCGCCTGATCTGTCGGTCTTGCGCACTCTACAGTTGCATCACGCGCAAGAAGACAACGATGGCCACCATATCGCAGCCACCAGACGCGTGCTAGATCGCGCGTCATCCGATGATGGATGGCGCGCTTATTGCTTTGCAAGGCCGCTATCAGGAACTACACTTAAACAACAAGGGGCTTCTGAAAGATGTCCATCGCCGGTCCGTCATCGGCGGAGCTTGCCGGGATTGCTTCCGATCTCGGTTTTCACCTCGATGATGGCGACATTTCTGCTTTCCGCGGCATGATGCGCGGCGCGCTCGACGCCTATGCCGCGCTCGATCTTCTTCCCGACGCATTGCCGCACCCGCGCTACCCGCGCTTACCGGGATTTCTCCCCGCCATCGACGACAATCCATTCGGCGCTTTTGCGCGGGTCACGGAAATTCCCGGCGCCGCAAGCGGTCCGCTCTCCGGAAAGCGGATCGCAGTCAAGGATTGCATCTGCGTGGCCGGCGTGCCGACCATGAACGGCTCGGCGACATTTGAGGGCTATGTTCCCGAGATCGACGCTACCATCGTCACGCGCATGCTCGACGCCGGTGCGACGATCGTTGGCAAAGCCGCCAATGAGGACTTCTGTTTCTCGGGCGGCAGCCACACCAACGCGCGTTATCCGGTCGATAACCCGCATCGTCCAGGCTTCACCGCCGGTGGCTCTTCCTCCGGATCAGGCGCGCTGGTAGGCGGCGGCGTGGTGGACATGGCGCTTGGCACCGATCAGGGCGGCTCGGTTCGCATCCCTGCATCGTGCTGCGGCGTGGTCGGCATGAAGGCGACTTTTGGATTGGTGCCCTGCACCGGCAATCTCGGCATGGAATACGGTCTCGATCACGTTGGGCCGATCACGCGTAATGTCGCCGACAATGCGCTTCTTCTCGAAGTGATCGCTGGACCCGACGGGCTCGACAGCCGTCAAGGCAACTGGGGCGGCTGTAAGACTGATCATTACGTCGCCGACCTTGAATTTGGTGTTCAGGGATTGCGGATCGGCATTCTGAAAGAAACTTTCGATCTGCCGCAATCGGATGCGCGCGTCGACCAAATGGTGCGCGATGCTGTCAAAGGCTTCGCCAAGCTCGGCGCAGAGATCGAAGTCATCAGCGTGCCGTTCCACCGCTACGGTGGCGCTATCTGGATGCCGCGCGCTGCGGAAGGCTGCCTCGCGACGATGTTCCACGGCAACGGCTTTGGCTTCGGGCCGAGCGGCGTCTATTTGCCTTCGGCGATGCAGCGCCAGGCGATGTGGCGCGGCCAAAGCGACCGGCT
This sequence comes from uncultured Alphaproteobacteria bacterium, assembly GCA_963753355.1. GTDB lineage: Bacteria > Pseudomonadota > Alphaproteobacteria > Rhizobiales > Xanthobacteraceae > BOG-931. The sequence goes on from CAVWBV010000014.1 coordinate 367,150, forward strand.
GGCCGATACGGTGAAAATCGGCATGCTGGTCGGCGAGTACATGTCCCGCGCCTATGGCGGCCGCTACTACGGCCGCGCGCAAAATCTCGCGCGACTGCTTGTCGATAGCTACGATCAGGCGTTGTCGCGGGTAGATATTCTCGCCTCGCCGACCGTGCCGTTTCCGCCGCCGCCCCGGCCGGCTGCAGACGCTCCGCGCGAGGAAGCGGTGAACACCGCATTCGGCATGACCGTCAACACCGCGACGTTCAACGTCACCGGTCATCCGTCGATGAGCATGCCGTGCGGCTGGATCGACGGCTTGCCGATCGGGCTAATGCTGACGGGACGGCGTTTCGACGAGCGGTTGCTCTATCGTGCCGCGGCGACGCTGGAAACACACTTGGCGCAAATCGGAGCCACAATTCCCGAGGCGCGCGAGCGTTCTTTGCAGCAAACAGCGAAAGCCTATCCCGCCTGAAAACAGCTCATCCAAACCTAGGAGATTGTAAATGATTACAGTATCTCGCCGGACCTTGTGTCAGGCTCTCGGCATCAGCGTCACCGCCGCGCCGGCCTGGCTTCGCTCGGCGTCCGTCCTGGCCGCCGATATGGACAAGGTCACCATCGGCTGGCCGACCGACGTTCCGTCATGGGATCCGGAGCAACGCACTGTTCCTGACACTCAGCCGATCTACAAGATGGTGTTCGATCAGCCGCTCGATCAGGCGCCTGATTTGAAGATCATTCCGAAGCTGGTGAAGAACTGGAAGCTGGCACCGGATGCACTAAGTCTTTCGCTCGACTTCCGCGACGATGTCAAATTCCACGACGGCACCCCGATGACCTCGGCCGACTTCAAATATTCATTCTTCGACCGCGTGAAGGCCGGACACAAGATCGACGTGGCGCAAATCTGGGGCTTCGTCACCGATGTCGAAACGCCGTCGCCGACGCAGGCGGTTATGCATTTCAAGTTGCCGTTCGCAACATCGGCGATCTGGCTCGCCTTCCTGTGCAGCTACGTCGTACCCAAGGCTTATATGGAGAAAGTCGGCGAAGAAGGCTTTGGCAAAGCTCCGATTGGGACTGGTCCGTACAAGCTGGTCGATTACGAAATAAACAGCCGCGCAGTTCTCGAGCGCAATGACGCCTATTGGGGCTCCAAGCCCAAGATGAAGACCGTCGTCTTCCAGATCATCAAAGACCCGTCGGCGCGCGTCGCAGCTATTCAATCGGGTCAAGCCGATCTGGTGTTGAACGTGCCGGTGCGCGAAGCCGAGCGCTTTAAGACCGATGCGAACTTCAAGTCCGAGATCGATCCGATCGAGCGGGTCATCGTCATCCAGACGCGCGGCGATCTCGGTTTTGCCGATAAAAACGTGCGACTTGCCGCGCATCATGCGATCGACAAGGCTGCTCTGTCGAAAGCGTTCTATGGCGGCGCCGCTGTCCCGTTGTCGGTGGTCGCGCCCCCCGACACACCCGGTTATGTTTCGGACTATACCTTCGCCTACGACCCGGAACTATCGAAGAAACTACTTGCTGAATCCGGTTTCAGCACGTCGAAGCCGGCGAAAATCAAATTCGCCACAACCAATGGCCAGTTCCCCAGCGACTACGACATCGCGCGCGCCGTCGCGCAGATGTGGAAGAAGGTTGGGATCGACGCCGATATAGAGATCGTCGAATACGCGAAATATTTTGAGCTCAACCGCGGCAACAAGCTTCCGGAAGCAACGCTTTATTCTTGGGACAACGCCACCGGCGATCCGGAAATGTTCACCGGCTACTTGCTCAATCCCAACCTTCCGTTCTCGGCATGGAAGGAGAAGGAGATCGGCGACGAGGTCGCGGCTCTGTTCGCCATCGCGGACTACGACAAGCGCATTGCCGCCTACAAGGAAATCAACAAAAAGGCCGTTGAATACGGCGCGATCATGCCGCTCTTGCAGAGCGTGATCACAATCGTGAGCAGAAAGGACTTGAGTTTCGAGCACTATCACAATGGCTGGATCCTGGCCGACACGATCACCAGGACCTGATGTTGCGTAACAAACAGGCGTCGGCCCAACACGAGCGGCCGGGCGCTGCGCGACCTCGGCTGCCGCGAAAGCACGTGTAAAAGGCGAGAAATGCCGCAGGTCGAGCGGTCGTTCGTCGCCACCAAATCAGGACGGATTCATGTAGCAGCCGCGGGCACCGGCGCGCCGGTGTTGTTGCTGCACCAGACGCCGCGCTCTTGGGATGAATTCCGCGAGGTGCTGCCGATCCTTGGCCGGCACTACCGCGCCATCGCGATGGACACGGTCGGTTACGGCGATTCCGATCCGTTACCACAAGGTGAGGCCTCAATCGAAAATTGGGCGAAAGCCGCGCATGCTCTCCTCGCGGCGCTCGACATTACGCGCGCGGCCGTCGTCGGCCATCACACCGGTGCCGCCATTGCGGTGGAAATCGCCGCTGCTTACCCGCAGACAGTCGCTGCGCTCGTGTTGTCGGCCAGTCCCTACGTTGACGCGGCGCGGCGCGTGGCGGCGCAAAAGGGGCACAAAGCTGTTGTCGATGAAGCAACACCACGGATGGACGGTGGCCACCTTGCGGAGCTCTGGTCAATGCGGCAGCCATTTTATCCAGCCGACCGCATCGATCTTCTAGAGCGCTTTATGATGGACGCGCTTAAAGCAGGACCGCGCGCCGCAGAGGGCCATCGCGTCGTCGATCGCTACGAGATGGAGAGGCGCCTTCCCTCCGTCCGCTGCCCGACATTGGTCATCGCCCCGACCGCGGACCCGCATGCCTATCCGCACGCGGGCAAAGTGGCAGGCTCCATAGTCGGCAGCACTTTGGTGGAGATTGCGAACGGCATGGTGCCGCTTCCGGACCAGTTGCCCGAAGAATTTTCTGCCGTTGTGCATCGTTTTCTCGCCGCTCAGCCGCGTTGGGATGAATAAGGCTGAGTCGTCGAGAGCGGAAATTCGGCAACCGATGCGAGGCGATTTCCCGAATAAGCTTTTTCCCCCGCTTATACCGCGTCACCAGCACCAGATAGTCGCGGAACAGCGGCGTGATCGCCATGCGGCTCAAATCCGTCGTCTTGTTGACGACGGCATGATCAAGCTTACCAGAGTTAAACTGATCGAGCAGGCTTCCGCTATACGCTTCCACAATCCGCAAGGTGACGTCGGGGTAGTTCGCCTGATATTGTGCCAGCACGTTCGGCAGCACACTGTTCGCTACTGACGGCATGAGCCCGACGGTCAGCTCACCGCTGACCTGCCCGCTAGCGTCACGAAGGTAGCGCTGCGCTTCGTCGACATCCGACAAAATCCTCTGACATAGATTATAGAAGGTACGGCCAGCATCCGTGGCAACGACGCCCCGGGACGTGCGCTCGAACAACTTTGCCCCGTAGGTGTCCTCGAGCTTGCTGATTTGCATGCTCAACGCCGGCTGGACGACGCTCAGCCGCACCGCCGCCTTCGTAACGCTGCGCTCGTCGTAAAGCGTAACGAAATATTTTATCTGTCGTAAGTCCATAGTGGCCGCGCACCGTCGCGCCGACCCTATGCCAGCCCTACGCCGCATTCAATCGGCCGCGCCATTTTTGGCCGTCAAACGCCACTTCGCTGCGGTTTAGAACGCGGAGAAATCCGGCTTCTTCTTTTCAAGAAACGCCTCAACGCCGTGCTTGAACTCCGGATAGAACCGAAGCTTCTCGAAGGTTTGCCCCTCTAACTGCAGCCCGACGCTGAGTGGCGTCTCATAGGTCGCGTTAAGAACGCGTTTGAGCGCGACCAACGGAATTTGGGGACGCGCTGCGAGGTCAGTGACCCACCGGTCGATCGCCTGGTCGAGCGTTCCATCCGGAACCACTTCTGTAACAATGCCCCATTCGAACGCTTCCCGGGCGGTAATTCTTCGCCCCCGCATGATCATCTCCTTGGCGCGGGTCAATCCGGCGAGATGGGCGACACGAACTGTCCCGCCGCTTCCGGGAGTTACGCCGAGGTTAATTTCGGGCAACGCCATCATTGTGTTTTCTGTCGCGAGGCGAAAATCGCAAGCAAGCGACAGCTCGAACGAAACGCCCATCGCCCATTTCTCGATCGCGGCAATAACCGGCTTCTTCGCACGCTCCGGTGCCGCCACATTCCAGTGAAGATCGTGCATACCGTCGCGCTCGACTTTGAGAAACCCGGCGATATCACCGCCCGAACTGTACAATCCGTTGGCGCCGCGGATCACAATCACCCTGACGTCCGGGTCATCGTCCATGGCTCGGATGATTGCCGCGATCTGCGAGCGCCCCTTAAAGCTGATCGTGTTCATGGGGGGACGATCAAAAATCAGATAGCCGGCTTTCTTGGCGTCGTCCTTCTCCCAGCGCAGGCCGTCGAGATCATTCGGGTAGTCGGTCATCTGTCTTTCTCCGTTGAAGTCGGCTTGTGCTTTGTGCTTTGCGGTTCTTTGCGGTCGCTGAAATCGCCTCGACGATGGCGGTATATCCGGTGCAGCGGCAAATATGCCCCGACAGCATGTCGCGTATCTCGCGCACGTCAGCGTCCACCCGCTCGCTCAGAAACTGCGTGGCGGATGCAAGGATGCCAGGAGTGCAGAATCCGCATTGCAGCGCGTGATGCTTTCGGAACGCCGACTGCAAATCGTTCAATCCGCCATGGTCTCCAGCAAGGCCTTCGACGGTGGTCACCACAGCATCCTCGACTTGCGCAGCAAACATCAAACACGATCTGACCGCACGCCCATCGACCAGCACCGTGCACGCTCCGCAGATTCCGTGCTCGCAGCCGACATGGGTGCCATATTGCTTGAGGACATGGCGCAGCAGATCGGCAAGTTGCATGCGCGTCTCGGCCTCGGCCTGCACCGGCTTGCCGTTAAGCGTGAAGCGGATGATCGTCTTGGCGCCTGCCTCCACCTCAAACATAAGCACGCACCTTTTCGATTGACGCGATCATCGCCTTACGCGCGAGCGCGGTCGCCAGCGACCGTCGGTAATCGGCCGAGGCGAGGAGATCGCTGCGAAAGTCGAGCCGCTTGCTGAGATTACGCGCTATCTCTTCAACCGATTTGGTGCTGATCTCCGTCGTCGCCGGAATTTCGACGACCTGTGGGACTTCGCCGCATCCGCCGAACCCAAGCCGCATGCGACCGATGCCTTCTTCGAATACGCATGCGACGGCGACGATAGCAAAGTCGCCTTCGCGCACGGCAAATTCGAAGAAAGCTGATGTCAGCCCGGATGATCCTCGCGGCCAGTGAAGTGCGGTGATCAGTTCATCGCCGCGGCGGCTCGTCACCAGAGCTGACCGGAAGAATTGCGCGGCGGCTAACCGCCGGACCCGTCGCGCGGAGCGCAATTCGACTTCGCCGCCGAGGGTCGCGAGAACGAGCGGGATTTCTGCACTTGGATCGGCGTGGGCTACCGAACCGCCTAACGTTCCACGATTGCGCGTCTGGTAGTGGCCGACATGGGGAAGTGCCTGGGCAAGTAGGCCGACGTCGCGGCGAATAGTTCCGTCAGAGAGAGCATCGGCTTGCCGCACCATGGCGCCGGTCATGACGGTGCCGCCGCCTTCGATTCGGTTCAGCGCAGAAATGCGATTGATATCGAGCAGAATTGAGGGGGTCACGATGCGCATGTTGAGCATAGCTCCCAGCGATTGCCCGCCCCCCATTACGCGTACGTCGTCGCCGTGCTTCGCCAGCACCCACAACGCCTCCTCGACCGAGTCGGCGCGTACATATTTGAACGCAGCCGGTTTCACGTCCGGCCCCCGAACGCCTGCAACATGCCAAGGAGACGGCGCACACGCTGGAGGAGCGAGCCGGCCGGCTTTTCTCCATTCATGTGCGCGCGCAAGCGATCGAAGAAATCGGCGAGTACAACCTTGACCACGCCATCCAACATACGCTGCCCGAAAGTCGCGACCCGGCCGCCGACGTCGGCGCCGTATTCGTAGCTCAACCGCGTGACACCTGGCTCGGTCTCCTTGAGCGTGACGGCCGCTTCGCCTTGCCCGAAGCCAAGTTTGCTCTCTCCGCGCGCAGCCATTCTCAGCTGCTCTGGCTCCCTGCGATCGAAAATGCGTACCTGAGCCTCGTAAAGTGCGCCGATGCCCGCAATGCTGACACGAATTTGTGCGCGAAAGGCGTCGGGACTTATCTGCTCGATGCTTTCGCAACCCGGGATGATGGCTTGAAGTTGCGCTGGATCGAGCAATGCATCCCAAACCCGCTGCCGCGCCGCCTCAATCGCAACCGTCCCGCGACCGCGCAAGACGCCGCTCAATTCCTTTCGTGCTTCGTCACGGGTTGTCGCCTTCGACCGCGTCAATGCCGCATCCGGAGCACCGCCGTGCAAGAGCTCCCACAATCGCCCCGGCAAGAACGGCGGCGTCAAGTCGCGAAGACCCGTCGCGTCGCTAATCGCATTCGCCATGGCGACGGGCGCGATCATCGAGCAGCCGTCGCCGAGACCCTTGGCTCCTTGAATGGTGTTGGGACTAGGGGTCGCGTAATGCGCGATGCCCAGATCAGGTAATTCGGGGGCGGTCGGGCATAGATAGTCCTGGAAGGTGCCGGAGAGGAGCGTTCCGTCAGCGGCATAGGTCACGCGCTCCAGCATCGCCGCGCCAAAGCCATGAGCGAAACCGCCGCGTAGCTGGCCTTCCACCACCGCTGGATTGAGCAAGGTGCCGGCATCGTGCGCGCTGACATACTTATGTACGTGAACGCGGCCGGTCTCGGCATCCACTTCGACGCCGGTGAGGTCGCATTGAAAGCTGTAGGTCAGCGAGGAACGCATGCGATCATGTTCGTCGGGTACGGTCATTGTGTCGCGGCGAAAACTCCGCGAGTTCCGAGATCGATCCATCGACCCCGTCGGGCAAATCGCCGGCGTCCCAGTGCAACTGCATCGCCAATCGGCGGATGGGAACAGGCTCGTTGCTGGCGCCGGCCGCGGATGCCATACCGTTAAGCAATTGAACGGTGTCGGGCTCGACGCCAAACGTCTTCGCCGCCGCGGCACGAAGCTTACGTGCGGCCATTCGCGCAGCTACGGCGACTGCCGAAACGACAACCGTCGAGAAGCGGTTGGAATAGTTGCCCGACGTGATCGACCAGGCGCCACCGAACGTGTCCAGATCAGTGATGACCTCGACATCTTCAGGTTTGACACCGACCTCGTCGGCAACGATCTGCGCCACGACGGTGCGGTGCCCTTGCCCGTTGGGCAGACTGTCCACATGAACGATGATCGCGCCGAGTGGGTCCATGATCACGCGTGCGCGGCCGGCAGCGCCCGATTTGGGTAACTGCTTCGAGCGTTGCGCTTGCGTCAGCGCGAGATTGACGTAGGCCATGTTAGACGCCGAGGTCTCAACGGCCAACGCCATCCCGATGCCGAACATCTTTCCTTCCTGGCGCGCGCGATCCTTGTAAGCAACGAGTTCCTGGTATCCTGCCCGCTCAAGTGCGAGCTCGATGCAACGGCGATAATTGCCGCTTTCCAAAACCGATCCGGCTGGGGTTTCGTAAGGAAACTTTTCGACGACGTTGCGAAGGCGCAATTCAACCGGATCGATACCGAGTTCCTTTGCCGCGAGATCCATCATCCGCTCGAGCGGATAATAGAATTGGGGACCGCCGAAGCCGCGGTTGAGCCCGCTCGGCACCTGATTGGTGACAACGACTTTGTTCTCAACAGCGATGTGGCGCACCCGATAAGGGCCGCTAAGCGTCGAGTGCATACGATAGAGCGAAGCCGGATCGGGCGGCCGCAGATAAGCGCCGACATTTTCAGTCTGCTTGAGCCGCAGCGCCAGCAGGTGTCCGTTTTCGTCGAAGGCTCCATCGATGCACGTGGCGCGTCCGGTCGCCGCTGATGACGCCGCCAGATGCTCCACCCGATCTTCGATCCATTTAACCGGCCGCCCTGCTTTCCGCGCGGCCAGGCCGATCAAGACGATATAAGGATAAACGCCGTGCTTAATGCCGAAACTTCCACCACTCGAAGGCGAAGAAATCAGCCGCAGCTGCTGGCCGGGCACGCGCAGCGCGTCGCAGACCAGTGGATGCATGGCGTAAGGGCCCTGAAAATTCGACCAAACCGTATAGCGGCCGTTGCCCGCATCGAAGTCCGCAATGACGCCGTAAGTTTCAATCGGCGTGGAATTTATCCGCGGATAGTCGACCACGTAGGAAACAACTTTCGCCGCTTTCGCAAATTCGCCATCAGGATCGCCGTAACGGAATGTGCGCTCGTGCACGACATTGCTACCGAACTCTTCGTGCAGGATAGTCGGGCCCGATGCGAGCGCGTCTTCGATGGTGACGACCGCGGGCTTCGGATCGTAAGCCACTTCGATCAAGTCGACGGCATCCTCGGCGATATAGCGGTTTTCGGCGATGACGACGGCGATCGGTTCGCCGAAATAACGCGCGCGGCCGACCGCACACGGATAGTAACGCAGCTTGCGGCTGACCATGTTGCCGATCGGATTGGACATGCCGGCCACATCATCCGGCGTCAGGACACCAATAACACCTGGTAGAGCCAGCGCTGCCGCGACATCGATTGAACGAATGTCCGCGCAACCATGTTGACTGCGTAGAATCGCGGCATGGCAAAGACCCGCCGCCGGTTCCAGATCGTCCATGAAACGGGCGCGGCCCGTGAGCAGCGCCGCGTCCTCGAAACGCTCAAGGCTCCTGCCGACCCATCTTTCGGACGCGGCCATCAGCTCGTTCCGGTCAATCGTCGTCGCCGAGGCGAAGCCTGCCGGACCGCGGCATCGCAGCGAATCTCCCCCGGCGATCCGGTCGCCAGCACCGACCCGTTCACCAAAACGGTCACGCGTTCGGCCAACCGAAAGGCAACCTCCATGTCATGCTCGACCAATATCATAGTATGGCCCGCTGACAGGCACTCGAGCGTCGCAATCTGCCCCGGGGTTTCGTTGCGGCTCATGCCCGAAGTCGGTTCGTCCAAAATGATCTGTTTGGGCGAGATCCACCATCTGTCTGCCTATTTCAAGCTGCCGTTGCTCGCCATGGCTTGGCTCGGCCGCCTACCTTTTCATTCGAATTGACTTCGATGCAGGTCCTCGAATATAAATGTCCGGACAAAGTAACAAATGGAGAAAATATGAGCGAGGGCGGCAAGCGACGCATTCCAACGCCGACGGGGCGTTACTACGAGGACTTCGTCGTTGGCGACATTTACGAGCACCGTCCGGGCCGCACCATCACCGAGAGCGACAACATCAATTTCTCGCTCATGACCATGAACCAGCATCCGATGCATTGTGATGCCAATTTCGCCGCGAAGAGCGAATTCAAGCTGCCGCTCGTCAATAGCGCGCTGACGCTTGCAGTCGTAGTCGGAATGACTGTCAACGACGTAAGTCTCAAGGCCATCGCTAATCTCGGCTGGAAGAATATCGACCTGACCGGACCGGTGTTTCCCGGCGACACCCTGTACGCGGAATCCGAAGTCCTGGAGAAACGCGAGTCGAAGTCCCGGCCGACGCAGGGCATCGTGACGGTGGAAACGCGCGCCTTCAAACAAGACGGCAAAGCGGTGATGAATTTCGTGCGCACGGCGCTCCTTCCGAAGCGCGGTCACGGCGTGGGCGACTAAGATAAGAACAGCCCGGACCGCGCGACGCGCGACCAGGACCTGGGAGGAATGATTGGACGCAAGACAGTCTGTAAACGCCGGCGCCCGTCTCGACCGTTTACCGATCTCCCGGCTTCATTGGCGTATTCTCGGGCTGATCACCGCCGGTTCGACGCTCGACGCTTTTGACATTTATTTGGCGGGGGGCGTCGTCGCCGCCATGCTGAAGGAAGGTTTTGCTACCACGCAGCAGAGCGCGGTCTTTATCTCCACGACTTTCTTCGGGATGCTGATTGGCGCGGGCTTCGCCGGTTATCTTGGCGACCGGATGGGCCGCCGCTATTCCTACCAATTCAATCTCGCGCTGTTCGGCGTTGCGTCGCTCGCTGCCTGTTTCGCGCCCAACATCACTGTCCTCACTGCGCTGCGCTTCATCATGGGAATCGGCATGGGCGCGGAGTTGGTCGTAGCTGCGGGTACGCTTTGCGAATTCGTTCCGCCGGCTTATCGCGGCCGCTGGATCTCTATGCTTGGCATCGTCACCAACGCCGGCCTGCTGCTGGCGTCCACCATAGGTTTCGTCGTCATTCCCAATCTCGGCTGGCGCTATATGTTCGCTATCGTCGGCGTCGGCGCGCTCATCGTCTGGGTCTTGCGCAAAAAGATGCCGGAAAGCCCGCGCTGGCTCGAAGCGGTCGGCCGTCTCGACGAGGCGGAGGCGACGCTACGCGCCTTTGAGGAAGAAGTCGCACAGGGGCGTGAGTTGCCGCCTCCGGCTGTCGTGCGCCGGCGTCCGGTCGTCGAAGCGCCCTTCTCCACGATGTTTCGCTCGGGCATGGTCGGCCGGACAATCACGGCGGCACTGACCGTCATGGCCGTCAACGTCTCCGTCTACGGTTTCGTCGCCTGGCTGCCGACCTTCATGCTCAAACAAGGCATGACCATCGTGCAATCGCTCGGCTTCACGACGCTTATGTCATTCGGCAGCGTTGCCGGCGCGCTGGTCGGGATGGCGGTGGGCGACAAATTCTCGCGCCAGAAATCGCTGCTCGCGACGTGCGCCGCCATCGCCGCGCTTGGGCTCCTCTATCCGGCATTGCGCGATCCGACCGAAGTCACGATCACAGGCTTTGCGCTGGTGACGTCGATTTACACGCTCGTTACGCTCGGGCTCTACGCCTATGTGCCCGAATTATTCCCGACCGAATATCGACTGCGCGGGACGGGTGTGGCCGGCGTCTGCGGCCGCGCTGCCTCAATCACTACGCCGTATCTGACGGTTTACCTGTTTGAAAACTTCGGCCTGCGCGGCGTATTGTGGATGGTCATTGTCATGCTTGCGGCGCTGAGTGCGGCGATCCTTATTCTGCGCGTCGAGACGGCAAAAATTTCGCTGGACGACAACCTCGCTCTTGCCGGCGGCAATGGATCGAGTGCAGTCGCCCACGATCAGGGAATTTAGGAAGGAAACGCCAATGAACATCGTCGACAAATCGATCCACGCGGATCAGCACAAGGGCATCTCCGATCGGCTTGCCGCTTTCGCGCTGAACCTCACCTCCGACGCGGTTCCGGAAGCGGTCCGCGAACGCTCCAAATATCTAATCCTCGACGCTGTTGGCATCGCCTATGCGTCGCAAGGCTTTGCCTTCGCCGGTGCGACGCTGGCCGCGATGATGAGTCTGGGCGGCGGCGCCTCACCCGTGATTGGTTACGGTCGAAAGCTTTCCCCGCGCGATGCTGCGCTTGTCAACGGCGTGCTAGCGCACGGCCTCGACTATGACGACACGCATTCGCCCGGCGTCATTCACGCCACGGTTTCAAGCCTGCCGCTCGCGTTGGCGCTCAGCGATCAGTTAAAGATTTCCGGCCGCGATTTCCTCACGGCTTACGTGGCAGCGATGGAAACCTCGACGCGGCTCGCCTCGGTCGCGAAGGGTGGCTTTCACCAGATCGGGTTTCATCCGACCGGCCTCATCGGCATTTTCGGCTGCACACTTGCCGCTTCCAGGCTTCTCGGGCTCGACCGCGAGCAGACCGCGATGGCGCAAGGCATCGCGTTGTCCATGGCAGCCGGCAGCCTTGAATTCCTAAACGACGGCGCCTGGACGAAGCGAATGCATCCGGGCTGGGCAGCTTCAAGCGCGATTACGGCGGCGACGCTAGCCAAGCACGGTTTTGTCGGGCCGCGCGCCGCCTACGAAGGGCGGTTCGGCCTGTTCGCCTCCTACCTCGGGCCGAAGATGGCGGGTGCCGACCTTGACCTTGCGACGAAAAATCTCGGGAAGTCGTGGCAGATCGACGAAGTCGCGATCAAGCCGATCCCGGCTTGCCACTTCGCTCACGCCTCCGCTGATGCCGCGATTGCGCTGAGCAAAGTGGTCAATCCCGCCGACATTCGTTCCGTCGATGTTCTGGTGCCGGCTGAAGTCATCAAGACCGTGTGCGAGCCGGTCGAGAACAAGCGCGCGCCCGCCAACAGTTATGACGCGCAGTTCTCGATTCCCTATATAGTTGCAACGGGACTGCTGCGCGGACGCTTCACACTCGACGAACTGGAAGACAAAGCGATCGGCGACCGTGAGGTTCTCGGGTTGGCGCGCCGGATCAATTACGCCGCAGATCCCGCCTCGACCTTCCCGAAGCACTACACAGGCGAAGTGATCGTAACCCTGAACGACGGCGGGCAGGTGCGTCACCGCGAGGGAGTCAATCGCGGCTGCGCCGACCGGCCACTGTCGAACGCAGACATCGAAGCGAAATACTTCGACAACACCTGCCGCCTGCTGACGCGCGAACATGCAGCGAAAGTGCGCGATGCCATCGTTGGAATCGATGGCGGGTCGGTGTCAGCGCTCGCCGACATATTGGCGCAGCCCGCGAAGTGAGGAGAGGCAAGATGGATATCGCGGTGACGGCGGAGCGGCAAAGCGAAGAGAACATGATTCTCGACGCCGTCGAAAAGTTTCTGGAAGCGGATGTCAGGCCCTATGCGCACGACTTGGAGGCGCGCGACGAATACCCGACCGAGATCGTCGAAAAAATGAAAGCCATGGGCCTGTTCGGCTGCCTGATCGAGCCGGAATATGGCGGGCTGGGTTTGTCCTCGTCGACCTATGCGAAAATTATTGAGCGCATATCTGCCGTCTGGATGTCGGTTGCAGGCGTACTCAACTCCCACATCATCATGGCGAGCGCCGTGCAGCGAAACGGTACGGCCAAGCAGAAGGAGCACTACCTCCCACTCTTTGCTACCGCCGAATTGCGCGGCGGAATAGCGCTGACGGAGCCCGATTGCGGGACCGACCTGCAGGCAATCCGCACGGTGGCAAGACGCGACGGCGACGTTTATGTCGTCAACGGCGCTAAAACCTGGATCACCAATTCTTACTACGGCAATTGCCTGGCGCTGTTAGTGAAGACCGACCCCACGGCCCAACCGCGCCACAAAGGCATGAGCCTGCTTCTCGCTCAAAAAGGCGAAGGATTTAATGTCGCGCGCAAATTGCCCAAGCTCGGCTATCGCGGCATCGACACTTGCGAAATCTTTTTCGAAAACTACCGCGTCCCGACCGATCGGCTCATCGGCGGCGTCGAGGGTCAGGGCCTAAAGCAAATCCTCAACGGCCTGGAACTCGGCCGCATCAACGTGGCGGCGCGCGGTGTCGGCTTGGCCGATGCGGCGCTGCGCGAGTCGGTGGCGTACGCGCAAACTAGAAAAACTTTCGGCAAGCCGATCTGCGAGCACCAGGCAATCCAGTTGAAGCTTGCGGAAATGGCGACCCGCGTCGAGGCGGCACGTCTACTCACCTATCGCGCCGCGGAAGCGTTCGACCGCCATGAACGCTGCGACATGGAAGCGGGCATGGCGAAATATTTTGCCACCGAGGCCGCGGTGGAAAACGCGACCGAGGCCATGCGCATCCACGGCGCCTACGGCTATTCGAAAGAGTTCAACATCGAGCGGCTTTATCGCGACGCGCCGCTTTTGGTCATCGGCGAGGGCACAAACGAATTGCAGCGCATTATCATTGCGCGCCAGCTCGTGGCGAGGAATCCGGTATGAGCGGACATCTGCCGCTCGCCGGCATTCGGATCCTGGCCGTCGAGCAATACGGCGCCGGACCGTTCGGCACGCAGCATCTCGCCGACCTCGGCGCGGAGGTCATCAAGATCGAGAATCCTCGCGAGGGCGGCGACATCAGCCGGCAGATCGGTCCGCATTTCCTCAGCGACAATGACAGTCATTTCTACGAGGCGTTTAATCGCAACAAGAAGTCAATCGCACTCGACCTCAAACAACCGGAAGGCAAGAATGTCTTTCTTGATCTGGTCAAGACCTCGGACGCCACGCTCGACAACCTGCGCGGTGACTTGGCGGTCAAGCTGGGCCTCGATTACGCCAGCTTGTCTGGGGTCAATCCAAAGATCGTCTGCGTGCATCTGTCCGCTTACGGACGCACCGGCTCGCGCGCCTCATGGCCCGGCTACGATTATTTAATGCAGGCCGAAGCCGGCTATCTGTCGCTGACGGGCGAGCCCGACGGACCGCCTTCGCGTGCCGGCCTCTCCGTAGTCGATCTGTCGACCGGCACGACTGCGGCAATGGCGCTCCTCGCCGGCGTGATTGACGCAATGAAGACCGGCAAAGGCCGCGATATGGACGTGAGCCTGTATGACACCGCGCTGCATCAGATCATGTATCTCGGCACCTGGTATCTGAACGGCGGCCACGTCACCCGCCGTGTCCCGCGGTCGAGCCATCCGTCGCTGACGCCAAGCCAACTCTACAAGACCAAAGACGGTTGGATTTTCATTATGTGCCAGAAGGAGAAATTCTGGCGCATCCTGTGCGAGGCGCTCGGACATCCCGAATGGATCGCCGACCCGGACTTCGCGACCTTCGCCGCACGGCTGAAGAATCGGCCGCGGGTCACTGCCGCGCTCGACGAGGCCTTTTCCGCGAAGACAACGGACGAATGGATGAAGGAGATCGCCGGCCGCGTGCCGGCGGCGCCGGTCTACGACGTCGCGCAAGCGCTTGACAACGATTTCGCGCGCGAACAAGGGCGCATCGTCGAATTCCATCATCCCGTCCATGGACCGATCAAGGGCATCGCGTCACCCGTGCGTGTCTCGGGTGCCGTATTGCCCACCGAAGCTGCGCCCTCACTCGGGAGAGACACTGACGAACTTCTGGCCGAGATCGGTTATTCAGCGGACCAACTCGCGGGGCTTCGTAAGGCCGGAGCCATCGGCTAAACGGCAAGGAACAGGGACGGAATGTCGGCCCCGCCGCAACCGCGCTACCGACAGGTCGCGCAAACTCTGATCAATGAGATCGCTGCCGGCCACTACCCGGTCGGCGACCTCATGCCGACCGAGATGGAGCTGTGCGAACAATTCGGCGCGAGCCGTTTCACGGTGCGCCAGGCGATCAAGCAACTCGTCGAGCTCGGCCTTGTTAGTCGGCAAGCCGGCGTCGGCACGAAGGTGCTCGGGCGCGAACCGAAATCGAACTACCGGCAGGTGATGCAGGGCATCGCCGATCTTCGACAGTATACGGCCGATACCGAGCTCGAAATACACGATCAGCGGATGGTGACAGTACGCGGAGACCTGTCCGCGACGTTGGAAGCGTCCGAAGGAGAGAACTGGCTCCGCATCGAAGGCATACGCCGCCTTGGCGATCGCAAGGCGCCGCCCATCTGCCTCACGGAGATTTACATTCATCCGGCATTTCGATCGGTGCGCGACCTCGGCGGCCGATCGACCGTACCAATTTATATAAGGATCGAGGAGCAATTCGGCGAGCGAGTAATGGAGATACAGCAGCAGATCAGCGCCGCGGCGCTCACAAAAAGGATCGCCGGACTTCTCGACGCAAAGCCGGGCTCACCCGCGCTCATCGTCAACCGATCATACCGCAACCAACGCGGAGAATTGATCGAAGTCGCGCTCTCGACCCACCCGGCAGATCGCTTTAGCTATTCGCAAACTTTTCTCCGCGACTGGCGTGGGAGCCCGACACAAGGAAACGGGAATGGTCGCTGAACGCAGTTTCCTGTTCGTGCCCGGTGATCGGCCGGAACAATTCGGCAAGGCGCTTTCTTCGGGCGCCGATCGCGTCATCATTGATCTCGAAGACGCGGTCGCACCGGATGTCAAAGTCGTTACGCGGGAAAATCTCGTGCGGTGGCTCGAGAATGCCGAGGCACGCGACGTATTCGTGCGCGTCAATGCAGTCGGGACCCTCTGGCACGAGGACGACATTCTCGCGCTCGCGCCGCTGCCGCGTGTCGTCGGATTGATGCTGCCGAAAGCTGAGGATGTGGACGCCATCGCTGCGGCGCGGACGAAGATGCGGCCAGACGTGCGCCTGTTCGGATTGATCGAGACGGTAAAGGGCCTTGCCCGATTGCGCGCGGTGGCGCAGGCGAAAGGGGTGAACCGCCTCGCTTTCGGGTCGGTCGATTTTTGCGTCGAGACTGGCATCGAAGGTTTAGCGGCGGAACTCGATTTTGTCCGCACTCAACTCACAATCGAAAGCTGTTTAGCCGGCCTCCCGGCGCCGATCGAGGGCGTGACTATCGACATCAAGTCGCCGGAAACACTGGAAGCCGATGTAATTCGCGCGAAAAAGCTCGGTTTTGGCGGAAAGCTCTGCATTCACCCCGCGCAAATCGCAGCCGTCAATCGCGGCTTTTCGCCGAGCGCGGCGCAGATCGATTGGGCACACCGAGTCATTGCCGCCGCGCGGTTTGGCGCAGGCGCAGTGACGGTCGATGGCAAGTTGGTCGACCGGCCCGTGGTTCTTCAAGCGGAAAAGATCCTTGCTTCCGCTAGCATGTAACGAGTGAAAGGCGCTTCAACTTCGCTTGGCGCTTGCGACCAATGCACGCCGCAGGCGATCGCGTACGGCGTCCGCCTCCCCGGGTTTCCAATCACGGAATCCTTTGCCCGTCTTCATCCCAAGCTCGCGCTTCTCGACCAGAGCCGTCAGATAGGGGTGAGTCGTCGGCGTCACGTCGAGAGCCGGGATCAACGTGTCATGGATATTCTTCGTCAAATCGAGACCCACGAGATCGGATTGCTCCATTGGCCCGAGCACTCCCAGCCGCGCACCGAAACCCTGCTTCACTACGTCGTCGATCGTCTCCGCATCGCAGACACCGGACGCAACCAGCGCAATGGCCTCGCGTTTCATCGCGTGTTGCAGCCGATTGCCGATGAAACCCGGAATGTCGCGATGCACCAGAACGGGATACCGGCCGGCGGCGCGCAGCGAACCCGCGAGGCGATCGGCCGCGCGTCTGTTCTCGGGGCCCATCAGCACGATCTCGACCAGTGGCACGAGATGCGGCGGATTCCAGAAGTGTGAACCGACTATGCGGTGCCTCGTCTTGAGGCCATCGGCAATGCGCGTGATCGGAAGCGCGGACGTATTGCTGGCCAGAATTGCGTCTGCCGGCGCAACTCGTTCGAGTTCGGCAAAAATCTCTCGCTTGAGCGGCAATTGCTCGAGCGCGGCCTCAATCACAATGCCGGCACCTTGCGCCGCCCATTCGATGGATTCGCCAGCGGCTACACGATCGGCCACCGTTTGATCCTTGCCAAGCAGATCGCAGATCTCGCGCAGCCGTTGCGGCAGCGTCTCCCGCGCCACGGGAGCGGGATCCTGGACGCGTACTTCGTGACCAGCCGCCGCAAACAGATAGGCAATGCCGTGGCCCATGAGGCCGGCGCCGATCACTGCAATGCGAGGCTTTTCCATGCGGGCTAGCCGGCGGTGAAGCCGCCGTCGACGTACATGACCTGACCAGTGCAGAAATCGGAGGCCGGCGAGAGCAAATAAATCGCCATGCCGACCAAATCCTCCGCCTCCCCGAGCCGGCCGAGCGGTATCCGCGAGAGCGTTCGCGTGCGCGTCGCTTTACCGACATCGCTGTCTTCCCACATCCATTCGGTGAGCTTGGAGCGGAAGGTCGTAGGCGCGATCGCATTGACGGTTGTGCCGTATTTCGCCCACTCGGTCGCGAGCACGCGCGTCAAAGCGTCGGTGGCGCCTTTAGAACTACAGTACGCGGTGTAGCCGGAAAAATTCCCGTGCCGGCCGCGTGTCGACGACATCAGGACAACTTTGCCCTTAATACCTTCCTTGACCCAGTAGCTGCCGACAGCTTTCGCCATCAGCCACGGCCCGCGGACGTTGGCGTCCATGACCCGTTGCCATTCTTCATAGGATTGATTTTCGATAAAGCCGGCTTTGTTGGTACCGGACGCGACGACTAGCCGGTCGACCCGGCCGTAGGCGTCGAGTGCGGCCTGCAAAATAGCTTCGGCATCTTCCAGCGTATCCGGACGGCGGACGATGCTGGCGACTTTGCCGCCGACGCTTGTAATGTCTTCGACTACCGCCTTTAGCTCTTCGGCCGACCCGGAGGCGAGCAGCAACTTCGCGCCGAGCGCGCCAAGTGCGACCGCACAGGCGTGACCAAAAGAGCCGGAGGCACCGGTAATGATCACGACCTTGTCGCGCACATCAAAGAGCGACAGCGGGTTGCGCAATGTCTCGCTGATCATGCCATACGTCTCACTTGCCCGTTTCGATGCGGAAGCTTTGTTCCGGATCGAGCACAGCAACCACACGCACGCCGCACCCCTCGCCTTGCGGCCAACGCCAGGGAAACGCCATAAACGTGCAACGCTTGCCGGTGATGGCATCGAGATCGCCGTGAATGTTCTCAATGCCGGGAATGCCACCCTTGCACATCATGATTTTGTGCGCCGGCTCCCAGTGCGGAAAATCCTGCATCGCATCCCGGCCGGTCTCGCGCCGGTATTCTTCAATCAAATATGGGTGTGACGGCCCGGGCCCGTGATCGATGAGCTTGGTGCCGAGCGGATGATCGAGCGCCTGGACATCGACACCGACCATCTTCACTTCCTTTTCAACCAGCCACTCGGCCGCCTCCTTATAGAGGCCGGGAGAGTAGGCGTAATACTCATCCGTATCGGCAAGCTTGTGATGCGTGCCGGTATTGATCATGACGATGTCGTTCTTGCGGATCTTCGGCGTCGCCTTTTCCAAATCGTCTGGCGTGATGACACCCCATTTTCCCTTAGGGATGGAGACGGCGACACCGGTACCGAAAAAGCGCCATAACGGGTATCCCGTCATTGACGGCGTGTTCTCGGTGACATGCAGCGGCGCATCCATATGGGTGCCGCGATGCATAATGCCCTCGAACTCGGTAACATAGACGCCGTCGAGCGCGTGGAATTGCAGCGTGAGAACATTGATGCCGGGCGCAGACGGCCATTGCGGGATGCCATGGCCCCAGCGTGCACTGAGATTATAGAATTTAAGGCCTCGGGTACTGTTCTTGTTCGCCATTGAACTTCGTCCTTGCTCGCTGCCGCCCGTTAAGCGGCATCCCCCGACTCGAGCCGATAAGCGCCCGAAGGATCGAGGATGGCGGTGAAGCGGACGATGCAGGCATCACCTTCCGGCCAGTTCCACGGATAAGCTTGGAAGGTGCAGCGTTTGCCGAGAAGCGCATCGATCTCGCCGCCAACATTCTCGATCGTCGGCACGCCGGCGCTCAACAATGTTCGATGCGCCGGATTCCATTCAGGGAAGTCAGCCTTCGGATCCCGGCCGGTCGCACTTTGATACGCCTTCGGCAAACGCCGCATTTGCGGGCCATTACGCTGCAGGCCGAGGGATGTCGCGAGCGGATGATCAACCTGCGGTGTGTCGATCGCGACGAGTTTGATGCGTTTGTCGATCAGCCACTCCGCCGCTTCCTTCGATAGTCCCGGCGAATTACCGAAATAGTCGATGCTGTCGCTGTAGCGACGATGCCAACCGGTCACAATGACAACGATGTCCTCGTCCTCGATGGACGGCTTCGCGTTCTCCAGATCGGCGGCCGTCACCAGCTCCCATTGCTGTTTGGGAATCGACAGAACGACGCCTGAACCAAAGAACCGATCGAGCGCAATGTCGCCGACGCCCGCCCCGCGCTGAACGAGATGGAGCGGCGCATTAACATGCGTGCCACTGTGCATCACCATGCGGATTCGCGTGGCCATAACGCCGTTCTTGGCATGAGTGCTCGAGCGATGAAGCTTGACGTCTTCGAAACCGGGCAGCGTCGGGGCGTCGTGGCCCCACTCGTGACTGAGCTCATAAAATACAAGCCCGGTTGTAGGCTCCGTCATGCCAGGCATAACCGTCCTTTTTTGCGTTCGCTATTTTGACGCTGCGCGCCCTTTGAGTAGGCCAATCTGTCTATCCTCCGAAAACCCGGCCAATTCATAGTCGGTGCAGGCGCATACTCCAATGGTATGCCCTGCAAATCCGACCGCCGATCAGCTTGAGACGTTACCCTGACAACGCCGCACGCACCCTCGATTTGAAAGTCTCAATCGTCCGCGACGGCCGGTTGGTGCGCAGATACGCAAGGCCCGCTTCCGCTTCCCAAAAAGTGCCTTCGTGCGGGATAGTAACAAGACCGAACCGTGCTGCGTAATCGACCATGACGGTCGAGAACAGTCCAAGAAAATCACTTCCCTCCAACACGCGAAGCATAACGATCGCACTGGCTTCGATCGCAATTTGCGGCGGCTCGTGGCCGTTGGCGACGAGATAGGAACCGATACGTCCGGTGCCGACACTATCATTGGCAAGTACGACCCATGGAAAGCGCGCCAAGTCCTCCGCTTTTACGGTCCCCTTGCCCGCGAGCGGGTGCTTTGCTCGAGCCACCAACGCGTGGCGGACTCCGACAAGAGGCTCCTTGACCAATTCCGGTTGCGACGGAAAGGAGAGCGTCACACAGGCGAGATCAATTTCGCCTGCCATCAGCGCTGGCACGATACTGTCGATAGCACCCTCGGTCACACGCACTTTGACCTTGGGAAACTGCCGATGAAACGCGCTCAGGACATCGGGAAGGATAACCGTCACCCACATCGGCCCCGCGGCAATGCGCAGCGTCCCGGTCAGCCCCTGTTCGAGCGCATTGATCTCGGACATGGCGTGAAGGTATTCAAGCTCCATCAGCTTGACCCGCCGCGCTAACACTTCTCCAGGCTTGGTCAGCACCACGCCGGTTGGCAGGCGCTCAAACAGCGGCACCCCCGATGGTCTTTTCCAACTGGCGGATACTACGGGTCAGCGCCGGCTGACTGATATTGAGCGCTTCGGCAGCCGCGGTGATGTTGCGCTTTTCAACCACACCCAGGAAATGCCGCAACAACCGCGAATGCATGGAGTGACTACTTTGTGGGCTCAAATCCGCGCCAAAATCGGCCCCACCATAACGCCAAGGTATGGATAAGCCAATTGGGCCGACTGCGCCGAATTGTCAGCCGGGTGTAATCTCGGCGGCCTTCGTGCGTGACGCCGCGGCACGCACCAGCCGCCGCGCGAGCGGGAAAGAGCTGCCAACTGAACCGGTCCGCCACATAGCCCCGAATACCCGTCGGCGCTTTAAGCATGAGGCTAATCGGCGAATCCGAGCCGATCTCTGTTCTTCCATTGGGTTCCTCCTTGATGGCCGAGATTTGTAAGGTCGCCGGTGCGCACTTATCGTCGACATTTCGGCGCGCCCCACTTCGGGGACGCGCGCTGCGCCTGCGACATCGGTGCTAAGCTCGTTTTTTGGCTGGGCGTTTTGAACAGCTCATCACGTCGCGCACGCACCGCGACATCGCCACCTCCCATCGGAGGCTAGAAAGCGTGAAAAACAGCGTCCAATCGTTTCTAACAGGACGGCCATTCCTAAATCGTATGGCCGTTTGCTTCGTTATTTTGGCCTACCATGACGCACGAGCATATAACCGCCGTCGAATGGCATTGGACGCCGGAGAGCAGGCGATAAGATTGCTCGCATGAATGTTCCGAAGGTTGAAAAGGTTACCCATGCGGACGTGACCGGCGCCCAAATACTCGTGGACGCAGTAGCCGCAGAAGGCGTCGACACCATCTTTGGTCTGCCGGGGCTACAGCTCGATCACATTTTTGACGCGCTTTATTCCCGGCAAGATGCAATCCGCGTCATCCATACCCGCCATGAGCAAGCCACGGCCTACATGGCTTTCGGGTACGCGCAGGCGACGGGCCGCGTCGGCACCTGCCTCGTGGTGCCCGGCCCCGGCGTACTCAACGCAACGGCGGCGTTGTCCACCGCTTATGCATGCAATGCGCCTGTGCTTTGTATCACCGGTCAAATTCCTTCTGCGCACATGGGCGGCGGACTAGGCTTCCTCCACGAGATCCCCGAACAGGCACGTGCGCTTGCCTCAGTAACGAAATGGCAGGGACTGATTGAAAACGGCGCCGAAATACCGGCACTCGTGCATGAAGCTTTTCGTCAGCTGAACGGCGGCCGACGCCGGCCGGTGGTGTTGGAAATTCCACCCGACATCGCTGCGAGACGATTTACCGCGCCACATCCGCTGCCGCCGAGTCCGCTTTTAGCTCCGCTCGCACCAGACCCGGAAGCAATTTCACGCGCCGCCGAACTGCTGAACGAAGCGCACAATCCAGCTATCTTTGTTGGCAGCGGCGTTTTCGGCGCCCAAGCTGAGCTGCGCGAACTTGGCGAGATGCTGCAAGCGCCGGTGATCATGAGCGAGCACGGAATGGGCGCGCTCGATATCCGCCATCCGCTCGCACAAACCTTGCAGGTCGGCAATGACTTGTGGCCCAAGATCGACGTTGCGCTAGCGGTCGGCACGCGCTTTTTTCATCCCATCGTCCACTGGGGCCGTGATGACAAGGTGCGGCTGATCCGGATTGATATTGACCCGGCGCAATCGATCGCAGCATGGCCGCCGGACGTGAACATCACGACCGACGCGGCTACAGCGCTTGCCGCATTGGTGGATCGCCTCGCTGCTATAAGCGGGCGCCGGGCGAGCCGAGAACAGGAATTCGCACGGATCAAAGCGGAGAAAGAGGAAGCCCTCGGCAGAATTCTCGCTCCACAGCGCGCCTACACCAAAGTCATTCGGGACGCTTTACCCGAGGACGGCATTGTCTGTTTCGATGTGACGCAACTTCATTTTTATTCGTGGTGGGGCTATCCGGTGTACTTGCCGCGGACCGTGATCCAGCCCGGTTACCAGGGAACGCTCGGCTACGGCTATCCGACCGCGCTCGGGGCCAAGGTCGGTGTACCGGGTCGTCCCGTGATCTATGTCGGAGGCGACGGCGGCTTCATGTTCAACTGCCAAGAACTTTCGACCGCCATGCGCTTCAACATTGGCGTTGTGGCAATTGTGTTTAACGACGGCGCCTACGGCAACGTTCGCCGCATTCAGCAGGAAATGTTCGGTGGCCGCTTAATCTCCTCCGATCTGCAAAATCCGGATTTTGAGAAATTTGTCGGCAGCTTCGGAATGGATTATTGGCGCTGCCAAAGCCCCGACACGCTCGCGCCGGCGCTTGACGCCGCGCTCGCAACCGGACGGCCGGGGTTCATCGAAGTGACGATCGACCGCTTTCCGAATCCATTCCCTCACATGTTCTTCCGCAAGGTTCGCGGCTGAATGCTTTTGCCACCACACCGGGATCCACAAGCTATCAGGACGGCGCTGGCACAACTCAGCGCAACGTTCGGTGAGCGGCTGACCGAGTCCAAAACTGTCCGAATTCAGCATGGCAACCAGCTGTCCGAAGTAGTGAACCAGCCTCCGGACGCGGTGTTTTTTCCAGAAACTACAAATGAAGTCGCGGAAGCCGTGCGCGTCTGCGCCGCGCTTCGCGTTGCTATCATCCCATTCGGGGTCGGCTCCTCGTTCGAAGGCCACGTCAACGCCCCGTTCGGTGGTGTGTCGATCGACACGTCGCGAATGAAACGAATTATCGCAGTGCATACCGACGATCTCGATTGCGTCATTGAGGCCGGAGTAACGCGCACCGAGCTGAATGGTCATCTGCGCGACAGCGGCCTATTTTTTCCGATCGACCCGGGCGCCGACGCTTCGCTCGGCGGCATGGTTGCCACGCGCGCCTCCGGCACCAATGCGGTGCGCTACGGCACAATGAAAGACAACGTACTCGCACTCACTATTGTGTTGCCGGACGGCCGCGTCACCCGAACCGGCACGCGAGCAAGAAAATCGTCAGCCGGCTACGATCTGACGCGGCTGATCGTCGGCTCGGAGGGAACGCTTGCCGTCATCACGGAAATCACGCTGCGCCTTGCCGGTATTCCTGAAGAAATCAGCGGCGGGGTCTGCCCATTTCCTTCAATCGAAGCCGCTTGCGAGGCGGTAATCACAACAATTCAAGCCGGAATTCCAGTGGCCCGTATCGAACTGATGGACGAACTCCACGTCCGCGCGTGCAACGTTCATTCGAAGCTGGACCTGCCTGAGACGCCATTGCTGTTTCTGGAATTTCACGGATCTACCGCCGGGGTAGCCGAACAATCGGCTCGCTTTGACGAGATTGCCGCCGACGCAGGCGGCGGCCCCTTCACCTGGGCCACCAAGCCCGAGGAGCGCACACGTCTATGGCAGGCGCGCCACAACGCCTATTGGGCGAGCCGCGCACTGCGACCGACGGCCAAAGGCATTTCCACCGATGTCTGCGTACCGATTTCGCAGCTCGCACTCTGTGTCGCCGAAACGAAGGCGGATATCGCCGAGAGCGGGCTGGTGGCGCCGATTGTCGGCCACGTTGGCGACGGCAATTTTCACGTCATGCCGCTGATCGATTTCAACGATCCCATCGAAGTTGAGCGCGGCTACGCGTTCATCGACCGCCTCGTGCAACGTGCGCTCGCGCATGGCGGAACCTCGACGGGCGAACACGGCCTCGGACAATCCAACCGGAAGTACATGAGCCTAGAACACAACTCAACGGCGCTTGGCATGATGCGCGCAGTGAAGCAGGCCATTGATCCCGATAACATTATGAACCCCGGTAAAATGCTGCCCTAGACTTAAGGATGACGTCGCAGCGTTGGCTACGGCAGCATGAAGCGGTCGAAGTATGCGGTAAGTTCCTCATATCCGTTCAGCGGGAGTACGTTCGCCACGTATTGGTCCGGCCGCACAAGAATCATGCAGCCAAGCGCTCGGTCGACGCCGCGGAGGGTAAAGATATCGCTGCCGCTTTCAGCGTTCGCGCAGAATATTTTCTCGTAGTCACGCAGTCCGTAACGCCCCTTTTGAGGCAAAAGCAGCGCGGGCATATCTTCGATGGCAAGTTGCCGATGAGCCTGCTGGAAGATCGCCCGCACATCAATGACGGCATCGATGTCTTCCCCGCGCCGCGTATATTTGCGGATTGGAGAGTCGTTAGCTTCTGAGAGAAACCCGCACAATTGTCGGACGGCGGAGCCCGCGCCGCCTCGATCGTCCGTGGCAGCAAAGACAAAGAGGCGAAAGCGGCCGTCGGCTTTGATGACGTGACCCAGCTGAACCGGTTTAGCGTCGGCGAGGCGAACGACCGGCGCAGAGTGAAAGCGCTTTCCGACAACGAAGCCTTCCGCCAGATGCTGATGGGTATCTTCGGCGGTAAGAAGCGACGGACCATAATGCGTCGCCGTTCCGGCGGTGTACCGTCCGCTTCTAACGAAATAATTCTGGGTCTTGGCCGGATCAGGACCCGCATTGTCGCCGTGGGTCGACGCCAGGAGCGCCGCCCATTCCCGATCGAAATCAATCAATTCCTTGGCAATAGTTCGCCGTTCTGCCGAGTAAGTATGCAGCAAAGATGGTTGACAGCGTCCGCGCAAAACTGAAGCGAGCTTCCATCCGAGATTGAAAGCGTCTTGCATAGAGACGTTCATCCCCTGCCCCGCCTTCGGACTATGGGTATGACAGGCGTCACCAGCGATGAACACGCGCGGCAGTCGAACAGCCATTTCCTCGTCCGGCACATCGTCGAATTTGTCGGTCAACCGCTGGCCGACTTCGTAAACCGACCACCAAGGGATTTCCTTCACGTCGAGCTTGAAAGGATTGAAAATTCGCTGCGCCTTCGCGATCAGTTGGTCGAGCGTAATATTGAGAGTGGCGACCCGTTCACCCACGTCGAGCTCGGCGAGTTCGACATAGAGGCGAAACAGATAGCCACCTTCCCGCGGGATAATAATGATGGTGCCGTCGCCGGCGGACTGGATGAACGACTTGCAGCGAATGTCCGGGAAGTCAGTCACGGCCAGGACATCCATCACGCCCCACGCGTGATTTGCAGAATCGCCGTGCAGTTCGCGCCCTATGGAGCTGCGCACAACACTCCGCGCGCCGTCGCATCCAACAACGTAGCGAGCTTTGACCTCCTCGGACCGTCCTTGGTGAGGAGATTCGGTACGCTCGAGTGTAACGGTTACCCGGCGCGGGGCACTCTCCTCGCCGCCTGCCCCGGCCCCAAGGCTAACCACGCGCCGCCCATAATACGGCTCCAGTTTCGTGGCTGATCTGCGCATCACGTCGAGATAGAAGTCGTGCACGCGCGCCTGATTGAGAACGACGTGCGGAAATTCCGACAATCCGTCTTCTACGTCCTTGACCCAACCGCTGCGGATAACGTTGGCGCGTTGCCTATCGTCCGGCTTCCAGAACGTGGTTTCGTTGATCCAGCAAGCTTCCTTCAGCACTCGCTCGACGAAGCCAAACGCATGGAACATCTCCATGGTGCGGCAAGCGATGCCGTCGGCCTGGCCGAGCTGCATTCGCCCCGGCTTTTGCTCGACGATGCAGGTCTTTATGTCAGGAAATGCCGATAGTTGGGTTGCCAGTGTCAGTCCCGCCGGTCCGCAGCCGACGATCAGGACGTCGACTTCCTTCGGAACAGAACCTTGTGAACCCGAGGTCGGAAATCGCTCGGATTGGTCGAAGATTTCTGGGTCGCCTCCCTCAAAGCCATTCAAGTGAAACTGCATGATTGCTTTCGAATTTCTGACCGCCGGTTGGCACCGCGTGTGAGACTGGATGATTATTACACAAATGAAATCGCGCCTAGGCTGGCCGTGCGATCACGTTGTAGGCCTGCGGCAGCGGCTTCAGCGCATCCTTCAGCTTCTGGACGGCTGCGGCGTCGCCGGTGGGAATTTCGACCTGGACGACGGTGTTCAGCTTCTCGTCTTTCGCAACCGCTACGAGGGGAGCGACTGTGGTGCCGAAGATACGCTCGACCTCGATCCTTACCTTTTCGGCCACGGCACGGTCCCGCAGATCGTTCTTCACGATCTTACCGACCGCAGTGACCGGCAACGTGTCGAGCAAGATCACCCGTTTGGGCTTCGCCGACGGCTCGGCAACGCGCTCTTCGAGGTAGCGCTGTAGCAGTTCGGGATCAAGCTCGGCTCCCGGCGCCGCAACGGCGTAGAGGATGGGTACTTCGCCCGCATAGGCGTCCGGCATCCCGACAGCGGCGCTGATTTGAACGCCGGGAAATGTATTCGCAACATCTTCAATATCGGTAGGATTGATATTGTGACCGCTGCGGACAATCAGATCTTTTGCGCGCCCCGTCAAAACCAACCGCTGATCGTCGGTTAAGTAGCCGACATCGCCTGTGTTGAGCCAGCCATCCTCGAACAAAACGTCCCGATTGTGCTTCGGATCGACGTAGCCGGGAAATACCTGGGGCCCTTTGACGTGCACGACACCGCTTGTCTGCGGCGGACACATTGCACCGCTTTTGTGCGGATCGAGGCTGACAATCCGGGTCTGCGCGAACGGCGCCCGAAATCCGACACTTCCCTGCAGCGGCGTCCCGCGTCCGGGATTAAATGAAATCGCGGCCGCGGTCTCGGTCATCCCATAGGTCTCGTAAAGCCTAATCCCCGTCCGCTCAAAAAAACGCTCGGTAACGGCCTTCGGACAAACCGCACCACCGGTCAGTCCCATGCGAACGGACCCAATGTCAGCGTTACCGACCGGTATTTCGGTCAACGCCGTGATCGAGGTTGGAACGGCGCCCACAATCGTGACGCGGAACGCCTCAACCAGTTTCCAGTACGTGCGGATGGCATCGCGGTCGCGCAAACCATGCGGCGAAGGGAAAATCACGTGACCGCCTGCCGCCAAAATCGAAAGGCCGACCGTCATGGTTCCCCCCACGTGAAAAAGCGGGAACCCGTTGATCACTGCGTCGTTCTCGTTCAGGCCATGCACCTGCGCGAAGCTCCAGGCGGCATGAATTTGATTGCCATGCGTCAGGCGAACGAGCTTGGGCCGCCCGGTCGTACCCCCGGTGTGAAACAGCGCGCAGACCGTTTCTCTCGACGCTTGTGTCTCGAACTCCAGTGTGTCGTCCCGGTGCCCGGCGACTGCCGCCGGAAACTCGATCATCGATGCATCAGCCGAAACCTTTTCTCCGAGTACAACAATCTTCCTCAGCGACTTTGCCCGCTCGGCGACAGTTAGAGCCTTCTGCCAAATTGCAGCGTCAGCCTCGAAAGGAGACAGAACAAGAACGGTCGCGCTCTCGGCCGACAGCAGATCGGCGATGACGTCGGCGGCGAGAAGATAGTTGATCGTGCTGGCGATGCCTGCGGTCTGTGCGCCAAGGAGTGCTTCCATCATTCCTTCAACGATGGGCCCCAGGAAAGCGACCGTACCACCGCCTGACGCTTGCAAAAGGTTGTGAAACAGGTTCGCGGCGCGAACCACCCCTTTATGCAGGTTGCGATGCGAGATTGTTGACGAACGGCCGAAAAACCCTCCCCCTGGAACTGTGGTGATCGCGGGCCTATCGGGATGGAAGTGCGCGGTTGGGCGCAAGAGATCAATCAGCGTTCTCGCCGGAATGAGCTCATCGTAGGGGCGGCTTTCCAACGCTTCGATATCCGCGATCGTGATGACGTCGCGCGCCGCCCGCGTTGTTTTCATTGCGGCAGCCTCATGCATCAATGAATCGCCGCGTACATGATTTTTTCCTCGGTCGCCTCAAGCGCCGAAAATTCCTCCACAACTTTCCCTTGGCGCGAGACCAGGATGCGATCCGATAGTCCCAGTATTTCCGGCAGGTAAGACGAGATGACGACCACCGCCTTGCCCGCATCGGCGAGGCGGTTGATCAATTCATGAATTTCAACAATGGCGCCGACGTCTACACCACGCGTCGGCTCATCAAAGATGATGATGTCGGGTTCCTGGATGAGGGATTTGGCAATAACGACTTTCTGTTGATTGCCGCCGGACAACTCGATCACCTTAGCTTCATTACCAATCGCGCGCACATTGAGGCGCTTGATCCAATCCGCGCCGGACGCCGACTGCTCGCGCCTGGACAGCAGCGCGCGGCCGCCGGGGAATTTCGCGAGCAGACCGAGATAGACATTGCGCGCGATTGACGTCGTTTCGAAAAAGCCCTCGACCTTGCGGTCTTCGGTGACATAGGCGACGCCGGCCTTCACCGCCGGCGCGGGCACCCGGTAGCGCACCGGCTTGTCGCGCAGAATGACGTCGCCGCCGTGGAAGAAATCGCGCTTCATCACACCGGCGACAATCTTGAACGTTTCGGTGCGGCCAGCGCCCACGAGACCAAATATCCCCGTGATCTGCCCAGCGAAGATTGACAGCGAATTGTTCTTCACCATGGGCGCCATTTTGAGGTTCTGGATGGTCAGGACACGCTCCCCTGCGGGCCGCACCGTCGTCCTCTTAACCCCGTAAAGCGTGTTCGAAAGATCGCGTCCGACCATCGCATGCACGATTCGGGCGCGGTCGAACTTGCTGGCGTCATCAGTGACGATTTTTTTGCCGTCGCGCAGCACGGTGATCCGGTCGGCGAGGATCAGCGCCTCTTCCAGAGCATGACTGATGAAGACGATGGACACGCCGCGCTTCTTGAGGTCACGCACGAGATCGA
Organism: uncultured Alphaproteobacteria bacterium; assembly: GCA_963753355.1. Classification (GTDB taxonomy): domain Bacteria; phylum Pseudomonadota; class Alphaproteobacteria; order Rhizobiales; family Xanthobacteraceae; genus BOG-931. Next base: position 396,621 of record CAVWBV010000014.1, read on the forward strand.
AAAAGTATTTTCGTTCTTCCGGCGTCAATGCGGCAGTCGGCTCATCGAAGACGATCACCTTCGCGTTGTGCAAAACCGCGCGCGCGATCTCGACCATTTGCTTTTTGGCCGCGCCGAGCCCGCCAACGATGGCCGTAGGCGGAACGTCAAAGTTAAGCGACTGAAGAAACTGCTGCGCCGCGATGTTGATGCCGCGCAAACGGTTATAGAAGCGTTCTTGCCCGAGAAACAGATTTTGCGCGACTGTCATGGTCGGCACCAGACTGTTCTCCTGGAACACCATGGCGACGCCGATCTGGCGCGCCTCGAGCGGCGTGCCGGGCGCCGCTTCGGCGCCGTCGATTTTCATTGTGCCGGTGGTGAGTGTGACGACGCCGGCCATAACCTTCGTCAGGGTCGACTTGCCCGCACCATTTTCGCCAACCAGCGCATGGATTTCGCCGCGCCTTAGTTCAAAGTCCACCTCCTCAATAGCGGGGACGCCCGAGTAAAGTTTGGTCGCCTTTTCCAGTGAGAGAATAACGTCGCTCATGCGACGAATTCCTCGGCCAGACCCTCGATCGGCAAGCGCAAGACCCGACGTGGACCTTTAGCGATCATGTAAAGCCAACCGCCGCTCTCCACCGCCGATACGATCCCGTGATTGAACCCGTCAACCCGGCTGTGCAGCGAAAACATCGGCTTGAATGACCCATCGAGACGAATGACCAATCCATAGGAGCGAGGGGGCGCCCAAGGCTTGACGACGCCCATCGTCTTTAAATGCGCGCCCTGCATCGGTTCCTTAAACGATCTTCCGGATCTCAGACGTGGAACAATCCAGTATTCCGGATCGATCTCCGCCATCATCCTTCTGCGGTAAGCAGGTTCGCGCAGCACGAACTCAACGAGCTGCGTCCGCGCGATAAAAGCGGTGAGCCACCAGCCACCGCGGTGAGCAGGCGAAATGCGCGACGGGTAAACTGGTAGATGGGAGAGGACGATCTTGCTCGTCCCGTTAGGCGCCACCGCGATCAATCGGTGGCGCCAGCTTTCGGAAATGAGAGCGGACCCATCCGTCGCGCAAACGCCAAAGGCATAACGTAGGTTGCTCGCGAGCTCGGTAATATCCCCGGTCTTTAAATTAAGACGGAGCGCGCGGCCTGATCGACCTCTCTCCATCAAATCCCAAGCCCATTCATCGACATCGCGGGTCGCGGAGCCGTCGGTTGCATACAGCGCCTCGCCTCCGGCCGGTGCGAGAGCGTTGATGCTGCGCATACCCGCGCCTTGGAAGGTGACGCTTGGGTTTGCCGTCGCCGGATCGGAGAAAATGCGGACCTCGCGGCCGTCGAGCGCCACCGCTATACTGCCGCCAGGCAGGCAAGCCAGTGCCGTGATCGGCCGATCGAACTCCCGAATAGTCGTCACGCCGTTGCCTTCGAGACGGCCCAGACTAGCCCTGTCGGCGAGGTAGACTTTGGCTCCGTCCGTGGCCAAGTCCTCCGGCGCATCGCATTCCAACAAGGTTTCAGCGCGTTCGAGCGCCTGGTTCGGCTTCAGTGCCCCGTCAAATGACGGCACGGTGAGGGTGGCTTCACCCCGGCCGAGAAAACTCAGCGCGAAATCGCGAAGCACGTCCAACACTATTGCAGCCCCCAGCGCTTTTCGTACTGCGCGAAATTCGGATCAGCGGCTTGGAGCTTGTAGCGGCCGATTCGATTGTTGGAGATGCCGCCGAGGTACAGATAGCCCCGATGTTCACGCATTGAGGTGATCATCGGATGGTTGACGCCGTGCAGGTCCCAGTATGACTCGAGGATCTCGCCTTTCTCGTTGAATTTGACGACGCAACCGGTGTTGATGTTGGGGAAAAGCCATTCATCGCCAGGCACGCGTTTGGACATGCGCTGACGAAAGCCCGGCATCTTCCACGCGAGGTCCAGCGCCGGGCTGCGCATGCCGACCAGCGCGAGCCAATAGTTGCCGTCCGACGCGAGATTTATATTGTCCGGATAACCCGGCAGGTTGTCGATGACGGTCTCGACGACGCCTTTCTTCGGGCCATCGAACCAATACCGTTTAATCGAGCAGCCCCAGGTCTCGGCGAAGAAGATCGACTGACCGTCGCCAGCGACGCAAATCCCATTCGGGAATTTGAGACCACGCAGCACCGTATGGGTTTTTCCAGTATTGGAGTCGTAGCAGATAATGCGCCCGTTGCCGCGCGCCTCGAGCCCGTCCATCGGCCATTCGCTCATCTCGTAACGGACTGTGGCTTCGGAGAAAAAAATAAGGCCGCTGTCGGTTATGTCGAGATCGTCCGCCAGCCGCAGGCGGCTGTCGTCGTTTACCGAATAGAGACTGCGATTGGTTTCGTCGGTCGCTTTCTCTACCTTGCCATCGGGAGCGATCCGGTAGAGGCCCATACCGCCGACGCAAACATAAAGATTGAAATTACGGTCGAACGCCATCCCCAGCGGCTGGCCGCCGATATGCGCGAACACTTCCATCCGGTCATAGTCGGGAGCGAAGAAACGGATAATGTCGCCGTGGCGCGAGCCGGCGTAAAGATTGTTCTCCCGATCGAAAATCACGTCTTCAGGGGCCTCGATCCGTCCCAGGCCGATGAGGGTGACATCGCGCAGTTTGTCGTTTTGCTCGAATGGGCCGCCGCCACCGATTTCGGTCACCGGCGGTTTGGGCAGCGCCAGGTACGTCGGGCTAACATAAACTTTGCTGATAATGCGCGAGCGGTTCTTCAGCCAGCGGATGTCAACAACTGCCGCGGTCAAAAGGATTCCGGCCAGCACCATGCGATTGATGCCCCCGCGTGCGTTGAGCGTGGTGAGACCATTGATGATCAAAAGCACGATCAACGTCCCGACCAATGATTTTGCGACTGAGCCTCGGCCACCTCCAAGGGTAATCCCGCCGAGCACGGTCGCAGTCAGCACGATAATCTCAAGACCGACGCCGATGTCTCCGCCGACGGTGCCAAGCCGGGCAGCAAAGAAAAGCGCGCCAATGGCCGTCAGCCCGCCGCATGCGACGTAGCAGAGCGCGATCGTCCTCCTGACCGCGACACCCGAATTGTAGGCCGAGCGGCGCGATCCGCCGATGGCGATGACGTGCCAGCCAGGACGCAACCGGGTCAGGAAGATGTGACCGAAGATCGCAACGACGATATACAGGAGTGCGACGCTCGGTACGCCGAAGACCGCGCCGCCGCCGAGAAAATTCCAGGACGGAAAATCCGGAAAGGCGGCAGCGATATCGTTCGAATACCCTTGGATCAAAAGGTCAAATGCCGAGCGGTAGATGATCAGTGTGATCAGTGTCGTGATGAACGCCCGCAGGCGCAGATAGCCGATCAGGAAGCCATTCACCGCTCCAAGAAGCATGCCGCACACAATTGTCGCGAGCGCGACAAGCGGCACCGGCCAGCCGAGCACGTCAAGAGTGTAGAGAGCGCAAAAGTCCGTCAGCGCGAACATCGAGCCGACCGACAAATCGATGCCACCGACGATGACCACGAGCGCCATGCCAAGCGCGATAAACCCGATCTCGCAGGCCTGACGGGCGGTGTCGGCAAAACTCGATAACGAAAGGAAATTATGGATCGACTGGCTCAGCCAAAAGCCAACGATCAAAAGCACGAAGACCGGGATGGCAGTTTCGGTCCAGCGCTTTGAAAGTATTTCACCGAGCCAATGGTCGGGCCAGTAGCGGTAGCGCAGTCGGGTGATGGCTTCTCGCATCGGAAGAGTAAACTCCGAAGCCGCCAGGAAATGTGCCAGCCGGGCGCGTTGCGCCCGGCTGGCCTTGCATCATTCGCCGGCCTCTTTCTTCAAATCCTCGAGGTTCCAGCACGTCGTCGCCACGTCGGCATTGGCCTTGGTGATCGGGATCAGCGTCGTATATTCGGAACCCTTCACCGCACCTGCCTTGGCGTCCGTCGAGGAAAGCAGCCATTTGATTGTGCCGGCCATCTGCGCGGCTTGGGTCGGCACGTCGTAGCTGAGGTCGAGGTCCAAGGCGCCGCTCTTGACGAGATCGCACGCTCCCCTGCGTTCGCCGCCACCCGAGGTCGCGACGAACACCTTGCCGGTCAGGCCGGCTTCCTTCACCGCCGCTGCGGTGCCGATGTCCATGCCGTCCCAAAATCCAACAATGCCACAGAGATCGGGATTCTGCTTCAGCACGGTCTGGGTGATCGCTTTGGCTTTCGCCGCGTCCCAATCGGCAGCCTGGCTGGAGACCACCGTGATTTCGGGATGCTTGGCCAGCACGTTCGACACGCCTCTGAGCGTATAGGCGCTCGCCGCGGCAGACAGTGCTCCCTGGACGATGGCGATTTTATTGGACTTGCCTTTGCAGGCATTGACGACAGCCTCGGTATCCCGCTCGCCGATTTCGATCCAGTTCGCCCCGACGAAAGCCGAACTGCGATAGGCGGAGCCCATGTTGATCTGCACGACATAGATGCCTTCGTCCTCGGCTCGCTTCAGGAGTTTGGCGTATGTCTGCACGTCCGGATTGTGGATGACCATCACCGCTGGCTTTTCCGAAACGAGCGATGTTACGGCCTGCGCGCCGGCATTGGTGTTCCAGTTGGGATCGCGAAGCTCGAACTTCACACCGTAGGGCTTCAGCTCCTTTTTCAGACCAGCCCACCATCCTTCGGTGAGATCGAAATTCATCGCCACGGGCACAAACGCGATGGTTTTGCCCGTGAGCGCTTCGCGGAACGGTCCCTGGAACGGCTCGTTAAGGCCTTGCTCAGCGGCAAGTGCCCCTGAGCTTGCCGCCGTCGCCAAGCCGGCGGCTAAAAGTCCTGCGCTTAGCCATTTCGAATACGACATCATAACACTCCTCCCTTTTTTAAAGTTTACGCTTGCAGTCGCTCAGATGTCCCCTTGTTGCGCCGTCTCCTCGTTGCGTGGATTGAGAAATGAATCCGCGATGACGGCGGCGAGCAAGACGACCCCCTTCACAAGATTCTGTGCGGCATAGGGCATGTTCAAAATGGTCATGCCGTTCAGCATGGTTCCGATCAACAACGTACCCAAAATCACATTGATGACTCCGCCGCGCCCCCCGGAAAGGCCAATGCCGCCCAGAACCACGACGAGAATGACATCGTAGATCAGTGTCGAGTTGAAAATCCGCGTCGGCATCGAATTGACCGATGCCGCAAGCACTAAGCCTGCGAAGCAGCCAATAAGCGCGGCCATCACGTATTGCAGCACGATAATCGGGCGGGTCGGTATCCCGGTCACGCGTGCCGCCGGATAGTTGTCACCGACCGCGTAAATGTAGGCGCCCCAACGCGTGCGGCGGAGCAGAAAGGCGACGGCCACGGCGGCGAGCGCGAACAGAATAATGGGCATCGGTATGCCAAGCACGCTGCCCTGACCCAATCGGTCAAAGCCATTCATGCCGTCGCTCCATTGCACGACGTCGACCTGGAAAAGAAAGGCCTGGCCGAACCCTGCGAGAAAAATTCCGGTCGCGAGCGTTGCAAACAGCGATGGCACTTCGGCAAAGGCGATCAGCCATCCGTTTACGAGACCGAAGGCGATCGAGATCGCAAAAGCTGTGACAATCGATGCGGTGAGCGAATGGCCGTTTTGGACTAGCTGAAGGACCAGACCAGACGGCACGGCGAGCGTGGCGATCAGCGAAATATCAATGCCGCCTCCGATCACCACAATGGCCATCGCAAGGCCGAGAATGCCGAGCACCGACACATTCTGAATCAGCGTCAGAATGTTTTCAGACGTCAAAAATCCTTTGAGGAACAGCGAGCAAACGAGGAACAACAACGCGAACACCACGAACACGATTTCTTGCTGGGTGACGCGAAAGGATCTCATCGCCTTCTTTCCAACCTGCCACGTTTCGTCGCGATTGAGGCGAGCGTTCATGGGATCAAGCTCAGACGAATGCAACCAAACCCTAGCATCGGAAGGATGCCGAGCGAAAGCCGATGCGCTCCTGCGTCACACCAAACGCACGATACATGGACATTCCTCCGAACGGCGGCCTGACGGCTCATGGCAGTAGCGCTAAGGCCAATCGGCGCCTCCCCGGCAGCATGCCATTCGGCAGGCCGGCGTCTTGCCCCCGCGCGCAGGATACTTGCCTGACTGTGCACTCACGGGCATATTTTCCGGGCTTTTTGGGCGTGACGAGCCTGAAGGCCAAAAACAAAGAAGCTCAATAAGCGATACGGACAATCCCGAGTTTCTCAGGGCGGCGGCCACAAGTCGCTCCGGGAATAGTCGCTATCGAAGCGGGAGGTGGAGGTGGATCTCATCTTCTCGACGGACGGCCTGCCGCGACAAAAGCGCTATGCCGCTTGGCGCGATGCGATTTGCGATGTGTATGTCCACGTCGACGTTCACGCCGAAGATCAGTCGAACTACGACGGATTTATCCGCGAGGTCCAATTCGGTTCGGTCGCCCTGACCGACGTTTTGCTGTCGCACCAGCAGATAACGCGGCATCCGTCGCATTTATCGAAGCTGGATAAGGACTGTTACTACGTCCAGCTGATTCAGACCGGCAATATCAACGTTCTCCAGGACGGCACGACGTTGCCAACGAATGCAGGCCTCGGCGCGCTTTTCTGCGCCTCCGAGCCGTACGTCCTGCAATGCCTCGGCAAGGTCCGGTCGTACTACCTCGAATTGCCCCGAAAGGAGTTTGCTGCCCGGTTTGCCAAAGACCGGATTCCGATTTCGACAACCATGAGCACCGGACGGGGGTTGGGCCGGATCGCCACCGAATTCTGCGCGACGCTGGCGTCGGAAGGATCCACACTGGATGTTTCTACTCGCGCGCGCTTGGGCGATGAGCTGATGGATGTGCTGGCCCTGGCTTTCGACTCTGGGCAACAGGATGAGCCGCGCGCCGACCAGGTCGTGCAGCGCGCACGCCTTCGCTCGGTCAAGGCCTGGCTTGAACACCACCTTGGCAATCCCGAGCTGACGCTGGAAGCGATCGCCAAAGCTAACGACATTTCCTTACGCTATCTCCACTCGCTCTTTCGAATCGAGGGAACATCAGTATCCCACTGGATTTGGAATCGAAGATTGGAGCGCAGCTTCGACATGTTGCTAAAGGACGACAATGGTGCGCTGTCCTTGACGGAGATCGCATATCTTGTTGGCTTTAATAGCTCATCACATTTCAGCACGATGTTCCGCCGGAAATTCGGCGTACGGCCCTCAGATGTGAGGCGCAAGACTTCAACGTGAACGTCGGCCGCGCCGTGGCAGCAATTAGCCCGCTCCATTTCCACAGCCAGAGGTGGCGGCGAAGAACGGCTGATACCCTGCCGGAAACGATCGCCCCATCTCGCCCTTAAAATCAGCTGCGGACCTTGATAGAGGGTTCGGATCATCACATAACAGCAACGTCATGTCGGAATCGCTATCGAAATCATCTCGGAATGCCCGGCCGCCATTATCGGAATCGGCGGCTGCGTCTGCGATCAAGCCCGCGCATTTTCCCTGGTTCGACTACTCGCGTTACTCGTTCTCACTCGGCCTGAAGACGCCGACCGGCGCCTTTCTCTCGGGACATACCGCCTCCGAGTACGATCCGGACGCAAAGCGCATTGTCGTTCGGGGCGGCATGACCGAGCAGGTGCGCACCGCCTGGGCCAAGATCGGCGCGATCCTCGAGGCCGCCGGGCTCGGTCTGGAAAACGTGACACGCGTTGTCGAATACCTTCGCCCGGAAGGCATCGAGCGCTATGCAGAAGCCGCAGCCGCTCGCGATGAGGTCTTCGGTGCGCACCGGCCAGTCGTGAACACGGTTCCGGTGAAGAGCCTGCTGCGACCGGAAGCCTTCCTCGAAGTCGAAGTGACCGCGCATGTGAAGGTCGGGCCGCGTGAAATCTTCCGGCGTGGTGTTCCTGCCAACCATTCAGCCCGTGGATGAACAGGGCAATATCGTTTGCCCCGGCGACGTCGTGGCGCAAACGGAGGCCATTTTCGAGCGTGCCGGGCGGATGCTGGCCACACTCGGTCTTGGCTTCGATCGCGTAGTGAAGACCGTGGACTACACTACTCCGGCGGCGCTCGCCAGCTACAAGGGCACCGGGCGCGTGCGCCGCGAACGGCTTGGTCCGGTCTATCCAGGCGCCGCAGGCATCCTCATGCCACGCCTGATGCATCCCGAAGCATTGATCCAGTACGACTTCACTGCCGCCCGCGACGTACCGGTCGCAATCAATCCGGGATGGACCCGCTATCAGAAGCTTACATACAGTCCCGCAGTGCGTGCCGGGAAGCTGTTGTTCATGTCCGGACAAGGCGCACTCGACCCGGCGACCGAGAGCGTGATATTCGAAAATGACGTCGTCGCCCAGGCGGAATACACCTACGAGAACGTGCTGAAAGTTGTCGCGGCGGCGGGTGGCGGGCCGCAACACCTGGTCAAGACGATCGAATACGTGACGCCGGCGGCGCTCGAACGCTATCGCGGCGTAGCCGGCGTGCGGTCGAAGCTTTTGCGCGAGCCTTGGCCGGCCTCGACCGGCCTGATTTGCGAGGCGCTGCTGCGGCCGCAGATGCTGATCGAAATCGACCCGCTCGCGGTTCTCGACTGAGCCGATGACGCTGCTCACCGAAGAATTGAGAACCTGGATTGGACGTGAAGCGCACTATCCGGCGCGCGAGGAATTGGGCCGCGCCTCGATCCGCTACTTCGCGCTCGCGCTCGGCGACGACAACCCGCTTTATATTGACGACGAATACGCCCGCGAAGCCGGCTATCCTTCGGTTATCGCGCCGCCAACGTTGATCTGCGAGACCTGCCAGTACGCACACCGTCCGCCGGACGAAGACGGTTACATCGGCCACCAGTGGAAACTGCCGGTCTCCGGCTGCCGCTTGATCCGCGCGGGGAATGAGTACGAGTTCATCCGGCCGATCTTGCCGACTGACCTTATCTCGGTGACCTGGACGCTAGAAGACATCGTCGAGCGCGGCCGCTCCGGCGGTGGTACCCAGCTTTTCGTCAGCTCGGTGGCGCGCTATCGCGACATCGCCGGCGAGCTTGTGGCGATCAATCGCGAAACCATTGTCTATCAACCGCTCGCATGATCCGGCCGACAAAAACCTCCAAAGACGTTTCCTCCGGCGAAAAGCTTCCGGCGCTGGAACGTACGTTCACGCTGGTTGACCTGGTTCTGTACGGCGCTGCTACTTGGGACTGGAATCGCATGCACTATGACGTCGAGCATACTCATCGCCTGAACCTGCGCGCTCCAGTGATCGACGGCCAGGAATTCGGCGCCTTTTTCGCACGCGCCGCGCTTGAGTGGGCCGGGCCGCGCGCTCTGGTGAAACGTCTTGCGCTTCGAATGAAAGCGATGGCCTTCGCCGGCGACACATTGCGCGCCGAGGGCGAAGTCAAGGATATACGCGAGAACACCGTCGTTCTGCGCCAGCGCTTAACATGCGGCGATCGCGTGGTCGCGGAGGCGACTACCGAACTACGGCTTGCCTAGTTGTGCAATTGCACATCTTCCGCGATCGCGCATACCGCCGATGCGCGATACTGCCGCTTAGGGCGGTGGAACCGCCACCGAAAAGCGAATAACGTCACGGCACTGAAAGATGAACCTCGCGCATACCCTCACCCAAGCCGCGCTCAAGTGGCCTAAAAAAACCGCCCTCGTCTTCGAGGGCCGACGCTGGACGTATGCGGAGTGGAACCGTCTGGTCAACAAGGCCGCGTACGCCTTCCGCGACGCCGGCATCGCCAAGGGCGATCGTGTGGCGATACTCACCTACAACTTGCCGGAGCAGGTCACGGCCTTCTACGCGCTTCTGAAGATTGGCGCGATTCCGGTGCCGATCAATTACCGCCTCGCCGCGAACGAGGTGAAGTACATCTTGGACAACTCGCGCGCCCGAATTCTCATGTTTGAAGAGGCTCTCCGTGCGCCGGTCGAAACCATCAAGGACCGGATCAGCGTCGAGAGACTCCTGTACGTGGGCGCGCATCCGGGGGATCGTGAAACCCGGTTCGAAGATTTCATCGCGCCAGGCGCGGAGAGCGAGCCCGAGGCGGATGTCAGCTGGCACGACCCGGGCTTTATTATGTATACCTCCGGCACCACCGGCCGGCCAAAGGGCGTGGTACGCTCGCATCTTGCCGATTACATGGGCGGATTGTTCATGTCGGTCGAGTGCGGTTTCCGCCACGACGACGTGATCCTCAATAACAAGCCGCTGTTTCACATTGCGCAACTGCAACTTCAATTCATTCCCTTTGTGCAGAACGCCGCGACCAACGTCCTGACGCGCGGCTTTGACGTGCACGAGACACTCTCGCTCGTCGGCTCCGAGCGCGTGACAGTGCTGCACGGAGTCCCGACGCAAATGGTAATGATGGTGGCGGCGGATCTCTCGAAATACGATCTTTCTTCATTGCGCTGCGGCTTCTTTGGCGGCCAAACGCTTGCAAGCGACGTCACCCGCAAGTGCATGGCGCTCTTCCCTAGCTACTTCGGCAATGTATACGGCTCGACGGAAGCGCTGATGGTGACCTGCTGCGACTACCGCCAGCACCCGGACAAGCTCGGCAGCGTCGGTAAGGCCTCGCTTGGCATGGAAGTGCGCGTCATTCGCGCCGACGGCCGGGACCCGGACGATCTTTGCAAGCCGGGAGAGATCGGCCAGCTCATCACGCGCGGCCCGAGTTTGCTTACCGAATATTTCGGTCTGCCCGATCGCACCGCCGCCGCATTTTCGCGCGGGTGGTTCCTTTCCGGCGACGCCGCAGTGCCGGACGACGAAGGTTTCATCACGGTGATGGGTCGGATGGACCACACTATCAAGAGCGGCGGCGAGAACATTCACCCCGCCGAGGTCGAAGACGCATTATTCCGACACCCCGCCATCGCCAACGCCGCGGTCGTCGGGCTCCCGAGCCGTTTGTGGGGCCAAGTGGTGTGCGCGGCCATCGTGCGGCGCGACCCGGCGCTCACTGCCGAAATGCTCGATCGCTTCTGCCGAGACAGTCCCGACCTCGCCGACTTTAAGCGCCCCCGGCACTATTTCTTTGTTGACGACATTCCCGCCAACCCCACCGGCAAGGTCGAACGCGGCAAGCTGAAAGAACAGCTGGCCGAAAAAATCGGCGGCCGCGAGCTGGACTGATGGCCGACCTGTTCACGCCGCTCGCGATCGGCGACCTCAAACTGCCTAATCGCATTGTCATGGCGCCGCTCACGCGCTCACGCGCGACGCTTGAACGCGTACCGACACCGATGATGATCGAACACTATGTTCAACGGGCTTCAGCCGGACTTATCATCGCCGAAGCGACCAACATCGCGCCGCAATCGCTCGCCTGGGACTGTGCTCCCGGCATCTACACGCCCGAGCAAATCGAGGTCTGGGTCAAACTGGTGCGCACGGTGCACGATGCGGGTGGACGCATCGCACTTCAGCTTTGGCATGGGGGTCGCGTCGCCTGTGACCGCTCCCCTTCGCCGCAGCCGGCGCTCTCCCCGTCAGGCGTGAACGACAATCTCGACGCGATTACGGTGTGGGGGCTGGGTCCAGAAGGAAAATTCGTCAAGCTCAAGGCGACGCCCTCACGTGCTTTGACGCTTGAGGAAGTCCGGCAGACAATCGAGGCCTTCGGTGAGGCGGCGCGGGCCAGCCGCGAGATCGGCTTCGACGCAATCGAGCTGCACAGCGCAAACGGTTACCTGCCCCACCAGTTCCTGTCGCCGCATCTCAACCGGCGTGACGACGAATACGGCGGCTCACCGGAGAAGCGCGCGCGTTTCGCGCTCGAAGTGCTTCAGGCGATGATGCGCCACTATCCGCCGACGCGCGTGGGGCTGCGCATCTCGCCCTTCACCGACTATAACGGAGCGATTGATCCGGATCCCGTCCCGGCCCATCGCCACCTTGTTCGCGAAGCAAACCGTCTCGGAATGGGGTGGATCGAACTCGCCGACACCAGCTTTTGGTGGGGCAAGTTCGAGCGAACACGCATGCTCGAAATGGTCCGTCCGGTCTTCGATGGCGCTGTCGTCGCCAACGGCGGCATTGATCCTGAAACTGGCAATGCGCTGATCGGCTCCGGCGCGGTCAATGCGGTATCTTTCGGGCGATTGTGGATGGCCAACCCCGACCTTCCCGAACGCATTAAGCGCGGCGGCTCCTACAACAAGGCGATCACGAAGCGCTTTTACGGCGGCGGTCCTGACGGCTACAACGACTATCCGACACTCGCACAGGAAATGGCGCGCGAGCAGCGCTAGACCATAAGATACTTTTCGCGTACGTCCGGATGTGCCGCCAGCTCGCCCGGTCGACCGTCATACCGGATTTCGCCGCGCTCGATGATGTAGACCCGATCGGCGAGCTCGGTGGCAAAGCGAACATTCTGTTCGGCCAGAAGCACGGTGGCACCGGTCTCCTTCAGGCGCCTCAGCCGCTCCAGCAGCGCCTGCACAACGAGCGGCGCGAGCCCCTCGGAAGGTTCGTCCAGAAGCAGTAGCGTCGGGTTTCCGAGTAGCGTGCGGGCGATGGCGACCATGCGCTGCTGGCCGCCGGAAAGCGCAGCAGCCGGGCGGCGGAGAAAGCTTTTCACGTCGGGAAAGAGATCGAGCACCTCGGCGACATCCCAGCGGCTGGCTCCCGAGCGCGCTGGGCGGCGCGCCGTTTCGAAGTTTTCAGCCACGGTCAGGCCCCCGAACAGGCGGCAATTCTCGGCAACAAAGCCGAGGCCGAAGCGACAAGCTTCGAACGGCTCGCAGCCGCCGATTTCGGCGCCTTCGAAGCGGATGCTGCCGCTGCGCGGCTTCACCAATCCCATGATGCTCGCAAGTGTGGTGGTTTTGCCGGCGCCGTTACGTCCCAGCAGCGTCACCACTTCTCCACGTAAAACGTCGAGCGACAGCCCGAAAAGCACGCGGCTTTCCCCGTAGGCGCTTTCCAATTGGCGGACTTCGAGGAGCGCCATGCGGCTGGAGTAAAGTTAGCCGCCGCCACGCACTTTCATGATGTCTTCGCAGCTGCGCGCGATGGCTTCGGTGTTGTAGGTCTTGATATCGCCGAGCCCGATGCCGTCCGGCAGGCTGGGGTCACGCTTCACTGCACCGACATAGAAGTCGTAGAGCGCCATGTTGTCGCAACCGCGCACCTTGACCGGCCCGGTGGGACCTTCGAATTGCACAGTACCAAGCGCGTTGATGATCTGATCCACATCGTCCGCGGTACCAGCCTTACGGATCGCCTCGATGATCATGCGTCCGGCGATATAGCCGACCGGCGTGGGACCGATCGGGTATGTCTTCATGCGTTTTTCGACTTCCTCGGTGAAAGACTTCGACTTCGCCGTGTTGAGCGCGTAGAACGGATACCACGCGGTAGCGATGGTCTCGGCTGGGAGCACATCCTTGAGTGTCCCCATCTTCACCAGATCGATGCCGTGCACGAACAGCTTAGTTTTCGGTCCGAACAAGTCGAAGTCGTGCGCCGATTTCAGGAAATTGACCAAGTCCCCGCCGAATACGCCCGCCACCACCATGTCGACGGGCTGGGCCTGCAACGCGGTCACGTGCGGCGCGAAATCGGTGGTGCCAAGTTTCGGTAACTCCTGGCGCACGACCTCGATGTCGGGACGAACCACCTTCAGAGACGCCAGAAAATCTTGCACGAAATGCTGGCCGAACTCGTAATCGGGCGCGATGGTCGCGATGCGCTTGATATCGGCACGACCCTTCAAATACTCGGCCATGACGCGGCCGATCTCGACCGTCGAAAGGTTGGCGCGTCCGACGTAGCGATGCCCAGCTTCGCCGGTGAGACGCCGGGTAGTGGCGAAACCGCCGATTACCAGAACCTTGTATTCCTTACCGAGATTGCCGACTGCTACCGCCGCGCCGCTGTGGATTCCTAGCGTCACGAACTTGATCTTCTCTTCGAGGATCATGCGGCGTCCCTCGGTGACAGCCTTTTCCACTGAGCCACCCATGTCGGCCGACACCAGCTCGAACTTGCGTCCGTTCAGCCCGCCCGCCTGATTGGACTCGTCCACCGCGATTTGGAATCCGGTCCGGATGCTGTCGGCAATGAAAGCAAAGCCGCCGCTATAGATGTCAATCAGACCCAGCTTTATGGTGTCGTCGCTCGCCGGCGCCTGCGCGACGGCGCCGACTGCGCCGAATGCGGCCAAAGCGAATAAAGTCAATGCGCAACGAATAGCGCGGTGCATCGGCAACCTCCTCGATACAGTACTCCCGACGATCCTAGGAAGTGGGGTCTTCCACCGTCAAGCACGTTTCTGGCATACTCGGCCGCGTGCTTGAACTGATCGCCCAACACTTCGCCTGGGCGCAGAACCCCGTTGTACTCGCGCGGCAGACGCTCGCCGGGATCTCGAACGGGATGCTGCTGTTCCTCATCTCCGCCGGGCTCTCGCTCATCTTTGGCGTGCTGCGGATCCTAAACTTCGCGCATGGCGCGTTGTTCATGCTCGGCGCCTTTATCGCAGCGAGCATCGCCACGCTGTTTCCGGGCCCGCTTGCCGGATTTGCCGCTGCGCTGATCGGCGCCGCGGTGGGCCTCGCGCTGATTGGCGCTGCGATCGAGATCAACTTGTTGCGGCGGATCTATCGCGCGCCACACGAGATGCAGCTATTACTCACCTTCGGGCTCGTTTTCATTGTCGGCGATGCGGCCAAGATCATTTGGGGACGCGAAGAGCATTCCGTTGGCATGCCCGCGATGCTCAGGGGCAGCGCCCACGCCTTCGGGCTCGTCTTTCCGCGCTACCGGCTCTTCCTCATCGTAGCCGGCATCCTGGTGGGGGCAGGCCTGTGGCTGGCGCTCTATCGCACAAGGTGGGGCATTTTCATCCGCGCGGCCACCATGGACCGGGAGATGCTCTCCGCGCTTGGCGTCAATACGCGCTGGCTTTTCACCGCGGTCTTCGCGCTCGGCGCGGCCCTTGCCGGCCTGGGTGGTGCGCTTGCCGCACCAGTGGTGGCGGTCGGGCCGGGGCTGCACGTCCAAGTGATTATTGACGCTTTCGTGGTGGTGGTGATCGGCGGCCTCGGCAGCGTACTTGGCGCGTTCATCGCCTCGCTGCTTGTCGGGCTGGTCAACGCGTTCGGCGTTCTTGCGTTTCCGAGTGCCGCGGTTGTGCTCACTTTCGCCTGCATGGCGATCGTGCTGATCATTCGGCCCCGCGGCTTGCTCGGAACCGTCGAATGAAAGCGCAGCACGCCGGCCTGATGGCCGCGGCGACCGCCCTCCTCGCGCTGCCGTTTGGCCTTACCGACTTCTGGGTCTTTATCTCCATCGAGGTGCTCGCGTTCGCGCTTTACGCGGTGAGCTTTAACCTCCTGCTCGGCTATGGCGGGATGCTGTCCTTTGGTCACGCGGCTTTTCTCGGCGTTGGCGGCTACACGGCAGGCCTCGTCGTCAAACTGTCGGGGTTGCCGTCCGTGCTCACCGTCATCTGCCTGCCGTTTGCAGTGATGCTCGCTTCTGCTGCAACGGCGCTGGTCGTCGGCGTCTTTTCAGTCCGGCGTGCCGGCATCTACTTCGCCATGCTGACTTTTGCTTTCCAGATGCTGCTCTACACCATCGCGCTCAAGGCAACGCCGTTGACAGGCGGCGATGACGGCCTCACTGGCATAAAGCCACCCGGAATTCTTGCCCAGCCCCGCGCGTACTATTATTTCGCGCTCGCGCTGACTGTCGGCAGTCTCTACATCCTGCATCGCATCGTCAGTTCTCCATTCGGCTACACTTTACGTGCGCTTCGCACGAACGCCCTACGCGTCCAGTACCTCGGCGTAAACGTCCGTGCGCACCGGCTTGCTGCATTCGTCGTGAGCGGCGCCTTCGCCGGACTCGCGGGAGCGATCTTCGCACTCTCGAATGGCAATGTGTTTCCCGGATGGCTCGATTGGACGGCGAGCGCCACGCCAATTGTCATGGCAGTCCTTGGCGGCACTGCAAGCTTTCTCGGGCCGGCTCTTGGCGCCGCCGTTTACGTCGTACTCGAAGTGTTGATCAGCGGCCGCACCGAGTATTGGCCGCTTGCCATGGGGATCATTATCGTCATCCTCGTATTGCTGATGCCTCGAGGTCTCACCGGATTATGGAGATCCATCACTGTCAGAGCGAGCGCCCGCAATGCGCCGTTGCCACCGCAGGAAGCGAGATGAGCAACCCGGTCTTGCGTGTAGAGTCCCTAGTCAAACGCTTTGGCGGTCTTGTGGCGCTCGGCGGCGTCGACTTGACTGTCGAGCGTGGCGAATTCCGGGCCATCATCGGCCCAAATGGCGCCGGTAAGAGCACTTTCTTCAATACCTTGACCGGGTTGCTGCGTCCCAACTCGGGGCGCGTCTCTTTCGAAGGCCGAGATATCACCGGCGCGCCGCCCCACCGCGTCGCGCGCAGAGGCGTGGCGCGCACCTTTCAGATCACCAGCGTCTTTCCTGATCTGAGCGCGCTTGAGAACGTTCAGGTCGCGCTGCTTGCGCATGCGGAGCGCTCTTGGAGTGTGTGGCCGCGGGCACGGGCATTCGGCGCCGAACGAGCGCACGAGTTGCTCGCGCTAGTTGGTCTCGCCGCTTCCGCCGCCCAGCCGGCGGGAACGCTCTCGCACGGCGATCAGAAGCGTCTTGAGCTTGCCATCGCGCTCGCCGCCGAGCCGCGGCTTTTGTTGCTCGACGAGCCGACTGCCGGAATGGCGGCACCAGAGCGGCTCGAAGCAATATGGCTCGTGCATCGCATTGCCACCGAGCTCGGCCTCTCGTGCGTCTTCACGGAGCATGACATGGCGGTGGTGTTCGCGGTGGCCACGCGCATCACGGTGCTGCACCAAGGCCGGGTACTCGCCGAAGGCACGCCCGCTGAAGTGCGCGCGCGGCCCGAAGTGCAGCAAGTCTATCTCGGAGAGACGGCATGAATTTCGAACCGATCGAAGAGCACGATCTGCTGCGCAAGAGCGTGCGGCAGTTCTTCGAGCGCGAGCTCCCCGAAACGCGTATCCGCGAGATGGACCGCGCCAGGCGCATTCCGCGCTCGCTGTGGAAGGACTTCGCGCGGATGGGCTGGATGGGGTTGTCAGTACCGGCCAAGTTCGGCGGCAGCGAGGCCGACGTCATGACGGCGGCGGTGTTCTGCGAGGAGCTGGCGCGGCGTTTCCCGTCGCTCGCCACCGACTGGCTGCTCGTGTCCATGACCGCGCGCGTGCTGCGCGAGTTTGCCACGCCTGCGCAAAAGGCGGAGCTTCTACCGAAGCTCGCCGCCGGCGATTTCCTGATGGCTTTCGGCATGAGCGAACCCGATGGCGGCACTGACGTCTTGGCGCTCAAAACCCGCGCGTCACTAGAAAACGGCGAATGGGTGGTGCGAGGACAGAAGCTCTACACGTCGTTCGCGGATGACGCGGACGCGATTCTGGTGCTTTGTCGCACTGACACGGTCGACGACAAGCGTTCGCGAGGCCTCTCACTGATCCTGACGCCGCGAAACCAGCCGGGCCTACGGGTGCGGCGACTCGAACTCATGGGTATGCGCGCGGCTTGCACCTGTGAGGTCTTTCTGGACGACGCCCGCGCGCCGGCCGCAGCGGTGATCGGCGAGCGCGGTGGGGGCTGGCGTGCGCTGCTTCGCACGCTGGACGAAGAACGCATTCTGTGCGCCGCGTTATACATCGGCGTCACCGCCGCGGCGCTCGAACAAGCGCTGCAATACGCGCGGGACCGGCACGCTTTCGGCCGTCCTATCGGGGCTTTTCAGGCGGTGCAACATCCGCTCGCTGATATCGCCACGGAGCTTGAGCAAATACGGCTGATCACTGCCAAGGCCGCCTGGCTGCAATCGCTCGGCCGCGACTGCGCACTTGAGGCGGCCATGGCGAAGCTCGCGGCCAGCGAGGCTGCTGTGCGCGCCACCGATCGCGCGATGCGCGTGCTCGCCGGCTACGGCTTGGTCGAGGAATCGCCGCTTGAGAGGTTGTTCCGCGACACGCGGCTCGGTCCTTTCAGTCCGATCTCGAACGAGATGGTGCACAATTTCGTCGCCGAGCGCATCGGCCTGCCGCGCAGCTACTGATGAACATCACGAAACACTTCGTTACTGTCGGAACACGCCGTGTGCACTATCTGCGCGCGGGCCGCGGACCGGCACTGGCGATGCTGCACGCGTCGCCGTGCTCGGCCAAGGTGATGCGGCCGCTGCTACCGGTTTTCGGCGAGCGATTCACTTGCCTTGTCTTCGACACGCCCGGATTTGGTCTGTCCGACAAACTGCCGCTCGCGAAACCGCGCGTCGAAGACTTTGCCGACGCGCTCGACGAAACCCTCGGCGCACTTGGCATCGAGCATGCCGCCGCCTATGGGCGCCACACCGGCGCTTCCATCGCGGTCGAGTTCGCAGCCCGGCACCCGCGGCGCTGCGCCATGGCCTACGCCGACGGTTACGCGGTATTCGCCAAGCCTTACACGGATGAGCAGCTGGAAAGTTATCTTGAACCGATCACGCCGGTATGGGACGGCGCGCATTTGTTGCGCCTATGGTTCCGGTACCGCGACCAGCACGTCTTCTGGCCGTGGAACGTTCAGACCGCGGAAACACGCTCTGACGCGGACGTGCCGGACCTCGATTTCCTCCATCGCGGCGTGGTGGAGCTCCTCGAGGCTGGAGATGACTACCGGATCGGATACGCAGCGCCGTTCCGCCACCGTGCGCTCGAAATCCTGCCTGATCTAAAAGTGCCAGTGTGTTTCGGCCACCGCGCGGGTGACAGCCTCTACGCCAGCCACAAGCTCTATCCGAAATCGGCCTGGATCGAACTGCTGCCGCGCGAACCGGCCGCTGCAGCAACCGCCGAGCGCACAATCCTCGAACGCCATCCGGCGCGCGGCGCCCCGCCGCCCGCTCTGACCTGCGCCGCCCTACCCGGCCGCACCACCACCGACTACGTGGAGGTCGACGGCGCCGAGGTGCTCGTGCGGTCTGTAGGTGAACTTACCGGCGTGACACCGCTGTTTGTCCTGCCCCACGCGCCAGGTTCTTCGCTGCTTTATGAAGCACTCATTCTCGAGTGCGCGCCGGCATTTTCGATCGACTTTCCCGGACACGGCGAGTCGGACGCGCTTCCCGGCAATTCGCAGAGCGTGGAAACCTGGGCCGACGCGGCGGCGAAAGTGCTGGATAAGTTGAATGTCAGTACCGTTCGCCTCTACGGCCACAACGGCGGCGCAGCAGTCGCAGTAGAATTGGCGGAGCGGCTTGGCGGCCGCGTGATCGGACTGGTGCTCGATGCGCCCTGTTTCCTCAGGGATGAAGAAAGAAAAACCCTCCCCTCCCGCTATGCGCCGGAGGTGCTGCCGGCGTGGGAAGGTAGCCATTGGCTTCGGGCGTGGCACCATCAGCGCGACTCTGAACTGTGGTGGCCCTGGTTCGAGCGCACCTATCTCGCCGCGCGCAAGAGCGCGCCGCGCATTGCGCCGGACGATCTCAACTTGCATGTGCGTGAGGCGATGAAACAGCCGGCGAGCTACGCTCCCGCGTGGCGGGCCGCGCTTTCTTACCCGGGGCGGGAGCGTCTCACCGGCTTGAAAACGCCGGTGCTCGAAATTGCCGCCGAGGAAGATGTTTTCTCACACCTTTCTGCCGGGCGAAAAATCCGGGACGATGCACGCTCTCGCGCACAAGCGATCCGGGAGTGGATCGGCCGAGATTAAGGCTCGGCGACAAAGACCGGAATCTGACGTTTGGTTTTAGCCTGATAGTCCGCGTATGGCGGATACGCGGCGACGGCCAATCCCCACAGCCGAGCCTTTTCCGTTGCGTCTTTGACTTCCCGAACGTGCATCGGGCGTACGACGTTCTCATCACGAAGCTCGATGTGCGGATCGGCGCGCAGATTATGAACCCAGGCCGGATCTTTCGGCG
Source organism: uncultured Alphaproteobacteria bacterium (assembly GCA_963753355.1). Taxonomy (GTDB): domain Bacteria; phylum Pseudomonadota; class Alphaproteobacteria; order Rhizobiales; family Xanthobacteraceae; genus BOG-931. Next base: position 416,564 of record CAVWBV010000014.1, read on the forward strand.
CTCCGCCCTGCGACCCAACAAGAACGTAGCTATGTCCGTCCTTGACCCGCATCAACGGGGTTTTCCGGATAGCACCAGTCTTGTGACCTTTGTGGGTCATGATGACGACGGGAAGGCCGGTATCGAGCAGCGTGGTACCCTTGGTGCCACCGCTGCTCTCGTAAAGTTCGACCTGATTACGCACCCAGTCATGAGGGCTCGGAATATATTTGGCCATTACCCTGCTCCAACCTCGGCGCTACCCGTGCGCAATAGAATGGTTTTGCTTTTAGACAGCCGCAATAGCAGAGATTTCGATTTGTAGCTCGGGCAAAGCAAGCTTCGAGACCTCGACGATGACGCTGCTCGGCCCGTTCTTGGGAAAATATTTCGTACGAATATCGGCAATATCATGAAACGCGCGCATATCGGTAACATACACCGTGACCTGCACGACATTCTTCATGTTTGCTTTGTTGGCGACAAGAATAGCCCGGATGTTCTCAAGAACCTGCACCGCCTGGGCTCTGAGATCACCCTTCCCGACCACATTGCCGGCTTTATCCAAGCGCGACTTGCCCGGCGATAAACAACAGCGGGCCACTCGATACGCGCACCGCGTTCGAATAATACGGCTTGAGCGGCGGCGCGACGCTAGGCGGATTGCTAATCTTGGTGCGCGGTCTCTTCATGGCTCACCTGAGAATTGGAGCAATGCGTCGGCAACGGCAAATGGAGCGTGGCAGCTTGTTTGTCGCCGTGCAATGCGCATTCCTGCCCTAAGGATGCCGATGCCCGACGCAGAACGCAAATACCTGGCCTACACGGCGTTGACTTATGGGCTTGCCTCCCTTTGCATAGCGTGAAACGTGCCGCGCGAGCACGCCGGAATCCGGGAGGAAATGATGCCGGTTCAGCCGTTGCGCAAAGAAAGCGACCGCAACCCGCAAACCGTCGAGGAAGCCAAAGCCCTCGTCAAACACGTCGAATCGTTGTTCATGCCTTGGAATATCGATGCGCTGGTCGCCGGATTCACCGACGATTGCGTGGTTCGTTTCGGGACGTTGCCGGAGTTTAGCGGTCGTCAAGCGTTGCGCGCGTTCTTCACCGCGCGCAGCAGCAAGCAGAAAGGCTATCGGCTCAAGAAGACCTTTCGAACACTGACAAACGACACCGTCACCAATGTTTGGGAGGGCGATTGGCAGGACGCCGAAAGCGGCGCTGCCATGCGCGGCTTCGGCGTCGAGCTTTGGGTTATGCGCGACGGCAAAATCGCGGTCTGGGAAGCGGCATTCAATGCGGGGCGCACCGACCAGACCAACAGTGTTGGTGACCTGCTGCGATGATCGGATCCCGACGCGATTTACATCGCGCCGGGAGTTCTGATGACTCTAGCTCTCGAAGTTTGAGAGCGTTACCTCTGCGCATACTGGTAGCGCCGGCGAACGGTAGCCCGAGGGTCAACCACAGCCCAACCGCGCAACGACACCCGATGGACGCGCGTCAAACCGCCGCCGCTGTTGGGATCGTAAAGCGTTGCCGTACCGTCCCCGTAAGCTTGAAGAATGTAGGCGACGTGACGCGACCCCATGATAGCGACATTTCCCGCCGCCGCCTCCGCTCGCGGGAACCGATACCAGTTTTGCACCAGCCAAAGATCGCGCACCGGATGACCGAAAACGCGGACGCTAACCCCGCAGCCGCAGAATTGCGATTGTGGACAGCCTTCGGGATGCGACACCACCTGGGTTGACAAGCCCGCGGTCGCAACATGGCTGATATGCGCGGGAACCTGTCGTACCGCTTTGAAAGACCGCACCATGCGCCCGTACGCGCGGTGCGTTTCATGCGAAGATTTACCGGTCGGTGAGATCAGATAGGAAGCGTTCGCTCCCGAGACAAAAGCGCAAACAAATAGCGTTGCAATAAACACTCGCATTACGACCCCTGTTTTACTGTTGATGTTCCCCCAGTCTCCCGATGATGACATGACCAGAGGCGATTTTATGGCGCTGGTGCGGTCAGAACACGCAGCCTTCTGAGACAAGCATTGCTGTTTCAGCTATTGCCATCACTCGTATTTTCTGACTTATTTTCGGACAACGAAGGAATTGACGCGCTTTGATCTTCCCTAATGAGATTTCGGCCACGGCGACACTTCAATAGAAATCGGGAAGTCGGCTTTCAAATCGCGAAGCGACCAAAAGATTGCTGCGCTCAAAAAACGCGCGGTTCGTTGCGCGCCGGACCGGCTCGAAACCGCTGGCAGTGTGATTTACCCGCGTTCGGCGGTGTTGAGCGAAGAAGAAACACTGGGCGTGGCGCGCAGCTTCGGCATGACGTGGACTGCGAACAACTCGACCGATCGGAGCATTTCGGCCAGCGAGAGATCACCAAAGCAGAATTGTCCGACCACGTAGTTTGCTCCGCTTATTTCAATTTGTTCTTTCAGAAACGCGCCTACCGTGTCCGGTGCGCCGGCGATGGCATAACCCAGCTGAACGAGATGATCGAAACTTTCGACGTTTAGTGGAGAAGCCGGAAGCGTTCCATTTAACGCGGAAAGATATACAAAGCTCGATCGCCAGCGCAGATACGCTCTTCGCGCTGTCGTCATCGCCTCGGCATCCGTTTCGGCCACGACGATGAAGCGAACCAACCCCATTTTCGGCGCCGACCCGGCGCGGCGCAGTTCGCTCCAAATTTTTTGGTACCGATCGACGATGGCGCGCGCTTTGTCGGGATTATCGTTGGTGACAATGTTCAAGCCCATCCGAGCGGCGCGTTCGGCGCTATCGGGCGAATGGGCGCCGTACCACAACGGTGGATGCGGCTTCTGTAGCGGCTCGAACTCCATTGGCACATTTTCGAATTGGTCGTAGCGCCCTTTCCAGGTTAGCTCGCGAACCGTGAAAGCCTTGAGAAGAAGTTCAAGCCTCTCGGCATATATTTGCTGCCTCTCTTCGGCATTTTGCCCGTAGTAGGAAATTTCGAACGGTACCGACCCGCGCCCGAAACCGATTTCGAGCCGGCCGCCGCTCAAATGATCCAGCATGCAGATTTCTTCCAGCACCCGTAGCGGATGGTGATTTGGCAGAGCGTAGACGAAGGTTCCGAAACGCAGCCGCTTCGTTCGTTGCGCAACGGCCGCCAGAAAGACACTCGGCGAAGGGGCCATGCCGAGCGGCGTGAAATGGTGTTCCGCGACGTGGTACGCGTAAAAGCCGGCACGCTCGAATGCTTCGATGACTTTCAAACGCTCCTCGTAGAGATCATGAAGCGTCGATTCGCCGCGATCCAAGTGATCGAAGACACCAAATTCCAAGGTCATTTACCGGACCACCATCGATGGGACGTGTTGCGCGCCCGCTTGCCACAATTGAAATGTCGAGGCACCCGTGCGGAAACACCCCTAGCGAAAGCTATTCGCCGCCGCTTAGAATAAACACCGGCCAACAAGACCTATGGTGCAGGGAGAAATGCTGTGAAAGAGAAAAATTCGCAAGGTAGCCATGTTTCCCGGCGTCGGTTCATTAAGAGCACAGCAGGCGCAGTCCTCGCGCAAACGCTCGCAGCTCCCCACGTACACGCCGCGTCTGACACACCCATCCGGATCGGCAACATAAATTCATACACCGGCGGATTGGCTTATGCGGGGGAAAACAACCTCAACGGCATGAATCTTTACTTTGACAGCGTCGGTTGGACCGTTGCGGGCCGTAAGATCGAATTGATCAAGGAGGATGATCAGTTCAATCCGCAGGTCGGACTGCAAAAGGCGAAAAAGCTCATCGAGAGCGACAAAGCGGATTTGATTATCGGGATTCAGGCGAGCAACGTGGCGCTCGCGGTTCTCAATTACATGAAACAGCAGAAAGCTTTTTACGTCGTGTCGGGGGCGGGCACCGACGCAATCACCTGGGATCGTTATCCGTATTTGTTCCGGACCTCGATTTCCGCTTACCAGCTCAGCATGCCGATGGCGAACTACGTTTATGACAACCTCGGCAAGGAGGTTGTCACCGCGGCTGCAGATTATGCTGGCGGCCGCGACGTTATGGCCGAATTCAAAGGACCATACGTTGCCAGAGGCGGAAAAGTCCTGAAGGAAATCTGGACGCCTCTCGGCACCCAGGATTTTAGCGCCTATCTGACCGATATTAAGTCCATCAATCCGCCGGTCAGCTACAACTTCATGCCCGGCGCGGACTATATCCGCTTCATTCAGCAATACACCGAATTTGGACTCAAGGAGAAAATGCCGTTCACTGGCTTTACCGCCATCGATTTGCAAACGGTCACGGCGCTCGGCAAAACCGCGGTGGGCATCATGTCGGCGGTGACTTATACCGATACGGTCGATAACCCCGAGAGCAAGGACTTTTCAGCAAGCTTCAAGGCCAAATACAAATACGCACCGGATTTGTTCGCCGAGTACGGTTATGTCGGCGCGAAGGCGCTCGGCGAAGCGCTAAAGATGACCGGCGGAGATGCTTCCGACAAGGACAAGCTCGCCGAGGCCATGAGCAAGGTTGAATTCAGTGCACCGCGCGGACCGTTTCGGATGGATCCGGCGACACACAATCCGATCCAGAATGTATACATCGCGCAGGTCGTTCCCAGCGGCGACGGAATTTCGACCAAAATAATTCACACATCGCAGAACGTGCAGGACCCGGGCAAGAAGACCTACTGAGGGCCAAGGCTGCTGCACTGGGGCTCTCAGAGGCAAAGATGGAATTGTTCGTCGCCCAGCTTCTTAACGGGCTGGTCTACGGGATGCTGCTGTTTTTGATGGCGGCAGGTCTTTCCCTCATCTTCGGTCTGATGAACGTGGTCAATCTGGCGCACGGCTCGTTTTTTATGCTGGGCGCGTTCATCGGCTACTCGCTGTTCCACCTCACGGGCAGCTTCTGGCTGGCGTTCGTGTTGGCGCCGATCCCTGTAATACTGGTCGGCGTCGTCATGGAAATGTTCTTCCTGCGCCGGCTGTACCGCCGCGGCCACATGGACCAGGTGCTGCTCACCTTCGGCTTTACCTTTGTGTTTCTCGACCTAGTGCAAACGGTGTGGGGCCGCAGCGTGCTTCGTCTGCCGGCGCCTGCGGCGCTGCAGGACACGGTACAGATCGGATGGGGCGTATTTTCCGCCTATCGTCTCAGCCTGATCGTCTTCGGGTTTGCTGTTGCGGGCCTGCTGTGGCTACTGCTCGAACGCAGTCGCATCGGCGCGATGGTGCGCGCCGGCGTCGATGATGCCGCCATGGCGGCCGGGCTGGGAGCCAACATTCCGGCACTTTTTGGCGGTGTTTTCGGCTTCGGCGTCGCACTCGCGGCGTTAGGCGGCGTCGCCGCGGCGCCGATCCTTGGCGTCTATCCCGGAATGGACGCGGACATTCTTATCCCTGCGTTCATTGTCATAGTGATTGGCGGGATGGGGAGCCTGCGCGGCGCGTTCGTGGGCAGTTTGCTCATCGGCGTCTGCGACACCTTCGGCAAGGCCTATTTCCAGACCGTGGCTTTGTTTTTAATTTATCTGACGATGATCGTCGTCTTGTTGATTAGGCCGCAGGGCCTGTTCGGCATCAAATACTCCAATGTGACCGCCGCTCCCGCTGTCACTACACGGGTCGGGACGGTTTCTTTGCGAACCCGCATCGCCGAACTCGCGGCACTGCTGGTGCTCGTACTGCTTCCCTTCGCGGTGGGCGATTATCCGCGGGCACTCGTGGCGGAAATCTTCATCTACGGCATCTTCGCCATGAGCCTCGACTTGATATTCGGGTTCACAGGCTTGATGTCGCTCGGGCACGCTGCCTTTTTTGGCTTGGGCGCCTATGCGGTCGCGGTTCTCGGCGCCCAGTTTGGGCTTAATGCCTGGCTCGGAGTTATCGCGGGTGTCGGCCTCGCCGCCGGCGGCGCAGCACTCATTGGGTTTTTTTGCGTCCGAACGAGCGGCATTCCCTTTCTGATGCTGACGCTCGCGCTCTCCCAGCTCGTTTACACCGTGGCTCTGAAATGGCGCGACGTCACCGGTGGCTCGGACGGGATGGCGATTGCCGAACGGCCGAGTTTCTTCGGTTTCGACTTGTCCCATTCGCTGCCGATGTATTTTATGGCGCTGATTTTCTTCGCAATGACCTACTGGGGCCTCCGCCGCCTTCTCAATGCGCCGCTTGGCCAGGTGTTCATCGGGCTGCGGGAAAATGAACAGCGGATGGCCGCGATCGGCTACCGCACGCGCGCCTACAAGCTTCTGTCGTTTACGATTGCCGGTGCTCTCGCCGGGTTAGCCGGCGGACTGTATGCCATATTCAACGGCTTTATCTCATCGGACGCGGTCTATTGGACCGCTTCGGGCGACATCCTCATCATGACGATGCTTGGCGGAGCCGGAACATTGATCGGGCCAGCTCTCGGCGCCGCTATTTTCCTGCTGATGAAGAATGTCGTCAGCTCCTTCAGCGAGCACTGGATGGCAATTATCGGCGCCGTCTTCATCTGTTGCGTCATGTTTTTCCCAGCCGGACTATGGGGCGCAGCGCGCGAGATCTTGCAGCGAGCGCAAAAATGAATGTCCTGCGAATCGATCATCTGAGCAAATCCTTCGGCAGCCTGAGCGTGACGGACGACGTTATGCTCACCATCGACGAAGGCGAACGTCATGTGATCATCGGACCGAACGGTGCGGGGAAAACCAGTCTTATCAATCAAATCAGTGGCCAGATACGACCTGACTCCGGCCGTATCCTGTTGCGCGACCGCGATATCACTGGCTCCTCGCCGGACCGTATCTCCCGGATGGGAGTGGCGCGCACCTTCCAACGCAATAACCTGTTCCAGAATCTCAACGTGATGGAAAACGTGCGGCTGGCCCTGCAAGTCTGGCATGGCAACCCTCTGAGCTTCTTTTCGCCGGGCGCGGCCAACACGGCTCTGTCCGAACGAGCGACAAACTTGCTGGCGAAGGTGCATCTTTCCAGTGATCACTCGCGACTTGCCCGCCAATTGTCCTATGGCGAGCAGCGACAGTTGGAACTCGCGCTGGCGCTTGCCGGTGAACCGGCGTTGCTGCTGCTTGACGAGCCGACGTCCGGCATGTCTCCCGGCGAAACTTCCCGGATCATCGAACTTATTTCCGCCCAGCCCCGCTCGCTCTCCATTCTCATGATCGAGCACGATATGGAGGTCGTGTTCTCGATCGCCGATCGCATCACCGTCCTCTACTACGGCAGGGTACTGGCCACAGGCACGCCGCAGGAAATCCAGACCAACGACCGCGTGCGCGAGATCTATTTGGGGCTACCTCACTGATGCTCGAGATCAAAGATGTCCACGCCTATTACGGAGAAAGCCACATCTTGCAGGGCGTGTCGCTTCGTGTTGAACGTGGTGAAATCGTCTGTCTCCTTGGTCGCAATGGCGCAGGCAAGACGACGACCATCCTCACCGTGATGGGTTATTTGCATCCGCGAGCCGGCCGCATCCGATACAACAATCGTGAAATTGCCAGTCTGCCGCCGTACGCGGTAGCGCGGCTCGGTGTCGGCTTTGTCCCGCAGGAGCGCGGAATTTTTCCGAGCTTGACTGTCTTGGAAAACCTGACCGTCTTCGCCCGCAACGTGAACGGCCGCGTTGCAGCCCATAGCGCGGCGGCGTGGACACTGGCGCGTATTTTTGAGGTCTTTCCGGCCCTGCACGCGCGCGCGCGCAATCTGGGTTTTCAACTTTCGGGGGGCGAGCAGCAGATGCTTTCGATCGCCCGTGCTTTAATGCTCAATCCGGAATTGCTTTTGCTTGACGAGCCCTCCGAAGGGTTGGCGCCAATGATCGTGCAACAAACCATCGAGGTGCTGGCGAAGCTCAAGGGCGAAGGTCTTGCCATACTACTGGTGGAGCAGAATTTGCGCACCGCTCTCGCTGTGGGTGATCGTCACTATGTGATGAATAAAGGCGAAATCTGTTTTACCGGAAGCGCCGCCGATCTCGAAAGCAACGATCTCGTATTACGGAACTATTTGAGCGTTTAACGTTCAACGCAACTCAGCTTCTCGCCCCGCGACGTTCTATTTGACCGGACAGTATGCAAGGCTCAAGCGGAAAATATTGAAGAGACTTCCCGTGGAGGAGAAGGTGCACGCGTCGAAAGTGAAGGTGGCGGATGTCGAACTTGAATTGTTCGATTCAGGCCATGGCCGGCCGCTGCTGTTTCTGCACGGCGATGACGGTTTTCAATCGCGGCAGCCCTACGTCGCGACGCTTTCGGCGACGCGGCGCTTTCTCGCTCCATCGCATCCGGGATTTGGCAAGTCGAGCCTGCCGGACTGGCTCGACAGCGTTGACGACATTGCGCACATCTATCTTGAATTGATAGATGTGCTCAAGCTGCGCGATCTAGACGTTGTCGGCTGCTCCGTCGGCGGCTGGATTGCCGCGGAAATGGCGACGAAAACACCGGAGCGCTTTCGCCGCCTGGTGCTGGTCGCGCCAGTGGGCATCAAGGTAGGCCCTCCGGACAAGCTCGATATTCCCGACATCTTCGCAAAGCCGGCAGACGAAGTACGTGAGCTTCTCTACCACAACCCTTCTGCCGCGAACGCCCATACAGGAAAAATGTCCGAGGATGAGCTGGCGCTCATGTTTCGCGCCCGCGAGACCTTGGCGCTGCTGACCTGGGAACCGTGGATGCACAATTCAAAGCTCAAGCGACGTTTGCATCGAATCGCCGCACCGACGCTCTTCATCCGCGGCGAAAGCGATGGCCTCGTATCGGAAGCTTACCTAGAGGCATATTGCCGGCTGTTACCCAACGCGCAGACACGGACAATCAAAGCCGCCGGTCATCTGCCGGAACTGGAGCAGCCGGCGTCATTCGCGCGTGCCGTTCTCGAATTCCTGGGAGATTGACATGCGGGCGTGGCACTTCAGCGAGAACGCTTATCCGTATCTGCCGCCGGCGGAGAGCTATCCTTCCATCCGTGTCTCATTGCCCAGTCGGATCTACGATCCGACGAAGGGCGCCGCGCTTTACGATCGCTACATCGACGAATGGCTGATCGCCGAGGACGAAGGCGTGGAAATCATGCTCAACGAGCATCATCAGACCGCCACTTGCGTTGATCCGGCGGCTCCGCTGATGCTCGCGGCACTGGCCCGCTTGAGCAAGAAAGCGCGCCTCCTGATACTCGGTAACCCCATTGCCAACCGCCGGCAGCCGGTCCGAGTGGCCGAGGAAATGGCGATGATCGACATTCTCTCGCATGGCCGCCTGGAAGCCGGCTTCGTTCGCGGCGTTCCTTACGAAATTTTGCCGGCGAACAGTAACCCGGTGCGCATGAATGAACGCCATTGGGAAGCGCTCGATTTAATTATCAAATGCTGGACGCACCACGAGGGGCCGTTCAGCCACGAAGGCCGGTTTTTTCATCACCGCTCAATTAATATTTGGCCGCGGCCAATGCAGCAGCCACACCCGCCGGTGTGGGTCAGCACAACAAGCACGGGTGGGGCCGCTCAGGTCGGCGGACGCGGTTATGTTCAGGCGACGTTTCTTACCGGTTTCGACACGACCAAACGCATTTACGAGGCGTACAGGCACGGCTGGCGCCAGGCCGGACGGGGCCAAGATGTGCCGATCGACCGATTCGCCTACGCCGCACTAATTTATGTCGGAGAGACCGAAGCCCGCGCCCGTGCCGGCGCAGAGAAGCTTCTCTGGTATGTTACTTCCAACAAGGTGCCTCCGCACTTCTCCAATCCGCCAGGTTATCTACCCGTCGCGATGAATGTGCAGTTGGCGCGCGGAGCCCACAACGTCGTCAGTGCATATGGCACGAAGCAAGCGACCGTCGAAGGCGCGATCGAGGCGGGATTGATGTTTGCGGGCACGCCGGATCAAGTGGCGCAGCAAATTAAACGGCACTGGGAACATGTCGGCGGCTACGGGCACCTACTGATCATGGGACAAGCGGGTTTTCTCGAACACGACGACACCGTGCACGGCATCCGCACGTTCGCGCGAGAGGTCTATCCGCGGCTGAAACAGATGTACCCAGACCAGTTGGCATCTGGCGCGTCATACGCGGCTTAAATCATCTGGCTTGTTGCGAAGCGCAAGCGTCTCGACGCAACCGGCCTCAAAGTACGGCGCGTATTTCAAAATAGAACAATTCGGTGGCCTTTCGTCACTCGAAGAACGTGGCAATGCATGACATGTCGAGCTGTCCGTGCCCCCGGCCCTCGACCGCCGCCAAGACCTGACGCGTCAGCGCCGCGGATGGCAGGAATGCACCGCGCTGCCTCGCAAGCTCAAGCGCAAGATCCATATCCTTGGCGATCACCTCGACCGTGGCCGCCGGTGACCAATCGCGCGCCTTGAGCTTCTGCACCTTGGAGGCGATGTAAGGCGAGGCAACCGCACTCTCATTGATGGCATCAATCATAACAGCCCAATCGAGACCGCTTCGCCGGCCGAGGTTGAGTGCTTCCGCAAGCGAAGTGTTGATGGCGCCAACAATCACGTTGACGACGAGCTTCATCACCCTCGCCTCTTCGTGAGCACCGAGATAGGTGGTCTTTTTTCCCAGTAGCGCGATCAGCGGGCGTTGCGACTTGAAGACACTCTCCGGTCCCGAAACCCAGATACTGAGCGTGCCGGCGGCCGCGAGCGCCGTGCTTCCGGACACCGGCGCACGAAGATACGAAATGCCAGCGGTTTCAAGCAGCGCTGCGCCGCGGATCGAAACGGCCGGCGAGATCGTGCTCATATCAATGAGGCAGCTCCCAGCTTTGGCCGCTCCACAGATCTCACGGACGACATCCAAAAACGCCTCATCGTCCGAAATCATGGAAAACAGCACATCGCTTGCAGACGCAAGCGCCGGCAGCGACGGGGCCTCCTTGAGTCCGTGCGCGACCGCAGCGGCAGCGCGGCCACGGTCGAGGTCGAAACCGGTCACGCCATAGCCGTTGTTGACAAGATTTGGCGCCATGCGGCTGCCCATGCTGCCAAGGCCTACCCATCCGATTTGCGGAGCAGCGTTCATCAAATCACCTTGAGATGCCGGATCGGCGCACCAGGGGTTAGCGCCTGTGCCGCGGCAATGATGGCGTTCGCGTCAATACCATAATGGCGATAAAGATCGGGGATAGTGCCGGTCTGGCCAAAATGCTCGACACCCAACGGCCGAACCTTGTGGCCGTGCACAGCGCCGAGCCAGCCAAGCGTCGCCGGATGTCCGTCGAGTACGGTCACGATCCCGCAATGCGATGGCAGCGCGCCAAGCAAGCGCTCAACATGCGAGCGGGCATGCACCAAACCACGCTCACGCGCGCGGCACGCGGCACTCCAGCCGGCGTGGAGCCGATCCGCCGAGGTGACGGAGAGAAGGCCGACGTCGCGTCGGTCTTCGGCCATCAGTCCCACGGCTTCGATCGCTTCCGGCGCGACGGCTCCGCTGTAGGCAACGACCACCTGGCAATTAGGGCCGGGCTCGCGCAGCCAATATGCGCCGTCAACGATCCCTTGACGCAACTGCGGCGTCATCGGCCGCCTCATCTGCTCAATCGGCCGCGTCGAGAGCCGCAAGTACACTGAGCCGCCGGTTTCATCGCGCAACCAGGTGTGCTCGTTTGGCTCGCCATCGCCGTCGCGCTGAATGTAGCTCAGCGAAAACGCAAGGATGACGGCAAGCTCGTCGACAAAGCCCGGCTCGAACGACGCGAGTCCATCTTGCGCCATGCCGATGAGCGGCTCGGCAATCGATTGATGTGCGCCGCCTTCAGGCGACAGCGTGACGCCCGAGGGCGTCGCCACGACAATGAAGCGCGCGTCCTGATAGCAAGCGTAGTTGAGCGCATCGAGCCCGCGCGCAATGAACGGATCGTACAGCGTGCCGATCGGCAAAAGCCGCTCGCCATTGATGCTATGCGACAAGCCGAGCGCGGAGAGAAGAATAAAGAGATTCATCTCGGCGATGCCGAGCTCGATATGCTGTCCGCCGGGGGAAAACTCCCAGGTAAACGTCGAGGGGATGCGCTCGCCCTTGAAAGTGTCGGCCATCGCTTCGCGCGCAAACAGGCGCCGCCGGTTCACCCACGCACCGAGATTGGTCGAAACGGTCACGTCCGGCGACGTCGTGACAACGCGTGCAGCGAACGGCGTTGTGTGACGGCCAATCTCGTTGAGCAACGCACCGAAGCCGACCTGGGTCGACATGCTCGATTGGATGCTCACCTCAAGTTCAGCCGGCACCTCGATCTTCGGCGCCTGCAGGCGACGCTGGCCCAGTGCCGCAAACGGCACGCGTCCGAGAAACGCGCGAAGCTCGTCGGCAGATGCGCGCAAGCCCTCAAACGCATCCCACTCGTGACCGGGGCGGATGGCCATTGTCGCACGGAACGTTTCCATCTGCGCCGGTGTCATCAGACCGGAATGATTATCCTTGTGGCCGGCGAACGGCAGCCCGTAGCCCTTGATTGTATAGGCGATGAAACATACCGGCCGGTCGTGATCGATACGGTCGAAGGCGTCTATGATCGCCGGCAGATCGTGGCCGCCGAGATTGCCCATGAGACGCGCCAGTTCATCGTCGCCGCGCGACTCAATAAGTCGGGCGACCGGTCCCTGATCGCCGATCTCATCCAGGAGTCGCTTGCGCCATGCCGCGCCGCCCTGGAATACCAACGCCGAGTATAGCTGGTTCGGGCAATTATCGATCCATTGGCGGAGCACCTCACCGCCCGGCTCGGTAAACGCGGCCTTCTGGAGCGAGCCGTATTTGAGAACGACGACGTCCCAGCCGAAATTTCGGAAAAGATTTTCGTAGCGCTCCCACAAACCCTCTCGCACCACCGCGTCGAGGCTCTGCCGGTTGTAGTCGACGATCCACCAGCAATTGCGCAGGTTTTGCTTCCAGCCTTCGAGTAACGCCTCGAAGATATTGCCCTCGTCGAGTTCGGCGTCGCCGAGAAGCGCGATCATGCGGCCTTCGGGCCGTTCAAGGCCCCAATGGTGGGCACGCACGTAGTCCTGAACCAGCGACGCGAACAGCGTCTGCGCGACGCCCAGTCCCACCGAACCTGTCGAGAAATCGACATCGTCGGTGTCCTTGGTGCGCGATGGATAAGACTGCGCACCTTTATAGCCACGGAAATTCTCCAGCTTGTCCCGGGTCTGACGGCCAAGCAGATATTGGATGGCGTGATAGATCGGCGCCGCGTGTGGCTTGACGGCAACCCGGTCGTGCGGCCGCAAGGTGTGGAAATAAAGCGCGGTCATTATCACCGCGAGGGATGCGGAAGACGCTTGGTGTCCGCCGACTTTCAGGCCATCGACGTTCTCGCGTTCATGGTTGGCGTGGTGGATGGTCCAGCTCGCCAGCCACAAAACCTTGCGTTCGAGCTCGGTGAGCAGGCGCAAGTCGTCGCTATCGCGGAAGTTTTGATTCATCGAGACGGTCCGGTGCAGGCGATTATGTCGAGACGCGCCGGCAAAGAAATGCCAAATATGGCCGATTGTTATCAGTAAATGGCAGAAGCTGGCGTGAGATATTGAGAAAGAGGCAGAAAGTGCCAAAATCCGACCTTGATGAAATTGACCGAAAAATCCTGATGGTTCTGCAAAGCGACGGCCGGATCAGCCTTTCCGATCTGTCGGAAAAAGTGAATCTGTCGCCGTCGCCCTGTCTTCGCCGCATCCGGCGGCTCGAGAGCTCCGGGATTATCTCGCGTTACGTCGCAGTGCTCGATCAGGCAAAGGTCGGGCTTCCCGTGAGCGTCTTTGTCTCCATCAAGCTCGAAAGCCAACGGGTCGAGGCGCTGGAGCGATTTAAGCGGGTGATCGCCAAATGGCCGGAAGTGCTGGAATGCTACCTGATGACCGGGCCGCGCGATTATCTGTTGCGCATCGTTGCGGCAGACCTCGGCGCCTACGAACAATTCCTGAAGCAGAAGCTGACGCGCATCGACGGCGTCGCTTCGATCAATTCGAGTTTTGCGCTTGAGCAGACCAAATACTCGAACGTGCTGCCGGTGACATGATCGGTTGGACCGCGTGGGCCCGCTTTCGGGCTGTCAGCGGGCCGAAACCATGGTAAACTCAAAGAAAAAACCTCGGGCATCCCTACCCAAGGTTGGAGGATGACGCGTTCTCCCTTCTCATACCTAGAGACTCACCGGGTGGTGCATCAGCCCGGCAGCCAGGTGCATTGCTCGAGTGAAAACGCCGGTTGGACGTCACTGTTCGCCTGCATCTGCTCGGAGGCTTCATATGAAGGGACCTTTGCGGCCGTCAAAGATCACCTTATCGTCATTCCACTGAACAAACCGGTTCGTTTTAGGCGACGAATCGGCGGCGAACTGCAAGAGCAAATCCTGCTGCCGGGCAGCGCGACCATCACGCCGGGTGGCGCCGACTTCACTATTCGCACCTCGTCACAAGGCGGACGGTACGATACCCTGCACTTCTACGTCCGCGACGAATTCATCCGCGAGGTTCAGTGCGAGATGTTTGCATCGTCTGCCGCGATTGCCCTGTCGCCCCGCGCCGGCGTAATGGACGAAATGCTCCGGACGGTTGCGCATGAGATACGAAAGATGCTGCTCGGGCCATCACCCGTCGACAGGATTTATGCCGAGACTCTGTCGCGCACGGCGGCCAGCTGTCTTGTGCGAAATCATGTTTCGCGGCGGTCTTCTGGAACAAACGAGACGCGAGCTCTGACGCCGCACCAATGCCACCGCGCGATTGAATATATCGAGGAATGCCTGAGCGATAATCTTACTCTGGCCGGCATCGCTAAAGCCGCCGGTGTGAGCGCCGCGCGGTTGAACAGCGAGTTCAAACGCAGCACGAAGCTTGCGCCGCACCAATATGTCCTGAACGCGCGAGTGAGGCGCGCTAATGCTTTGCTGATGTCCACCGATCTGTCGCTGGCGCAAATCGCGCTTGAATGCGGGTTCAGCAACCAGCAGCATATGACCCGTATGGTCCGCCGCATAACCGGCCGGACACCAGGCGCCATCCGCCGGGACCGCTAATCGTCCACCGGCCGCACGCGACTATGGCCGACTGCTTCGATTTTGCAAAAAATCGGTGTTGATCGTGCAATAGGAAACGGCTGCTTCGCCTTATCATTCGGGCGGGCTCGGTGTCTGTGCGGCAAGGCGGCCGATCGTGGCGCTGCGGCGGGTGACAAAGCCTTGAACACGAAACCGCACTCGCTCACTATGGCTCATCGAGCACGGCGGAAGTTTGTGCCAACCCGCTATGACAAATGGGCACTGACAGGTGGAGGACGCCAATGACAACGCTCATCGAAAAATCGAAAATGACAGTCGATAGCCTTATCGCAAAGCGTCACGAGCCGCGGACTTATGAACAAAAAGTCCAACATGCGCTCGATGTAGTGGGGATGCATCTTCAGGAAGAAAATCCCGACCGAATAGACGAATGTATCCGTCTCTACACGGACGATGCGGTCTGGGAAGCGCCGGCGCGCAAAGTGTCTTACCAGGGCCGCGAGTTGATCAAGAAAATGTATCTACGCGTGTTCAATGGCGTTGTGGATTTTGAATTCACGCCTGTGGAGCGCTTTGCGACGCCGGACAGGGTGTTCGACAATTCCTACGCAAGCTTCAAGATCACCGGCGACGCATTCGAGAATTGCCCCTTTCCGATCGGCACCAAAGTAAAAATGCGCCTCATCCATAACTTTCATATTCGCGACGGCCTGATCTCGAGAGAGATTGGCTACGAGGTTTGGCGCCGGGCGGATTAGGCGCGGAGAGGTACCGCCGCGCAACGCTTATTGCCGGACGGCATCTTTGCATGGGGCACCAACGCCGCACTTTCATCGGAAGCAAAGGCCGCTGTGACCGGCAGCGCTGCGTCTAGCGATGGGGCGGAGCTGGTCCGGGGAGGAAAGCGATGCTGTTTGAAAGAAGAGCCTATACACTCAGACCTGGCTCCGAACAGACCTATTGGGAGCTGCAACGTCAGTGGAATAAACCGGCCTCGTTCCGCCCTCTTCTCGAGCGAAACCTCGGCTACTTTGCGATGATCGCCGGTGATGGCGAGCGCATCGTGCATCTCTATCGCTGGGACAGTTACAATGACGCCAAACAGCGCTTAGGGGCGATCGTCACCCCCGAGCGCATGGAATATTTTGTTACGGCAAGAAGCTTCCTCCTGCGCCAGGAGAACTCCTATCTCGATCACGCGCCGGTCGCCGACCTTAGTCCGCTCTGGAACGACAAGCGCGACTGGTTGCCGAATCAGCCCGCGTTTACGAACGTCGGCAACGCATCCGAACTGGCGGTCTCCGAGCGCGTTCTCGATTTTCTTCCCGGCGGGCTGCTTGCGTATTGGGATGGTTTTCGCAAACTGAACGCCGCGACGATGGACGCATTTCGCGACCGTCTGGTGGGGGTCTTCTTCGTGACCGTCGGCAGCCTTCACCGCACATTCGCTTACCACTGGCACAAGAGCTGGCCCGAGGCGGAGGCGCATCGCCGGCAGCTTGCGGAGTTCCCGGATTGGAACGCCTTTATGGACGACAATCGTCCACGGATTGTCGGCAGCCACGTCGCCCATCTTCGGCCGAGCCCCGTGCCGTGGATGCGCGCACTGTTTGACCCAATCGACTGGACAATAAGGTAGTCCGTGGGCCTCAACAAAAACCGTGAACGCGGGCGAACTAGGGAGATGACCATGATTGCCGTTGTTGGTGCGACCGGCAACACGGGCCGCGCTGTTGTCAAAGAGCTCAAGCAACTCGGGCACGCGCCGATTTGCGTCGTTCGCAACCCCGATAAAGCGCGTGAGGTACTGGGGCAGGATGCGAAAACGGCCGTCGCCGAACTGGGCGATCGGCCGGCACTCGTCGAGGCGCTTAAAGGTGTGACCAGCGTGTTCGTAGTGACGGGCCACAACCCAAATATGGTCGAGCAACAGAACAACGTGCTCGATGCGGCTCTCGAAGCCGGTGTGCAGCATTTGGTACGCGTTTCCGGCAGCCGCTTCTTCGTCGTCCCGGATTCCCCTTCGGTCATCGGCCGCGGTCACTACGCCATTGAGGAGCGCCTGCGTGGCAGCGGTATCAAATGGGTGATATTGCGACCCGGCTTCTTCATGCAAAATATTTTTGGACAGGCTGCTTCGATCAAGAACGACAGCAAGATAATCCTACCGTTCCCAGCCGATCTGCCGTTCGCGTTCATCGACGTGCGCGACACCGGCGCCGTGGGAGCACGCGTGCTTCTCGATCCCGCGCCTCACGCCGGCAAGATCTACGAATTTACCGGCGCGCGAAGCAATTTGGGGGAGTTTGCGGATGTGTTCTCGCAGGTTCTGGGCCGTACGATCACATATGTTTCCATACCATTTGAGCGGGCCGAGCAGGTGATGAAAACGCGCGGCATGCCCGATTGGCTCATCAACCACCAGCGGACCGCGGGGCAAATCGCGGCGAACGGCGGCCTCGCAACCGAGGTCACGGAGCCAATTCGAGATATCGTCGGCCGGGCGCCCCTGACGACCAAACAATTCGTTGAGGACCACAAAGCGCTATTCAGCTAAGCGGCATTGCCGCGCTCACGCGGCATCAGGCACCTGCGCCAACCAACGCGCTCCCCTCGCCCGCGCGTGCCGCGACCTTCAGATTTGCGCCAGTGACGTGCGCGATCAGCGCGTCACAGTCTGAGGGAATTTGATCGCCGCGCCAGGCGACGTGCTGATCCGGACGGATCAACGCAAAGCGCGCTTCGTATCGCTGGCGCAATCGCGCATTCGCCGGCGCCAGTACTTTAAGCGGAACGTTATGGTCCGCCGCGGCCGCGGCGAGCGTTTCTGCCTCTCGCTCATCGCCCTCAATCACGAGAAGCGCAAAGCCTGGCCCAAAGTGATCGTAAAGCGAGGAACCATCCGCCAGCCAAAGATGAGGCGCCAAACATCCGGGATGCGCCGACGGTACGTACAGCATGAAATGTTCCGGCGGTGGCGTGCTGCCGTCGGCAACGATGATCGGCAAGTCGGCGTAGCGCATGCCGAGCACGATGCCGAGCGTCTTGAACTCGCGCACCTTGGTCGCCTCGATTAGGTCGGCGACCTCACTGCGTGTTGCTTCGCCGACCACGCCAGGCGCTTCCAGATCGGGCCTGACGATTTGGCTGCCGGTTTGGGCGAAGTTGTGAACGGCTTCCGCTATGGTTCGCTCGTGCACCGGCCGCCGTTCGATCTCGTAACTCGCAAGTAAATTGTCGCCGCCCCACCCGGACAAGCGCGCGGCCATTTTCCAGCCGAGATCGACCGCATCGCCAATTCCCATGTTCATGCCGAACCCGCCAAACGGCGGATGGAGATGACAGGCGTCGCCGGCAAGAAATACCCGGCCGCGCGAGTAGCGGTCTGCGACGAGGCGATGCGCGACCCACAGATCGGTGCCGACAATCTCCATCGGCAGATCCCTCAAACCGGTGCCACGCCGGATGAGATCGGCAGCATCGATCGCAGCCGGATCGATGTTGTCGGGTAGCTTGGTGACCATGAAGGTCCACAAGCCCTCCTCATCCATCGGACCCAGAACCGACGGCATTTCCTCGTTCAGCATCCAATACATGATGGCTGGACCGTGAATTTGCCGGTCCGCAAGATCCGGTGCGCGAAAGATGATGCTGAAATTCCGCGAGAACGCGCCCTCACCGATCATCGCCGAGCCGATCGCGTCGCGCACGGCGCTGCGCGCCCCGTCGGCGCCGATCAAATAACCGCTTTGGATCGTGGTCCCACCTCCGTCACGGACATTTCGCAATTGTGCAGTTACGCCTGCCGCCGTCTGGGTCAACGAAACGAATTCCGTCTCGAAATGAATCGCAACTCCGGGAAGCGATTGCGCGCATTGTCGCAATACCTCCTCCAGCACGTATTGCGGCACCCATTGCGCTTCTTCGGAGTACAGATTGTTCCGCTGACGGCTGCCGTTGAGTGCATTCTCAAAACGCGCGATGAGCGGCCCGTTCATGCGGGTCGCGAACACCACCGTCGATGGACGGTCAGGCGAGATCGGCGAAGCACGCCGCAGCGCCTCAGAAATGCCCCAGCGGCGCAAATGCTCCCGGCTGCGCACGTTGGTCGTCTTGGCGCGCGGACTATAGCCGACCCGGTCATTGCGTTCGACGACGATGCAGCGCACGCCGCGCTGCCCCAACTCGATAGCTGACGCAAGGCCGACCGGACCAGCCCCGACGATCAACACATCGGTTCGCACATCGGCCGTTGCGCGCATTCTCTGCCGTCGCAGTCTTTATGGCGTCGGCAGACCGATGTGGGCCGGAACCGGATTTGGCAAGTAGTCTCCGGCGCGGATCGATTTTTGCAGAACTTTAAAATTGGCCCCGCTCTTCATCTGGTCGTACACCCGCACGGGATCGAAAAACGTGCCAATCGGGTTGGCGGCAAAATCGGCCGACGTCCTCATCCATTCGGCGGACTTACTCCAGTCGCCAAAGTTGTCGCTCTGCAGCTCGACGTAATTTCCCTCCGGATCCTTATAGTAGAGAGAAATCGTCAGGCCGTGGTCGAGACAGAAGGCGGGCTCAATGCCTTCGTTACGCAGCCGATCATACGATGTCATCAGATCCTCGAAGCTGTCGTACTCGAAGGCCGTGTGATGCATGCCATTGTGGCTGATTTTTTCAGCATCGTCGGAGAGACCCGGCACGGCCAAGAAGGCGATGCGATGATTGGCCGCGTCGTTGGTCGTCCACGCCGCGACTTGGTCACGGAATTGCACCTTGGCGCCGATAACCTTGCCGTACCAGGCGATCATATCGTCGAGGTGGCTTGTCTTCATGGTGACGTGGTGAAGTTTTGGTTTGATCATCCTGTTTCCCCTTAGGGCAGGCGGTTTCATCGCCAAACAGCATTCTCACAAATCCGCCAAGGCGTCCGCAAGTTTGTCCGGCATCGAGAGGAACGGAGAATGGCTTGCGGGCAGGCTGCGAACATCCACCGGCGGCGACTTGGCGATCATGTCGCGCTGCATGTCGATCGAAAGCGCACGATCTTCGGTGCACTCGATATAGACCCGCGGAATACGTCCGAAACGCTCGGGCGTTATATGCACCTTGGTCATCAATGCGGCTAGCGCCTGCGGCCGTAACCGTGCTTTCGCGTCCGCCACGTCGGCGTCGGAGCAATCGTGGTAGAAAATGTCGTGGACTTTGTCGGCATTGATGGTTCCGCTGACCCGCTCCGCATCAAATGTCATGCTGACCGGGACGACGGGCTTCGGATTGCGCCCTTCGATGTCGAGCAACGCTTCACCATCCCGCGGCAGAAAGGCACTCAGATAAACGAGCGCCTTGACGCGCTCGGGAACCTTTTCCGCGGTGGCTGTGATGGGAATTCCCCCGAGTGAGTGACCGACCAAGACGACTTTGCCGGGAAGATCCGCCATTTCCGCGATGATTTTTTCGACCATTGTATCCAGAGTGACGTCCTTGAGGGGCGTTCGATCCTCACCTTGCCCCGGAAGGTCTATGGCCTTGGCTCGATGGCCGCGCTTCTCTAATTCGGCAACCGCTTTACGCCAACACCAAGCACCGTGAAACGCGCCGTGAACCAAAAGAAACTCAGTCACTGCTCCCTCCCCATTATCGCCGCCGATAAACCGTACGGCTTTTGTGCCTCGGACATTAGACGAAAGAGATGATCCTAGTAAGATAGCGGACGAGCAATTGCGATACCTTTTTGCTATCGTCGACGGCAGCTGTGTGCCTGGGGGGAGTGATCTTGAAACTGAGCCATTTCCGCGGGGCTGTGGCCATTGCCGAGCACGGTAGTCTCCGCGCTGCTGCGCGCCGGCTCGGAATCGCGCAACCGAGCCTCACTCGCGGCCTGGCCGAGCTAGAGCGCGAAATCGGGGCGCCTCTATTCGAGCGGCGCTCCAAGGGCATGATCACCACGCCGCTTGGTGAAGCGTTCGTTAGGCGGGCGACGGCAATTCTCAACGATGTCCGCCGAACTCAGGAAGAAATCGAACAACTGCGCGGCAACGCTGTCGGTCACCTGACGATCGGATTGTCGATTGCCGCACATTTGTGGCTTCTGCCAAAAGTGCTCGAACCTTTTCGGCGGCGTTTCGCCAACGTTCATCTACGCATTATCGAGGGTTTCTATCCGACCCTCGAACTGGACCTGCAAAACGGAAGCGTTGATTTCTATGTCGGCCCAGATCCCGGTCAGAAGCTGCCGCGCGTCTTGCAAAAGACAACTCTGTTTTCCGGCCAGCGCGCGGTTTTGTGCCGGTCGAAACATCCGTTGGCTCACGCGACCTCACTTAAAGACTTGGTCAACGCGGAATGGATCACCACCTCGATCACGCCGCGGGCGGAAAAAGAGCTGGGCGCGCTCTTCAAACGCTACGGCTTGTCGGAACCGAAGCTGGCGTTGCGCAGCCAGTCGGCTCTCACGTTGCTAACGTGTCTGGCGCATTCCGATCTGCTGGCAATGGCGCCGGTGCAGTGGACAATGGCGCCATTCGCAAACCGCGTGCTGACCGCGATTCGCGTGAGAGAAGAGTTGTCCGCGCCCTCGATTATTTTCGTAAGAAGGACGGCCGTGCCACCCTCTCCCGCCGCCGGACATTTGATCGATTTGATCGAGCGCGCCGCGGTCAACATCGTACGAAATTGAAGCAGGACGGGTTGGCTGATGCGCCC
>CAVWBV010000015.1:0-37491 GCA_963753355.1 uncultured Alphaproteobacteria bacterium
GCAGGAAATACCCACTCCTCGCTCTTGAGCGCGTCCGCGTAACGGCCATCCTTGCGCAGCTCGTGAGCCGGAACGCCTCCACCTTGGCTGGCGCGGGTGTCGAGTTCTGGCACCCGGTCGGGCGCTTCGACCGCCCCCTCGCCGGATGCGCCGCTTGAGTCATTGTGGCTCCCCGTCGTGCCCGGGTAACGTCCCCAGAGTAAAATCTGCTCCGGCGTATAACCGAGGGGACCAGCGAAAGGTTTTAGGTGATCGAGCCGTAGCCTGATCAATCCGGTCTCGAGCCGCGATAACTGCTGCTTGGAAACGCCCGACAGCCGCACCAATTCCGAGCGCGACATGCGGCGCGCCTCGCGCGCATGATAAAGCCCGCTACGGGGTGGAGGCTGCTTTGTCCGCCGGGGCATGCGAATCGCCGTCACCAAAACGGTGCTGGCACCGAGCATCCAAAATGGTGACGTTGCTGTCAACATGAGCTCGGCCAATGCCCAAGCGGTGATCTTGACCCGCAGCCCCTCCCCAACTTGCCAGCGTATTGTCGCTTTGATTTTTGACCCTGAGTGGCCCTTGGCCTGCGGAAAGCGCAATGGCAACGATTGTTGTCGAGCAACACGCCGAGTTAGAGCTGATGCCGGAGGCAATCGTTCTGCACCGCGGGCGACTGCTCTGGCAGGGCGCCAACACAGTGCTTACTTCTGATCACGGGCAGTTGGCGGGGCTGATCGGACTCTAAGAGAAAACCGCGCAAGGAATGGGTAAGCGGTATTTAGTTCGGCCGAAGTGCTCCTTTGTGAAGGTGGAATTTACGTACCGCTGTGACGGTGGAGTTCGCGTACCGCTGTCACGGTGGAGTTCGCGTAACGCTGTGACGGTGGAGTTCGCGTAACGCTGTGACGGTGGAGTTCGCGTAACGCTGTGACGGTGGAGATGACGTAACGTTTTGCTGGTGGAGGTCGCGTAACGCTGTAACAGTCGAGTGGACGTGCCGCGATGGCCCGCCTCCGATCCTCGGTGCGATCGATGATTGCTACTTTGCTACTTTTGTCCGGGAGCGCGTTTGTTAATAGGAGTTAACTGTTTAGCCGCGACTTATCCAAAGAAACAGTTCGACGCCCGGAAGGCGCGCAGCCAAATTGTTTGCTACTCGGCACTTTGTTTGCTTTTTGATTGCTACTTTGATTGGAGCTGCGGATGTTGTTCTTCCGCGACGCCACCGGAAGGATGGAGACCGGCATAACGAACCCAATCACCCAACGCTGGGTACCCCCGGGAGGGTAATAAAAAGCGGGTACCCAAGGGCGGGTATTCGGGAGCAGAAAGCGTCACGGTGTCACCGGTCCTACGGTCGGCCAGAGATCCAAAGTTGGCGCTCGTCGGCGTAGCGGCGTTGGTCGTCCTCTACGGCGTGCTGGCTTATTTTTTCCTGCCGCTGGTGTGGAAGCGTCTCGATCACCAAAGGGCGCTGGCCGGTTTTAGCGTGGTCACGCGCACCAACGACCGCATCCCCGGCGATCCAATCAATATCGGGCTGGTTGGCTCGAGGGACGATGTGCTCTGCGCCATGCACGCCGCCGGCTGGTTTCCCGCCGATCCGGTCACTTTCCGATCGAGCATGAAGATTGTCGGCAGCGTCCTTTTGAATCGCCCGTATCCGGATGCGCCGGTAAGTCATTTATATTACGACAACAAACGCGAAGACCTGGCGTTCGAGAAGCCCGCTGCCAAGAGCCCGGACAAGCGCCACCACGTGCGTTTCTGGCAGGCGGCCGACAGCGGCGAGGAGGGGCGGCCGGTCTGGCTCGGCGCGGCGACCTTCGACCGCGGCGTCGGTTTCAGCCACCGCGATGCTAAGATCACGCATCACATTGCGCCTGATATCGACGCGGAACGCGACCTGTTAAGTGCTGACTTGAAGGATGCGAAGGTTGCCGAAAGTACTTACGAGGTTGGCGGCATCGGCCCGACCATCAACGGGCATAACGGCGGCGGCGACAGCTACTTCACCGACGGCGAGATCAAGTTCTCGGTGCTGACCGATGGGTGCTCGGCGCGCGCCGCGACCACGGATGAGCTCGAAAACCCGCCGCTGATCAAGGCGCACGATCGCATCTGGCCGACGATTGCTAGAGCCGCCCGATGGCTGATCGGCGAGGGCGCGGCGGATAACGATCAATAGGCGGGAACGATTTACCCGTCACAGCCTCACGCCCGCACCACCCTGATCGGCGCTTCGGCCCGTGACTGCTCCGAGTCTGCATCGACCTTGTTGTAGTCGTAGAGCACGCGCCCGTAGGGCAGGGTGACGTCGGCGACGAAATGGTGTGCGCCGACAATCCGGTCCACGGGAAAATCGGCGACCGGTGCGTTGACGTGCGGCACGAGATGAAGCCGCCCCGGGCCAAGCCACGAGCCTTTGACGGTGATGTCGGTCAGATTATAGGCGACGAGCTGGCAAATCTCGGCGTGTCCCTCGACGCCGGGAATGATTTTCAGATTGATTTGCGTCTTTGAGAGAATGGCCGTGGTGCGCTCGCCGTTGCCGGCCATGCTTTCGTGCTTGTAGCCCATGGTGCCCATGGCGACGAGCTGGCCGGCGTATTCCAGCGTGCCGGTCAGCGTGTCTTTCACGATCTCCAGCTTGGGATGTGCGTATTTCTTCGGAAATCCCCAAATCTCCCGGCCGGCGGAAATTGGCGGATCGTCGTCCAGATACATCTGCACGACGAAGTTGGCTTCCTCGCCCTTGAAGCGGCACGGCAGCACCATTCCGGATTCGGTGTAATCACCGAAGCCCGAACTGTCCGGCATCTTGATCCACTCGTAGTGCACCAGCGGCCGCTCGACCGGCTCCAGCGGCTCAGGCAGATGGTCGCGGATGACGGTCGGGTCGGACTCGTAGGTAATGACCATGAACTCGCGGTGGATGAAGCGATACGGCCCGGCCGGATAGCTCGGTCCGCTCGCCGGCATGGACGGCAGTCTGAGAATGTCTTCCCTGCGCATGTCGCCTCTCGTTAATGGGCGGTCCAGCCGCCGTCGATGGGCAAAAGCGCCCCGGTGATTTGTGCGGCTTCGTCCGAACAAAGAAACGTGGCCAGCGCCGCGATTTGCGAGACTTCGACGAATTCCTTGGTCGGCTGTGCCGCGAGCAGCACGTCCTTCATCACAGCTTGTTCGCTGATGCCGCGCGCTTTCGCCTGCTCGGGAATCTGCTTTTGCACCAGCGGCGTGAGCACGTAACCCGGACAGATGGCGTTGGCGGTGACGCCGTGCTCGGCCAGTTCAAGCGCGACGGTCTTGGTCAGGCCTGCGAGGCCGTGCTTGGCTGAAACGTAAGCCGACTTGAACGGCGAGGCGACCAGCGCATGGGCCGAGGCGACGTTGATGATCCGCCCCCAGCCTTTTTTCTTCATGTCGGGCACCGCCAGCCGGCAGGTGTGAAACGCGCCCGATAAATTGATGGCGATAATCGCGTTCCACTTCTCGACCGGAAATTCCTCGATCAGCGCCACATATTGAATCCCGGCATTGTTGACCAGGATATCGACGCCGCCGAACTCCGCCCGGGTCTGCTCGACCATTTCGCAAATCTCGTCGGGCTCGGCGATGTTGGCGTCGGAATACATCACACCGACATTGTGCTGTCGCTTCAGGTCGGAGACGATCTTATCGATTTCGTCTTCGGCGCCGAAGCCGTTGAGCACGATGTTGGTGCCCGCCCCAGCCAAAGCCGTGGCAATCCCCAGCCCAATTCCGCTCGTTGACCCGGTCACGATGGCGGTTTTCCCTGCCTGCATCTCAATCCCCCTGCAAACCACAAAAGTCTTAACGCGCAACCAAAGCGGAGAATGTGAAAGGGCCCCGACAGTGTTGTGACAAATGTCCCATTTCATTTCGCATTTCATTTGTCATGTGGCGGTCATTTGTTTTGGCAAAGCTCATGCTTGGTTTGCGTCCGGCATTTTTGAGACTTCGCCATGCATGACGTCCGCACCCGCCTTACCGATCATGTGACGCCTCCCGTCCAGCCGCGAGGCTGGCGGCCGGAGCGCTGCGACCGCATCGCGCTTGTTTTGCAGGGCGGCGGCGCGCTCGGCGCCTATCAAGCCGGCGTCTACCAGGCGCTGAGCGAGGCCGGCGTTGAGCCCGATTGGGTTTCCGGCGTTTCCATCGGCGCCATCAATTCAGCGATCATCGCCGGCAACACGCCGAAGAACCGGCTGCGGCAGTTGCACGCGTTCTGGGACATGATCACCGAGCGAAAGATCTGGCCGTTTACGCCCGACGGCGACATTTTCCGCAAAGCGCGCAACGCGCACAGCTGCCTAGTCACCAGCGTCGCCGGGCAGCCCGGCTTTTTCAAGCCGCGCTTTCCCAATCCGTGGATCAGCCTTACCGGCGCGACGACGGCGACGAGCTATTACGACAGCGGGCCGTTGCGGGACACCTTGACCGACCTCGTCGACTTTTCGCTGCTCAACGAACGCGTCACGCGCTTTTCAGTCGGCGCCGTGAACGTGCTGACCGGCAATTTTGTCTATTTCGACAACGCCAAGGAACAGATCGAGCCGGAGCACATCATGGCCAGCGGCGCACTGCCGCCGGCATTGCCGATGGTCAAGATCGGCACCGACCACTTCTGGGACGGCGGCATCGTCTCCAATACGCCGCTGCAACACCTGCTCGACCAGGACGACAAGCTCAACACGCTGGTCTTCCAGGTCGACCTGTTCAGCGCCCGGGGCGTATTGCCGCGCGACATGCAGGACGTGATGGCGCGCCACAAGGACATCGTCTACTCGTCGCGCACGCGCTACACCACCGACGTCTATCGCCGCATCCATAATCTGAAACTGCTGCTGGCGAAGGCGCTGGAGAAAGTGCCGCAAGAGCAATTGAACGATGATGACCGGCGGCGTCTCGACGAGCTTTCCAATTTGCCGGAGATCACCATTCTGCATCTCATCTATCAGCAGAAAGCCTACGAGGGTCACGCCAAGGACTACGAGTTCTCCGGCACCTCGATGCGCGAGCATTGGCAGAGCGGCTACGAAGACACCCGCCGCACTCTCAAGCGTCAGGAATGGATGATCATGCCGCCGCCGGGCTCCGGCGTTCTCGTCCATGACGTCCACCGCCAGCAGGAAGACTGAAGAACGTTGCGGTTCCAAGCATCGATGGCTGCCTGATATTTCAACTCCGCGCCGCTGCAAGGGGCATCAGCGACTGCCTGCAGGGAGCCGGATAAGCCAGCCCCTTCAATAGTTTAAAAACTGGCACGGCCTTTGCTGCTTTGCAGCATGAGGGAGCATTGGCCGGCGATGGCTCCATACTGGGTCTCGGCGGCCTCGTACCAGGAGGCCGAGATATGGATTACGTGAAACCCGCCGACGTGGCGTCGGCCATGGTCAATGCCGGGCGCACGAAACTTGCCCTTCCTCCTCTCGATCTGGTCATTCGCGGCGGGCTTGCGGGCGCGATTCTCGCCGCCGCCACAAGTCTCGCCATCACCGGCGCGGTGCAAACCGACCAGCCTTTGGTCGGCGCGCTGATCTTTCCGGTCGGATTGATCCTCATCGTTCTGCTCGGTCTCGATCTCGTCACCGGCAGCTTCGGCTTGTTGCCGCTGCCGTGGCTCGAGAACGACACCGACAGCAAGACCATGCTCGCGAATTGGGGCTGGGTCTTTCTCGG
Source organism: uncultured Alphaproteobacteria bacterium (assembly GCA_963753355.1). Taxonomy (GTDB): domain Bacteria; phylum Pseudomonadota; class Alphaproteobacteria; order Rhizobiales; family Xanthobacteraceae; genus BOG-931. Next base: position 5,695 of record CAVWBV010000015.1, read on the forward strand.
CAATTTGATCGGCAGCGTGGTCTACGGCGGCTTGCTGGCGATCGTGCTCACCAATTTCGGCGCTACCGCACCGGCCGGCGTTGCCGCCAAAATCATTGCCATCGCGCAAGCAAAGACCACCGGCTACGAGGCCCTCGGCTACGCGGGCATGATCACCGTCTTCGTCAAGGCGATACTGTGCAACTGGATGGTCTGTCTCGCCATTGTCGCGGCGATGACGACGTCGTCCACCATCGGCAAGATCGCATGCGCCTATATGCCGATCTTCATTTTCTTCGCCCAGGGCTTTGAACATAGCGTGGTCAACATGTTCATCATTCCGACCGGAATGATGATGGGCGCGAAGGTTACGGTCGCGCAATGGTGGATGTGGAATCAGATTCCGGTGACGCTCGACAATCTGATCGGTGGCGGCCTGTTCACGGGGCTCGCGCTCTACATCACGCATAAACCGCGCACATCGGCGCCTGCACCGCTCACGGCGCCGACGCAGGTGCCGGCGGAATGAACGAGACCGACGCCAAGGTCTCGGCAGCGGCGGAAGCGGGCGACTTTAATCCCGAACAGAAACGTTATCTCGAAGGGTTTGTTGCCGGCGCGCAAATCGCCAGAGCCGCAAAAGGCCTTGGCGGCGCGGCCGGTGGTGGGGCGTCCGCCAGCGAGCCCGTGGGGCCGGACGCCGCGGGACTAAAAGCGCAGCACCGGCTGATTGCGTCGGGCGGTAAACTCTCCGATCAGGAAAAGTTCAAGCGCGACGAGCATCCGTTCGACACTTACGGTCGCCTTAAGGACCACGCCGCCAAGGGCGAATATCCGAAGCCCGCCGACAATTTTCGCTGGCGCTTTTTCGGCCTGTTTTACGTCGCGCCGAACCAGAACTCTTACATGTGCCGGCTGCGCATCCCGAACGGGATACTCAATGCCACCCAGTTCGCGGGCGTAGCCGACCTCGCCGAACGTTACGGCGGCGGTTATGCGCATGTCACCACGCGTGCCAATTTGCAGATCCGCGAAATCGAGGCAGCCAACTCGGTGGCGGTGATTGAAGCGATTCAGGATCTCGGTCTCTGCTCGCGCGGCTCGGGCGCCGACAATATTCGCAACGTCACCGGCACGCCGACCGCAGGCATCGATCCGCAAGAGCTGATCGACACGCGACCCTACGCGCGCGAATGGCATTTTCAAATCCTCAACGACCGCTCGCTCTACGGGTTGCCACGCAAATTCAACGTCGCTTTCGATGGCGCAGGAACCATTGCCGTTTTGGAAGACACCAACGACATCGGCTTCCAGGCCGTTGAAGTGAATGACGGCTTTGGGCTCTCTCCCGGCGTGTGGTTCAAGCTCACGCTCGGCGGCATCACCGGGCATCGCGACTTTGCCCGCGACACCGGGCTGCTGGTCCCGCCGAAGGACGCCTGCGCGGTCGCCGATGCGGTGGTGCGGGTCTTTATCGATCACGGCAACCGCGCCGATCGAACCAAGGCACGATTGAAATATGTGCTCGACGCTATGGGCGTCGAAAAGTTCGTCGGACTGCTCGAGGAAAAACTCGGCCGCAAGCTCGACCGGGCGGTCCCGGGCGCGGTCAAACACCGGCCGGTTTTCGATCGCACGGCGCACATCGGCGTCCATGCGCAAAAACAGCAAGGCCTGAACTGGATCGGCGTGGTCGTTCCGATCGGGCGGCTTTCGGTTGCGCAAATGCACGGCCTTGCGCAGATCGCACGTGAGCTTGGCGACGGCGACATTCGCTTGACGGTTTGGCAGAATCTTTTGCTCTCAGGCGTCGCATCAGACGATCTCGCCGCTGCCACGGCACGCATCGAGGCGCTCGGTCTTGCGATCGAGGCCAATGCGATCCGCTCCGGCTTGGTCGCCTGCACCGGCAACACCGGCTGCAAGTTTGCCGCGTCCGACACCAAGCGCCACGCCGAAGATATCGCGCGCTGGTGCGACACGCGCGTCGCACTCGACACGCCGGTCAACATTCATCTGACCGGCTGTCACCACTCGTGCGCGCAGCACTACGTTTCCGAAATCGGGTTGCTGGCCTGCAAGGTGCAGGCGAACGAGGACGCCGATCCGGTCGAGGGCTATCACATCTATATCGGCGGCGGCTTCGGCCCCGACGCGGCGATCGGCCGCGAGCTTTATCGCGATGTCGTGGCCGAGGAGGTGCCGCGCACGGTCGGCCGCATCCTCAAGGCCTATCTCGCGCATCGCCGAAGCCGGGACGAAAACTTTCTCGCCTTTTCGCGCCGCCATGAGGTTGATGCGCTCAAAGCCATGAGTGAACTGGAGGCCGCGGAATGAACATGTCGCGGCCGCCAATCCCGTCGTTCATTCCAGAATCGGCGCCGTTCACGCCGGAGCAGCGCACGTGGCTCAACGGCCTTTTCGCCGGATTGTTCGGCTTGCAGGAGGGCGTCACGCCACTCTCCAATGCCGACGCCGGCTTGCTGCTCGCCGGACTGATCGACGGCGCTGCCGCGCCCGCCGCGCCGGAGCAAACAGACGATGGCGCTCCCTGGCACGATCCCGCCATGCCGATTGTCGAGCGCATGAAGCTCGCCGACGGGCGGCCGTTGCCGCGGCGGATGATGGCGGCGATGGCGCAGCAGGATTGCAGCCAGTGCGGCTATAACTGCAACGACTATGCGAACGCGCTGTTCGCAAAATCCGAGAAGCGGCTGAACCTTTGCGTGCCGGGAGGCAAAGAAACTTCCCGCATGCTCAAGCAGCTCTACACCGAGCTTGACGGCGCCACTACCGAGGCGCCGGCACCGCCCTTGCAGCCGGCCGCGCCCGCGGCAGCTCCCGCGCTCGGCCGCTCGCGCGACAATCCCGCCGTCGCCACCTTTCTCTCGCGCCGGCGGCTCAACAAACAAAGCTCGGAAAAAGAGACCTGGCACATCGATATCGATCTTGCCGGTACCGATCTAGACTACGTTGTCGGCAATTCGTTCGGCATTTTTCCGAGCAACGATCTCGCTCTGGTCGATGCCGTGCTGGCGGCAATCGACGCGCCGCCGGATTTTCCCATTCTTGACCGTACGTTGCGCGCCGTGCTCACTGACAGCACTTCGCTGTCGCCGGCGCCCGACATCCTGTTCGAGCTGATTTCCTATCTGACCGGCGGCGAGCGGCGCGCCAAGGCCAAGCTGCTGGCGAAAGGCGGCGATCCGGACGGCGACGCCGCCACGATCGACGTGCTGGCAGCGCTGCAAAAGTTTCCCGGCATCCGCTCCGATCCCGAGGCGCTCATCGAAGCGTTAGAGCCGCTGCAGCCGCGGGTCTATTCCATCTCGTCGTCGCATCGCTGCACGCCAGGCCGGGTTTCGCTGACCGTCGATGCGGTGCGCTATGACATCGAAGAACGCACGCGGCTCGGTGTTTGCTCGACCTTCCTCGGCGGGCGCGTCGCACCCGGCGACAAGATCACGGTTTACGTGCAAAAGGCCCAGCACTTCGCGCTACCGGACAATCCGGACACACCGATCATCATGGTCGGTCCCGGCACCGGTGTCGCGCCGTTTCGCGCGTTCCTGCACGAGCGGCAGGCGATCAAAGCGCCCGGACCCAATTGGCTGTTCTTCGGCCATCAGCGCAAGGATAGCGACTTCTTCTACGAAGACGAGTTTTCCGCGATGCACGCGGCCGGCCACCTCGCGCGGCTGTCGCTGGCGTGGTCGCGCGACGGCAATGAAAAGGTTTACGTGCAGCACCGCATGCGCGAAGCCGGCAGCGAAGTGTGGGCCTGGCTCAAGCACGGCGCGCATGTCTATGTCTGCGGCGACGCGCTGCGCATGGCGAAAGACGTGGAGACGGCGCTGACCGACATCGTCGCCGAACATGGCGGCCGCACGCCGGCCGAGGCGGTCAAATTCGTGGGCGAACTAAAAGCCCAGGGGCGGTACCAGGCGGATGTTTATTAGGCGGCGAGCGCAGGCTTTCTGCCGATGACGTGCCAAACCTTCGTAGGACCTGCTCCCTTGACGTCAATCAATCCCAGCGCCTCGCAGTCGAATGAGTCCTTGATCAAGTCGTAAGTGCTGCGCGTAATCTGAACACAGCGGCTGCGGCCATGAGATTCCATTCGGCTCGCCAGGTTGACCGTCTCGCCCCACAGTTCGTAGATGAATTTCTTGCGACCTATGACGCCGGCCACGACGGGATCCGAATTGATTCCGATCCGGAACGCGAGCTGACGGCCACCGAACCGGTGCTCTGCAATGACGGCCTGCATATCAAGCGCGAGGTTGACGAGGGCGACGGCGTGGTCAGGCCTCGGGCACGGCACGGCGGAGGCGACCATGTAGCAATCGCCAATAGTCTTTATTTTTTCCAGGTCGTACTTCTCGACTAGGCCATCGAAACACTGAAACACTTCATTGAGGAGATCGACCAGTTGTAATAGCGTCATAGCGGCTGCCATGGGCGTAAACTCAACGACGTCGGCAAACAGAATGCTTGACGCGATATCTTCATCTGCGATCGTCCTCGGGGCCGCTTTGAGCGCCTCGGAAATCTCTTTCGGTAAAATATTAAGCAGCAGCATCTCGGCACGCTGGTGGAAGAAATTCCGCCGATCGACAAAGTAGTAGAGCAGACCGAACGCAATTGAAATCACCGCACCGATGTTAAGTATGTAAAAGGTGGCAATGAAGGCTTGAGGTAAATTCGCCTGCGGCAGATAAGGTTCGAGAATTGCGCCGATGATCAGTAGAGCGATGAAGCCGGCTGTCCAGAATGGCGTGCCACGCAGATCGTCGATCAACAGAGCGCCGAGCGGCGACAACGCCGCCCACAACACGACTGCGCTCGACTGCCGAAAACCACCGAGGCTGATCATCACGAGCCACGGCAAAATCAAGACGAGGAGAAGCTGGGTAAATCGATAAATCCCGAGGTTGCGCGTGTGCGCGAAGATTACGGTGTTGATCGGTGTAATAACGGAATAGAAGCCGGGAACTGCAGCGGCGAGCGGTGCACCCACGGCTAAGTAAATTGCGCTCCACGCGATGGTTAAGGGCAACGTCCCGCCGAACAGCACAACGGCGACCCGCTTGCGCAATGCGGTCTCATCATTGTCCCGAGCGTCATGGCCTATGCTCGCCGCAAGATCTAGCAACCGCTTGCTGTGAGCACGTATCCGGTGGCGAACCGCCTGCTGCATCACACGCTCTGTACAATACGTGTAATCTATCGCCGCTCCAAAAACATCTGCATGCCGTAACGCGGCCGCAGCGTGATCAAGCCTTGCGGCTCGATCGGATGGCCGGGCTTTAGCCGCAGCCGATAGCGTTGCGCGATGGTGGCGAGGATGAGGATCGCTTCGGTCATGGCGAACGCGGCGCCGATGCAGATGCGCGGCCCGGCGCCGAACGGGATGTAGGCAAAGCGCGGCCGCTCGGCGGCGCGCCCGGGCGCAAATCGCTCGGGATCGAAGCGCTCGGGATCTTCCCAAAGCTGCGGCTTGCGGTGAATGAGCCACGGCATGATCAGCACTTCGGCGCCGGCGGGGATACGATGGCCGAGAATTTCGTCGGGCTTGATCGGCTGCCGCCCGGTGGTGTGCGCCGGCGGATAGAGCCGCATCAATTCCTCTATCACCATGCGGGTGTAGCGCAGGTTCGCGATATCCTCGTTGCGCGGCGTGCGGCCACCGAGCACGTCGGCGAGCTCGCGATGAAGTTTTTCTTCGACCGCCGCATGCTGCGAAAGGAGATACCAGGTCCAGGACAACGCGAGCGACGTGGTCTCGTGCCCGGCCATGAAGATGGTGACCACCTGGTCGCGCACTTCCTTCGCCGTCATGCCGCCGCCGGTCTCGGCGTCGCGTGCAGCAACAAGTCGCGCCAATAAATCCTTCGGCTCGGCGTCCGGTGCGCGGCCGCGCTCGGTCAAGAGCAAATCGACCTTCCGGTCGAACTCGTCGAACAGCCCATCGGTCGGAAGCGGCGAAAGCAGCCGCGCGAACCATTGCGGGACGTGCAGGAGGTCGAGCAGGCTCGGCCGTACCAGTGTTTGATACTGGTTGACGCCGCCCTCGACCGCGTCGACGATCTCGTCGGAATCCGACGAGAACATCGCCTTCGAGATGATGTGTAGCGTCAGATGCATCATCGCCGCGGCGGCATCCAGTTCGCTGCCGTCCGGCAGCGCATCCCACTTTTCCAGCAGTCCTTGTGTCACTTCGGTCATGATCGGCGCATAGCCGGTGACGCTGCGCGGATCGAAGGAGGGCGCCATGATGCGGCGATGCCGCCGCCAGGTTTCGCCTTCGCTGGTAAGGAGCCCGCGGCCGAGTCCCGGCTCAAGCAAGCGGCGGCCGACTTCGGACTTGATATAGTTCGCGGCGTTGTCGAGCAGGACGTAACGGATCGCGCCCGGCTCGTTGAGAATGAACATGCGCCGCCAGAGAATGCGCTGCGTAATAATGTCGGCGCTGAAATTTTCCGGCCCGTGTGCGGTCAGCGCATTCTCGCGCATCTCACGCAGCGATTTTCGCAAGTTGGGGGAGCCCTGTGGCGCGCGCGGCGCGGCCAGTGGGGGAATCCGACTCGTATCGATCGCGCTCATGGTCGCCTTGGCCACCTCGATCTCGCACCCGGCGCTGTTATTATAGCAGGACTAACTTCGCCAAGTGCGGTTAGCCAGTGCGGGCGCAAACGCCGGCAAATTCAAGGCATTACCGGACGCTCGCGCCCGGGCAACGTTAAGCTTTACCGGCCTCGGCGGTATGCCTCGGGCCCGTTTGGTCTTGAGAATGGCGCATTGCGATTGGTATAAGCGCGCCATGGGGATGCAAGGGTCAGGGACGCAAGCGCCGCGCGAGCGGACAATCGATCCGATTTGGGCGGGGAAGGGGCGCGGCATTAATAGCGCTCTGGTGTTGGCCGTTTTCGGCTTGATGCCTGTTTTGGCTGCTTGCTCTTCTTTCTCGTCGTCTTCGTCGTCGGCTACCACGAGTGCGCCCGCTACTTATCAACCGGCGAGCGCGCCGGCGAACGCGGCAGCCGCTCCGGCGAGCGATGCGACCGCCTCCATCGCTCCTTATCCCAGCAGATCGCTGGTCGATGTGTTTAGCGACAACTCGCGACCAGCGGCAACGGGCACGACGAGCTCGGCCCCCGCGGCTGCCCCAGCCTCGTCGGCGGCTTACGCGCCGCCGCGGCCGGGCATGCCGCATCCGCCCAGCACCTACACCGCAAGCGCTCCTCCCTATCAAGGTCAGCCCGGCTACGATGCTTATGCCGGTTCGTCCGGTGCGCAGCCGAAGCCTGCTCCCGTGGCCGCGCAGGACGATTCCGAGACAGAGGTGCCGGGCTACGCCTCAAAATCCCTGCTGGACGTTTTCCACTAATACTCAAGAAAAAGCCGCCGCGCGGTGCGCAGCGGCTTATTTACTGCGCTGTCGGAACTAAATCCCCTGCGGATAAGCTTCCTCGCCGTGCAGCGCGACATCGAGCCCCAGCTCGTGGGCTTTGGCATCGACGCGGGCGACGGTGACCAGATTGATCAGCCAAAGCATTGCGTAGGTGAAGATGAAGGCCCACGCGGCCGCTATGACCACGGCGACCACCTCCTTGCCGAAAAAACCCGCGCCGCCGTGCAACAGGCCGTCGGCGCCGTTCGGATTCCACGCCGTGCTGGCGAACAATCCAAGCAACACTATGCCGATCACGCCGCCGACGCCGTGCACTCCCCAGACGTCAAGTGCATCATCCCATCCCAACCGGTTTTTCAAAGCGACCGCGTAATAGCACGCCAGACCGGCGATGATGCCGATCACCGGCGCTGTCGCGATCGAGACGTATCCGGCTGCCGGCGTAATCGCCGCAAGGCCGGCGACGGTGCCGGTCAAGAGGCCGACAAATTTCGGCTGCCGCGCGTTGCTCCACTCGATAATGAGCCAGGTGACGCCACCAAAAGAAGCCGCGATATCTGTGTTGAGGAACGCCGTCGCGGTGACGCTGTCGACTTGCAATTCCGATCCCGCGTTGAAGCCGTACCAGCCGAACCACAACAGGCCGGTGCCGAGTGCGATCAACGGTATGTTGTGAGGCTTGTCGACGACGTTGCGACGGCCGACGAAAAACACCGAGGCTAGCGCCGCGGACCCAGCGGTGGCGTGAACGACAATGCCGCCCGCGAAGTCGAGCACGCCCCATTTTGCCAAGATGCCTTCGGGACTCCAGATCATGTGCACGAAGGGGAAATACACCAGTACCAGCCAGCCGGTCAGGAACAGAAAATAAGCCTTGAATGTTACTCGGTCGGCAAATGCACCGGTGATCAGCGCTGGCGTGATGATCGCAAACATCATCTGATAAGCGATGTGAACGACCAGCGGAATGCCGGCGTCGTTGCCGGTGAACATGGTTTGCAGAGTAACTCCGCGGAGGAAGGCGTAGTACGTGGGATCGCCGATGATACCGTGCCAAGTCGGCCCGAAGCACATCGAATAACCGAAGACGAACCATATTACTGTCGTCCAACTGAGCGAGATGAAGCTTTGGATCATCACGGTCAGCACGTTCTTTCGGCCGACGAGACCGCCGTAGAAGAACGCCAGGCCCGGGGTCATCAGCATGACGAGGCTGGCGCAGATCAGCATGAATGCGGTGTTGCCGATATTTATTGTCATGGCACTTCCTCCCGGTGAGATTTCAGGGAACGACCATGGTGCCGGTTTCGCCCGACAGCGCGCGGCAGAGACTTCCCGGCGCAGTGATGAGGCCGCGCGTGCCGCCGCCATCCAAAAATTCAATCAGCGCTTTGACTTTCGGTCCCATGCTGCCGCGGTCGAATGTGTCGGCGGCGTCGTAACGCTTGGCTTCCGCAAGCGTCATGCGATCGAGCCAACGCTGCTGCGGCGTATTGAAGTCGAGCGCAACGCGCTCCACGCCGGTCGCGAGCACAAACAGGTCGGCGCCGATTGAACGCGCGAGCAAACTCGATGCGAGGTCTTTATCGATCACCGCTTCGACGCCGCGCAGCGAACCGTCCGGCTCCTCGACCACCGGGATGCCGCCGCCGCCGCAGCCGATCACGACGAAGCCCGCGCGCGCCAGGTGCGCGATGGCGAGATAATCGATAATTTTCTTTGGCCGCGGGGAGGGCACCACGCGGCGCCAGCCCCGCCCCGCATCGTCCTTCACCGTCCAGCCCTGCGCGGCGGCAAGTTTCTTCGCGGTGGCTTCATCCATGTGCGAACCGATCGGTTTCGTCGGCTCGCGGAAAGCCGGATCGTCGGCGTCGACCAGCATCTCGGTGATGACGGCAACCGGCTCGCGGGAAATTCCGCGCTTGCGAAATTCATTGCGAAACGCGCGGACGAACATGTAGCCGAGCGCGCCCTGCAAATCGGCGCCGGCGTAGTCCATCGGCACCGGAGACACTTCATGAATCGAGAGTTCCGAGCGCCGCAGGATGTACCCCATTTGCGGTCCGTTGCCGTGGGTAACGATCACGTTCCATCCGGCCTCGATCATATCGGTGATGCCCTGAACGGTGATCTGGGCCGCTTCGTATTGATCTGGAATCGTCTGGTGATTCTGATCGCGGATGAGCGCGTTGCCGCCGACCGCGACGACGGCGAGCTTGCTGTCCGATCCCATGCCTTGTCCTCCCCCTTCCAGAACCGCGCTACCGTTTAGGCAGCAGCGATGCCAGCGCCGTCACGGCCTGAGAAAAACACTCAAGCGGCGCGCGCGTAATACCGGCGCCGATTTGACCGATGCCCGCCTCACGATGCGCGATGCCGGTGTTAATGACCGGTAGAATTCCGGTGTCGACGACCTTGCGGATATCAATGCCGGCGGGCGTGCCGGCAAAGTTCATGGCAGGCAGGGTCAAGCCGCCATTTTTTCCAAGCGTGATGTGACCCATGGCGCGGGTGTTGGCGATAGCGTCGGCCGGTGTGCCGCCGACGAAATTGACAATTGCAGGCGCTGCCGCCATGGCGAATCCACCGAGGCCCGCAGTCTCGGTGATGGCGCTGTCGCCCAAATCCGGCGCGGCGTCGGCAATGGAGTAGCCGGGAAAGTAAAGTCCATTCACCACCGGCGCCGGCGCTGAAAACCAGCGGTCGCCGGTGCCACTCACCTGGATGCCGAACATGACGCCATTGCGCGCCATCGCGGTGACCATGGTGCTGCCCGGGATGTTGCGCGCGGCGTCCAGCATCAGCTTGCAGGCCGCCATCGAGATGTTGAGAAAGAAATGGTCGTTGCCGGCGATAAAGGCGACCGCAGAGGCGACGTCCTCGCGGCTGGCGGGAGAGGCGAGCATTTGCTGCACCAGCCGCCGCAGCAGCATCATGCTCGCGGCGGCGTTGCGGTTATGCACCTCGTCGCCCATGTTGAGCGCTTGCGCGATCAGCGGTTTGATCTGAATGCCATCGCTCTCCGCGAGCGCCAACCGCAGCACACGGTATAACGCGGTCGCCATCCACTTCAGGCGTTCGATGACCTCGGGGCCATTGGCGCCGAAGCGCAACACTTTCCCCAACCCTTCATTGAGATTGCTGAAAGTCTGACGTCCGGTCGCGGGATCGCGGACAATCCATACCGGCATGGACGGACTGGTGATGCCGGCCATTGGGCCGACCGCACCGTGATGGTGGCAGGGCGCAAATGCGACTTCACCGCTCGACGCAAGCTTTTTGGCGGCTTCCTGTTCCTTTGCCCAGCCTTCGAAGAGGATGGCGCCGATGATCGCGCCTTGCATCGGGCCGCACATTTGCTCCCACGCGAGCGGCGGTCCGGAATGCAAAATCCGCCGCTCGTTCATGCGGACGATGGCCTCGCGGGCGAGCGCAATTCCGACAAGCGTCGGATCGGCGTTGAGATACGCGGTGAAAGCTTTCCGATTTGCCGCTTCGATTTCCGCATTGTTGACGAGGCCGGCGAGCGCCTTGCCGACGGCCGCGTCGCCGCCAGCGGGCGGCGCCCAGGTGATCTTTTCGGCTTTGCCCCCGGCCTGCACGATCTCGTCGGCAAATGAGCTAAGGCCGACGTTGAGGACCGCAAGCTCGTCCTGGAAAAGGCGCATGATCAATGTCCCTGCGCTTTGGCCAGAATGCCGGCCGCCATCCGAACGGCCGCGGCATTACTGCCGGCAAGCCGCATGCCGGCCTCGCGCAACCGCGTCTCCTGCGTTGTCAGGTTCTGTGGATCGGCTGCCGTCCCGCAAACAGAGCCAAGCACAAGAAGCTTTCTGCCGGCGGCGGCGGCTTTGGCGATGGCATCTTTAATCACTGGAGCGATCACGCTTGCGGGATCCGGATGCGAGCCATAGCCAAGGACCACATCGAGCAGGATGATCGCCGTCTCTTGATCCTGCGCCTCGAGCGCAATCCGCTCGTTGCGGAGCCGGTGATCGATCATGGGATGCGGCCGGCCGCGGGTGAACACGTCGTCGCCGAGATCGATGAGCGTGTGCGCGCGGCTCTTCCAAACGTCGTCGAGCGAACGCGCGGCGCCGACCGGCGTGTTCGAGTAGACGTCCTGAAATACTTCGGACAGCAGCATGGTCGCCTCGTAGCAGAGCGTGCCGCCGCTAAAGAGGCCGCGCACATAACGTTGCTCGCGCGCGAATGCCGGTGTCTCGATCGCATCCGCGGCGAAGCCCGCGACATCGGGTTCACCGCCTATCGCAAGCCGCGCGGCCGCGACAGCGGCATCCTCCAAAGTCTGGACCGGCGTCAGTCCCGGCGCGGTAATTAACGCCGGGTCCGCGCCGAGGAAATTGACGATGACCGGTTTGCCGCAAGCCTGCGCCTTCGCGAGCACGAGCTCGGCGATTTCCTCCGCTGGCGGCTTTGAGATCAGAACGATCGTTTTGGTCGCGGCGTCCGCGGCGAGTGCAGACAATCCTTGCAGCATGCTGATGCCGCCGACTTTCACAGAAAGATCATGTCCGCCGGTGCCGAGCGCCTGGCTGACGCCGCCGCCGAGACGGTCGATCAAACACGTCACTTGCTGCAAACCGGTGCCGGAAGCGCCAACCAGGCCGATATTGCCGCGGCGCACTGCATTGGCGAAGCCAAGCGGAATGCCGTTGACGATCGCGGTGCCGCAATCGGGACCCATGACAATGAGGTCATGCGCTTGCGCATAACGCTTGAGCGCAACTTCATCCGCGACCGGCACGTTGTCGCTGAACAACATGACGTTGAGCCCGAGCCGCAACGCTTTGAGAGCCTCCGCGGCCGCGTAATCGCCGGGCGTCGAGATCAGCGCGAGATTTGCGGCCGGCATCGCGGCCAAGCCCATCTCAATGCTGCGAGGCGGCTCGTCGCGCTCGCCGGCCGCGCTTGCAGCAGGCTGCTGGTTGAGCGCGCCTTCTGCATCGTCGAGCGCCGAAGCGAGCGCCTTCTCATCGTCGCCATCGAGCGCGATCAGCAAATCGTTGGGACTTACTTCGACCGGGCCTTGCAGCAGGCCGGCCTCGCGCAACAGGCCTAAATTATTGGCTGATGCCATGACCGCGGAGGCTTGGCGCACCCCGGGCAGTTTCGAGATGCGCGACGAGAGCTGCATTAGGGCGACCGAGTCGCGGTAGAAATTGCGAATTATTTTGGCGGTTTGCGCCATTTTCTCGCTCCCCCGCTACCGCCGCCAGAAAAAGTAGCCCAAAATATCAGCACTTTGCCTTTGGCTTGTGCGTGCTTTATTGTATACTAAGTTGGATACCAAGCGAGGGCAAGGCGGGCATGAAAAATGCTGGCATTGGTGGGGGGGCCGCTGAAGCTGTGGTTTCAATGGGTCAATCTCTCGATATTTCCGAACTAGCGGCCGCTTACCGCACCGGGACGCTGACACCTTCCGCGCTCGTCGATCGCTTACTCGCATGCATCGCCGCGCGCGGCGACGATCATGTTTGGATCGAACGCGTCAGCCGTGACGAGTTACTCGCAATGGCGCGGCGGGTGGAAGCGGAAGGCCCAGCGGGCAAGCCGCTTTTCGGCATTCCGTTCGCCATCAAGGATAATATAGACCTCGCGGGACATACGACCACCGCCGCATGTCCGGCGTTCGGTTATCAAGCTCCCCAATCGGCAGAAGCCGTGCGGCGTCTGATCGATGCCGGCGCGCTTCCGGTTGGCAAAACCAATCTCGACCAATTCGCAACCGGCTTGAGCGGCACGCGCTCGCCCTACGGCGCGCCATCGTGCGTATTTAAGCCCGGCTACATTTCGGGCGGCTCAAGTTCGGGCTCGGCCGTGGCGGTTGCCGCCGGCCTTGTCAGCTTTGCGCTCGGCACCGACACCGCAGGATCGGGACGCATTCCGGCGGCGTTCAACAACGTGATCGGCTTAAAGCCCACCCGCGGCCTCATCAGCACGCGCGGCTCGCTGCCCGCGTGTCGTTCGCTCGACTGTCTGTCCATCTTTGCGCTGACAATGAGCGATGCGGTGATGGTTTTGCAGGCGATGAAAGGTTTCGATACCGCCGATCCATTTTCGCGGCATCCCGACCCTGTTGGTGCAGCCGCGCCGCGGGAGATCAAGGGCTGCCGTTTCGGTGTGCCTCGTCCCGGTCAGCTCGAATTTTTCGGCAACAACGACGGCAAGCAATTGTTTGACGCGATGCTGCGCACAGTCGAGCGCTTGGGCGGCACTTTGGTCGAAATCGATTTTGAGCCGTTTCTCGAAACCGCGAAGCTTCTCTATCACGGTCCGTGGCTCGCCGAACGCTATCTCGCCATACGCGCGTTCTTCGATCACGAGCCGGACAAAGTCTTCCCGGTGACGAGGCAGATCATCGAAGCGGGACGGAAGCCGAGCGCGGTGGACGCCTTTAACGGATACCATCGGCTGCAGGAGCTGCGGAGAGCGACCGAAACCGTCTGGCAATTGGCGGATACGCTGATCGTCCCTACGGCCGGCCGGCAATTTGCGATCAGCGAAATACAGTCGAATCCGATCGCGCTCAACACCGAGCTCGGTTACTACACCAACTTCGTCAATCTGCTCGATCTCTGCGCGATGGCCGTTCCTGCCGGCTTTCAACCGGATGGACTCGCGTTTGGCGTGACGCTGATCGCGCCGGCCTGGCACGACGATGCGCTGTGTTCTCTGGCCGACGTGCTCCACCGGTCTCAAGACCTTCCGCTCGGCGCAACGGAAAAGCGGATCGCTGCGACACCCAAGCTCGAAGCGAACATAGGGGCGAGCGGCCTCATTCAAGTAGCCGTCTGCGGCGCGCACATGTCGGGGCTGCCTCTCAACAAGGAATTGACCGAACGCGGCGGACGCTTGGTGCGAGCATGCCGCACGGCTTCAAATTATCGGCTGTTCGCGCTGCCTGGCGGGCCGCCGGATCGGCCCGGTCTCATCCGCGCCGAAGTTGGCGCCGCAATCGAGGTTGAAGTTTGGGAAATGCCGTTGGCCGTGTTCGGCGGCTTTGTCGCGGGAATACCGGCACCGCTTGGCATCGGCACCATCGAGCTCGAGGATGGTATGCGCGTGAAGGGTTTTTTGTGCGAGTCGCACGCGACCAAAGGGGCTCGCGACATCACCGAGTTCGGAGGTTGGCGAAAGTATCTCGCCAGACAACACGCCGCATAAAGCCGCGCTTCCCGGGAGGAGCAAATGCCGAGTGTACGCGCTGAACCCTACGAGTTTGTTTTCCAGCCCGAACATGTTGCTCTCGTCGTCATCGACATGCAGCGCGACTTCGTCGATCCGGGCGGATTTGGCGAGGCGCTCGGCAACGATGTGTCTTTGCTGCGCAAGGCGATCGCGCCGACCGCCGGTGTCCTGGAAGCCGCGCGGAAGGCCGGAATCCTCGTCATCCATACTCGCGAGGGACATCGCCCCGATCTGACCGATCTTGCGCCCGCCAAGAAGGCGCGCGGCCGGCTGAAGAACGGCATTGGCGATCCCGGGCCGATGGGCCGTATCCTCGTGCAAGGCGAGTACGGCCACGACATCATCGATGAGCTAAAACCCGCGCCCGGCGAACCGGTGGTCGACAAGCCCGGCAAAGGAGCCTTCTACGCCACCGACCTCGATACCATTCTGCGCACTCGCGGCATCCAGCAGCTCATTGTCTGCGGCGTAACGACGGAAGTCTGCGTCAACACCACGGTCCGCGAAGCCAACGATCGCGGCTACGACTGTCTGGTGCTTGCCGACTGTGTCGCTTCCTATTTTCCGGAATTCCAGCGGATCGCGCTGGAAATGATCAAGGCGCAGGGCGGCATCTTCGGCTGGGTTGGCAACTCCGCCGATGTCTTGCATGCATTAGCGGAGGTCAAACGCGCTGCCGCCTGAAAGCGAGTTCATGAGATCCGGGGGCGGGGCAAAGCAATCGATCAAAAACGAGGGCCAACTAACAAAAGGGGAGGGGACTAATGTCAACACAACAAGTCGCAGACAGACGGATACGCTGGTGGGTGCCGGGCGACTGGAACGGCTTCTTCGGCCTTTTCACCAACGTCGTGCTCAACGTGATTGTTTTGACCGGGCTGTGTCTCGGCGTCGTGAAGATGCCCGACGACATTGTGTTCGGCCGCATCCTGCCGGCGCTGGGCATCGCACTGCCGATCGGCAATCTCTATTACGCTTACCTTGCCTATCGTCTCGCCAAAACCGAAGGGCGGAGCGACGTCACCGCGATGCCGTATGGGCCGAGCGTGCCGCATATGTTCATCGTCGTGTTCGTCATCATGCTGCCGGTCTATCTCAAAACGCAGAACGCGCTACTCGCCTGGCAGGCGGGTCTCGCCTGGGCGTTCATCATCGGCATCATCGTGCTGCTCGGCGCGTTTATTGGTCCGACCATTCGCCGGCTCACGCCGCGCGCAGCCATGCTGGGTACGCTTGCCGGCATATCAATCGCGTTCATTTCGCTGCGGCCCGCCTTCCAGATGTGGGAGGTGCCATGGATCTCGTTCATCTCGCTCGGCATCGTGCTGATTGCGTGGACGGCGAATGTGCGTTTGCCCGGCGGCGTACCGGGCGGACTGGCCGCGGTGATCGTCGGCACCGTGATCGCGTGGGTGGCTGCGGTGCTGGGGTGGACCGATATCGTCAGCGGCGCTCAAGTGACGGCGTCGTTTGGCAAGTTCGGCATTCACCTGCCGCTGCCGAGCGGCGACGTAATTGCCGGTCTCGCCAACATCGCGCCGCTCCTCGTCACTGCGATCCCTCTCGGCATCTATAATTTCACCGAAGGGATGAACAACGTGGAGAGCGCGTCGGCCGCGGGCGACAATTACAACCTGCGAAGCATTCTCCTCGCCGACGGCATCGGCGCGGTAGTCGGCTCGATCCTCGGCAGCCCGTTCCCGCCCGCCGTCTATATCGGGCATCCGGGCTGGAAGGCGGTGGGTGGGCGCATCGGCTATTCGCTCGCAACCGGCGTGGTGATCGCGCTGGTCTGCTTCCTCGGTCTCACCGCGTTGCTTCTTGCGGTGGTGCCGCTGGTCGCGATCCTGCCGATCCTCCTTTACATCGGCCTGGTGATTGGAGCGCAAGCCTTTCAGGCCGTGCCAGCCAAGCACGCGCCGGCAGTCGTGCTCGCGATCATTCCGAATATCGCGGCTTGGGGGCAAACCCAGATCGACGGCGCGCTCAACGCCGCCGGCACAAGCGCGGCCCAGCTCGGTATGGCCAAGCTTGGAGCGACCGGTGTGGTCTATCACGGCATGGAGCTGTTGGGCGGCGGCGCGGTGCTTGCCGGCCTGATGCTGGGTGCGATCGCGGCGTTCATCATCGATCGCGAGTTTATGAAGGCGGCAGCCTACTCGCTCGTTGCGGCCGTGCTGTCGTTCTTCGGCTTCATCCACGGTGCGCAGCTTGCATGGATGGCCTCGCCGCTGGTGGCGCTGGGCTATGTCTTGCTGGCCGCGATCTGCTTGAGTGTCGCGATGAGCGAACAGCCCCAGAAGGCCGGCGCCAAAACGGAATCGGCGCTGGCTTGAAACAGCGTTCCGGTGGAGTCGGCATAGCCTTTCAACAGGCCGAAAATGCCGACTGCGCCCGAACTGTGCCCCACGGATAACGCCTTGGCGACGGCGTTACCGACGACATCTTCGGAGCCGCCGGCGCAAATGCCGGCGGCGACGTCGGCCAGCCGCTCCGACACTTCGCCGTTTGCGGCTTCTTGCAAATAAAGAGCGCTCAAGTCGCCGCTGCGCGGGGCCAGCGCCATCAGCTTGGGGGCGAGCGCCGCCGCAAATGTCCTGGCGGTGGAGCAGGACCAAAGCGCCGCGCAGATGCCGACCAGATAATCGTCGCCGGCGGGCGTCTTGCCTTCGCCGAGACCGATCAAATCACGGATGCCGCGCTCAGCAGCGCTTAGGTCGTGATCGCGTATCGATGAACTCAGCCGGTCGAGCTTTGCGCCGGCGATGTCGCGAAGCCCTCGAGCGCGGCCGTCACGTTCGAGCGCCAGCATGGCGGTCTGATAAGCACTTGCCACTACAGCGCTGCGCCCGTTGAAGGTTAGCGCCGCGATGCCGCTGCGCCATTGCGTTGCGTCTCGCATATCGATCGCAAGCGCGCTTCCAGCGAAACGGACGACGCCGCCGCGTTTTGCGAACTCGGCATTTGCGGAGAGAAACTGCGGCAACGACGTACCCTCGGCCAAGCCGATGCTTATGCCGCGCGGCTGTCGTCCAAGTTCGCTGCCGAGAAGCGTGATGCACCGGCCATCCGAGAGTTTTAGAAGCGCGGCGCGCGCATGAACCTCTGCTACCAGGCCGGCAAAACCGGCTGTCGGCACTCCGATTCCGGTAGCGAGCGCGGCAATCCGCATGGCTCAGGCGCTGGCGTAGGCGCGGGCCAGCGCTTCCTTGATCGAATTATTGACGACGTTCAGCGCTTCCTCGATGTTTCGCCGAAGCGCGTTCCTTGCGCCAGCGGGGTCGCGGGCGCCGATGCGATCGAGGATGGCGAGATGCTGTTCGCAGGTGTTGGCGATGCGGTTTGGATGCGCGAAATCCATGGTGCGGAACAAATATAATCGCTCATCGATGGCGCGCAGCTGACGCATCAGCGTCGCGTTGTCGAGCAGTGCCGACAAGCCTTCATGGAATTGCGCATCAAGCTCAGCCAAATCCTCGACGTCGGATGGCGGATCCTGCCGCACATTTTCCCACGTCTCGATCATGGCGCGGACCTTGTCCGCCGGCACGCCCCGCGTCGCCAGCGTCTCTACGGCGTAAAGCTCCAGCGCAAGGCGAACTTCGTACATTTCCTGTACGTCCTTCGCCTTTACCTGGCGCACCACGTAACCCTGATTTTCGGTGCGGCGCACGAAGCCGTTGGCGGCCAGCACCCGCAACGCCTCGCGAACCGGACTGCGGCTGACGCCAAATTCCTTGCACAACGCGTCCTCCGTCAAGCGATGATCGGGAGGATAGCGCCAAGTAATGATGCGCTCCTTGAGAGTCGCGACCAGCGACGAACTGAATGAGGGGAGTTTTCTCGGCACGGGCGGTTTCAACTAAAACGGTAAAGGTGGATGCCTCTATCCTGCACTGCGCTCAACTGCAAGTCGGGCGCGATCGGCAAGATTTCGGATTAGCCGCCCGAATGCAATTTCCCTTAAAAATGGGGGGAATATGGCTTATCCGGTGTGGCGTTCGCCAAACCGAAGAATTGGGGTGTCAGTCGTTCAGCAGATTTTGCCAATTTGCCGGTACCGCTCCCGTCGGTCCGGGCGTGGGTTGATCCAACGGATGGCAGGCAGGGGCGGGAAGCTTCGGACCCTTGAAAGTTTCTTTCGTGCGGTAGTCGTAAAACCAGTGCTCACCCGGCTCAAAGCTCATGATGACCGGGTGACCTGTGGCAGCGTAATGTTTCGAGGCGTGCTGATTTGGCGAGGTGTCGCAGCAGCCGATGTGCCCGCACTCGGCGCATCGGCGAAGGTGCAGCCACCATGCCCCCGAAGCCAGGCATTCGACGCAACCTGTCCCGCTCGGCTTGGCCGCCGGATTGATGCCGTCTTTCTCGGACCTCGGGCGCTTCATGTCTCGCACCAAATAATCTGTTGCACTACTTACCCGTAAGTGACGCCCGGGTTGCTTTGCCCGACTTCGATTATATAGCCATCGGGATCGCGAATGTAGCAGCGCGTCTCGCCGTATTTGGGCTTAGGCTCGGTGATGAATTCGGCTCCTCGACTTTTCCAGAGTTTGTAGCACGCTTGAATATCGGCAACGCGGAAATTCATGAAACTGCTGACTTTGTCCGGGTCGGGTGGGACGCTGAGCGTTACCGTGGGTTTGTCGGGCGTCGGACCGCCGCCGACGTTGACGATGAGCCACGTGTTCGCGATCTGGATGTAGCCCGGTGCGCCTTTGCTGTCGCCTCTACTCTCAACGCGACCTCCGAACACCGTTTCGTAAAATCGAAGCGATCGCGCGACGTCGGCGACGGTAATAAAGTGCGCGATGGTAATCCCATCCTTCGGCGGCATCTCATAGATTTTCTGCTCGACTTGGACCTGGCTGGTAGCCGACTTCGATTCGGACATGGTGTTTCTCCGTTCTCCAGAAATGATTCACAAGAAATCTCGGGGAAAAGCGTTCGCGCGACGCGCAGCTAGCCGTAAGCGAACTCCGGCTTGCTTTGCCCAACTTCGATGATGTAGCCGTCGGGATCGCGAATGTAGCAGCGTGTTTCGCCATACTTGTCCTTCGGTTCAGTAAGAAACTCAGCGCCGCGGCTTCGCCAGAGTTCATAGCACGCGTGAATATCCGCAACGCGGATATTCATGAAGCTGCTGACGGCATCGGGATTGGAGGGAACGCTGAGCGTTACCGTCGGCTTGTCGGGTGTGGGGCCGCCCCCGAAGTAGACGATGAGCCACGTGTTCGCGATCTGGATGAACCCCGGCGCGCCCTCGCTGTTGCCCATGGTCATGATCCGCCCGCCGAAGACTTTTTCATAAAATCGGGCCGAGCGTTCGACGTTGGCAACGGTGATGAAGTGCGCCACCGAAAATCCATCCTGCGGCGGCATTTGATAGGTGTTCTGCCCGACTTGTAC
The DNA here is from genome assembly GCA_963753355.1 of uncultured Alphaproteobacteria bacterium. GTDB lineage: Bacteria > Pseudomonadota > Alphaproteobacteria > Rhizobiales > Xanthobacteraceae > BOG-931. The sequence goes on from CAVWBV010000015.1 coordinate 25,709, forward strand.
TTGGCTCATGGGCCACTCCTTTTCGTATTCGGCGGACATAAAGTTAAAAGACGAGTGGATAACCTACCGAGCGGTCAAGGCGGAGTGTTTGGCTAGGAACTCAAGAATGAGACTCGCAATTTCATCATTTTTTTCGTCGAGGGCGAAATGGCCGGCGTCGAGCAAATGGATTTCGGCATCCGGCAAATCTCGCTTGAACGCTTCACCACCAGCAGCGATGAATGAGGGATCGTTCCGCCCCCAGACCAATAAAGTCGGGGGCTTGTGCTCGCGCAACCACGCTTGCCACGCCGGATATGAAGCGACGTTGGTCCGGTAGTCGTATAGCAGATCAGCCTGGATCTCGCGTTGGCCCGGTTCGGAGAGGTGGGCGTATTCGTCCGTCCAGGTATCGGGGTTATAACGTTCAGGGTGTGAGGTGCCGAGCGTGTGGCGCTGTTCGGTCGCGGGGAGCGACGCGAACTCAGCGAACACTTCCGGATGGGCCTTCGGATCGGCCCAATATTGCGCAATGCCGGCCCACTTGGCGCCAAGGCCTTCCCTATAGACGTTGGCATTCTGGATGATCAGCGCTTGTAGGCGCTGCGGGTGCGCCCCCATGATGCGAAAGCCGACCGGCCCGCCATAGTCATGAAGGAACAAGCTATATTTGTTGATCTTGAGTTGCTCCAAAAGAGCGTTGGTGGTCTTCGCCAAATTGTCGAAGGTGTACGCATAGGACGATGCCGGCGGGGCTTCACTGTGACCGAATCCCGGGAAGTCCGGCGCTATCAAATGATAGCGCGTGGCGAGCAGCGGAATGAGGGTGTCGAACTCGCGCGAGGAAGAGGGAAAGCCATGCAGCAGCACGATCGCCGGGGCGTCCTTCGGGCCGGCTTCGCGGTAGAAAACGCCGACACCGTCGACCGCCATGCGGTGATAGGTCGTTGTCGCGGAGTTCGACGTTAGCTGCATCGATCGGCACGTCAGTCGTAGAATGCAGGGATAAGCTTCAGTGTATCAGTTTCCGCCTTGTCGTGATTGATAAAAAACGTCGCCTTGTATGTTGCGATGATCCGCCTGATCCTTTCCATTGAGGCGATTGACGCGGCCTTATCCGTGTTCAAGCACGGCACCGTGTCGTTTTCAAAATTTTTTTCCAGATGGACGACGTCACCCGACAAAACGATGAAACCGGAATGCTGCAGGCGCACCAACAGCGACTGACTGCCGGGAGTATGTCCAGGCGTGGAAACGAGCGTAACGCTGCCATCGCCAAACACGTCCGTGTCGCCGTCGAGCAGTCTGAGATGTTTCGGAGTACCCAAAAGCTTGCGCGCGAGAGCCTTCAATTGGTTGACGTTATCGTTGGGACCGTCGGGGGAACTGATCCACGTATACTCGGCCCGCTGTATCAGCACGGTTGAATTTTGAAACAGGCCCATATTGCCAATGTGGTCGCCGTGAGTATGGGAAACCGCGACATAAGTGATGTCAGCGGCTTTGAGCCCGATCTCGGCGAGTTGAGCCGTTATCGTCTTGTCCAGGTGGTAGACGATTAATTTCGGCAATGTCGACCAGCCTTTGGGGTCGTTCAATGCCGATTCAGGAACGCCCGTGTCCCAGAGCAACCATTCGTTCCTATGTTCTATCAGCCAACAGGTCGACGAGAATTGAATGCTCTTGCCGACATTCTCGCCAGGCGTCCAGACCAACTCGTCGTTTGCCAGCGAATGGCCGCCATCCAGCCGATAAAGCTTATCCGCGAAGCCGGCCCGTGTCGGGTCCGGCAGCTTCGAGTCAGCGGTCGCAGTTAGCGTGCTGTTTAGCGACATATTCGATCCTCCGGTTAGAAACTTAGCGTCGCGTTCGTTCACCGATTAGCTCAAATAGACCGCGCGCTACTAGGTGAGAAGCTTATCGAGCGTAATCGGCAGATCGCGGATGCGTTTGCCAGTCGCGTGATAGACCGCATTTGCGATCGCCGCCGAAACGCCGACGATGCCGACCTCGCCAACCCCTTTGACGCCGAGTGGGTTGCTGTCATCCAGTTCATCGACCCAGATGACCTGGATGTCATGAACGTCTGCGTTCACCGGGACGAGATATTCGGCGATGTTGGCATTGACGATGCGGCCGTTTCTGTGATCGATCAACGTCTCCTCGTGCAGCGCCATGCCGATGCCCCAAACCACGCCGCCCAGGATCTGGCTGGTCGCGGTCTTGGTGTTTAGGATGCGGCCGGCGGCAACCGCACTGACAACGCGCGTGACGCGGATGACGCCCAATTGCTCATCCACCTTGACCTCGGCGAAGACCGCGGAATGTGTGTTATGAGCGCGCGGATCATCGCCGGGCTTGGTCGTTATTTCACGCTCGATGCGGTCGACCCCGCCGTGCCGCATGATTTGGGCGATTGAGACTGAACGCGAAGCGTCGGCGCTGCTCACGAGCGCGCCGTTCCTAAGAACAACTTCGCCGGCGGTCATATTCGCAAGCGGCGAACTAGGAATCCGTGTGGCGAGACGCAACAGCTCGTCGCGGATGGCGGCGGCCGTCATGACGATCCCGCTCGATACCGAGGCTGCAAGCCACGAGCCGCCCTCGACCGGGGATTGTGGCAGACTCGAGTCGCCAAGCTTGACGTCAATTTTCTCGAGCGGCAGCCCAAGCTGGTCTGCCGTTACCTGTGCCATGACGGTATAGGTACCGGTACCAATGTCGGAAGCCGCAGACGCGACCTCCGCATGGCCGTCGGCCTTGATAACGATGCGCACTGTAATGGCCGTCTGCCACGCGTCCCAGATGCCGGTAGCCATGCCCCAGCCGACCAGATCGCCGCCATCCCGCATGGAGCGCGGATCCGCATTTCGCTGGTCCCAACCGAACGCCTCGGCGCCTCGCCGGTAGCATACCCTCAGTGCTTTGCTGCTGAACGGCTGGTTGATATTTTGATCGCGCTCGGAATAGCAGCGCAGGCGAAGTTCGAGTGGATCGATCTTGAGCGCGACGGCGAGTTCATCCATTGCGCACTCAAGCGCATAGACGCCGGTTGCACCACTTGGGCAGCGCATGTCGCACGACGTCGGAAGGTCGAGCTTCGCGAGCTTATGTGCGTAGCTGGCGTTTGCGCACGAATACAATACTCCCGACCAACCGGTCTCTTGCCGGTTGTAGTCTTCGTATCGCGACGTCACGGTGATCGCCTGATGCATGATAGCGTCGAGCGTGGCGCCGGTGTTGGCGCCGAGCGCGATACGTTGAATCATCGCCGGTCGATAGCCGAGCGCGTACATCTGCTGCCGAGTCAGCACCACGCGCACGGAGCGCCGGAGCGCACTTGCCGCAAGCACCGCCAGCGCCACTTCGAACAGCGGGCGCAATCCCACGCCGAATGCGCCGCCAACAAATGGCGACACTACCTGTACATCCTGCGGCTTGATGCCAAACACGCTGCAGACATAACGCTGAACGTTTTGCACGCCCTGCGTCTTGTCGTAGACTGTAAGTTTGCCGTCACCGCCATAGATCACCGTCGCTGCATAGAGCTCCATTGGGTTGTGATGCTCGATCGGTGTGTAGTATTCGGCCTCGTGACGCACGGCCGCGGAGATGAGCGCGTGTTCCGGCGTGCCGCGCGGCTTCGGCGGGGTGAACAGGGCCTCGAAATTACTCGTCGGAGGTTTGACCGGAACGGCTGATTCGCGCTGGCTATACACGTCGGTGACGTGCGCCTCCTCCTCGTAGTTCACGCGGACCAGAGAGGCGGCAGAGCGCGCTATCTCAGACGTTTCCGCGACAACGAGCGCAATCGGTTGGCCGTTGAACCAAACCCTGTCGTCGTAGAGAGGACGGAACGGCGAACCCAACGGGGCGACGTCATCCCTGTAGGCCTTGTCCTCATCGGCCATCTGCGGACGATTGGCGTGGGTAAACACGTCCAGCACGCCTTTGATTCGCTTCGCCGCGCTTGTGTCGATGCTGATGATGCGGCCTTTGGTAATGGTAGAGGCGACGATGCTGCCTTGGAGAAGGCGCGGCGCGTTGAATTCAGCGGCATATTTCGCCGCGCCGGTGACCTTCGCAACGCCATCAATGCGAGACGTTCCAGTGCCAATGTAAGGTGCCATGGCTGTTCTCAGATGACTTTTTTGGACGATTGCGACTGCGGTGTGCCACGCGCCGCTTGCATGAGTGCGCGCACGATGCCGCGGCGCGCAAGTTCAATCTTGAAGGTGTTGTGCCCGTAGCCCTTGGCGTCGCGCAGCAACACGTCTGCCGCATCAGCGAACGTCGCAGCGTTGGCGGGCCGCCCGCGCAGGGCCGCTTCCGCTTTTTGTTCACGCCAGGGTTTGTGCGCGACACCGCCGAGCGCAAAGCGCCCTTCCTTGATAGTCTCGCCCTCGAGCTCGAGTCCAACCGCGATGGACACGAGTGCGAACGCGTACGACAAGCGGTCACGGATTTTCAGATAAGTGTAGTTTTTCGCAAAGCCCTGCCGCGGCAGCTCCACCGAAGTGATGATCTCGCCGGCATTGAGGTTGGTGTCGCGCTGCGGTGTCTCGCCCGGCAGCCTGTGGAAGTCCGCGAAAGCGATCACGCGGTCGCCCGAGACGCTTCTGACATGGACTTTCGCCTCCAATATCGCCAGCGCTACGCACATGTCGGAGGGGTGGACCGCGATGCAGGCGTCGCTCGTGCCAATGATCGCATTCATGCGGTTGTGCCCGCCGATGGCGGAGCAGCCGCTGCCCGGCTCCCGTTTGTTGCAGGCTGTGGCCGTATCGTAGAAGTAATGACAGCGCGCGCGCTGAAGTAGATTCCCGCTTGTCGAGGCCATGTTTCGCAGCTGCTGTGACGCGCCGGCCATGATGGCGCTGGCGAGAACCGGATAGTGCCGCTCGACGAGCGGGTGGTAGGCAAGATCCGTATTGCGCACTAGCGCTCCGACGCGGAGACCGCCGTCGGGTAGGTGCTCTACCTGCTTGAGCGGCAGCCGCGTGATATCGATGACCATTGTCGGCCGCTCGACGTCCATCTTCATCAAATCGATCAGATTGGTGCCACCGGCGATGAATTTAGCGTTCGGGTTGCGGTCGATGAGGCTCACAGCTTCCGCAATGTCGTTGGCGCGCGCGTACTGGAAATTGATCACGATCGCCCCTTCACTTGTTCAATCGCAGCAACAATGTTGGTGTAGGCGCCACAGCGGCAGATGTTGCCGCTCATGAGTTCGCGTATCTCGTCCGCGCTCTCTGCTCGCCCCTCCGCGATCAGTCCGACCGCCGAGCAAATTTGTCCGGACGTGCAATAGCCGCACTGGAACGCGTCATGGTCAATGAACGCTTGCTGTAGGGGGTGCAGTGCGCCATTGGCCGCCAGGCCTTCAATTGTTGTGATCTGGGCGCCATCGTGCATGGCGGCAAACGTCAGGCACGAATTTATGCGCCGTCCATCGATCAGGATGGTGCAGGCGCCGCACTGGCCCTGATCGCAGCCTTTTTTTGTTCCGGTCAGGTCGAGATGCTCGCGCAACAGGTCAAGGAGCGTCGTGCGTGGATCGAGGGCGAGCGTATGAAGTTTCCCGTTGATCGTCAGGTTCACCACAACCGCCGCTGAGTCCGCCACCGCCGCTGGTGGTTGGGCTGCGGCTCCCGCCGGGATTCCCACGACAACCGGCAGCGCCACGCCGCCGGCGACGATGTCGCGGCGCGTGGGATGACTGGAGCCGGCGCCTGCTCCGTTTTTAGCCATCGTCAACTCCTATAAAAGCAATCTTCCATTCGATCGCGCGAGCATCGGCGCTACCCGCCCGATTGCGTTAGAATCCTCAGCATTTTCATGACTTTCTCTCCTGCGTTGTCGCCCCTCTCTAGCGAGAACGCCGCGCGGCTGCTGGATAGGTCGACCGTGATCGCGGCGACGAGGCGGACTGATCCTGGCGAAAGATAGTAATGACGATCCGGCGTGCGGAAACTCGCGGCCAGTGCAGTCCGAGTCAAAAAAATGAATTCTTTTTTTTAGAGTTTCTTTGCTTGCCAACCGCGCCGGCTTGCCAATTGACAGCCGCCGGCGAGCTCGCCTTGCATTGCAGCTTTTTGTGACAATTCCACGTCAAGCAAAACGCTTGAGCCTACCATCTACTTTACGCTTCCCAGGCTCGGCTGTCGATGAGATGGCCGATCGCTTGCCGCAAACCTGACATGCTCAGCGTGCCGTTGGCCGTCAGCGCGCTATGGCACAGCGATATTGAACAATGCGTCGATCGAATATTTCCCGGGACCGGTAACAAATAACAGCAGGAAGCCTCCCATAATGCTTAGATTTTTAAAAAAGCTGTCCATACTGTCGACGCGCTGGGTCCCCTTTTCTGTCCAAAACCGATGGCCGATAAGCGCGGTTCCGAGCGCGTACAAAAACATAAGTAACGCAAGGGGACGGGTGAGCGCGCCGACGGCGATCGCAAACGCCACCGGAAGCTCCATGAAAGTCGCGACCGCAGCGGCAAGCACCGGCGCGGGAGCCTTGAGTTGCACCATTTGGCTGACCGTGCCGGAAAAATCCATCAGCTTTCGCCAGCCAAAAATCAGAAACAGTGTTGCGAGCAGAAGGCGAGCCGCAAGAATGAGCACATCGCTCATGAGAAGTCTCTCGGAATAGATCGATCCCAATCGCGGCGGCATACTTCCTTGTCGCCCTCAAAGGCGCGCAAGCCTGCCTGCACAAGAAAAGTATCGCGCGTCGACGAGAACCGCATCTCCGTCTCGACCCGGATATGCCAATCGTTTCGCGACATACTCTGGGTTTGGTGCAGTTCGGCGACGGCGCTGAGCGGATCGTTGTCCTCGACGTGGTACTGGGTCTTCCACGTTGTGCCCAATTCCAGATTAAGGCGCTCGATGCGCTCAATCCGCACACCATCGCGATGTGTGATGGTGGGCTTTTCGGGCGGCGCCGTCTCCGGTTCGAGGAACGGCGCGAGTTTGGCGTCCGCCGCGTCGGCCGAACGCTGCGGCAGCTCGAGGCTGCCGGCAAAAATTTGCAGCGTCGCCGTCTCCGGCGGGGGCCAGATCATCGGCCAGTAGGCCGTCGATATCGCGAGCCTCACCTTGTGGCGGGCCGGAAACGCCGAACCGGCGTCGTTGAGCTTCACACGGACGCGGTAGCGCTCTCCAGGCTTCAGTAGCGTCGGATTTTCATGGTCTTCGCGGTGCGTAAGGTTGAGCACACCGTAACTGACGCGCAGCGACTCGCCTGTCGGATGCACGTCGCACAACCGCACCACCAGATTTGCCATCGGCTTGTCGGACGCGAGATCAAGCGTAGCGATCGGGGCGCCGAGGATTTCGATCGGCGCATCGAGCGGCGGCGTCTCGAAAACGAGCGACTGGGAATCGTCCTCCTGCTGATCGCCGGCCTGATCATGTCCACGGCCGAATGGCACCCAATCGCCCGAAGATTTGCCCAGCGTCTGCGGCGAGCACACGTTCCTGGGCGTCAAGGCTGCAGTTGTTTCTTGCAGCCCCGCGTCAGTCAAGAACAACCGCCGGGCTGTTATGGTCGGTGACGGCAATGAAGCCTCGGCGACCCAGCGACCCGGCAGCGTGTCGTGGTGCGTGGCCGGTTTCACGCTCTCCGTCATCCACGCCCGCAGCATCGGTTCGTTCATGACGCCGGTGTCGATCCCCTTCAGCCAGTGATCCCACCAGCGCAGAATTTCCTGGAGAAATCCGATCTGGGGTCCGGGCAGGGCAAAATGCGGATAGGCGTGTGCCCATGGCCCGATGAGGCCTTTGCGCGGCACCTTCAATCCTTCGAGCAGGCGCGGGATTGCGTTCTTGTAGCCATCGGTCCAGCCACCGACCGCATAGACCGGGCACTCGATCACCGCGTAATCTTCGCAGACGGATCCGTGCTTCCAGTAGGCATCGCGTCTTTGATGCTGCAGCCACTTCTCGAAGAACAGCGGTATGTTCTCAAGCCGCTCGAGCCACATCGCGCGCCAGCTCTCACCGACCAGCTCCGGATCGGGCGGCAAGCACACCAGGCCGAAAAAGAAAAACGCCCACTCAAGTGCCGCGGTTGTTAGAAACGTGCCGCCCATGTAGTGCGCATCGTCGGCGTAGCGGTCGTCTGTGGAGCAAATCGTGACGATTGCCTTGAGGGCAGGGGGACGGCGCGCGGCGATCTGAAGTCCGTTGAACCCGCCCCAGGAAATTCCCATCATGCCGACGGCGCCGTTGCACCAGGGTTGGGCAGCGAGCCAGGCGATGATTTCCACGCCATCGTCCTGCTCCTGCGTGGCGTACTCGTCGAACAGCAAGCCCGTCGAGTCGCCGCTGCCGCGAAGGTCGACGCGGACGCCGGCGTAGCCGTGACCCGCGAGATACGGATGCGTGAGCGCGTCCCGTTCGTAGGTGCCGTCGCGCTTGCGATAAGGCAGATACTCAAGGATCGCCGGGACTGGATTTTGTTCGGCATCCTCCGGCAGCCAAATACGAGCCGCGAGCTTGGTACCGTCTTTCAACGGGATCAAAGTGTGCTCGATGACCCGTACAGCTTTGGGAAAGGTCGTGACAATCACGGGAACACTCCCACGGGCAGCGATTACAGAATGCGAACCTTCACAAATCGATTTTCGTCACAGGAATTCACGCGCCGTGGTTCTTGATCAGGCCCCAGACCAAGGCATCAAAGCTGTAAGGTCCGGCCCCGGCGGCGATCACCACAATCAGCATGAAGGCATAGAGGACCTCGGGCAAGTAGAGCCAGTCGTCGATGCGATCCGCTTCATCGATCGGCTTGTACATTTCGATCCGCTGCTTCCCAGATGTAATGGTGGCGACGAGGATGATCACAAGCAAGCCAAGCGCGGCGAGTGGCGCCAAGAGCCCGACAAGGACCGCGCCTCCGGCCGAGAATTCGACCGACGGTACCCACCACTGGTTAAATCCAACTGCATGAACGCCGAGACTCTTTAGCTCTTCGGCGAATGTGCGGTGGCGCTCCGCGTTAAAGAGCTTGTGAAATCCCGACAGAAAAAAGAATGCGCCAACCGCGATGCGGTTCAGTGTGAGTGCGATATCGGTCCAGCCGACGCCGTTAAAAAGAATATCAAGCATTGTAGCTCCTTCTCGCGCCGGTCCGGCGGTGACGAGGCGGCAGAAAAATTCAGCGCATCCGCTCGACCCATTGCGCGCGCGACGGTCCCGGCGGGAACGGATCGCCGAAGTACTGAGTCTCGCGGGCGACTTTGCCGCCTTTAAACTCCATAATGCTCACGGTGTATGACGGCGCGCCGTCGTAGGTGAGGACGAGTTCAGTGACCCAGAGGTCGCCAGCACCGAGGATGCGATTTATCGTAAAGCGCTTCTTGTTCGGTTGCGCAAAACGCGACGCCTGGATATTGCGCCGGCCGCGGATCCGCTCGCCGGACTGCGGATACTCGAGCACGGCGTCGTCGAGATAGATGTCGTGCTCGGTCTCGAAGTCGTTCGCATCCGAGGCCGCCCAGTGGCGATCGAGAGCCGCCCTAATATTTTGCTCTTCTGTCATGGTCCTCTCCCACATCACGGAATGGGTGCGCGCGAGCGCGCACCGGATCAAGCGATCAAGTTGAAGGGCCGTGCGTTCGCGCAATCACCTCGCCGGTGGAGGCCGTACTTTCAAGAAAAACGTCGTATCGACGAAAAGACGTTACCCTAGTGCAATGTTGCTATCATCGGACTTAGCAAAAAGCGGGCAATCTTGCATCAATGACTTACGAGTATTTTCGCAATTCCTCACACCGCGGCCAACAACGGTCCGGGCTCACCGAGATCAGGAGGTTTCGGCCGGTTCGCTGGGGCGGCTCAATAGCTGTTGTCCCGCGGGCGGCAAGGATTCCCGTCTCAGAGGCATATCGACTACGAGTGTATCGAATTCGCGCAACACGGCGCTATTGATCAACGGTTCCGGCGGCAATCTTTCCATCGGCTCGTAAAAGGGACGCCGCTCGACGGCACTGGCCTCAACCGTGCGCGCAATGAGCTCGCCGATTTCCTCTCCCTCCAACGGCACTAGCTTTTCGGAGTCGCGGCGGAATAGCTGCGGACAGAAATAAAGCGAGTGAATACGCGGATTAAAACCTTCGACCTCGATAAAGTACCGCGCACGAAGGAACATATCGTATTTCTTGACGATCTTTCTTTCCTGCATCCAGCGTGCGGCGCGAATCCGCTGCGTCGGCGGGCCAAGTATGGTGCCGACCTCTAGCAGAATCACCCAATCTTTGTTGCTGACATTGTCCGGATGAATGGGAACTAGATCGTTCGAGGTTTTCTTTCGAGAGCCCACAGCTTCCTCCGTCGTTCGCGCGGAATTTTTACGCCAATCTTGTTTACTACCAGGCAACTCTCGGATTTCTCCGGCCCTACCCATCAAACAAAGACCTGCCGCCATAACCGGCCTCTCTTTGGGGCGGTTCCGGTAATGGCACACGCCCCCGCTCGAAGCGTGCAAGAAAAATCCCGCGGTGGGCGAAGCCTACGGCGGGAACGATCAGCAATAGTAAATCAAAGCCAGCGCCCCGATAAGTATCAGCCGGACGAACGGAGTGTCAGCGCTCTTTCCCACTCGGGACGACTCCCTGGCGGGGGTGCCGCAGGATCCGTAGCCGCAGTTCGATATCCTTCTGACTGAGATCTACACGCTCCGAAGGCCACGGCTTGCCACGTGGGGGCGCCGCGGGAATATCCGCCGGTGCGCGCGACGATTGATCGAGCCATTCAGGTGCGTCCAAATCGACCGCGCCGTAAAGCTCGTAAGGTGCAAGGAACGGGGCATCTTCTTGATGCATGACCGCTTCATCGGCTCGCTCATCCGCCGTGTCATATCTGCGCCAAGCATCGTCGGGATGCTCTGAGAGCCGCGGTTCGCCCGCCGATCCGCCGATCCTGCGGAGAACCGCAATCAGTACGCCGACGATTCCGAGCGCCAGCGCCAGCAAGGGAAACAGCAACCGAGCCGACTGCGTTTGCGCTGGCGCGCCTACTTCGCGGTGCCCTGACGGCAATGCGTCATAGGCGGCATTGTGGGAGGTGACGGGTGAAGCGCGCGGGGGTGCGACATGCGCCGGGCGCGCGGGCTTGGCGTCTACCTCCACCGGCGGGTTCGCGGTTGGTGGTTCGTCCGTCTGTTCGGGGATGGCCGATCTGGAGAAGGATGTTGCGCCCGCGATCGGTTCAGTGACCGGTTTGACGTTAAGCACCGTTACATGGGGCGCGGCCTGGGTGCCGGCGGTCTCGCCAGAGCCATTTGCCGCATTCGTTGCTTGCGCCGTTTCGGCGGATAGCGATGGCGTTGTCTCAGCCGCAGATGCCGACTCTGAGGGTGCGGCACGAGACTCTGCCGCGGTGTGATTTGCCAGCGGCACGGTGGCGTGCAGATACCAGCACTTGCGGTGGTTCACCTGGTTGACGCGGTAATACCAATGCTGGCCCTTGGGCGCGGCACCACCGGGAGCGGTAGCGCAGTTATCGGCCGCATGAGCACGCTCGAATGGGAGGCTGGCACCAATCCCCGTCAGAGACAGTGCAGCAACAACAACCGCAATACATGCGGCCGCACGCGAGATTTTCGCCATGCCCCCTCCAACGCAGCTACCGGCGCAGTGAAACTCCGGGGATGGGCGCAAATCGGGCAATTCATGTGCATTATTGTGCCGCGCCAAAAAAAACGACGACCGAATGGCGGCAATGCTTTGCGGCAGAAAACATAATTGGGACAGCGCAAATCAATTGGCTGGGGAACTAGGATTCGAACCT
>CAVWBV010000016.1:0-16267 GCA_963753355.1 uncultured Alphaproteobacteria bacterium
CTACCTTGCTCGCTGACCAAACAGCACGGCGCGCACCTTTGGATCGTTGATATCGACTGCCGAGGCTGCTTCAACGCGGATAGCGAGCGCGCGTTTGACCGCCGGCCGCGCGCTGATGGTTTCGAACCAGCGTTGAAGGCGCGGAAAATCGGAAAGGCTTTGTCCCATGCGCTCGGCGAGCTTGACCCAGCCGAAGCTCGCCATATCGGCAATCGAATAGCGGCCGGCCAGGAAATCGCGGTTCGCAAGCCGCGTGTTGAGAACGCCGAGCAGGCGGTTGACCTCGTTGGTGTAGCGATCAATCGCGTAGGCGATCTGCTCCGGCGCGTAGCGGCGGAAATGATTGGCCTGGCCCGCCATCGGGCCTAATCCGCCCATTTGCCAGAATAACCACTCATCGACCGCGACGCGAGCGCGCTCGTCGATCGGATAATACTTGCCGGTCTTGCGGCCGAGATATTGCAGGATGGCGCCGGACTCGAAAACCGAAATCGGCCGGCCGCCGGGGCCCGCGGGATCGACAATGGCCGGGATGCGATTGTTGGGTGAGATCGTCAAAAATGCCGGCGCAAATTGCTCACCTTTGGAAATGTCGATCGGACGCACCACGTATGGCAGCGCGCACTCTTCGAGCATGATCGAGATCTTCCAGCCGTTCGGCGTCGGCCAGTAGAACAACTCGATCGGGGCTGCGCGCGGCCGCGGCGGACTGGCTCGTCGCCGCTTCGCCGCGACCCTTGGCCTGCCACTTGAAGCGCTGCGTGTCCTTTTCATTGCACCAAAAGAAAAACGGCGCCGAGGAGCATGTCCAGGGCGCCGATCAAGTTCTTGGGAGGATATTTACAACGCACCGAGGGCGTCGGCGAGATTCCTGGAGCTTACGTCCGCTGCCAGTGTGCCGCGGGAAGACCCGGTGCCCCATCGCTTCACTTCACCACCGCATTGCGAAACGATCGTGAAGCGTAAACCCCCGTCTCGCCGACGCCCTCAGTCGCTCACTTGAGCCGGGGCGTCGGAGGCGATGAACATCACCTCGCGACAGCCACCGGCCCGTGTGATTCGATCTTCGCCTCACGTGAGGTCAAAGATCGGTATCAGCATCGACTACTTCTTCTTCCGGCGTTTTGTCTTTTTCGCCGTCTTCTTCGACGCTGCCTTAGCTTTTCTCTTCTTCGCCATTGCTGCCCTCCTAGCCTGAGTGGATGGCGATATCGGTGCAGTGCCGTCGCGAATCGACGGACACTGCTATCCGATTACTACAGCAGGAAAAAAATAACAGTGACTCCACTTAATATTGTGTGTAAGTGCCGCGCGCCATTAGCGCAAACCTCTTAATCGACAGCACTGAGCGCAGCCGCGCGGAAAAGTTTTTTTGTGCGCATGCATAGCGGCAACGCAAATTTTGCAGGTCGCAAAAACATCGATGAAATGCGGGTTTCTCGCACGCGTTTATTTGGTCGATAACAACCAGAAATTCGACCCTTCAGCGCGTCTTGTCGGCATTTTCCCAGCCGGAATAATCGCTTGCGCGACAAATTGGCGGCGGTGAAAAAAATTTTGCACAGACCGTGCTCGCGATCGCGTTTGCGACCGCCCAAACGCGCAAAACGCGCAAATCAGTGCAACCAATTCGCCGCCCTAAGGACGTCGCCACGCCGGGTGAACTGTCCGAGCGCACTCCTGAGAGCGATCCGTCGCGTCAATTTCAGGTGGCGTGCGAGCATTGCCGGACGACGTGGCGCGATCATATCGCGATGCACAAGCGCTCAGACGCCGAGGCGCTTCTTTAGGAGCTCGTTGACCACTTGCGGATTGGCTTTGCCGCCGGATGTCTTCATCACTTGGCCAACAAACCACCCGATCGCCTTCGGATTCGACTTTGCGTCGCCAACTTTGTCGGGATTCTTGGCGATAATGTCGTCGACGATGGTTTCCAGCGCCGAAACGTCGGTGACTTGCTTCAAGTTCTGCTCGGCGACGTACTTACGCGGGTCGGTCTCGGGATGCTCGAAAACATAATCGAGCACCCGTTTGGCAGTCGTTCCGGAAATCTCTCCCGAAGAGATCATCATTACGATAGCCGCATTGGCCGCTGGCGGCACCGGACCGAGACGCCCGTCAGTTTGCGATCTGATGAACCCTCTCGTGATCGGCGTCGGCCCCGCGGCGGATTGCTTCAATTCATCGTCCATTCAACCCTCAACCTTGGTAAAGCCCTTCGGTGACCGGCATTGGTCCGCCGGCCGAAGACTGGCGATTAAGTCGCCCTAGATACTCGTTGATCAGCCATTTTGCGGCCGCCTTGGGCTCAGCGCCCTCTTTGAGCATTAACTCGTAATATTCAGCTCTCTCCGGCTCTGCGACCAAAACACCTGCATCGTATTCCGATAGCGCGTGCTCTTGGATGTAACGCACCCTCTTCGCATCCGGCAGTTCGGGAAGACCGGAGCGCAGCTCATTGACCAGCGAAGGCGACAATTCGAGCGGCAAAAGATCCGGGTCCGGGAAATACCGGTAATCGTGCGCTTCCTCTTTCGAGCGCATCGACCGCGTCTCGCCTTTGTCCGGATCGAACAGCCGCGTCTCTTGCTCGATGGAGCCGCCATCCTCGATGACTTCGATCTGGCGCCGCGCCTCGTGCTCGATCGCCTGACCGATAAAGCGGATGGAATTGAGGTTCTTGATCTCGCAGCGGGTGCCGAGCGGATCGCCCGGCTTGCGCACCGAAACGTTCACGTCGGCGCGCAAATGGCCCTTCTCCATGTCGCCATCGCAAGTCTCGAGATAGCGCAAGATAATCCTAAGCTTTGCCATGAAGTTCATGGCGTCATCGAAAGAGCGCAAATCTGGCAGCGACACGATTTCCATCAGCGCCACCCCCGAACGATTAAGATCGACGAATGACTCCGTGGATCTACGGTCGTGCAGGAGCTTTCCAGCGTCTTGCTCAAGATGAATGCGCTCGATACCGATCTTGGCTGTGCCACCTCCCTCGGTATGGATCGTGACTTCGCCGCCACTGACAATCGGCGATTTGTACTGGCTGATCTGATAGCCCTGCGGCAGGTCGGGATAGAAATAGTTCTTCCGGTCGAACACCGACTTGAGATTGATCCTGGCGTTAAGGCCAAGGCCGGTGCGCACCGCCTGGCGCACGCATTCCTCGTTGATCACCGGCAGCATGCCCGGCATGGCGGCATCGACCAGCGAGACGTGCGCGTTCGGCTCGCCGCCAAACGCCGTCGATGCACCGGAGAACAATTTGGCGCGCGAGGAAACCTGGGCATGCACTTCCATGCCGATGACCACCTCCCAAGGCCCGGTCGCGCCCAGGATTAGTTTTGAGTTTTTCTCCCCCGGTGTGTTCATGCGGCCTTCAGTTACGCGCCCACAGCGCCCACGGCAAGACTTGGGAACAAGCCTCGCCGCGAGGCGTGGGCAAGAACGCTAAATTAAAGACGGCTCTGTTTTGGACAGGCCACTCTCACGGGGATAACGTCACGCAATAGACGGATCTTTTATGAGGGGGCACAATCCATGAAACACGTCGCAACAATTTGCGCTGCCGCGGTGATGACACTTGTCGCCGTCCAATCGCATGCCGACCCGCTTTATCCGGAAGTCGTCGTGACCTCGCACGCGACACCCGACGTGGCGGCTATCTTCAAGTCCTATTTCACGGCGAAGAGCCAGCACAAGCCGGCTGCCACCACCGATCATTTCTCCGAAGCGCACCTGACTTATATCGATGCGGCGCTGGGCTGGCCGTTTTACAGCAAGAAGGGCATGACCGATCTGTTCGAGCAGTACATGCCGAAGTGGCCGGCAAGCGGTCTGTCCTATCCAACGCGGATCAGTGGCGACACGCATTCGGCCCTGGTCGCTTTTACCGACACTCCGGAACTGTTCGGCGGCGAAATCCGCATTCTGGCGGCGATCGATTTCAAGGACGGCAAGATCGTGCGGTGGATCGACTACTGGGACGGCCGCTCGTTCGGCCCCGAAGCGGCGGCGAAATTCCGCACCCCGCCCGATAAATTCCCGACCAATTTCGACTACGATGTCGCCAGCGACGGCGCGTCAGCGAAGATCAAGGACGTGGCGCAAAAACTAGCGGCCGCCTTCGCCGCCGGCGACGCGCAAGCAGCGGACGCGCTGTTCAGTTATGACGCCGTCTACATGGACCGCGCGTTGCGCGCGCGCATCCTTGGTAAGCTCGCGATCGGAAAATACCTGTCACGGACGCTGGCGAACCTGCCCTACGGCAAAGGCGCCAAGCTCGCGCACGTCGTCGGCAGCGATCAGGGCGGCGGCTATGAGTGGACCGACGCCGACGCCTCGGTTAAGCGCGGCATCATCTCCATCGAGCTGAACGGCTCCGGGCAGATCGAGCGGCTGGATTCCGCCTGGGACAACAGCGTGATGAGCGACACCGAGCTGCAGCCGTTGGTGCTGCAATCGATCGAGAAGTAAGCATCTCCCCGAACCGGCTTGGGGAACGGCTCACGCTACTTGAGAAGTGCGAGCCTCACCTATCCTCACGCCAGATGCCGAGCGCTTCCTGCATCGGCCGGTCGGAGATGGAAAACAACACCGATTGTTTTGAGGCAGTGTGCGAGTAGCGCTTCCACGAGGGCACCACGAATACGTCGTTCGGCCCCCAGTTGAGCACCTCGCCGTCAACGTTCGTCGAACCCTCACCCTCGGCGCAGACGAAGATCGTGCCGTCGGTCGAGCGGTAGGGTTCGCCGCGAAAGCCTTTCGGGAACATGGCGAGATTGGCGCCCATCGTCGGAAGCACTGGGCCGCCATTGATTGGATTGGCGTAGCGCACGCGCGCACCATGGCTCTTGTCAATGTCGCCCGCATGCATGCGCCGCTCGACGATCGGCCTCGTGCGGGCATAGGTGTAGTTGATCACCGGCGTGCGATTCATCACCGTCGCGCCGTCAGGCAGCACGCCTGACGCATAGAAACTAAGTGAGTCTCCATCTTGCCGCGTCGTGGCCTGGGTCGGACTATCAAAATCCTCGGCGAACGAGGTCTCAAAGAAATTCACCGCGGGTACGTCGAGCACATCGAGCCAGAGCATCGGTTTGTCTGAGGTATTACCGTGGTCATGCGGCGCCCAGTTGGCGGTGATGACAAAGTCACCCGGCGACATAAACGCCTTTTCACCTTCGACGGCGGTATAGGCGCCCTCACCGTCGAGCACGAAGCGGATGGCCGAGGAGACATGCCGATGGGCGGGCGCGACTTCTCCCGGCATGATCATCTGAATGCCGGCGAAAAGCGTATTGGTGACGCGCAACTCGCCGCGCAACGCCGGGTTTTCCAGGATAAGCACGCGGCGCTTGGCTTCCTCCGCGCTTATCAGCCCGCCGGATTCCATGACCAAGGCTTTGACGTCCTCAAAATGCCAAACCGCCGGCGCGCAACGGGACTGTGGCTCGTCGTGGATGAGCGAACTCATCACCGTCCATAACGGCTTCATCCCGTGCCGATCAATGCGCGCATAGTACTCTTGCCGCATGGCCTCGATATTGTGCGTCCGATCGGGCTTGTTCGCGTTCGCGCCTTTTGCGGTAGCGACCGCCATGGCGTCCTCCGTGGCTCCATTTGGGCCTTACTCGCTTTTAATAATAGTCGAACGCGCCACGGGGGAGAATAGCGCCGGCGGACATTGCCGGCATGGCGGTTATGCAGGCGCGGCTTCGCGCCACGCCTTTACGTGTTCACGTGGCCGCCGTCGACGGCGATGTTTTGGCCGGTGACGAAATCGCTATCGGCGCTACACAGGAAAATCAAGGCGCCGAGCAGATCTTCCGGTTTTTCGTCGCGTTTGATGGCCCGGCTGGCCACGGCGCGTGGCTGTGCTGTGCGTACATGCACGGGGTTCTCGTTGATCACCGAGTCGCTCATGGTGAATCCCGGCATCAGCGTGTTGACCCGAATGCCGTGCTCGCCGAGCTCGCGCGAGCAGGCACGAGTAAGCGCCATCACCCCGCCCTTCGAGGTCACGTAGTGCAGGATATGCGGGATGCCGACGTACGCCGTGCCGGAACCGATATTAATGATCTTGCCGTAACGTTGCGCCTTCATGTGCGGCGCGACGTGCTTCGTCATCAGGAACGGGCCGCGCACGTTGACCGCCATCACCCGGTCCCACAGCTCAACGTCGATATCGGTGCAGTCGGTTTCCTGGAGCGTCGCGAACAGGGCGGCATTGTTGACCAAGATATCGATCTTGCCGAACCGCTCCATGGTTTTGGCCACCAGCGCTTTCACCGCGCCTTCGTCGCTGACGTCGAAAATCTCGCTGGCAACGGAATTCGCACCGTGCTTGTGGGCGATTTCCCCGGCCGGCTCCTTACCATCGACGACGTCGGCGATCATGACCCGACCGCCTTCCGCAGCAACGGCATGCGAATAGTGTCGGCCGATACCCTTGGCCCCGCCCGTAACGATGGCAACGCGGCCGTCCAGCCTGCCCATGAGGCGACCCTCCCTGTTTTTTCGTTTCCTGCTGTTACTTTTTGCTCGCGAGCCGCTCGATGAATTTGGCAAACGCCGCGAGCTGCTGGCGGATGAATCCCAGCGTCTGCTCATCGGTGATCTGCCCGGTCTTGGCGTCGATCTTCTGCGAGCAGTTGCCGATGAAAATCTCCGGCTTGCCAAGAGTAACCGCGTCCATAAATTGCATGGCCCGGCGCAGATCGTATTGCATGCGGCCGCCGCCGAGCGAGCCCGCGGTCGCTGACTGAATGGCGACCGGCCTGCCGGCAAAAGGCTGGTCCGGCGCCCGCGACACCCAGTCGATCGCGTTCTTCATGCCGCCGGGTATGGAGAAATTGTATTCGGGTGAATTGAAAATCACGCCGTCGGCGGCGCGCACCGCGTCGACGAGCTTTTGCACCACCGGCGGAATGCCGGAGGCTTCCTGCATGTCGGCATTGTAGAGCGGAAATTCGGAGAAAGGCGGCGCCTCGCTGAACTTCATGTGAGGCGGCGCAAGGCCTGGCAACGCGTTCATCACCATCCGGTTGTAGGAGGCTTTGCGAAGGCTGCCGCAAATGCAGAGCAGATTAAGTGTCTCGCCAGGCATGGGAGGCCCTTCTGGCTCAGCTTTCGTCGGCAATCGGATTGCGCAGCACGCCGATGCCGCCGATCTCGACTTCGCAGACGTCGCCGTTCTTCATCCACACCGGCGGCGTCCGAGCAAAACCGACGCCCGAGGGAGTGCCGGTGAAGATAATGTCGCCGGGCTCAAGGGTCAGACCCTGGCTCACATAGACGAGCGTCTCGATCACCGGGAACATCATGTTGTCGGTATTGTCCGACTGCATAACCTTGCCGTTCAGGCGGGTTTCGATTTTCAATCCCTTGCCGCCCGGCGGCAATTCGTCGGCGGAGACAAGCCACGGACCGAACCCGCCGGTGTGGTCAAAATTCTTGCCCATGTCCCATTGCGTGGTCTTGCGCTGAAACTCGCGCACCGAACCTTCGTTGCCGCAGGAATAGCCGGCTACACAGGAGAGCGCATTGGCGGCGGTCAAATGCTTGGCCCGCCTGCCGACCACGAGGATCATCTCGGCCTCATAATCGAGCGTCTCGGTGACACGCGGCCGAACGATCGGTTGCCCGTGGGGCACTAGCGAGGTGCGCCCGCGCATGAAAATCGTCGGAAATTTCGGAATGTTGTCGCGCTGTGCGCCTTCCTTGACGTGCTCGAGATAATTCAGTCCCAGGCAGATGATCTTGCCCGGCTTGGCGACGGGAAGAGCGTAGGTCAAACCCGAAAGCGGCCGGCGTGCGTTCGCCGGTGCGCGCTTGGCGAGATCGGCAAGCGGTTTGAGGTCGCCGTCGTGTGCGGCAAGCCATTCGCCAAGATCGGTTGGCGCGTTGCCGTCGGCGGCGCTGAGATCGACCGCCTGATCGCCTTCGACCACACCCAGCCGCGGGCCCTTTTCACTTGAGAACGCAACGATTTTCATAGTTTTTCTGTCCTGCCGTAATGACTTGTCAGCTTAAGGCCGCGACTATAACGGCCGGCTCCGCCCCGATCTACCTCGCCGGCGCCGGCCGCAGCTGTGCGAGAAAATAGTCGCGAAGCCGCTCGCGCGCCTTGAGCGCGGGAGCAAGATCGAAACCGTTGACCACCGCCAAACGGAAACCTCCCGGCGGCATCACATGGCGTTCCGGCGGAAGGTCCTGGTGGAACGTGATCTGCAAACTGGAGATGCCGGGATCCCGCTTTAAGTCCCGCACCAGAGATGGCGGCGGATGGCGATAATTCACGCCGTGCGGACCGAATAGAACGACGCTGAAGCCGCCGCGCCGTTCGGGGACGGCGAATTCCCACACGCCGCCCTCGTACAAGCGTACCACGGCGTCCACCCAGCCGGCGCCGTAAAGATCCGGCCACTGGTCGGAAAACCGCAGATGCACTTCGATGATGACGCCGCCGATGGTCTCGAGATTGAGCATGCCGGTATAGCCGCCAAGGTTCTTTCCGATCCAGGCGCCGCACCTTCTCTCAATCTCGGCATTGGGCTCGGCATGCACGGTCCAATGGTCGAAGGTGCCTTCCCCGGCCGGCGTGCCGGTCACGTGCCCCCACCAGTGCGGCACGCCATTGACGACCGCGACATCAGACGAGACGTGCCGGCCGCTTAGCAGCGTCACCCAGAAATGGCCCGGCGTGTATGAGGCCTCGTACTCCGCCGATGAATTGATCACGCGGCTGCCGGTCCCCATGCCTTTCAGGTTCATGATCGGCTTGGAAAACACCGGAAAGGCAGGCGGCGGCGTGCCATGCGGCCCGGCATCCAGCTTTTGGCTGAGCGCTACCTGGAGCTTGTCGTAGACCCAGCGGTGCCGCGGGTACCACCGCCACGCATCGCTGTCCTCAGTGGGAATGAGCGCCGCCGTCTTGACGTGCTCGAAATACTGCAGGCGCCACGGATCAGCTTCGCAGATCGGCATGGTAGCGACAGCATGCCTTCAAAAACGGACAACCCAAGGCCGACGATAGTCCAACCCTTGCTGTCTGTCTTCGGTTACCGTCCTGCCCGGCGCTTGCGTGTGCGCGCGGCTTTTTTAGCCGCGGACGAGCGCTGTGCCGCAGTCCGCCGAGCCGCCGCGCTGTGCGCCTGCCGCGACAATGCTTTCGGCGACACGGTGCCACGAGGTTCGCGTTTGAGCGCCTGCGTCACCGCCCGCGATCTGCGCTTACTGCGCTTGGGTTTGCGGATGCCCTGCCCGGCTTCATAGGCGTATTCGGCGCTTTTGCGCGTTCGCTCGGTGGTTTTCCCTGGTGACGGCGGCGGCAGGTCGACACCCGCGCGTCTCGCCTCGGAAAGGCCGATGGCGATCGCCTGCTTCGCCGAGCGGGCACCGTGCTCGCCGTGCCGGATCTTATCGATCTCTGCCCGGACGAACTCGCCGGCCTGAGTGGACGCGGACTTGCCCTCGCGCTTGTCGCGCTGCGCCTTTTCGATGGTTCGCTTGAGCGGCATACTCGTTTCCTCCATTCACCCAGCCGTGCTGTTAACGCCGTGCCGGGCGCGCGGTTTCTAAAAACGACCGGGTCGCCCGATGCGCTTTTTTCAGAGGTCGCCATCGGCGCGCAAGGCATGCACGCTGAATTGGCCGTCGGTCCACGTCTGGAGTGGCGACCAGCCGCTGCCGTGCGCCAGGGCACGAAACGTGTCGATCGAATACTTGTAGCTGTTCTCGGTGTGAATGGTTTCGCCGGCGCGAAACTCGATCGGCGTATTACCCACCCGCACCGTCTGGCGCTTCGTGCTGGCGAGATGCATTTCGATACGGCTTCGCTCGCGGTTATAAAACGCGTGGTGCTCAAAAGCCTCGAGATCGAAATTGCCGCCAAGCTCCCGATTGATCCGCGCCAGCAGATTGAGATTGAATTTCGCGGTAACGCCCTCGGCGTCGTTGTAAGCGCGATAGAGAATATCGGCCGGCTTGACGAGATCGACGCCGACGATAAAAACCGCGCCGTGACCGAGAATTCGCGCAGCGTGGCGAAGGAAGCGCGCGGCCTCATGTGGTTCAAAGTTGCCGATAGTCGAGCCGGGAAAGAAACCGGCGCGCGGCCGGTTCGCCGCTTCCGCCGGCGGCTCGAACATGGTCGTGAAGTCGGCCGCCACCGGATAAACCGCGAGATGCGGGAAGTCGCGGCGAAGCCGGGCCGCTTCCTGGGCGAGAAAATCGCCAGATATGTCGACCGGCATATAGGCTTCGATGCTTGCCGCGGCGCGCAGCAGAATACGCGCCTTGGTGCTCGAACCACCGCCGAACTCGATAAGGACACAGCCCGGCGGAAACAGCGAGACAATTTCCGGTGCGTGCTTGTGCAGAAGTTCAAGTTCGCTGCGGGTCGGGTAATATTCCTGCAACCGCGTGATGCGTTCAAACAACGCCGAACCCACGGCGTCGTAGAAATACTTCGGCGGCAGGTGTTTGGGCTTTTTGGTCAACCCGGAAATGACGTCGGCGGCAAACGAGTCGGAAGCCGCAAATGGCGGAACGCGAAGCGCGGTTTGGACCGGGTTCATTTGCAAACTCAGTGATGGAATTCGGCCAGCCGCAAGCCGCTGAATTGCCAGCGCGCCGCGGGATAAAAGAAATTGCGGTACGACGCCCGGGAGTGACCCTCCGGCGTCGCCAACGACGAACCGCGCAATACCATCTGACTGACCATGAATTTGCCGTTGTATTCACCGAGCGCGCCCAGCTCGGCCACGTAATCCGGGTAAGGCAAATAGGCGCTGCGGGTCCACTGCCACACCTTGCCAAAGGCGTCTTCGAGAGCGCCGGCCTTGGCCGCGACTTCCCACTCCGCTTCGCTCGGCAGATGTTTGCCCGCCCAGCGCGCGAACGCGTCCGCCTCGTAGTAGCTCACATGACACACCGGCAGTGCCGGATCGACCGGACGCAGGCCGCCAAGCGTCATGGAAAACCATGCGCCGTCGATCAACTGCCAATAGCCTGGCGCCTTCCATTCCTCCGCGGCAACGACGGCCCACCCGTCCGATAGCCACAGATTGGGCTTGGTGTAGCCGCCGTCAGCCATGAACTCGAGCCACTCTCCGTTGGTGACAAGTTTCCGCGCGATTCGGACCGGCTCGAGGAAAACCCGATGCGCCGGACGTTCGTTGTCGAAGGAGAAGCCATTTTCCCCGGCACCGATTGAATACACGCCCTCAAGACGCGGGTCGGCGCGGTCATCGAGACAGGGGCTTTCCAGCCATTGCCACTGAGTATCGTAAGCCGGGTGGGTCGGGTTTTGGGCAAACGCATGGAGAATGTCGGTCAGCAATAATTCCTGATGTTGCTGCTCGTGATGCAGCCCGACTTCGACAGTCGGAAAAATCGGCGCGCCATCTGCCGCCGATTCGATGAGCGCGGCGACGGCCGCGTCGACATAAGCACGATAGGCCGTCGTCTCGGCGATGCCTGGGCGTGTGATCAAACCGCGCTGCGGTCGCGCATGACGTGGGCCGGCCGCGACATAGTAGGAGTTGAACAAGTACGAAAATCGTTCGTCGAAGGCCCGGTAGGAGGGATTGAACGGCCGCAGCAGAAACTGCTCGAAGAACCAGGTCACATGCGCCCGATGCCATTTCGTCGGACTCGCGTCCGGCATCGACTGCACCACCTGATCTTCGGCGGAAAGTTGACCGGCGCGGCGCTCGGTCTCGGCGCGCACGGCGGCGAAGGCGCGGAGCCAATGCCGGCGCTTATGGGCGGACAATTCGGCATCGGCCGCTTGCTCGGTTTCGGCCTCAGGCGATTGGACGATCGGGCGTGACATTAGTCGGTCCGGAAAACCGGATGAGCGAATTGCGAAACTTAATGGCTAAGAAGTCTAATCGGCGCGTACCTTGATGGTTCCATAGCATTTCACCCCGAATAAGGCGAATACCGCCCGAGCGTTGCTAACGGGGATGTGATTAGGACAATAATATACTTCAAGGGATTGACGTTGCCGGAAAAGTACTTACGCGTTTTCGCGCCGGACCGCCAGACAGGAGGCGACGAGGGTGAGCCAAGCCATGCTGCCGCGAGAGCGGTGCGACTACTCGGCGATCGTCGATCGGCCCCCTCTCAAACTGCCTGGCGACGCCCGCCTGGTTTTCTGGACCATCGTCAACCTGGAAGTCTGGGACATCCGCAAGCCCATGGCGCGACAGGTGCTCGCGCCACCCACCGGCCAAAGTCAACTTCCCGACGTGCCCAATTGGAGCTGGCACGAATACGGGATGCGCGTCGGCGTGTGGCGTTTCTTCGAGCTGTTCAAGCGGCTCGGTATCCGACCGACGCTGGCGCTGAACGCACGCGTCTGTGACGACTACCCGCGCGTCGCCGAACAGGCGCGGATCGACGGGTGGGAGTTCATGGGTCATTCTTATGAGCAAGGTCCGATCCATGCCGAGCCCGATCAAAAGGCCATGGTCGAACGCGCCCTTGATGTCATCACGCGGTTTTGCGAGAAGCGGCCCGTGGGCTGGCTCGGGCCTGGGCTGACGCAAACGCTCGACACACCCGAAATCCTCGCCGCCGCCGGCATCAAGTATATCGGCGACTGGGTCTACGACGACGAGCCGACCTTGATTCGCACAGCGGCCGGGCCATTGGTGACGCTGCCCTACACTCTCGAATTGAATGACATCCCGATGATGATCGTTCAGCATCACGAGAGCGACTATTTGTTACGCCGCACCCTCGATCAGTTCGAGCGGCTTTATGCCGAAGGAAAAGAGCGCGCAAAGATCCTTGCGATTGCCATCCATCCCTATATCAGCGGGCAACCGCACCGCATCAAATATCTCGAAGCCATCTATGAACACATCCGCCGCTTCGATGGCGTGCTCTATTGGACCGGCGAGGAGATTCTGCAGTGGTATTTGAAATCCCGTCCAGCGCCGGAATAAGACTTTTCTCGACAAGATTTGGCTTGGCCGCCGTCCTTTTGCTCAGCGCCGGGTTCGGCACCGCCGCCGCTCAAACCGCGCCTTGCCGCACTTCTGGATCTTATGAATCCTGGCTCGCGGCGTTCGAACGCGAAGCCGCTGCAAAAGGAATTTCGCAGCGCGCGATCGCGGCCGCGGCGCCCGGACTGACTTACGACCAGCACATCGTCAACATCGATCGCGGGCAGCGTGTCTTCACGCAAACATTCCTGCAATTTTCCGGACGCATGGCCGCCGCCTACCGCATTCAGCGCGGCCAGGCACTGATAAAGGCGAATGCGCCGACGTTTGCAAAGATCGAGCAGCAATACGGCGTGTCCGCCCCTGTTATCGTGTCGTTCTGGGCACTGGAAAGCGATTTCGGCGCCAATATGGGCAACTATCATTCGCTCAGCGCCATCGCCTCGCTGGCGTATGATTGCCGGCGCAGCGACCGGTTTCGCGCCCAGTTATTCGATTCGATCCGCCTCATCGAGCGCGGCGACCTCGTGCCCGACGAAATGATCGGGTCGTGGGCGGGCGAGCTCGGGCAGACGCAGATGATGCCGTCGGAATATTTCAAATATGCCGTCGACTTCGATGGCAGCGGCAAACGCGACCTGGTCCACAGCGTTCCTGACGTGCTCGCCTCTACGGCGAACTATCTTGCCGGGCTCGGCTGGAAACGGGGTGAACCATGGCTCACCGAGGTTCGGGTGCCCGGCAATTTGCAATGGGAGCAAGCCGACCTTTCACTCGCGCTGCCGCGCTCGAAATGGGCCGCCTCCGGGGTGACGCTGGCCGACGGACGGCCGCTGCCGGCCGATAACCTGTCCGCCTCGCTGCTGCTGCCTATGGGACGGTTTGGTCCGGCTTTCCTGGTCTATCCAAATTTCCAGGTTTATTTGCAGTGGAATAATTCGCTGGTCTATTCAACCACCGCCGCTTATTTGGCGACCCGCATCGCCGGGGCGCCGGCGCTTCATCCCGGGATACCGCCAACCGCCCTTTCCTTCCAGGACGTAAAAGAGATGCAAGGTCTCCTGGCGCGCGCCGGCTATGATGTCGGCACTGTCGACGGTTTCCTGGGGTTGAAAACGCGGCAGGCCGTCAGGACCACGCAAATGAAATACGGTTTGGCCGCCGACTCCTACCCCACGGCAGAACTGCTCAGCCGATTGCGCGGCCGAGCCCAGTGATGCATGGCGAAGCGTGCAACTCAGCCGCTGCGAGGCTCGCGCTGCCTAAGCTTAATTTCTGTTGTTGAGGTTATAGGGCTCGGGCGGCGGCTGCGACGGCGCAAAGCCGGAGAGCGGCTGGTGAATGAACGGAGAATACGTGCTGCCCGCGCCGAACTGAACCGTCGGGCCACCCTGCCCGAACAGTGTCATGCCGTTCTTGACCTGGCCATCCGGATCGGCATACCTCGAACTGCCGTCCGCATTGCCGCTCAGATTTTCCATCGTGAACGCCCGTGCGGACGGACCGGCCAAGGCCATGAGCCCTAGCGCCAGAATGGCCGCTGCGAGACGAAGCTGGGTCGATCGAAGCGTCATGTTCCCCTCTCGATGGCGCCCTGCGCGACGCATGTTGAGGCTAAGGGCGCGTGCCACTCAGCGTCAAGCAGCTTTTGAATACCACAGGAGCAGTTAATGCGGACGAAACCGTGTCTGACTTTGGCCGATGTCAAGAAAATGCTGGCGGCGTGCGAGGCCGAAGCCGCGAAAAACAAATGGGTGGTGGCGATCTCGATCGTAGATGACGGTGGATTTCTCCTGGGCTTCGAACGCATGGACGGCGCTGCCATCATTTCGGCCGAAGTGTCCCTCGGCAAGGCGCGCACCTCGGCCATGACCCGTCGCCCCAGCAAGTTTTTTGAAGACCGCGTCAAGGACCGGCCAGCTTTCATCACTTTTCCCGCCGGGCTGCTGATTCAGGGCGCTCTGCCGATCATGTATCAGAACGAATGCGTCGGTGCGATCGGTGTCTCCGGGGTGCAATCGCACGAGGACGAACAGATCGCGCTGGCAGGCGTCAATTCGCTCGGATAGCGCGGCGAAGCCGACAAGAATGTTCGGCCGCTCGCGGGAGCCCCGGGAAGCTCAGGCGTCGAGCTCTTTGTAGTAGCGGTAGATGCCCCACTGACTGAACGCTATCCGCCGCGGCGAAGCCAGGTAGGCTTTGATGCGCGGCCGCGCGGCCACGCGATCGTGGAGCGCGACAAGTCCGAGCACCTTCTTCTCAAAGCGCTTCATGCGCTTTGGAAAGGCGTAGCGCAGTCCCTCGATGATCTGAAAGATCGAAAGATCGACATAGGTCAAACGCCGGCCGACGAGAAATCGCCCGCCGTTTTTTTTCAAGATATGCTCGAAATAGCCGAGGAACTTCGGCACGCGATAGCGCCAGAAATCCTTGGTGCGGCGCCGCGCCGCTGCCCGCTGCTCCTCAAAGTAGAGCCAAGAGGTGATGGGGTGATGGCTATCGTGGATCTCGACCACGAGGTCCGTGATGGTGAGTTGCAACTGGTGTGCCCAGAGCCGCCCCGCTTCGTCGCGCGGCGAAAGATTTAATCGCGGGCCGAGAAAGAACAAGATGTTGGCGGTTTGCGCGACAATGAGCTTGCCGACTTTGACGAACGGCGGCGCGAACGGCGGGCGGGTGCTGCGTTTATCCTCGATGATTTTCATCATCGCCGGCACGCCGGCGTTGCCCTTGCGCCGCGCCACGTCGACGTAATCCGCACCGGCCTCCTCGAGCGCGAGCCGCACGAACTCGCCTCGGCCCTGCACCGTCGGGTGGTAATAAAGTTCGTAACGCATCTCATGCACCTGCCGGCGGAAAAAGCTCGTGCCCTGTGGTCGCGGCGTTGCGGGTGCGGCGCGTTAGCTTCGCGTCGCCACCCACGTGCCGGCGCAATAGCCACCCGGTCCCTGGCCGTGCCAAACGCCGCCGCCGCGCGTTACCGACATGTGTCCGCTCGCCACCGCGTAATGCGGTCCGCTCGACACCCGTGCCCACGCCGAGCCGCCCGGTCTGACGCGTCCGGTGAAATCAATGCCGAAGGCGCCGTTATAAGAAATGATGCCGTTGGTGATCTGGCCGCTGAAACGATAGGCGGCATCGCACGGGCCGCTCCTCGTATAGATCACGACGCTCCAGGCGCCGTCGTATTTGGTGGCCGCACGTACATATGTGGCTTGTGTGACCGCCGACGCGGCGACGGTTGCCGCAAGCACAATCGCTCCAACATTGCGCATGATGATCTCTCCCTGAAGAGTGGCGGCGCCGCGAGC